>NZ_CADIKB010000002.1 GCF_902859825.1 Paraburkholderia phenoliruptrix | reverse complement strand
CATGATGGGCGTGCCAACGGCCATGTTTACGCCGCTCTTCGTGATCGCGCGCACGGCGGGGTGGAGCGCGCACATCATCGAGCAGCGTATCGACAACAAGATCATCCGCCCCAGTGCGAATTACACGGGCCCCGAGAATTTAAAGTACGTGCCGCTAAATAGGAGAAAATAGCGGTCGCTGTGCGCTTTCAAGGCGCGTGCAGTTCAACCCCGCGGCCGCCAGGACCGGTAGACCGCGTACCGTTCAACTGAAATTAGATAGAAAGGTTTTCTCCATGAAGAAGCTGATGATCGCCGCCGTGATTGGCGCCCTGTCCACGACGATGCTGACCGTCGCGACTGACGCCGCCGCGGAAACGGCGACCACCGCGAAGCCGGCTGCCAAGAAGGCGGTTGCAAAACGCCCGCAGCCGCGCCGCCTGATCAAGCGCAAAGAAAATCCCGCGAAGGAAGCGAAGGTCGATCCGATCCCGGAAGGCGCGGAAAAATGGTCGTGCAACGAAGGCCTGTCATTCGACCTGAAGGGCGACATGAAGCGTGACCAGATCGTCACGGTTCACTGGGCGAACAAGAACTACAATCTGCCCCGTCAATCCACGACCACGGGCGCGGACCGCTTCCACGACGCCGCAAGCGGCATGGATCTCGTCGTGATCCCGACGAAGGCCATGCTGTTCTCGGACAAGGACAGCTCGCGTCTCGCCGACGAGTGCAAGACGGCAGCCATGACGCAAGGCGCACCGGCTCCGACGCAATCGAACGCGATCAACAAGACGAACTAACTCGTCGTCATCAGGAAAAGCCCTCGATGTCCGCTCCGATTTCCAACGTGCGACCCGACCCGGACACAGTCCTCGTCGATATCGTCGACTACGTTCTGGAGTATCAGATCGACAGCGCGCTCGCGCTGGAAACCGCGCGTCATTGCCTGATCGATACGCTCGGCTGCGGCCTCGAGGCGCTCACCTACCCGGCCTGCACCAAGCTGTTGGGACCCATCGTGCCCGGCACGATCGTCCCCAACGGCGCGAAAGTGCCCGGCACGTCGTTCCAGCTGGACCCGGTTCAGGCCGCCTTCAACATTGGCGCAATGATCCGCTGGCTGGACTTCAACGACACGTGGCTCGCCGCCGAATGGGGCCATCCGTCGGACAATCTCGGCGGCATTCTCGCGACAGCCGACTGGCTCTCGCGCACGGCCATCGCAGCGGGCAAAGCGCCGCTCACGATGAAAGACGTCCTGATCGCGATGGTCAAGGCGCACGAAATTCAAGGCTGCATTGCGCTTGAGAACTCCTTCAACAAGGTTGGGCTCGACCACGTATTGCTGGTGAAGCTCGCCTCCACGGCGGTGGTTGGCCAACTGATCGGCCTCACGCGCGACGAGCTGATCAATGCGGTGTCGCAGGCGCTTGTTGACGGGCAGGCGCTGCGCACGTACCGCCATGCGCCGAATACCGGCTCGCGCAAATCGTGGGCCGCAGGCGACGCGACTTCGCGCGCCGTGCGTCTTGCGCTGATTTCGAAAACCGGGGAGATGGGCTATCCGTCAGTGCTGACGGCGAAGACCTGGGGCTTTTACGACGTCCTCTTCAAGGGCAACGCCTTCCGGTTCCAGCGTCCGTACGGTTCCTACGTGATGGAAAACGTGCTGTTCAAGATTTCGTTCCCGGCCGAGTTTCATGCGCAAACCGCCGTGGAAGCCGCGCTCACGTTGCAGGCGCAACTCGTCGCGCACGGCCGGCGTGTCGAGGACATCCGCAAGATCACGGTTCGCACGCACGAAGCCGCGATTCGCATCATCGACAAAAAAGGGCCGCTCGACAATCCGGCCGACCGCGATCACTGCATTCAGTACATGATCGCGGTGCCGCTGATTTTTGGCCGCCTGACGGCCGCCGATTACGAAGATTCCATCGCGCAGGACGCGCGTATCGACGCGTTGCGCGCCAAGATGGAATGCGTGGAAGACGCGCAGTTCACCAAGGATTACCACGACCCGGATAAGCGTTCGATCGCCAATGCACTGACGATAGAATTCAACGACGGGTCGCAGTTCGACGAAGTCGTAGTCGAATATCCGATCGGTCATAAGCGTCGTCGCGAAGACGGGATTCCGTTGCTGGTCGAGAAGTTCAAGACCAACCTCGCGCGCCGCTTTCCGGTCAAGCAACAACTGGCGATTCTCGACGTGTCGCTGGATCAGGCACGGCTCGAAGCCATGCCGGTCAATGAGTACGTCGATCTGTACGTCATCTAGTTGAGTTAAGTACTGTAGTTCCGCGATCAAACCAAGGAAAACACCATGGCCCACAACCTCCACAAAACGCTCAAGGAATTCGACAGCGGTTCCGGCAAAGGCAAGTTCTACTCCCTGCCGCAACTCGGCAAGGCACTGAACATCAAGATCGACCGCCTGCCGGTTTCGATCCGAATCGTGCTGGAATCGGTGCTGCGTAACTACGACGGCAAGAAAATCGCCGAAGAACACATCACGCAACTCGCGAACTGGAAGCCGACCGCCGCGCGCGTCGACGAAATCCCGTTTGTGGTGTCGCGCGTCGTGCTGCAGGATTTCACCGGCGTGCCGCTGCTCGCCGACATCGCGGCAATGCGTGGCGTCGCGCAGCGCGTGGGCAAAAATCCGAAGTCGATCGAGCCGCTGGTTCCGGTGGATCTGGTTGTCGACCACTCGGTGCAGATCGACCACTTCCGCGAAAAGAATGCGCTCGACCTGAACATGAAACTGGAATTCCAGCGCAACAACGAGCGCTACCAGTTCATGAAGTGGGGCATGCAGGCATTCGACACGTTCAAGGTCGTGCCGCCGGGCGTCGGCATCGTTCACCAGGTGAACCTGGAGTACCTCGCACGCGGCGTGCACAAGAAGGCTGACGGCGCGGACACGGTGTACTACCCGGATTCGCTGGTCGGCACGGACAGCCACACCACCATGATCAACGGCATCGGCGTGGTCGGCTGGGGCGTGGGCGGTATTGAAGCGGAAGCCGGCATGCTTGGCCAGCCGGTGTACTTCCTGACGCCCGACGTGGTCGGCGTGAACCTGAAGGGCAAACTGCGCGAAGGCGTGACGGCCACCGACCTCGTGCTGACCATCACCGAACTGCTGCGTAAGGAAAAGGTGGTCGGCAAGTTCGTCGAGTTCTTCGGCGAAGGCACGCGTTCGCTGTCGCTGCCGGACCGCGCAACCATCGGCAACATGGCGCCGGAATACGGGGCGACCATGGGCTTCTTCCCGGTCGACGAAAAGACGATCGACTACTTCAAAGGCACGGGCCGCACGGACGCTGAAATCGCGGCGTTCCAGAACTACTTCAAGGCTCAGAACCTGTTCGGCATTCCGAAGGAAGGCGACATCGACTACACGAAGGTCGTGACGCTCGATCTCGGCACGGTTGCGCCGTCGCTGGCGGGCCCGAAGCGTCCGCAAGACCGCATCGAAATCGGTCACGTGAAGTCGACGTTCGAAGACCTGTTCTCGAAGCCCGTCTCGGAAAACGGTTTTGCCAAGAAGGCCGCCGACCTCGACGCGCAATACACCACCAGCAACGGCGTCAACGTGAAGAACGGCGACGTGCTGATCGCCGCGATCACCTCGTGCACGAACACGTCCAATCCAAGCGTGCTGCTGGCTGCCGGCCTGCTCGCGAAGAAGGCTGTGGAAGCCGGCCTCACGGTCGCGCCGCATATCAAGACGTCGCTCGCTCCGGGATCGCGTATCGTCACCGAATACCTGACGAAAACCGGCCTCCTGCCGTATCTCGACAAACTCGGCTTCACGCTCGCCGCTTACGGTTGCACGACGTGTATCGGCAACGCGGGCGACCTGACGCCGGAACTGAACGAAGCGATCACGAAGAACGACATCGTCGCGGCAGCCGTGCTGTCGGGCAACCGTAACTTCGAAGCGCGTATTCATCCGAACATCCGCGCGAACTTCCTCGCCTCGCCGCCGCTCGTCGTGGCCTACGCGATTGCGGGCAACATCACGCGCGACCTGATGACCGAGCCGGTCGGCAAGGGCAAGAACGGCAAGGACGTCTACCTCGGCGACATCTGGCCGACCAGCGACGAAGTGAACAACCTGCTCAAGTTCGCGCTGGACGCGGAAGCGTTCCGCAAAAACTACTCGTCGCTGACCAAGAAGGGCGACCTGTGGAGCAAGATCGAGGGCGAAGAAGGCCAGGTCTACGACTGGCCGAAGTCGACGTACATTGCTGAGCCGCCGTTCTTCGGCAACGATTTTTCGATGACGCCGGCCGACAGCATTGCTGCCGTGACGAACGCGCGCGCGCTGGGCATTTTCGGCGACTCGGTCACGACCGACCACATCAGCCCGGCTGGCTCGATCAAGGAAGACTCGCCGGCAGGCAAGTGGCTGAAGGAAAACGGCGTGCAGAAGGCCGACTTCAACAGCTACGGTTCGCGCCGCGGTAACCATGACGTGATGATGCGCGGCACGTTTGCCAACGTCCGGATCAAGAACCTGATGATCCCGCCGAAGGCGGACGGTTCGCGCGTGGAAGGCGGCCTCACGATTCACCAGCCGAGCGGCGAACAGCTGTCCATCTACGACGCAGCAATGAAGTACATCGACGCCGGCACGCCGACCATCGTGTTCGCCGGTGAAGAATACGGCACGGGCTCGTCGCGCGACTGGGCCGCCAAGGGCACGCAACTGCTGGGCGTGAAGGCCGTGGTCGCACGCAGCTTCGAGCGGATTCACCGTTCGAACCTGGTCGGCATGGGCGTTCTGCCGCTGCAGTTCAAGGGCTCTGACAGCGTGCAATCGCTCGGTATTACCGGCGAAGAAACGTACGACATCGAAGGCCTCGGCGCAGACTTCAAGCCGCAGCAGGAAGTGACGCTGGTGATTCGCGGCAAGGACGGCAGCGAGAAACGCGTGCCGGTGCTGCTGCGTATCGACACGCCGATTGAAGTCGACTACTACAAGCACGGCGGTATCCTGCCGTTCGTGCTGCGTTCGTTGCTGGCTGCTTAAGCCTCGGCTTCAGCTTTGCGGTAACGCAAACAGCTTGGCTGTTTTGCAGGGGCTGCGTCCTGTGGAGGGCGCAGCCGACTTTCAAAGCCCGACCTTGGTCGGGCTTTTTTTTCGCCACTCAGTGGGACCCGAGCGATGCGGGGCCGGACTGGAAGGCGGCGGGATTGTCGGTAATTCGACGCTGAGTCATATGAGCGTTCCAGTCGATGTTGTCCGAGGTCGGCGCCGACCCGGACGGCGTTGGGCGCGTTGTAGTCGTGATGCTGGCGTGCCGCTGCTGCGCGGCCCAATCGGACAGCGCGGCGCGCTCGGCTGAGTCGTCTAAGCTGAATCGAGACGCGGTTTCCTGATGCGGGCCATGTGCCGCAAGAGGCGTTTGCGGATGAACCAGATGGTTCAGTGCGGCTTGACCCCTTTCGATTGGTACGTGGTTGAACCTCTCTACTGCAAGCGGGCGATGAATGCTCGTCAGCCGGTTCCCGCCGGCGAGTTGGCGCGGCGGGCCCGCGTTTGCGTTCGCCTCCCGCTTCACTTGCTGTGACGAGCTCACCGTGCCGACGCGATGTTCAATTTTCTGCCAGCGGTTCGTTGCAGGCGATGCGGCCGGCTCTCCCTCCCGCGACGCTTGCGTCACATTGACGACCGATTTGGCCGGCTCAGCCGTAACAGGGTCCGCACGTACTACCGCGGGAGACGGTCTTGCCGCCACTGTATCGTTGCCGGTGATTTCGTGCGTGGAACAGGTTGCCAGCAACCAGGCGAGCGCGATGCTGCAGCCCACGAAGATGGCGGCACCGAGTATTCGATCAGACCGCGACGAATGGGGGCGCGGGTCATCCGCTTCGAGGTAACGCCGGGCTTCGGCCAGTTGCTCGTCGAAACGACCGTCAGAACTGGGCCGCTGCGGCAGCTTGTAGAAGAACAGAAATCTGGTATTTGGCGGAATGCGAACGCGAGGGCGCGCAGTGGGCGCATATCCCGGCGCGCCGGGCATCGCTGAGTGCGGCTCGCGCGCCTGTGTGTGCGACGCCGAGCGTCGCCATGAGCCGAAAGGCGGCGGCAAGCCGGACAGCGAACGCGAACTTGGAAGCGCGAGCGCCCCCTCGATCAAGGCCAAGGGCCTAGTCATGGCAGGCCGCTCCATGTTCGTCACCCACGGCCTGCAGTTGTCCGATCAACGTTTGAATTCGCTCCGCAAGCAGATCAATCGATGCGCCGTCCTGCCCGGATGCTGCTGCTTGCCCCTGCCGCAATGCCTCCATCAAACTGTGCGCGCCAACGAGGCCGAGGGCCCCGCTCAGTCGGTGCAATAACCGAGGAACGGGCGCGAAGTCACCTTCGCGTTGCAATTCGCGGAGACGGTTGAGGTCATCGCACATCGCTTGACACCAGCCGTCAAGGAATGCGCTCAGGTTTAGCCCTTCTTCAACGAGAGCGTGTAGGTAACGACGATCGAACGGCTCCGAAGATCGGTTCACGGCTTTTTGTCCAGATGTTGGCCGCCTTTGTATGAATCAGACGGCTTTGGTTTTTCGCGAGCCGCTTGCATGCGCTGCCTGACAGCGTGCATGACGAGCTGCCCAAGCGGCACGCCATGCGCCTCACGAGCGCCGCGTGCACGCTGCGGGCGGTCGCAGTGTTCACCGTCGTACAATGCCGTCTCGCTCATAGCCTCGGACTAGTCGATCAGCCTGTGTAACGCAGCGAACTCAATTAATGCTGCGAGCGACGACACCCCGAGCTTTTCCTGAATACGGCTCTTGTAGGTACTCACGGTCTTGTCGCTCAGATACAGGCGACTGGCGATATCGCGATTACTCGCGCCGCGCGCGAGATGTTGCAATACTTCCACCTCACGCGCCGACAGTGAACTGAAGGCGTTTTCGGGCACAGATCCGGTCGCATCCGCGGGAAAACAGTCGTAGCCGAAGAGGATGGTCTTGAGCGCCGTAATGAGCTCGCTCATGTTGCGCCCTTTGCCCACATAGCCGTTCGCACCGGCGGTGCGTGTATATCCGGCCATGACGTCTTCGGGCTTCGCGGAAAGTACAAGAATGCAGATCTTTAAGTTTTCCTCGCGAATACGGCGGATCATGGACAAGCCATCGAGCCGCGGCAAGTCAAGGTCGATGATGACCAGATCCGGCTTTTCCCTCAAAACCATTTGCAGACCCTCTTCGCCGTCGCCGCATTCACCTACCAGGTCCAGTTCAGGGTCGGCGCGCAATACGTTGGCTATCGTCCCTCTCATGATTGGGTGATCGTCAATGATTGCGATTCTCTTCATTTACAGCTCCATTTGTTTTCTTATTAATCAAGGGGCGCAAAACGAAACAGAAACAGCCCAACGGGGATTGCCGTTTATGTTAACAACGTTGGGGCGGTAGCTCTGCCGCAAGACGAATAGATTCGTCCGCAATTGCGTGGGGACATTTCGCATTCTCTTGACGGATAGCTTGAAGCGAATTTGCACCGGGATTTGCGCTGTGTTGGCGACTTATCCCGATTACGCGCGACCTACTGGAATGCCCGCCCTCGAGCCCGCGATTGCCGATGGCGGTGTCGGGGCGCAGCGAAGAATTGATGACGTGAACTGTTGAAGGGGCGCCCGTCTGCTAGCGCTCCCCCAACAGTCACGCGGCCGTCACTGCGTTTGCTCGCTCTGCCACTGCTCCGGCTTCTGCTGAGCAGGTCGATGCGCGTCGCCGCGCGCAAATTCCAGCTCGACCCGACGGTTCGGTGCGAGACAATCGATCAGAGCCTGGCGGTTCCGGTCGTTACATTGCACCACTGGATTGTCCTTGCCCCGGCCGCGCGCTGCTATCGGTGTACTGACGCCGCCGTTTTGCAGATAGCGCTTGACCGTCTCTGCGCGCCTCGTCGACAGTTGCCGGTTGTAGCTCTCGCTACCCAGACGGTCCGTGTAGCCTTCAATTCGAATGCCGGTCACGTCGTCCACCTGCTTCAGGTCGCGAACAAGTTGGTCCAGCTTGGCCTTGCCGGCGGGAAGCATGCCGCCCAGGTCCGAGCGGTCGAACTTGAAAGTGGCGTCGGCTTGAAGCGTCATTTTCGGGGGGATCTCCGGAACCGCCTTTACGGCCACGGGCGGCGTGCACGCTCCGAGCGCTGTGCCTATGCCTGGCAAACCTTTCTCCACCGCGTCCACGAGACGTTGGCTTTCGTTGAAGTTTCGCGTCCATGCCTCGTGGCCCGCGTGAATCATTTCGACTTCGGAGCACGCCGTCAAACGCTGTGCTTCCTGGCATTGCGGGAAGAGAGGAGACGTCTTGGCTTCCAGAATCTGCTTCCACAGGTCGGGACGAATCACTGAAGCTGTACGCAGTTCCGGATTGTCGACGGACAGGCCCTGTCCAGTTTCGAGTGCCGTGGTCAGGCGGTTGGCCTGAACCAGCGCTTCCTCCACAAAGCCCCAGTTATCGCGGCTGTAACGCTCGGCGCTGGCGGCGTTCAGCCAACACTGCGCCTTTTCGCCGAAGTAGTTGTTCTTGCGCTCGCCGAGGGCTTGCAGGCGGCCCTGGATGGTATCGAGCAATGCACCGCGTTTGATGCCGCCATAGGTGTCGATCCACTGCGGCGTCACGGCGCCCGCGGCCTGGCTTTGAGTGGCGCTGAAGCCGTTCTGCAGGACCGTGGGGTCCTGAATCTGCAGCCGGTCGCGCGTCGCAGGCGACGAACAGCCGGCGAGCATCGCGGCAAGCGCGATGGCAATCAAGGAATACTTCATGTGTGTTTTCTCATGGAAAGAGGGGTCGCACGGAAGCTTCCCGTGCGACCCCGACAGCTAACGTCTCAAACTTCTATTGGAGGCCTGCCGGCCTTTCCCTTAGTTGCCGAGAACGATGCCGATACCAGCGCGAACGATGGTGCTATTGCCGCCGGAGCTGGACACGCCAAGGTTGTAGTTGATCGTGCCCTTCTCGTTCCACCGCGACACGCCCAGACCAACCGCCTGATAGCCGCGGTAGTTCGCGACACCCGCGTTGATCGTAGTACGGCCCGGCAGATACGGCGTGACGATGTTCAGCGCAGACGCCGCAGCAATACCCTTGGCAGCGCTACGATCAACGTTGTTGATCGTATTGCTCATGCTACCCATGGCATTGTTCAACTGACCCAGGTTGACTGCGTCGGTCGCGCTCGTGCCCGCCGCGACATTGGTGATCTGACGTTCCGCGCCGACGGAGCCGACCGATACCGTGTTGTCGCGATCCGTCGTCGAGTTCGCACCCAGCGCAACGGAGTTCACGTTCGAAGCCGAAGCGCCGGAACCCATGGCGACCGACTTATCACCCGTCGTCTTGGTGTTCTTGCCGATTGCGATCGACTCAGCACCCGACGCAACCGCGCCATTACCAATCGCGATCGAATCGGTGCCCGAAGCGACTGCCGCAGTACCGCCCGTTCCCGGGTTATTAACGGTGACATAGGTCGAACCGCCCGTGTCCGAGATGTTCTTCACCGTGTTTTCCAGGGCGGAGAACTGCCCGTAGCTGACTGCGTCGGAGGCGTTCTTGCCGTCGGCCACGTTAGTCAACGTGACCGGCGTGGTCGAGCCCGTGCCGCCCAACGTCACTTGAGTCTTC
This sequence comes from Paraburkholderia phenoliruptrix, assembly GCF_902859825.1. Lineage (GTDB taxonomy): Bacteria > Pseudomonadota > Gammaproteobacteria > Burkholderiales > Burkholderiaceae > Paraburkholderia > Paraburkholderia phenoliruptrix. The sequence continues at coordinate 413,851 of NZ_CADIKB010000002.1, read as the reverse complement.
GATGAGTCGTCGTAGGCCACGCCGTTTGCGGTGCCGTCGCCGCCGTGCTGCGCGACGTACGTCTTCATCTGGTCGACGTTGACGGCATCGGTTCCTTCCGTGCCGGCAGCCACGTTCTTCAACTGGGTCGGCGTTCCGCCTGCGTTGAAGGTGACCGTATCCTTGGACGCGTTGTCATATGCCACGAACGAGTTCGTCACATTGCCCGACGGGTCGACGTTCAGGCCAGCCGCCTTCAACTGCTTCAGGTTCACGGCCTCGTTGTCGCTCGTTGCGTCGGCGACGTTCGCGATCGTCACCGGGGATGCCGCGTTAGAGCCGCCCAAGGTCACTTTGTCGTGTACCGACGTGTCATAGATGACTGCGTCCGTGCTACCGCCGCGAGCCTCCGCATCCAGCGCACTGATCGCTGCCGCCACGCCGTTGTACGTACCGCCGTTGATGACATACGCGGGCTTGGTGATGGCGCCGTTAGCCGTGACGGACGAGCCGCCACCCAATGCCGCCGCCGCACTGTTCATCGCGGTGTAGAGCTGCGAACCGTTGATTGCTTCGGTGCTGCTCGATGCCACCTGGCCGGATCCGACGTTCGACAGAATCACCGGCGTGGCAGAGCCGGAGATACCAAACGTGACCTTGGTCTTGGTGGCATCGTCATACGCAACGAACGCGTTCGTCACATTGCCGCTTGAGCCGATGCTTGCGCCCATTGCCCGCAGTTGCTCAACGTTGACCGCGTCGTTGTTGGCGGCGCCGTCAGCGACGTTCGACATTCTCACCGGCGCGCCAGCGGTGCCGAGGGTAACGGACGTGTGTGCCGACGTGTCATACAGCACGGCATTCGGCGAGCTGCCGCCACCGCCGCCCGACGCAGCCGCGACGAGTGCGGCGCCGACGTCCGTGTAAGTTGCGCCGTTCAACGTGTAGCTCGGTTTCGTGATCGCACCGTTTGCCGTGACGGACGAGCCGCCGCCCAGCGCCGCCGCCGTGCTGGCCATTGCACCGTACAGTTGCGAACCGTTGATGGCCTGCGTGCTGGTCGAGCTCACCTGGCCCGCGCCGACATTCGCCAGAATGACCGGCGTGGTCGAACCCGGAAGACCGAGCGTGACCTTGGTCCGGTTAGTGTCGTCGTATGCAACGAAGGCGTTCGTCACATTGCCGCTTGAGCCGATGCTTGCGCCCATCGCCTTCAGTTGCTCGACGTTGACCGCGTCGTTGTTAGCGACACCGTCTGCGACGTTGGACACTTTGACCGGTGCGCCACCTGTACCGAGCGTCACGGACGTATGCGCGGACGTGTCATAGACCACCGCGTTCGGCGCACCGCCGCCAGCGATCGCGTTGATAGCTGCGTTCATCTGGCCGAGGTTGACCGCGTCGGTGTTCTGCGTACCGGCGGCAACGTTGACGATCTGGTTCTGTTTCGAGCTGCTGCCGACGGAAACGGCATCGGCACGATCCGCGACCGAGTTGTAGCCAATCGCGACCGCGTTAGCCGCAGAAGCAGAGGCACCTGTGCCGAGAGCCATCGAGTTTGTACCGGTCGTGGCTACGTTCGCATTGCTGCCCAGCGTGACAGAATTTACAGCGTTCGTGATGCTATTAGAGCCAAGCGCCAACGAGTCAGCACCTTGCGCCGCGGCCATGTAGCCAATCGCCACCGCGTTGTCGGCGTTGTTGTTGGTCGTAGCGCCATCACCAATGACCGTTGCATTGAGCGCCGACGCAACCGCATAGGAGCCGACCGCAGTTGAGCCGGCACGGAACGAGCCTGAGCCAGCGCCAATGACAACTGACCCAGCACCTTGTGCCATAGCACCCGGCCCGATGGCCATGGCATTCTCAGTGTTGTCCGTCGAAGTCGCAGGGAGGCCCGGCGTGACATTGGTACTGACAGCGATATAGTTGGTGACCGGCACCGCCGCGCCCAGAAGGAGTGACTTCACGCCGCTGGATTGCACTGGCGGCGTGAGAGATGCCTTCAGTGCGTTCAACTGGGCGAGAGTAACAGCGTCAGTGCTACTCACGCCGTTCGCCACGTTCATGATGCGGCGCTCGGAACCCACGTCGCCGACAGAAATCGTATTTGCCGTCGTGACCCGCGAGTTGGAGCCAAGCGCCACTGAGTTTGCAAACTGCGAGCGTGCGCCCGAGCCGATAGCAACGGCATTGGATCCGCTGGAATATGCCCCGCCGCCGATTGCCACTGCTTCCCCACCGGACGCAATTGCCGCGCTCGACGCGGACACGACTTTGATGTACTTCGTCGTATCAGCGATGGTGTTGTTGATAGAGCTGACCTCACCGTCGATACCACTAAGTGCGGAACCGACGTCCGAATATGTGCCACCGGACAGCTGATAGGTCGGAGTGGAGATCGCGCCGGTCGGACTGACCGTTGAACCACCGCCCAGCGCGTTCGCAACTCCGCTCGCCATGGCGTACAACTGGCTACCGTTGACTGCGTCGAGGCTCGTGCTGGACAGCGCGCCTGCTTTCAAGTTTGTGATTTTTGTCGAACCGCTCGCGCCCTTAAGCGTGATGGAGCCCTTGGTCGTATCGTCATACGCAACGAAAGCGTTGGTCGCCACGCCGCTGCTGTTGAACGTACCGCCCATCGCCTGCAATTGTGCAACGTTCACGGCGTCGCTGCTTGCTATGCCGTTCGCGACGTTGGTCAGCGTCACTGCCTTGGTCGAGCCGCTGCCCCCCAAGGTGACTTTGCTCTTTGTCGTATCGTCGTACGCGACAAATGCGTTCGTCACGCCGCCGCTGCTGTTGAACGTACCGCCCATAGCCTGCAACTGCGCAACGTTCACGGCGTCGCTGCTTGCTACGCCGTTCGCGACGTTGGTCAGCGTCACTGCCTTGGTCGAGCCGCTGCCCCCCAAGGTGACTTTGCTCTTTGTCGTATCGTCGTACGCGACAAATGCGTTCGTCACGCCGCCGCTGCTGTTGAACGTACCGCCCATCGCCTGCAACTGCGCAACGTTCACGGCGTCGCTGCTTGCTATGCCGTTGGCCAGGTTGGTCAACGTTACTGCCTTTGTCGCGCCGGTGCCGCCAAAGGTTACCTTGGCTTTGGTCGTGTCATCGTAGGCAACAAAGGCGTTAGTCACCACGCCACTGCTGTTGATCATGCCGCCCATAGCCTGCAGTTGCTGGACATTCACTGCATCGGTGCCGTTCGTACCGTTGGCCACATTGATCAGTTGACGTTCTGAACCCACAGCGCCCACCGACACGGCGTTAGCGCGGGTGGCCACCGAATTCGAACCGAGTGCGACGGAGTTGCTTGCTGACGCGCTCGCTGCGCCGCCGATCGCCACGGCATTCGCACCGCTCGCCGACGAGTCCGCAAGCGTCGAGTTCGTGTGGAAATATTTGATGCCGCCACCATTGACGATGTTGTTGACCGTGTTGGTCACATTCGTCAGGTTACCCGCCAGGTTCGCAACGTTCGCGTTAGTTTGGTACAGCTGGTTACCATTAACGGCGTCCGTGCTTGTGGCCGAGAGCACGCCCGCCTTCAAATTGGTGATGGTCGTGCCGCTCGTACCCTTCAGCGTGATTGAGCCCTTCGTCGTGTCGTCATATGCAACGAATGCATTCGTTACTGCGCCGCTGCTATTGAAAGTGCCCCCCATAGCCTGCAACTGCGCAACGTTCACCGCATCGCTGCTCGCGACGCCATTCGCGACGTTGGTCAGCGTTACGGCCTTGGTCGCGCCGCTGCCCCCAAACGTTACCTTACTCTTTGTCGTATCGTCATACGCGACAAAGGCGTTGGTCACACCACCACTGCTGTTGAACGTGCCGCCCATGGCCTGCAACTGCGCAACGTTCACTGCATCGCTGCTCGCGACACCGTTGGCGACATTCGTCAAGGTGACCGGCGCCGGGGTGCCAACCAGCCCGCCCAGCGTCACCTTGTTGTGCGCCGATGTGTCGTACTGGACGGCGTTTGCCGAGCCGCTACCCACCGCGGCTGCAATAGCCGAACCCACATCCGAATAGGTCTGCCCACCGATAGTGAATGACGGCTTCTTAATGGTGCCGTCTGCATTCACCCCAGCGCCGCCGCCAATCATGTTGGTCACACCGGTCAACTGGTTAACGTTGACGGCATCGGTACCTTGAGTACCCGCTCCCACGTTCACGACTTGACGCTGTGTGGAGACGCTGCCAACGGAAACCGTGTCGGCCCGATCCGCAATGGAGTTGCTGCCCAACGCGACCGAATTGCTCGCACTGGCGGTGGCATTGGTACCGATGGCCACGGAATTGGCCTGGCTGACGGTTGCGTTCGCGCCTAGAGCCATCGAATTGGTTCCGGCTGTCGTGACGACCGCGCTCCCCCCCATGGCGACAGCATTCGAAGCGTTTGCCATGCTTGTGGACCCTAAGGACAGCGCGTTTGCGCCCTGCGCCGCTGCGTTGTAGCCAATCGCGACCGCATTGGTCGCCGCGTTGCTGGTATTGGCGCCCGCGCCGATCACAGTCGCTTCGAGTGCAAGAGCTGCTGCTCCTGTACCGACAGCGGTAGACCCAGATAGCGCAGTGCCGGAACCCGCCCCCACGGCAAGCGAGCCCGTACCTAACGCGGTTGCGGTCGGACCGATCGCCATTGCATCCGTGGAGTTGTCAGTGCTCGTGCTGGTGCCGGGTGTAACGTTTGAGCTGACAGCGATGTATGCCGTGACCGGAGTTGCACCCAGAGTGGAAGCACCAAGGAGCATAGACTTAACACCGCTCGACTTGACGATCTGTTGGCTCAGTGCCGCCTGCACTGCGCTCAGCTGGCTGACTGTAACTGCGTCTGTGTTTGCGACCCCATTCGCCACGTTCATGATGCGCCGCTCAGAGCCGACGTCGCCAATCGAAACCGTGTTCGCGACGGTGACGCGCGAGTTGGCACCGAGAGCAACAGAGTTGGCGAACTGAGAACGCGCGCCGGAACCGATAGCAACAGCGCCGGCTCCGCTCGAGTATGCAGCGCCACCGATCGCCACTGCTTCGGAGCCCGTCGCAATCGACGAAGAAGCCGCCGACACAACCTTGACATACTTCGACGAATTCTCAACGTTGGTACTAAGGCCGCTAATCGCCGAGCCAACGTCGTTGTACGTAGTGCCTTGCACGACGTAAGACGGGTTCGTCACCGAACCGTTGGAGCTGACGCTCGAGCCACCACCGAGCGCGTTAGCAACGCTGTTGGCGGCGTTGTACAGCTGCGAGCCATTTATGGCATCACTACTGCCCGATGTGACTGCGCCAGCCGCCACGTTCGTCAGTCCAACCGCCGACGTCGCGACTTTCCCGCCCAGCGTGAGATTAGTATGCGTCGACGAGTCGTACACCACCGCGTCCGGTGAACCACCGCCTGCGACCGCTTGAATCGCGGCGTTCATCTGACCGAGGTTGACAGCATCGTTGTCCTGGCTGCCTGCCGCGACATTGATGATCTGCCGCTGCGCGGTTGAAGAGCCGACCGACACCGCATTCGCGCGATCAGCCACCGAGTTCGAACCCAACGCCACTGAGTTGTTCGCCGATGCGATGGCCAGACCACCGATCGCCACGGAGTCGGTGCCGTCCGCGGATCCGTCGCCCAGCGTGGACTTCGTGTGGAAGTACTTGACCCCGTTGTTGTAGATATTGGTGATCGCGCCGCTCAGGTTGTTCCCGAGAGAGTTCAGCGTCTGATTTGTCGCATAGAGTTGGGCCCCGTTGACCGCGTCAGTGCTATTGGCCGACGAAATGTCGCCGGCCGCGACGTTCGTCAGCTTGACCGCCGACGTATGCGTCGTGCCGCCGAGCGTCACGATGTCCCTGGCCGACGAATCGTACGTGACGATGAGCGGGTTGCCGGCAATACCGTTGTTGACGAAGTTGTTGACCACATTCGTCACATTGGCGAGATTGCCCGCGACGTTAGCCACGTTGCTGGCGACGTTCGCGACGTCCTGGTTTGTCTGATACAGTTGCCCGCCATTGACCGCATCCGTGCTCCACTTCGAGCTCGCGTCACCCGCGGTCAGGTTGGTGATCTTGGTGCCGCTCGAACCCTTCAGCGTAATCAAGTTCGACAACGAGCTGTCGTACGTGACGGCATTCGGCGTCGGACCGCCACCGCCGCCGCCGTTGACGCTTGCGATCGCAGCATTCAACTGGTCCACGTTGACCGCGTCCGTACCCGCAGCGCCCGCCGTGACGTTGGTGATCTGCCGCGTGTACTGCGATTTGCCGTCCGAGGAGAGATAGCCGACCGACACCGCATCGCTGCGGCTGGCAACGGAGCCCGCGCCCAACGCAACGGAGTTGGTTCCCAGTGCCACGGCGTTCGCGCCGTATGCGCTCGAGTTGGAACCGGCTGCCAACGAGTATGGCCCCGATGCGACTGAACTTGCTCCCGTTGCACGCGCGTTGCTTGCCGGGTCAGACGAAGGCGAGTTTGCCTGGAAGTAGCGCGTGTACTGGTAAAGCTGCGCACCATTCACGGCGTCGGAGCTGGACTGTGAAACGTCGCCGGCTCCCAGTTGGGTGATCTTGTTTCCGGCCATGTTCACAGTATTGAGCATGTAAATACCGCTCAGCGCCGCGAGTTCAAGATGGCCATCCGCGTAGCCAGCCACGCGCGCGGTGATCGCGCCGTCGGTATAGCCGTTCGCGCCGTTGTCCGTTGCCCCGTTGTTCAACGAAAACGACATGCCCCTGTCGCCGTTGCAGCGCATGCTCTGAACCGCGCTCGATACCGGCCCCCACGAAGAGCCCATCGCGTCCATTCCGAGTTGGCCGGGGCAAAGTTCCAGACCGCCATTGCCCGTCACAGCCTGCGCCGCCGCAGTGCCCGGCACCATCGACATACCCATCGCGCCGATCGCCATGGCAATGGGCATGAACGCGGCCTTCAACGCAGTTGCCGGACGGCTCTGTCCGCCGGCGTCCGACGAAATAGTGGAAGACGAAGCTGTCGCACGACCACGCGCCTTCGCAGTCTCGGGCGCAGCCACCCATGTTCCGGATACGTCATTCCAGACGCTGATATACGACTTATTCATAAATTCCCTAAATAAAGGGCAAGCCCCGCTTGCAGTTCGATTTGAGAAACCGTGCGCACACGCTCCCCGCACAAAAAACCGACCGGCACGTTTAAAGCTCGATCCAAAGTTTTCACGCATCGCGAATCTAACCGGGGGATTTATCTCTAAAAATCGGAAAGCAGGAAAAACTCGTGGGAAATTTCCGCATATATGCTGGTTAAATCGCAGTCCATTCAGCGGGTGCATTTGTCAGTATCGACATGGCGCGCGCTGATTAACGAGTCGCACGTCCGATGGCCACGCCGTACTGCGCGGCTGAGCGACAGCGCGCCATCGTGCCTGTCTGGAGCAACGACTGGCTCGCGCTACTTAACAAAATGACACAGATACACCGACTTGAATAAACGACACGCAATAGAGGCATTGCAATGCCGAAAATAAGAAATTTCACCACTCCAACGCCCGCAGAGATTCTTATACTTTTGCGCGACACCGTTGCTGATACTTATCAGGCAAGAACATTCCTAGTTTTATTTTCACATCTAGGACAACACAGCTTGCACAGCCGTGTCTGGGAACTTTAATCCTCTTTAAGAGAAATCATGAAAATCGCACAAATTCGCCACAAAGATAAGCAACTCGGTCAGGGCATGACGGAATACATCATCATCGTTGCTTTGATTGCCGTGTCGGCAATCGGCGTGTATTCGCTGTTCGGTCAGACGCTGCGCAACCAGACGGCCGGCCTCGCCGTCGAAATGTCCGGCCAGAACGCCCAGAGCAATATCTCGACGGCGCAGACCAACGCCAACACGGCGACGACCAACGCCAACAAGACAAAGAACATGGGTACGTATAACGACGCTAACAACGTCGGCAACTAATCGCCTCAGGTTAGCAATATCCATCATGAAACGCTCTGCCCGCGAGGGCAGGGCCAGGGTCGCCGGCGCTAGCGGGCAGGCGCTGGTCCCTGCGCTGATTTTTCTGCTGGTCGGCTGCATCGGCCTATATGTGGCGTTCAACTCGTTCCAGATGACGAGCGCCAGGATCAAATTGCAGAACACTGCAGACGCCGCGGCGTACAGCGCCGCCGTGCTGCAGGCGCGTGACTACAACTTTTCTGCCTATACCAACCGCGCAACGGTCGCCAATCAGGTCACCGCCGCGCAGGTCGTTGCATTGAAATCATGGATCGACGAACTCGACGCGACATACTCGCCGTCGGATCTCGACAATACGGTCAATGCACTCGCGGACCATCCGGCTCAATGGACTACGCCCAAGCAGATCGGCAAGGCCGACATCGCTCCAGTGCGCGCCACACTGGACGCGCTGCTGTCCACCGTCGCCCGCAATATCGGTTCGCTTAATCGCGCACTGAGCGACGCACAGGCCAACTATCACGCCGCCGTGTTCGCCGCGGTGCCCGACACGGCCGACGCCATTGCGCAATTGAATCAGCCCGACACCCACGTCACCGCCGGGTACTTCACCAGCGCACGCAATGCCGCGCAGCTGGCGGCATGGAACTCCTACACGGCAACCCTCACACCTGCGGGCACGCTCGGGCAGGACGACTTCGCCGACGTGGTTACGAACGGCACCACGCTCGACCGCTTTGTGAAGAACCGCGACTCCGTCCGCAGCGTCGCGCCGAACTTCCAGCAATTGAACGACAGCGCCAACAAGATCTGCGGGTCGGGTAGTTCCTTCACCATCAACGTGACGCACGACGGCGGCACGCAGCTACGCAGCGACAAAAGCGGCTGGCAGTCCATCGACGCGAGCACTGCGCACCTTCGCATCAGTTGCATCGGGTCGATCGAGTCCGAAGCGGGCCGCGGTGGCAGTGCCAACGGCGACATCACGAGCTACATGACCCATCCGCCGTTTGCTGCCTGGCAAGACTGGCAGGGCTACGGCGGGTATTTCAACTTCGGTTACACGGGCAGTGCGACGCCCGGGTGGCAGGTGCCGGATGCCATGGCGGAACAGTTTCGCGAGGGGCCCGGACCTTCGCTCGACGCAGTCAACGGGGGCCTGCTGCCTTATCAGGAAGTAATCGGCAAACCCGTCGCCACAAAGGCGCCGCGCATCACAATCGAAGTCACGCGCGGCAGCGACACGCTCGTGAAAACTGTCGGCCTCCAGGCCGAGGGACCCATGCGAGTCGACAACAATGCAGCCGGCGGTGCGATGCGCGCGCTCTCGAGCGCAAACGCCTACTTCGTGCGCCCTGACGAGACCGCTTCCGGCACTTCGTTCATGGGCCGGCTCGTGCACGCCGACCAATGGGCGCGGCCGGGCCACCAAACCGAATATCCGAGCCTGTTCAGCCCGTACTGGCAAGCGGCGCTTGCTCCGGTCGACGCGAGCGAGCGGGCGGCCGCTCAGGCAAACCAGATCCCGCCTCCACAGTAGACGCGCAGCCAATGAAACCCACCCCAATGAGGATTACGCCGCAAACCGGCCAGGCGATGGTCGAGTTTCTCGTCGCCATGATCTCGGTCATGAGCGTGCTGATGCTCGCGATCATCATGCTCGCCAAGTTCAACGACGTCCGTAACCGGACGCTCATGGGCTCACGCTATGCCGCATGGGAGCGCACGGTCTGGACGGACAATGACCCGCTCAAGAACCTCTCCGACGACGCAGCCACCACCGAAGGCTGGTCCAGCCAATTCGGCAGCGCTGCGCTCGGCGCAGGCAAGACCGACGCGGACATCAAAGGCGAGGTGCTCGCGCGCATCATGGCTGGCGACGGCGCGCCCATTGCGGGCACAGACCGCCAGCAGAGTGCGCTGGCCGCCACGCAACCGGCCATGTGGCGTGACTACGGCGGTAACGCTTTACTGGCTTCTGCTTCGGACGTCCAGCTCAGCACCGGTGCAACCGACGACCCCGCGAGCAGCCAGCCGCAATCGGCTCTCTCCACATGGCAGGTGCCGACGGCCACGGGCTCCTCTTTCGCGGCGAGGCTCCCGCTGCCCACGCGCACGCTGCAATCGGGCGCGATCAGTGTGGCCATTGCGCAAAACAGCAGCGTGCTCAAGCGCCTGTGGCCGAAGAACTATCTGTTACCTGCATTCAGCGGCCTCACCTTCTCAGACACGAACGTACTCATGACCAACACATGGGTACCGGACGGTTCGAGCAGCAATAAGGCACTGTTCAGTCAGGCGGTGCCGGCCGCCAACGTCACGCTCGTGCCGCCCGGCACTTATCAGGCTATGCAAAAGTATGCGCCGGAGATTTCAACGCTGCAGTTTGGCCGCATTCAGCAGGACGTCGTTCCGCCCAACCGCCTCAGCCAATGAAACCCACTGCTTACTTTGCAGGCGGCGCTGTCGTCGCCTGTGCGCTTTTCGCTGGCGCGGCAAACGCGGCGACCTCATGCGACAAGACGCCCGTTAAACCACGAAGCGTGGAAGCCATTGGACGGGACATGGTCGTGAACGGCGTGCCGACATCGCTCGTCGGCATGCAGTTCGACGGAACGGTCGACGATGTATCCAAGGCATTTCGCGAATTCTGGATCGCCGAAAACGCTCCGGCGAAGGGCCGGAGCACCGCGTCCGGTCTGATGCTAAGCGCTGTCGACGGCAATTGTCTCTACCTGCTGAGCCTGCCGCCGCAGCAGGACGGCGCGCGTACTCGCGGCCTGATGACCGTGGCCGTGTTAGGCCGCAACCGGGCGGAGCATCGGATTCCGGACTCGGCAATCCCGTTGCCCGAAGAAAGCAAAGTGCTGTCCGACGTCGAAAGCCGCGATGGTGCTCAAACCGGTCGCACGTGGCTGATCGATGTGCCCGGCGAGGCGCGCTGGAACGCACAGCGATACCGCAACCTACTCGCCTTGCAGGGGTGGGCGAATGTCGGCCGCCAGCCGGACTATGTGTCCGTCGGCATCCAGTCCCCGCAAGGCAAGGCGCTCGTCATGCAACGCGGGAAAGACAGTGTGGACGCCAGTTTCTCAGACCGCGACGGGAGAACCGTCGCGGTCATCAATGCAACCAGGAATCGTTGAGATGCACCAACGCTTTGATTTCCGCGCGAGCCTCGGCCGGCAGTGCGGCCAGGCTTACGCGGAATACCTTGTCGTGACGGCCGCTCTGATCGGCATCCTGCTCATGGCTACCGGCGACACGGCGTCGCCGTTCGCGGCACTCGTTGCCGCGTTCAAGTCGTTTTTCAGCGCCTACAGCTTCACCCTCTCGCTTCCCTGACCGGTAACGGTCGATTGGTCATGCTTAAAAAAATCAAAATCCGTTCGCTTTTATCGAACTCCTGGGTACTGCTGTTCGTCGCCGTGTGCGTCGCAGGCGGCCTGACATTTCTGCTCTACAAATATCTGAACGAGCGCGAAACCAAGCTGAAAGCGGAAATTGCCGCGAACAAGGTGCGCACGGACATTGCGGTGGTGGTGCCCGCCCGCGACCTGCCGGCCGGCACGCCGTTGTCGAGCAGCGATTTCGTATCGCGTGAAATTCAAGGCGATCTTGTCTACGACGACATGGTTCGTCCGGAGAATTTCGACCAGTACCGCGCGTCGCACCTCGTCAAGCCGGTGCGCCGCGGCCTGCCCTTGCGCGCCGCGGATATCGACGCCCTGCGCGGCCGCGACTTTTCCGATGTGCTACCCGCCGGGCAGCGCGCTGTGACCGTGGAGATCGACACCGTCAACTCGACCGCGTTGCTGTTGCGCCCGGGCAATCGGGTCGACGTCTACTGGATCGGCAAGGCCTTCCATCAGGACCACACGTCGGACGACAGAAGAGTCGCGCAATTGATGATGGCGGACGCGCTCGTGCTCGCTACCGGCCAGGACCTGCGCCCGCGCGACGCAGGCGAGGCAGCCGAACACGATCAAGCCAATGCCAACAGTAGCGCAATGAGCCGGCAGGAAGGCATGGGCTACACGACCGTGACGCTGCAGGTTCCGGCAGAAGACGTGGGCCGCATCGCGCTCGCACAGAAGATCGGCGGTCTGCGCCTCATTCTGCGCAATGCTGACGACAAGGCCACTGGCGGTCCCGCGTTGGTCGAGGAAAAAGACGTCTTCATCGATCCGGCGAACGTCAGCGCCTCCGGGGGCAAAAGCCAGACCGCGCCGGTTGTCGAGGTGATTACCGGTGGCGGGGCGGCAAACGCCAACATTGTCCCGAGCACGCAAGCGGATTCCTCGCGTGAAACATCCACGTCTGCCAACGCGCCGCCTGCCGCTGTTCCGTCAGGAGGCGTTTTGCCGCCACGCCAGCCAAGCGTCTACGAGCAGGCCAACGCCATCGCCCAACAACTGCAGAAGGCCGTTGCACCCAGCGCGTCGCAGCAGAACTAAAGCACCGAGCACAGGTTTCATCGCAAATGAAAATTAAAAACAATGTGGCGCGCTTGCGCCGCCGGGTATTGCCGTCGGTTCTGATCGGCGTGTTGTTGTGCGAAGCCGCGCCGCTCGCGTTCGCCCAAAGCGCCTCCGCGTCGGCAGCGGACGACGCGTCGGCGACCACGCACGTGCTGGAAATGTTCCGCGGCGAAGTGCGCATTCTGCGCTTGCCCGGCACCATCAAACGCATCGCAATTGGGAACGGCAAACTGATTACCGCGAACGTCGTCGACGGCAACCTGATGCTGCTCGGCGAGCAGGACGGCATGACGTCGCTCGTGGTGTGGAACGAGAAAGGCATCGCGTTGCAAACCACCGTGCGCATCGCGAAGGCCGAAGTGAACGCGTCATTGCAGCAATTGCGCGCAGTGCTCAAGTCGGTATCCGGACTTCAGATCGACGCCATCGGCTCGAACATCGTGCTGTCGGGCGTCGTCCACCGCGACATGGTCGCGGTCATCAAATCGGCGACGCAGGACATGAAGAACGTGATCGACACCACCACCGTCGACGAAGGCGAGGCCCTCCGCAAAACCGTGCACTTCAAGGTGCAGATCATGGAAGTGACGCGCAATACGCAGAGAAAGCTCGGCATTGCCTGGGACAGCGCTTTCCGCGGCCCACAGATAGGCGGCGCAGCAAGCGTTGCGAGCGGCGCGGCGAAAGCAGTCACTGCAGGTACGAGCTACTTCCTTGCCGGCATTGCGTCGAACATCAGCTCGCAAATCAATTTTGCGGTGAATAACGGCGACGCGTTCATTCTTGCCGCGCCCGAGCTGAATACCAAGAGCGGCGGCACGGCCAGCTTCCTGGCCGGCGGACAAGTGCCGATTCCACAATCGGGCGCGCTCGGCACGACCAACGTCATGTACAAGGACTACGGCGTCAAACTGAGCATCAATCCGGTTGTCGACGCGAACGGCATCATCTCGGCGCATCTGACCACCGAGATCAGCCAGATCGATCCTACCGTGAGCTACGGCGGTCTGCCCGGCTTCCTCACGCGAAGCACGAGCTCGGATATTTCCATGCGCACCGGCGAAACGCTCGCTATTTCGGGCTTGATCAGTGCGGACTCCGTCAACGACAGCGACGGCATGCCGTTCCTCGGCCAGATTCCCGTCATTGGCCAGCTATTCCGCTCGGACAGTTTCCGCGCAAAGAAAAGCGACCTCGTCATTTTCGTGACACCGCTCATTTCCGATCCGGAGCTCGCGCCAAACGCGGACCTTCTGACACGCGCCAACGGCATCGACCGTGCCTATGTGAAGCAGTACGGCAACCCCGAGCCACTTATCGCCGACGAAGAAAAAGCGGCGCGCACGAGTGCGGCCCGTCAGCCAATTCAGCCCACGCCCGCCCTGCAGCCTGCGGCGATCCGCAGCACCTCGCCGATTGCGCCTGCGGATAGAGCTGCGCAATCACCCAATGGCGGTGACGTTCGCGCAGACGGTGCGGCACAAGCAGCGCAGTTGCCTTCGCCTGCCGTTGTTGTTGAGTCCCAAGCGGCACCGGCTGCGCCGGCACTGCGGACATCGCAATCTCAGCGACAACCTCAAGCGCAGTCTCGACCGCAGCCGCAGCCGCAACTGCAACCCCAGCCGGCAAGCACGCCGCCCGAAGGCGTCGCCGAAGCGCTGCGGATGTTAAACGCCGCCGAGGAGCCGCCGACCGCGCCGAGCGCTCCACGCGATGCATCGCCGTCCGCGGCAAACGGCAAAGTGCCGCCGCAACAAGTCGGCGTCCTTGGCAGCGCGCCCAACTAAGCGCGCTCGCGGAGAACTACCATGCTCAATCTTCAGATACATACCCGCAATGCGCCCGTGCGGGCGCTGCAAGTCCAACACGGATGCACGATCGGCAAGGACGCGAGTTGCGACATCTGCGTCAAAGGGCTTCTCATCGGGAAGCTGCAGGCGCGCATTGTTCGCGAGCACAACGCGTATTACATCGAGGACCAAGGCGGTATTGCGGCAACGCTCGTCAACGGCACGCCGATCACGCGCTACGGCCCGCTGACCGAAGCGGACCAGATCGAAATCGGTATGACGACGATGCGAATTGCTCGCGCCACCGCCAGCGCGCAACCGGCGGCGTCGCCGCTCTCCGCTGCGCAGGCACCGTCGACGCACACGGGGGCCTCCGCGCAATTCGCCGAGCCCGCGCCTGTCGCGTCGCCGTCAATTGCGCGCGACGCCGAACCCCAATGGCGGACCGACACGCCGCATCCTTCTGGAAGCAACGCGCACGCGCCTGCACGACATCCGCAGCCGCTTTCTCACGCCGCGCACGCCTCGCTCCCGCTGGCTGAACAGGAAGCCGCGGCGCGCAATCCGCAAGCCGTCGCGGCTGCATCGAGCATCCACGCCGCTTCCTTGTCGGCCGGCAAAACGGCGGCCGAACCTTCGGCGATTGCGCCGATCAACACGCCGCTCGGCATCGAATTGCGCAAGCAGGCCCACATGAAAGTGATTGCGGCGCTCGACTTGCGGCGCCTGAACGTCGCGCGCATGGAGGACGACGAGTTGCGCAAGACGGTCGGCGCCGCGCTCGACGACATCCTCAATCACGATCCCATGTTCCGCACGCCCGACATCCCGCTCGACGTGCTGAAAAAGAGCGTGTTCGACGAAATCATCGGGCTGGGACCGCTCGAGGAACTGATTGCGGATCCGAGCGTGTCGGAAATCATGGTCAACTGCCACAACGAAATTTTCGTCGAACAAGACGGGCAGTTGACGCGCTCGCCGGTCATCTTCACAGACGACCGTGCGGTGCTGGGCGCCATCGAACGAATCGTCGCGCCAATCGGCCGCCGCATCGACGAAAGCTCGCCCATGGTCGACGCCCGTCTCGCCGACGGCTCGCGTGTGAACGCGGTGATCCCGCCGCTTGCGCTGAAGGGGCCGAGCATTACGATCCGGAAGTTCTCGCGGCGCAAACTCGTCGGCGAAGATCTGATCAGGTACGGCACGCTCTCGCCGCACATGCTCGAGTTCCTGCACACCGCCGTGAAGCAGGGTGCCAACATCATCATTTCCGGCGGCACGGGCTCGGGCAAGACCACGCTGCTGAACGTGCTGTCGAGCTACATTCCCGACGACGAGCGCATCGTCACCGTGGAAGATGCTGCCGAGTTGCAACTCTCGCAGCCCAACCTGGTCTCGCTCGAAGCGCGCCCGGCCAATATGGAAGGCAAGGGCGCGGTCAATATCCGCGACCTCGTCAAAAACTGCCTGCGGATGCGCCCGGACCGCATTGTGATCGGCGAATGCCGCGGCGGGGAAGCGCTGGACATGCTGCAGGCCATGAACACCGGTCACGACGGCTCGCTCACCACCGCTCACGCGAACACGCCGCGCGACTGCATCGCGCGTCTCGAAGTGATGACCTTGATGGCCGGCCTGGACCTGCCCGTGCACGCCATTCGCGAACAAATCTGCTCGGCGGTCGACATCATCGTGCAGCAATCGCGCTTCTCATGCGGCTCGCGCCGCGTCACGCATATCACCGAAGTGAGCGGCATGGAGTCGGGCGTGATTACGCTGCAGGACGTGTTCGTCTTCAAGGAAGAAGGTTTCAGCGAACAGGGCAAGATTCAGGGCAAGTTTGTGCCCACTGCGTATGTTCCGGATTTCTATCAGGAACTGATTCGCCGGCGCATTCCCGTGAACACCGACATTTTCACCCGGCCGGAATAAGAGGTCGACCATGAGCCTTTCCATCATTCTCGCGTTGGCATTCGCCGGCAGCCTCTTTCTGATCTTCCTCGTCTCGCGCATGGGCACGTCCACGTTGCGCGCGAGTTCCCGGCAGATGGCCGGCGAGATCGAATCGTCGCTCGCCGACGCCTTCGTGTTCGTGAACCGGCAGAAGGCTGCAGCGTGGAGCATGCTGGTCATTGTCGGACTGCCGGTTGTCGTCCTCCTGCTGAGCGGCAGCCTTCTCATTGCGGCGGCTTCCATTCCGATCGCAATGATGTTGCCGCGCAAATACTTCAAGCGCATGCACAAGAAACGCGTTGAAGCCATCGAGAAGCAACTGCCCGACGCGCTCCTGATGATGTCCGGCGCATTGCGCGCGGGCGCGAGTTTCCCGACCGCGCTGGAAGCCGTGGTGCACGAAACGCCGCCGCCCATCTCGCAGGAATTCGATCTGTTGATGCGGGAAATCCGCCTCGGTATCGACCTCGACATTGCCATGCGCAACGTCGAGAAGCGCATTCCTATTCCCGACTTTCTGATGATGACCGCAGCGGTGACCATCGCGCGCGAGGTGGGCGGCAATCTCGCGGAAGCACTCGAATCGGTCGCCCGCACGTTGCGCGAAAAGTTGACGATGGAAGGCAAGATCAAAGCGCTGACATCGCAGGGACGCATGCAGGGAATTGTGATGACCTGTCTGCCGCTCTTTCTGATGCTGGTGTTGCGCTTCATGGAGCCGAAGGCCATGGCGCCGCTGTTCACGAAGCCAGTTGGTTGGGCCACGCTAGCAGTGATCGGCGTGATGGAGCTGCTCGGCTATTTCTCGATCTCGAAGATCACCCATATCGACGTCTGACCATGTTGCTAATCATCGCTCTCGCCGTCAGTATCGGGCTTATCGTGATTGCCGGCATCGGCTATATGTCGATCCGCGGTCTCGCGGGCGCCGTGCCGCCGGAAGACCGGACCTTTCTCGATCCTCTGCCGAAGTCGCTGCGTCCCTTATGGCCGCTCGTCAATTTCGTGGCTCACCATTTCGGCCCGCGCTTCAGCAAGAAGCTGGTCGCGAAAACCGAACTGCAATTGCGCCTGACGTCGTTGACGTTTTTGATGAACGCCCATCAGTTCATCGCGCTATCGATTATCGGGGCGGCCCTCGCTTCCCTGCTCGCGCTGCTGGCCATGCTGGCGCTCGGCGTCTTCTCAGTGCTGGTGCTGATCGGCGCCGCGCTGCTGGGCTACTTCTATCCGCGCATCTGGACGCGTGACGTCCGCCGCCGCCGCGTCGCGCAGATCCTCAAGCATCTGTCGATCTACCTGGACTTCCTGACGCTTGCAGTCGAAGCCGGCCTCAACATCAACGGTGCCATTCAGAAGGCGGTGGAAAAAGGGCCGGCCGGCCCGTTCCGGTGGGAACTGGAACATGTGCTGCGCGACCTGAAATCCGGTCTGAACCGCACCGAGGCGCTTCGCCGTCTGGACGACCGGCTGCGCATCAAGGAAGTGACGAACTTTGTCGGCGCCGTTGTGCAAGCCGAGCGGATGGGCGCCGGGCTCGCGAAGTCGCTGCGCTTTCAGTCCGAGCAGCGCCGTTCCGAGCGATTCCAGCGCGCGGAAAAGCAGGCCATGGAAGCGCCGGTGAAACTGGTGTTTCCTCTGCTCGTGTTCATTTTTCCGATCACCTTCATCGTGCTGGGATTCCCGATCGCCATGAAGTTCGTGCAAGAGGGTTTTCTATGAGATTCGCCTGCCTGAAGGTCGACGGGCGCGACGCGGGCATCAGCGTGTCGATCACGCAAACCGTGCGGGAGCGCATGCGGGGCCTGCTTGGCCGCGACTCGCTGCCGGCCGGCGAGGCGCTCCTGCTTGAACGCTGCGGCTCGGTGCACACGTTCGGCATGCGCTTTGAGATCGACGTGCTGTTTCTGGACCGGCGCGAACGCGTCGTCGCAATTCATCATGACGTGCGCAAGCACCGTGTGCTGTTCGATCTGCGCGCGGTCCACACGCTCGAAATGCCTGCCGGCGCAGCTCGCGCGCGTGGGCTTGCGGTTGGCGATTGTCTGGTGTTCGAGGCGGCGTCGTGAAATTTCCGTTATTCCGGCTACACAAATCGCCGTCGCGCTGCGCGGGCAAACACAAAGAGTCGGGGCAGTCGATGGTGGAATTCATCATCATCGCGCCGTTATTGCTGTTCGTCTGTTTCGGCACGCTGCAGTTGGTGCTGCTCTATCAGGCGAAGTCGACACTGGACGTGGCCGTGCTCGAAGCCGCGCGCGAAGGCGCGGTCAACCATGGCTCCATGCACGCGATGCGCTCCGGCCTCGCCCGCGGGCTGGCGCCCATTTATGCGCGGCAGGCGAGCGCCGAGGGTGCCGCCGCGGCACTCGCGAACGCCCAGGCCGACGCAAGCAATTTCAGCGTCATCACCGTTCTCAACCCTACGCCAGCTGCGATCAACGACTACGCGCAGCCGCGCTATTACCCCGACGAGGCGGCAACCTACACCGAGATTCCGAACGATTCGCTGATGTATCGCGATGCGTCGGTCCCGTCCACGGCGTCGTCGGGAATGAACATTCAGGACGCGAACATTCTGAAAATTCATGTGCATTACTGCTACAACATGTACGTGCCGCTCGTGAACAAGGTGATCTATTACGCGGCCAACGTCATCGGTCCTATCGGCACGGGCGGTATTCTGACGCACGAACCGGCGAGGCCCGACATCGACCCCTACGGTTTTCCCAAGAACGGCGACGCGCTCTGCAAGGTCAAGCTCGCGGACGGCATCAAGACGGGGCGCTGGCCGATCTCGCTGGATTCCGAAGCGGTCGTGCGCATGCAGTCGCCGGTGAGAGCATCGGCGCTCAACGACTCGCCGAATCCGACGGGCGATTGATGCGCCGTCTGCTACTGCTGGCCGCTGTGGCCGCGTCCAGCGCATGTCTGCCGCTGCGCGCCTGTGCGGCCGACGCCATCGGCGGCGTCGCGACACACGCACGCCCGCCGCGAGGCGTGGTGATGATGATCGGAGGAATGGCGAGCGCAGCAGAGCCGCGCGCACTGCCGGTTCGCGCGGCACAATACACCGCGGCCTCCGTATCGGACGACATGGACGGCCGACAGTCCGTCGTCATCCAGCCCGGCAGTGGATCATTGAGCGACGCGGCACGGCAATCGTCCGCGTCGGTCGCCACGCGCGTGATGGCGCTGTGGCCGACCATTAACGAAGCGGCGCACGTGGCCGATATAGACAGCGCGCTTTTAATGGCTGTGATCGACGTCGAGTCGGGCGGCAATCCGCAGGCGGTATCGCCCAAAGGCGCAACCGGCCTCATGCAGTTGATGCCCGGCACGGGCGCAAAGCACGGTGCGTCCGATCTCTTCGACGCGCATCAGAATGTGGCCGCGGGGGCGCGCTATCTGAAAGAACTGCTGCGCCAGTTCGGCGACCTGCCGCTCGCGCTGGCCGCCTATAACGCCGGCGAGGGCGCCGTCCAAAAATATGGCGGGCAGATTCCGCCGTATGCTGAAACCATGAGCTACGTGCCGAAGGTCATGGCCCGCTACAGGTGGTACCGCGATGCTGTGTCTTCTACGACGACGGCAACGGCTACGGCATCCGGGTCAGTATCCGTGCTGGAAGCAGAAACATCTGACGGCGCCAATGGACGCATCATCTCGGTCGGTTCGCGGGTCGGGAACTGAGAACGCTAGCCAGCAACCGCCGTCATTGCCCGGCGCCAGTGCTGTCCTTCAACGCTTCTTCTATCGATTTGCCGAGACAGGCAAGCGCCTCGGCAATCAGCGGCATGTGCGCCGTTGCACGCTCACGGTCCTGCGTGCGCGCTGCCGCTTCCAGGTCGGACAACACCGCAATCAACTCATCGTGGCCAAGCATGCGGGCCGAGCCTGCCATTCGATGTGCGGCGCTTGCCAGTTCGCCCCAGCGTCCCGCCTCGAAACTTTGGTGCAACGACACGAGCGTGCTGCGATTCGTTTCGGCGATCAGTTCGAGCAGGCGTCTGACGGCGCGCTCGTCGTCGCCGACAAGGTCCCGCGCCCGGGCGTTGACAAAGTATGAATCGGGACAGAACGTCGCTGCTTTCATGCCGTGCACCCCGCCGCCCGTCACGCCGACGCAATCCGGCAACGGCGCGCCAGATCGATCAATTCGACCAGTGATTTCACGCCCAGCTTGTGCATGATGCGCGTTTTATGGCTGCTGACCGTTTTGTTGCTGATGAATAGCGCGTCGCCGATCGCCTTGTTCGACATGCCCTTCGAAAGCATCTGCAAAATGACGAGTTCCTTGTCGGAGAGCAGCATGATGCGGCCTTCATCGCCGTTGGGCGTGACGCCCGGCGCGATGCTTGCACCGTTGGGTGCAACGGGAAACACCGTGTAGCCCGCGAGCACCGCCTCGACGCCGCGCATGATTTCCTTCATTTCCTGCGATTTGCCGACGAAACCGTGCACGCCGGAACGCATGGCGCGCGGCGCGAACGTAGCCGGGTCGTGCCCCGACAGCACCATCACGCGAATCGGCGGATGCACGAGCTTCAGACGCGGAATGACATCGAGCCCGCTAATCCGCGGAATGTCGAGGTCGAGTATCGCAAGGTCGGGCTTGTACTGGCGAGCCATCTCCACTGCGGTCTGGCCGTTGCCCGCCTCGACCACTTCTTCGACGCTAAGCAATTGCATCAGCTGCAATCTGACAATCATCCGGAACGCTGGGTGGTCGTCGATAATCAGAATGGTTGACATGTGTTGCATTTCTCCTGGAAAAACTTCCATTTCCGGTTGAGACCGTGGGTGCGCTTCTCGCGGCTGGCTGGCGACATGCGGGTAGCGAGACGCGCCCGCGCTTGCAGGGTCGGCGGGTTCTCTTGGGCGCTGCAACAGCGCGTCAGGAGGCGGCGACCACAAGCTCGATCTCCACGCGGCGATTGGGCGCGAGGCATTGCACCAGTTCATCGCGTCGGCTTTGCCGGCACTCCGCAACGGGGTTGGCACTGGCGAGCCCGCGAACGGCAATGGGCGATGTGACGCCGCGAGCGCGCAGATAGCGCGCCACTGTTTGCGCGCGTTGGAGCGACAGGCTCTGGTTATGGGCGTTCTCGCCAAGACGGTCGGTGTAGCCGGTGATTCTGATTTCGCGCAGCGCGGTGACCGTGGTCAGGCGCCGCGCCACTGCATCCAGCGCGCGTCTGCCGGCGGGCAGCATGGCTGCGTCGTTGCCGCCGTCGAAACGGAATAACGAGTCGGCGCGCAAGGTGACGGCGTGCGGCGTGGTCGACTGTGGCGCGGCGGCCGCCGGTTTGCATTGCAACGCGCTTTCAGCCGACTTACGCAAGTTGTCCTGAATGTCTGACAGCCGCTTTTCGGCATGGGCGAAGCTGCGCAGCCACGCATCGTGGCCGGCCTGCATGAGCTGGACTTCGGCACACGCGAGCGGCAGTTGCGCCTCGCGACAGGACGTGATGGCCGGGTCCAACTTGATGGTATTGACGATCTTCCACAGATCGGGGCGCACCACGGAAACCGTGCGCAGAGCGGGGTTGGCAGCGGAAAGCGACGCGCCGCTTTCGAGGCCGGTTGCAATCACGGCCGCCTGCCCGATTGCCTCCTCGACGAAACCCCAGTGATCGCCGGCCTGCCGTGCGTCTTTCGCGGCGTCGACCCAGCATTGCGCCTTTGCACGGAAGTAGCCGTTCTGTTCTGCGGGCAAGCGATCCAGCCGCGCCTGCAACGACGCGAGCGCCGCGCCGCTGTTGGCCACGGGCGCGTAGGCGTTGATCCATTGAGGATTGACGGCGCCGGCCGCCTCGTCTTGCGAGGCGCCCATGCCGGATCTGAGCAGCGTCGAGTCTTCAATACCGAGCCGTGCGCGCGCGGCGTGGTCCGCGCAGGCCGTCAGTGTCAGCGCGCACACAAGCACGGTGAGCGGGGTTTTCATGAGATGTCTGCGTCTCGCGCATCTTTTTATCGAGGGATAAAAGTATGACGAGGCACAGAAGCCCGCGGAATGGGATGAATCTTAGAACGATGTCACGAGCTGTCGATTATCACGCTGTGTCAATGAAGTTCGTGATATTGCGCGTGTCGACGCATGCTTAAGCCCTGACGGCCCGCGCCGCATTGCGGCCACGAAGCCATTCCAGCGCCAGTAGCAGACATGTCGAGAAAACAATCAGGATCGTCGCCAGCGCCGCAATGGTCGGGCTGATGTTTTCGCGAATGCCGGTGAACATCTGGCGCGGCAGCGTGGTCTGGTCGGCGCCCGCCAGGAAAAGCGTCACGACGACTTCATCGAACGAGGTCGCAAAGGCGAACAGCGCGCCCGAGATCACCCCCGGCGCGATAACCGGCAGCGTGATGCGGAAGAACGTCGTCACCGGATTCGCGCCCAGCGACAAACTGGCGCGCACGAGGTTGTAGTTGAAACCCTGCAAGGTCGCGGCCACGGTCGTCACGACAAACGGCACGCCCAGCGACGCATGCGCGAGAATCAGCCCGATATACGTATTGGCTAGTCCGAGCGGCGCGAAGAACAGATACATGCCGACGCCGACCACGACAACGGGCACGATCATCGGCGAAATGAGGATTGCCATGAGCAAACCCTTACCGCGGAAGTTGGCCTTGGTGAGGCCGATCGCGGCCAGCGTGCCCAACACGGTGGCGACCACCGTCGCGGACGGCGCGACGATGAAGCTATTCTTAGCCGCCATCCGCCACTCATCAGACGCAATCAGATTCTGATACCAGCGCAAAGACCAGCCAGGAATCGGATACACGAGAAAAGTGCTCGACGAGAACGACAGCGGCACGATCGCCAGCACGGGCAGGATCAGATACAGCAGCGTGAGCACGGCGAGCGCGCGCAGCGCGAAGTACCACACGCGCTCCACGAGAGACGTGTGCGGCGCAAAGAGGGGCTTGGCAAGTTTCATGTCGGCAGACTCCGTTCAGCCGAGGCTCAGCGACGAACGCGTGAAGCGTCCGTAAATCACATACAGCACGAGCGTGGCGGCCAGCAGCAGGGCGCCGAGCGCGCAAGCCATGCCCCAGTTGATTGTCACGTTGGTGAAGTACGCGACGTAGTAGCTGACCATCTGGTCGTTCGGGCCGCCGAGCAACGCGGGCGTGATGTAGTAGCCGATCGCCAGAATGAACACCAGCAACGCGCCCGCGCCGATGCCCGGATAGGTCTGCGGCACGTACACGCGCCAGAACGCGGCGAATGGATGGCTGCCGAGCGAAACCGCTGCGCGCTGATAGGTGGGCGGAATCGACTTCATCACGCTGTACAGCGGCAGAATCATGAAGGGCAGCAGGATGTGCGTCATCGAAATGTAGACGCCGGTGCGGTTAAAGAGCAGCGCGAGCGGATCGTGCAGCAGGCCGCTGCCGATCAGCGCCTTGTTCACGAGGCCTTCGCTTTGCAAGATCACGATCCATGCGGCGACGCGCACGAGGATCGACGTCCAGAACGGAATCAGCACGAGAATCATCACCAGATTCGCGCGACGTTCGGACAACGTAGAAATCCAGTAAGCAAGCGGGTAGCCGAGCAGCAGCGCGAACAACGTGACGGCCGCGCCGATCACGAAGGTGCGGCTGAACACGGCGAGATAGATCTGCTGGTCGGGATCGGTCGGAATGATGTGGCCGAACGCGTCCTGCTTGTGATCGAGCGAAGCGAGCAGATAGAACGGCGAATAGGGGCTGCCGTTTTTGGCGATGGCTTGCCAGTACGCAATGTCATTCCAGCGTTCGTCGAGTTCGGCGAATTTCGCGTGGATCTGCGCGGGCGTCAGTTGCAGCGGCTTGCTGTTGTCGTCGACGAAAGGCATGGCGCGCGCCGACTTGGCGACGAGCGAACGATAACCGGGAATTTCCACATTGAGACGGCGCGCGAGCGCGCCCATGCCGTCGCTGTCGGCGATGGCGGTCAGGTCGGTGGCCAACGCGGCGTAGGCGGCATCGGGCGGCGGCGACTTGCGGTCCCACGCGCTCAAAGCGCTCAAGGTATGCGGCAGTGCGTTCACCACCTCGGGGTTCTGCGCCGCGCGCGTGAGCAACGCGCCGATCGGCACGACGAAGATGAGCAGCAGAAAAATCGCCAGCGGCGCGATCAGCAGGAGCGCCATGGCGCGCTTTCTGGCTTCCGCGGCCTTCAGTTCGCGCTTGAGCCGGCCGGATGATTCCGGCGTGGAATCGGCGGCGATCGTCATCGTAGTCACACCCGTTCTCCTTGTCGACCAGAGTTAGCGCTTTAGCTGTCGATCCGGAGTTCGCGCTTCAGCGCGTTACTCCGGTCCCATGCAAAGCTCTTACTCCGGTCCCATGCAAAGCTGTCGATGGGAGTCAGCGCTCTGGCGCATCACTCCCATCCCAACCCAAACCCCTACTTCGAAGCCCACGACGAAAACCGCTGTTCCAGCTCATCGCCATGGTCGGTCCAGAACGACAGGTTCTGCAGCACCGCATTCTTGCCGTTGGCCGGCGAGTTCGGCAGATTCGCCAGCGTCTTCGCGTCGAGCGCCTTGATGGCCGCCACATTCACCGGGCCATATGCAATGTGATGCGCATAATCCTGCTGCGGCTTCGACGAAAGCGTATAAGCGATGTACTTCTCGGCCAGCGCCTTGTTCGGCGAGCCCTTCGGAATCGCCCAATAATCGAGGTCGTAAATGCTGCCGTTCCATACGACCTTCAGGTTCTTGCCTTCCTTTTGCGCGGCGTCGATGCGGCCGTTATAAGCCGTCGACATCACCACGTCGCCCGCCACGAGGAACTGCGGCGGCTGCGCGCCCGCTTCCCACCACTGGATGTTCGGCTTCAGCTCGTCGAGCTTCTTGAACGCGCGGTCCTGGCCTTCCTTCGTCGCCAGCACCTTGTAGACGTCCTTCGGCGCGACGCCGTCGGCCATCAGCGCGAACTCGAGGTTGTAGCGCGCGCCCTTGCGCATCGCACGCTTGCCCGGAATCTTCTTGACGTCCCAGAAATCGGCCCAGCCGGACGGCGCGGTTTTCAGCTTGTCGGCGTTATACGCAAGCGCCGTCGACCACACGAAAAAGCCCACGCCGCAAGTTTGCGGTGCCTCGGGAATCAGGTCCGACTTCTTGGCGATCTTCGACCAGTCGAGCTTTTCATACAGCCCTTCGTCGCAGCCACGGCCAATATCGCCCGACTCCACTTCCACCACGTCCCAGTTCACATGCTTGGCCTCGACCATCGCCTTGACCTTGGCCTGCTCGCCGTTGTACTCGACCGCCGTCACCTTGTTGCCGGTTTGCTGCTCGAACGGCTGGTTGAAGGCTGCCTTTTGCGCGTCCCCGTTGGCGCCGCCGAAGTTGACGACCGTCAGTTCGGCTGCATTGACCTGCGCCGCGCCCAGCGCGAGCGCCACAGCACCGACAGCGATGGCGCAGCGCGATTTCCCGATCTTGCTCATGGTGTGTTGCTCTCCTTGGTGGTGGTTTCAAGCATCCGTCATGCGAGTTGTTATGTGCTGCTTACTGCTCCGGCCCCTGCAATCATGCGCGCGTTTTGCGCCTTTACGCCCCCGCGAATACCCGCAGATGCTCGGGCGCGAACTCGAGCGCCACCGGCGCGCCAGGCGTGAAGGATTCGAGCGCGTCGGTGCCGAGCGGCACCTTGACGAAGCACTCGTCCTGCTGCGGCAAACCGCAGCGCATGCGCACGTGATCGCCGAAATAGATAAGCCCGCGCGCCTCGCCGGCCAGTGCATTGGCGCCCGGCCGTGCCGCGCCGTTGCCGTTGACGCCCGCCGCGAGCTTCATGCGTTCCGGCCGGATGCAGGCAATGGCCGGCGTTCCCGCCCGCGCGCCGCCGATGTTGCGGCCGGTCAGCCGCGTGCCGTCGGCCAGATGAAACTCGCAATACTCGCCGTTCACGTTCGCTATCGTGCCGCGCAGCTTGTTGCTGTCGCCAATGAAGTTCGCCACGAACTCGTTGCAAGGCGATTCGTACAGACTGTCCACGGTATCGAGCTGCTGCACGATGCCCTTGTCGAATACGGCAACGCGGTCCGACATGGTCAGCGCCTCGCCCTGATCGTGCGTGACGTAGACAAAGGTCACGCCGAGCTTCTCGTGCAGCGACTTCAGTTCGTACTGCATGTGTTCGCGCAACTGCTTGTCGAGCGCGCCGAGTGGCTCGTCCATCAACACGAGCTTCGGCTCGAACACGAGCGCCCGTGCAAGCGCAATGCGCTGCTGCTGGCCGCCCGACAGCTGCGCCGGATAACGCTTCGCGAAGCTCTCCATGCGCACCATCTTCAATGCGTTGTGGGTGCGGTGCGCGCGCTCTTCGGCGGAGACCTTGCGCACGGTCAGCGGATAGGCGACGTTCTGCTCGACCGTGAGATGCGGAAACAGCGCGTAGTTCTGAAACACCATGCCGATGTTGCGCTTATGCGGCGGCACGGTATTGAGCAGCGTGCCGTCGAGCCAGATCTCGCCGCCGGTGGGAAATTCGAAGCCGGCCAGCATCATCAGGCAGGTGGTCTTGCCGGAACCCGACGGCCCGAGCAGCGTCAGGAATTCACCCTGATAGATGTCCAGATCCAGTTGCTTGACGACCAGCGTTTCGCCGTCGTACGTCTTGCGCACGCCTCGAAAGCTGACGATCACTTCATCGGTTTTCATCGCCGTAGTCTCCTCTGCGGTCGGGCCGGCTGCTGCTGCGTCACAGCGGGCTTGCATCAATTGCGTGGCCCACTATAGACCGTTACGGTTCTACAATATGGAACCATTTCATTATTCCGGATAGAACCACTTGGACACGATCATCTTGTCGGATTGGCTGGCCGCCAGACTCGATCGCGCGGCCGCGGAGCCGATCTACCGGCAGACTTTGCGGCTGATGCAGCAGGCCATTCTGGCCGGCCAGCTGCCGCCCGGCACGAAGCTGCCCAGCTCGCGCACGCTGGCCGAAGACCTGGGCATCGCGCGCAATACGGTTCTACATGTATACGACCAGTTGACGGCGGAAGGCTATGTGCTCTCGACCACGGGCAGCGGCACGTATGTCGCCGATACCCAGCCGGACACCGCCGCCGTCAACGCGCGCAGAAAGCCGGCTGTCGCGGTGGCCGGCGCGCAAGGCAAGGCAACGCGGCGCGATCTGAACGACCTGTCCAACCGCGGGCGGCGCCTGATCGGCCAGGCCGGCGTCTCCGCGAAACAGTGGGGCGCGTTCATGCCGGGCGTGCCCGACGTCGCCGAATTTCCGGCCCGCACCTGGAGCCGTCTGCAAGCGCGTTTGTGGAAGGAAGCGAATCCGGATCTGCTGACCTATGCGCCCGGCGGCGGCTACCGGCCGCTGCGCCGCGCGTTGTCGGACTATCTGCGCGTGGCGCGTTCGGTGAACTGCACGCCGGATCAGATCATCATCACTACGGGTATTCACCAATCCATCGACCTGGCGGTGCGCCTCCTGACCGACGTCGGCGACCGCGCATGGGTGGAGGAGCCGTGCTATTGGGGCGCGCGCAGCGTGCTGCAATCCTCGGGCATCACGCTGGTGCCCGTACCCGTCGACGACGAAGGCCTCAATCCGCGCGAGGAGGATTTGCAAAAGCCGCCGCGTCTCGCGCTTGTCACGCCGTCGCATCAATATCCGCTCGGCATGGTGATGAGTCTCGCGCGCCGCCGCACGCTGCTCGAATACGCGCGCCAGCACAACGTGTGGATCATCGAGGACGACTACGACAGCGAATTCCGCTACGGCAGCCGGCCGCTCGCGTCGCTGCAAGGTCTGGACGACGCCGGCCAGGTGATTTACGTGGGCAGTCTCGGCAAGATGCTTTTTCCGGGCTTGCGCATGGGCTACATGATCGCGCCCGAGCACCTCGTCGACACGTTTCGCACGGGCGTCGCCGAGCTGTACCGCGAAGGTCAGTTGATGCAGCAGGCGGTCATGACCGACTTCATCATGGACGGCCACCTTACGTCGCATGTGCGGCGCATGCGCGCGTTGTACGGCGAGCGCAGGCAGATTCTGATCGACGCGATCACCGCGCGTTTCGGCAACGAACTGCCGGTGATGGGCGACGAAGCGGGCTTGCATCTGGTGCTC
Source organism: Paraburkholderia phenoliruptrix (assembly GCF_902859825.1). GTDB lineage: Bacteria > Pseudomonadota > Gammaproteobacteria > Burkholderiales > Burkholderiaceae > Paraburkholderia > Paraburkholderia phenoliruptrix. Next base: position 385,598 of record NZ_CADIKB010000002.1, on the reverse strand, counting down.
GGTCTGCCGGACCACGCGGACGACCGCGCAGTGACGGCGGCCGCCTTCGAAGCCGGCGTGATCGTGCGGCCGCTCGCGAGCTATTACAGCAACGATCCGCCCGCGCGGCGCGGCCTGCTGCTCGGCTATGCGTGCGTGCCGAACGACAGGATCGGACCGGCGTTCGACACGCTCGCCCGCGTCATCGAGCAGACCGCGCTCAGGACGCCGACGCGCGCCGCCTGAAGCGCGGCCCTGGCGCGTGCGCCAAGGCCTTGGCGCACGGCTGCGGCCAGCAACCGCCGCGCCGTGACATGGCTCACTTCAGCCCGAAATCGACGCGAGTGGTCGCGCCTTTATCCTTGATGCCGTCCGCGTCGAGCTTCGGCGCGACGATAAACACGCGGCTGCTGTCGATCTTGCCTTCCAGGTATTGCTGCACGCTCTGCGCCCGCTGCTGGGCAAGTTGCCGCAAGCTGGCTTCGTCGATAGGCGCGTTCGCGGCGAGCGCGCTCTTCATTTCGTCGTCGGGCAAGCTTTTGGTCAGGCCGACAAAATTGCGCGGCTTCTTGAAGTCGGCGGCCTTGTAGGCCTTCGTCAGATACTTGTCGTATTCCTTCGGGTCCACGGTGATGTTCGAGAGATCCACGCTCTGGCCGTTGCCCACTACGTCCCTGATCTTCTGCTGCTTGACGAGGCGGTCCACGTAAAGCGCGCGCAGCGCGGGCTCGTCGAGCTTCGGATCGACGCGGCCGATCAGATCCATTCTGATGGACGGCTTCGCGCTCAGCGCCTTCACGATGGTGTCGAGCTTGTTGCTGTCGGCGTCCGTCAGTTGCGCCGAACCCGGTTCGAATTCGACGTAACCCAACTCCTCGCCGCTGCCGCCGAACGCGTTGGCGATCAGCGAGAACGGCGCGGTCACCGCTTTTTGCAGCAAATTGAGCACTGCGTGCCAGATGAGGCCGCCAATGCTGAACTCCGGATTCGACAGCGAGCCGGACACCGGCAGATTGACGTCGATTTCGCCGCGCGAATTTTTCAGGAGCGAAATGGCGAGCCACACAGGCAGCTTGGTCGCCGTGTCGTTTTCGACGCGATCGCCGAACGTCAGTTGATCGATGAACAAATGGTTATCCGCATTCAGCTGATCGTTTTCGAGCTTGTAGTGAAGATCGACGTTCAGCTTGCCCTTGGTGATCGGATAGCCTGCATATTTCGCGGAATACGGCGTGAGGTTCGTCAGTTCGATGTCATGCGCGCTCGCGGTCAGATCGAGCGCCGGCTTCGCGATCAGCGGATTGACGGTGCCGCGAATCGACAACGGCCCATTGGCCGCCAGCTTCGCCGCAATGTCGACGGGCGCGGACGTGGTGGACTGCGTGCCGAACGCCCCCACGGTGCCCTGAATGCCGACCAGGTTCGCGGTGAAGTTCGGCTTGATGAAGTTGTCGGTGTAAGTCACGCGGCCTTGCTGCAGCACCAGCTGGCCGAAATGCAGCTTGACTGGGCTTTGCGGCGGCGTGGCCGCAGTCACGGTGGCCGGCGCGGCAGTGGCGGTGGCCGCAGCGGCCGACGCGGGCGCCGGCGCGGACGCCGAGGCCACCACAGGTGCCGAGCCCGCAACGACGGTCGAGGCCGTGGACGGCGTCAGCGGCACGGGCTCCGCGCCCCCTTTGGCGTTCTTGTCGCGCGTCAGCGACTGCGCCGCCCCGCTTTCATGGGCGACCACGTCATTCAGATTGAGCTTGCCTTGCGCATTCAGCAGCACGCGTCCATAGAACTTCGTGAAGGTGACGCGCTCGGCGTCCACGGCGGTGCCGCGCTCGTCGTAATCCGCTTTGAGTCCGGACAGCGCGAGCGAGCGCCACCCGGCGAACGGGTCGGAGGTGGCCTTGTCGAGCATGCGCACGTCCACCAGCGCAACGTCGCCGCGATAGCTCGCCTTCAGCGACTTCGCCTCACTCACTGCAAGGTCGCCGCTGCCGTTCAGCAGTGCGCTCGCGATCGTCGCATTCAGCTTGCTGCCGAAGTACGGTTCGAACGCGGCCGCGTCGAGCCGGTTCGCGTTCACCTTGACGGCCACCTTGAGTGGCGTGGCCGTGACGTCGCCCTTCAGATCAAGGGTGCCCTTCCTGTTCAGTGTGGCTTGCAGTTCGACGGGCAGCGGGCGGCTCAGGTCGTCGCTGATCTGCCGCACTTTCAGTTGCAGCGGTGCAATGCCGAGCTTGACCGGCTGCGCCGTCGTGTTGTCCGTGAAATTGGCCGTGCCGTCCTTGACGTTCAACTCGCCGATCTTGTAGTGCCATGCCGGGCCTTCGGCTTGCGCCTTCTTCGCGGCATGCATCGCGGTGCGCTGCGGCTCGGCCTCGTGCGGACCGGCAAGCGAGGTCAGATTGATGCTCCCGTCTTTGAGCCGCTCCACGTCGACGGCGAGGCCTGCCGTGTCGACGCTCGCCACATCGGCGGTACGCGCGTTCAAGTCGACCTGCTTGACCTTCACGCTGCCTTGCGCGAGCGAGATGACCGGCTGGTTTGCGCCGCGCGGCGCCAGCTTCAGCGAGTGCAGATCGAGCTGCGAATCCGCGATCATCACCGCGGCCGGCGACTTCGACCAGTTCGCGCCGATATTCGCCGTCGCGGAAAGCGCGCCGTCGGTGATTTGCGCGGCGGTGGCGGCGTCCAGATACGGCTGCAGCAGCGGCAGATTGAGCGACTTGAGGTCGAGCTTCGCACTTGCGGTTTTCGCGGCGAGGCTCAGCGCACCCGCGGCGCCGAGCGAGCCGCCGTTGTGCTTGAAGTCCGTCCTGAGCGTGTAATGCGCGGGAGCCGTGGCAAGCGTCGAAAAATCAGTGAGCGTGACGGCGAGCTTTTCCATGCCGGCGTCGACGGGACGCGACGCTGCTTCGTCGCGCACATTCACGGTGCCGTCGTTGAGCACGAAGCGCTTGATCGACAGGTCGAGCGGCGGTGCGGATTGTTGTGCGCTTTCATGCGCAGCCTGCGAACCCGATGCCGCAGACGCGGCAGCAGGGGCCGAAGCAGACGCAGACGAGCTTGCCGCATTCGCCACTGCCGGCTTGCCGGCAGCCGGCGCTGGCGCGAACATCCGCTCGACGCTCAGCACGCCGTTTCTGTCGCGCGCGAGGTTCGCACTGGGCGCGTCGATACGAATGTCGTCGAAATGGTAGAGACTCTTCAGCGGCTCGAGCGTGTGCGCCGCGACGTGCACCGCGCGCGCCGCGAAAAACGGCGCCCTCTTGTCGTCCTGCACATCCACGTCGTTCAGATCCACCGTGCCCGCAACGCGCAGCGTGGGCGCGTCATTCGACATCACAAAGTTGAGCTTCAGATCCGTGGAGAGCTTGCCCGCCTGCACGATCACGGGCAGCCGGGTCGGCACGTATGAGATGAGACGCGGCACGTCGAGCCCTTCAAAGCGCAACGACACTTCCGACTCCCGCGAAGCGGCAAACGGCTTGGTCTTGCCGTCGATGGCGAGCGGACTGCCGTCGATCCGCGCACGCAGCAACGGCTCCACGAAAATATCGGTTTTCGACGGCAAGGTCGCGATAAACGGAATGCCGAGCTTCCATTGATCGATCACATGGCTCGCACCGAGCAGCTTGTCGTCGAAAGTAATCTGGCCGTTTTCCAGACGAATGTTCGACACCGAAAAAAGCGTCGGCTTGCTGTCCGGCGTGCTGGGTTGCTTCGAAAACTTCTCGATCAGGTCGGTGAAATTAAAGCGCTGCGCGTCGTAGCGAACAATATGAAAGCGCGGTGAATCAAGCTGGATTTCGTCGATAATCGGCGCCGCGCGAAACAGCGAACTCCACGACGGCTGCACGATGAGCCGTTCAATATCCACGAAACTGCCCGCACCGCCGCGCTCGCCGATATGCACCCGATCCGCTTCGAGTTTCAGCGTGTAGGGATTAAGCGCGATGCGCGCAATGGTGGCGGGCCGATCGAGTTGTTGGCTGAGCTGTTGTTCGGCAATGTGTCGAATCAACGGCGGCGCCGCAAAAAAGCCCAGCAGACCGAACAATACGATGAAGATCAGCAGACCCGTGACAACGCGACGTGTGCGGCGCGACTGCGCGACGTGGCGCATGGTCTGCATGGAAGACGCGAGTGATGCTTTATTGATGCTTGCCATGCTCGGTGTTGGGTAATGCGGCGGCAAGCCCGCCGCGACACGAAAATCCCGCAAGCGGCAGTATAAGTCGTGAATCTTTCGTGGGATACAAATGTAAGCCGTGCTTACACAATCGCCCGCGCTGTCGAGACACGCGTCCGTCGCTTACTGCAACGTCGTGACGGACGCGTGATGTGGGCGTCGAATCGTGCGGAGTGTTCCGAGGCCATCACAATCCGCGCGGACGACTCGCGCAGCGCCAGCGTTTACTGACGCAGGACGGCCGGCGGTTGCCAGCTGCCGTCGGTGGCTTGCGGCTTCGGCGCATACAAACGCAGCACCAGTTGCAGGTCGGCGCGCGGCGCCGGCAACCAGTTGCCGCTTCGGCTGCGCGTCGACGACACGGTGACATCGAGGGATCCGTCGCGATTACGGCGCGCGCCGTTACGATCGCCCACCGCAATGCGCGCCGGCGCGCTTTCACCGAGCGCGCCGTCTTTCGTGTAAGCGGTGATCGACCAGAAGCCGCGCACCGGCGGCAACTGATTCGGCGCGAAGTGAATCACGTACCGGTTCGCGCCGTTGAGCGCGTGGCCGTCGCTGTCCTGAGTGACGACCGCGCGAACCTCGTCGTCTTTTGTGCCGATGCCCGGTTGCGCATACGCGGCGTAAGCGCGCAGCGCGTAGTCGGGACCGTAGTTGCCGACGCCGTCGCCGAACCAGCTCCAGCCATTGCCGGTCAGCAGATTCGACGGCGGCGTGACGACGCGCTCGTGACCATCGGCGAGACCCGCCGCGATGGCGTCCGATGCACTCGGCAGCTTCACCGGTTCGCCGGGCGTCACGCCGAGGTCCGACAGGATCTTCAGCGCGTGAGGATCGGCGGGTTCCGGCGGATTGTCGGTCAGCGCCTGCGCGAGCCGATTGAAGAAACCGTTCGCGTCGAGCGCGACGACCTGCGCGGCAGGCGTGCCCGAGGCGCCAACCGCGCCGCCCGCCAGATCAGCACTACTGCGCGGCGGCACAACCGACGCCGAGCGCGTGTCGCCGGTATAGACGGAAAGCGGTGCGACGCGAATCGCGCGCTGCAACTTGCGAACCGCCGTGAGATCGCGCGTGCCGTTTGACTGGATGCGCACGCTCACCCATGCGTTGCGGGTCGGCACGTCGACGCGCTTGACGTTCTTCGGCAGGTTGCCCTGCCAGCCCGGTCCGACGAACGCGATAGCCTGCGCCTTGATGCCGTTGGCGCGCGTCGCGAACTGGTCCGCCGTCGACCAGACCACGTTGGTCCACATATCGAGCACGCGGGCGTCGACATAGCGGCCGCGCGAGTCGGGCAACGCGACGATCACCGGTTCGCTGCCGACGTCGAGCCAGCCAGTGGAGTCCAGCGTGTCGAGGCTCGGCTGCATCGGATTGGACGCGCCGATGGGCGGCAGCGCCTGCGCATGGCGCAGCGTGTTGAGCGGCGCCTGGCCGGGCTCGGTGCCGACCGCCGCGTCGCGCGCGACGCCCATCAGCACGAGCGGATAGCCGAAAACATAGGAATCGGCGACTTCGTCCTTGATCCAGCCGGTGGATTTTTGCGAGGTGGACGGCGTCGACGCGCAACCGGCCAACAATGCGAGGCCTGCGAGCGATGCGCAGGTCCAGTAATTCGTAAACGTTGCTCGACGATTTTTTATCATTCGTTCAGGGGGCGGAACGTGCGGTCCAAAGAAAGGCGCCGGCGAGAGCGCACCAGTGCTCGCGCGGTCTCCCAAACCCTGCGCAGCCAGTCCGCGTCGCTTCGGCGACAACATCGCGTTGTATCGTATCCGCGCCCGCCAGGCAAGCGCAAAGGCGCGAATAGCGTGTTGCTGCAAAGCCCGGCGCGTCGCGAGCAGGTTCTTGACCTTCCCATCATGGGAAGGTCGATACTGGGCTTCATCACGCGGCCCTATGCCGCCACGAGCCTCGAAGATCATGACTGAACTTACCACTGCTCCTGCCGCGCGGTCCGACGGCGGCCCTCCGAGCCACACCACCGAGCTTGAAATCGGCGGAATGACCTGCGCCTCGTGCGCAATGCGCGTCGAAAAGGCGCTGGCGAAGGTGCCGGGCGTGTCGGCGGCGTCCGTCAATCTCGCGACGGAAACCGCGAGCGTCAATCTGACCGACGCGGCAACCAGCGTCGACGCGCTGATCGCCGCCGTCAAGAAAGCCGGCTACGAAGCCGCGCCCGTCGCGCCGCCTGACGCCGCGCCGGAACTGAGCGATGCCGGCGCGCCCTCGGCGGCCGCTCCCACCGCCGCCGATCGCAAGCGCACCGAAACCCGCCGCGACTTCGCGGCCGTGCTGGTCTGCGCGCTGCTGACGCTGCCGCTCATCGTGCCAATGGCGGCCGAATGGTTCGGCGTGCACGCGATGCTGCCGGCGTGGCTGCAATTCGCGCTCGCCTCCGTCGTGCAGTTCGTGTTCGGCGCGCGCTTCTATCGGGCGGCTTATCGCGCCGTGCGGGCCGGCGCGGGCAACATGGACCTGCTGGTCGCGCTCGGCACCTCGGCGGCCTATGGCATCAGCGTCTACCAACTGGGGAGCCATCCGGACGACGCGATGCATCTGTACTTCGAAGCGTCGGCGGTCGTCATCACGCTCGTGCGCTTCGGCAAATGGCTCGAGGCGCGCGCGAAGCGTCAAACGACCGACGCGATCCGCGCCCTCCAGGCGCTGCGCCCCGACCGCGCGCGCATCCGCGTGGGTGCGGGCGAGCGGGAAGTGCCCCTCGCCGAAGTCAAGGTCGGCACGGTCGTGATCGTGCGGCCCGGCGAACGCGTTCCCGTGGACGGCGCGGTGCTGGAAGGCCGCAGTCACATCGACGAATCGCTGATTACCGGCGAAAGCCTGCCCGTGGCGAGGCAGACGGGCGACGCCGTGACCGCCGGCTCCATCAACGGCGAGGGCGCGATTGCCGTGACCACCACCGCCATTGGCGCGGAAACGACGCTTGCGCGGATCATTCGCCTCGTGGAAAGCGCGCAGGCCGAGAAAGCGCCGATCCAGCGGCTCGTGGACCGCGTCAGTGAGATTTTCGTGCCGGCCATTCTGGCGATTGCCGCGCTCACGCTGATCGGCTGGCTGCTGGCGGGCGCCGGCGGCGAAACCGCGATCCTCAACGCGGTCGCCGTGCTGGTGATTGCCTGCCCGTGCGCGCTCGGTCTGGCGACGCCGGCGGCGATCATGGCCGGGACCGGCGTGGCGGCGCGGCACGGCGTGCTGATCAAGGACGCCGAGGCGCTCGAAACCGCGCATAGCGTGAATACGGTGGCGTTCGACAAAACCGGCACGCTGACAATCGGTCAGCCTTCCGTGACGGCGTTCGAGCCGGTCGGCGAAATGGGCCGCGACGAAGCGCTCGCGCTCGCGGCCGCCGTGCAGCGGCAGAGCGACCATCCGCTCGCGCGGGCTGTCGTGAAGGCGTATGAAGCGGGCGCAGCCGCGGGTGCAACCGCTGTGCACGGCTCGACCGCGCCCCAGGCTCTGACGGCGAGCGCCGCGCGTGCCGTGGCCGGCCGCGGCGTCGAAGCGGAGGTCGGCGGGCGCACGCTGGCGCTCGGCAGCACACGCTGGCTGGAGGAACTCGGCATCGACCTGTCGCCGGACATCGCGGCGCGCGCGCGTGAACTCGAGGCGGCCGGCAACACTGTGTCCTGGCTCATGCAACGCGATTCCACGACCCCCGTCGCTCTGGCGCTGATGGCGTTCGGCGACACGGTCAAACCGACCGCGCGCGCGGCGGTCGCGCGCCTTGCGGCGATGGGCGTGACAAGCGTGCTCGTCACCGGCGACAACCGGGGCAGCGCGGCGAGCGTCGCGCGCGCGCTCGGCATCGACGAATTTCATGCGCAGGTGCTGCCGGACGACAAGGCTCGCGTGATCCGCGATCTGAAAATCCGCAGCGCAGGCATTGTCGCGATGGCCGGCGACGGCATCAACGACGCGCCCGCGCTCGCCGCCGCCGACATCGGCATTGCCATGGCGACCGGCACCGACGTCGCGATGCACGCAGCCGGCATCACGCTGATGCGCGGCGATCCGGCGCTCGTGGCCGACGCCATCGACATTTCGCGCAGGACCTGGCGCAAGATCCAGCAGAACCTGTTCTGGGCTTTCGTCTACAACCTGATCGGCATTCCGCTTGCCGCCTTCGGCCTGCTCAATCCGATGCTGGCCGGCGCCGCCATGGCGTTCTCCAGCGTCAGCGTGGTCACCAACGCGCTGTTGCTGCGCACCTGGAAGGCGAAGCCGTAAGCGCCGGGCGCACTGTGCAGGTGCAAAGACGCGCTCCGCGGATGCGCCATGATTACGAAATGCTTCCAATTTTCTAAAGGAAGCGTGGCTGCGGCCGTAAACAAGACACGATGCCGGAGGGTGCCTGTGCGCCCGTCCGGCATCGCTCGTCCCTCTTACTCCGCACACGCCCATGGAATTTCTCTCTTTGCGCCGTGCCAGCGTCGGCGCGCGGCTCGCCGTACTTTCATGCGTGCTGGTGGCGTTGATTTTCGCCTCCTTCACGTGGGCGCTGACACGCAGCGCCGGCAAGCAGGTCAGCGACCAGGTATTCGAGTGCATCGCCGAAAAAGACCGCTCCATCGCTGCCATGATCACGTTGTTCGACAAGGCACTGTCCGCCGAAGTTGACCGCTCGACGTCGCTGTTCGCGAGCTTTCTGCCGACCACCTACACGCTCGACGAAACGCAGAAAATCGACGTGAACGGGGTGGCCACGCCCGTGTTCAAAGCCGGCGACAAAGTACTGAACATGGATTTCAGTATTCCCGACCAGTTTCTCGAACGCAGCGGCGCCGTGGCGACGATTTTCGCGCGCACCGGCGACGACTTCGTGCGCGTCACGACTTCGCTCAAAAAACAGGACGGCTCGCGCGCAATCGGCACGCTGCTCGACCGCAACGGGCCGGCCTATGCGCTCCTCATCGCCAACAAGACTTACACGGGACTGGCGGCGCTTTTCGGCAAACGCTGGATCACGCAATACCGTCCGGTGACGGATGCGAGCGGCCGGGTGATCGGCGCGCTCTTCGTGGGCGTGAACGTCGACCCGGAAATCCAGCAAGTCGAAGACGGCATCCGTAAGCTGAAGATCGGCGAGAGCGGCTATTACTTTGTGATGAACGCGTCGAAAGGCGCAGATCGCGGCAAGCTGATCGTGCATCCGGCCGCCGCCGGCCAGGCCGCGGACAACGCGAACGCGCCGTATCAGCGCATGCTCGACATGAAGGAAGGCCGGCTCGAGTACCGTTCCGCCGACGCCACGCTCGGCGAACAAGGCGCGCGCGACAAGTTCGTGTCGTTTATCACGGTGCCGGAATGGCAATGGCTCGTGGCAGGCGTCGCGCCGCGCGACGAAGTGATGGCCCAGGTCAACGCGACCCGCAATCACTTCCTGATCGCAGGCTTCGTGCTGGTCGGCGTGTTCGCGGCCGTGTTCCTGTTTGCGGTGCGGCGCCTCGTCAGCCAGCCGCTCGACGAGGCGGTCAAGGCCTCCGAGCGCTTCGCCTCGGGCGACCTCAGCGTGCGCGTCGCCCAAAGCGCGAGCCGGCGCGACGACGAGATCGGCCGCCTGATGCGCTCGATCGACGGCATCGGCGAAGGTCTGGCGCGCATTGTGTCGCAGGTGCGCAGCGCGTCGACGGATATGTCGGAGGGCACGGAAAAGATCGCGACCGGCAGCGGTAACATCGCCTCGCGCATTGCGACGCAGGCAAGCAGCCTGGAAGAAACCGCGGCGAGCATGGAGCAGATCACGTCGACGGTGCAGCAGAATGCCGATCACGCGTCGCAGGCAAACACGCTCGTCACGCGCGCGGCCGACGCGGCGCTCGAAGGCGGCCGCGCCGTGGAACGCGTGGTGTCGACGATGGGCGACATCAGCCGCTCGTCGCAGAAGATCGCGGAGATCACGGGCGTGATCGAGGGCATTGCGTTCCAGACCAACATTCTTGCGCTCAACGCGGCGGTCGAGGCGGCCCGCGCAGGCGAGCACGGCAAGGGCTTCGCGGTGGTCGCCTCGGAAGTGCGCGCGCTCGCGCAGCGCAGCGCCGCTTCCGTCAAGGAGATCGAAGGGCTCATCGCCGAATCGACGGCGACGGTGCAAAGCGGCTTCCAGATCGCCGAGCAGGCCAGCACGACCATGCAGGGCATCGTTCAGCAGGTCGGCCAGGTGCGCGCGATCATGGGCGAGATCAGCGTCGCGTCGCGCGAGCAGTCGGGCGGCATCGAGCAGGTCAATCTTGCCGTCACGCAAATCGGCGAAGCGACGCAGCAAAACGCGACGATCGTCGGCGAAGCGGAAGAGGCGGCCGCCGAACTGCGCGACCACGCCGCGCGTCTTGCGCAAGTGGTCAGCGTGTTCAAGCTGGAAAGCGCGCGGGGTTAAGGGGCGCGCTGGTCGTGCCGCGGTTCTGCTGTGGCTCTGCCGTGCGCTTTCGCGGGCGCGACCGGCGCATGATTTAGCCGCCTCGCCGCGTCCTGTCTCTGCAGCGGCGCCGGCCCTAGGCTGTCGGGCGGAACATCTGGAACATATCGCCGATTTCCGCGTAATCCGCGCGATAACCGGCGCGCATGATCGGCTGCGCGGCGTGAGTGTCGAACAGGCCGTCTTTCAGGTAAGCCTCGTTGATATGCACGCCGACGACCTGTCCGAGCGACAGATAGTTGTCCATCGGCTTGCCGTTCAGATCATGCAGCCGCACCACCTGCAGCAGCTTGCATTCGAGCGCGGCCGGCGCTTCGGCGACGTGCGGCACCTGCACGTTGCGCCCCGGCGCCGGGGTGAGCCCCGCGAGCGCGAATTCGTCGACATGCGGCGCAACCGGCGCTGACGAGCGGTTCATCTGCTCGGCAAGCGGCTTCGTCGCCAGATTCCAGACGAACTCGCCGGTGGCTTCGATGTTGGAGACGCTGTCTTTGCGCCCCTCGCTGCAAAAGCCGATGATGGGCGGAAAGCTCGCGAACGCGCCGAAGAAGCTGTAAGGCGCGAGGTTCAATGTGCCTTCCGTATCGCGCGAGGAGATCCAACCGATCAGACGCGGAGCGACGATCGCTTTAAACGGATCGTGCGGCAGGCCGTGGCCCGCAAGCGGGTCGTAGAAGTAATGGGGCATTGCGATGAGGCATGGAGTGGATGACGGGTAGTTATACCGCAGAGTCTTGCGGGGCGTTGGGGGCTATCTCCGCGCAATCACCCGCTTGCGCCCCTCCCTCACTTGCGCGAGATGCGCCTCGTCCCACTCATAGAATCCCGCGCCGCTGCGCAGACCGACACGCCCCGCGTCGACCTGCTCGCGCAGCAGATCGAGCACGTCTTCGTCTTTTGCGAGCTCCGGCATGAGGTGCGTCGAAATATCGAGGAAGGTGTCGAGGCCGCCCATGTCCGCCGCTTCGAGCGGACCGACGATTCCCCAGCGGCGCCCGAGCGACGCCTTCATGACTCGGTCGACCACATCCGGCGTCGCCGCGCCGGAGCGCACGATGTTCAACGCCTCGCGCAATACCGCAAATTGCAGACGGTTGCCGACAAATCCGGGAATCGCCTTCGCCAGAACCACCGGCTCCATGCCGATCGCGCTCATCAAATCCGCGGTCTTTGCGGTGACGTCGGGCGCGGTCGCGCTGCCCGGCACCACTTCCACAAGCGGAATCATGTGAGGCGGATTCCAGAAATGCGCGATGACGAAGCGCTCCTTCGCACGCAGCGGCGCCACCAGCTGATCCGGCGGAAAGCCGCTCGTATTGCTGGCGAGAATGGCGTGGTCCGCGAGCAGCGCCGTCAGCTTTTCGTACAGGCGATGTTTCAGCTCCAGCACCTCGGGAATCGCTTCGATGACGAAATCCGCCGAGCGCATCACGTCCAGTTCAGTGTGCGTCTCGATGCGCGCGAGCGCTGCCTGCTTCGCCTCGGGGTGGATCCGGCCGGCGTCGATCAATTCGTCCAGCACCGCTTCCGCTTTCGGCGCGACGCTCGCGAGGCGCGCCGGGTCGACGTCATGGACTACCGTCCGGTATCCATGCAGCGCGCTTTGCGTCGCAATGCCGACGCCCATCAGCCCGGTGCCCACCACGCCTATCACTGCCTTCGCTGCCTTGCTCACGCCGTTTCCCTCGCTGACATCATGAAAGCGTCAAAGCATAGCGCAGCACGCGCAAGCGCTATGCCGAACGCAACAAAGCCGGCCTTCCTGGCGGAAAAGCCGGCTCTGCTGGATTCGCACCGCGTAAAGCGGCGCGGGGGTCAAGGTGCCGATCAGTAACGCGGCGGCGGACGATGCTCGTCGCGGCCATGGTGACGCGGGTCGTAGTCATGCGGATGATGGCGCATCCATTCGTCATGATCCCAGTAGCGGTGGCCGTCGTAATAACGATCGCCATGCCAGCCGATGTTGATCGACACCCCCACCGGCACCCTATGCGGCTCGCCGTACACCACCGGCCCCGGGCCGTGGTCGACGACGATGCGCTCCTGTGCGGACGCGCCGCCCGCCGCCAGCATGGTGCCGCCGGCCAGCACGGCCGCAATGATAGTTCGCGAGGTCTTGTTGAACGTTTTCATGGTGCTCTCCCGTCAATGTTCGAATCGAGCCGGCGCCGCGTTGCTGAGCCGAAACCGTCAGCTCGCGCACGGCGCCGTGCGCTTGAAACCCACTTTAGCGACGCAGGCAGCATGAAGACGTGAGCACTTGTAAGCGCAGATTTCACTCAAAGGGACAGATGAGGCGGCCGCCTCGGCGCGTGAAACGCCCGTGCGTCAAGGGTTGCGGGGTGAAATGCGGATGTGGCGCGATGAGACGATGTCAGCCGCCGTTACATCCATTTCGGCGGCGAAATATTGCCGACAGGCAGCTGGCCCGAGATCGACGCAAGCGCCAGACGAACAAAAGCCACTGCGCGCTTTGACGTGCAGTGGCTCGAATGACACGCGCGCACCGGCGCGCGCGCCCGCCTCGATGGTCGCGAGCGGGCAGAACGGCGTGTTATTAGTCCGTCAGCTTGATGCCGAAAAGCGTAGCTTGCGCCTTGCGCTGACGCTCGGCTTCGCGCGCACGCGCCGCGTACGAATAGTCTGTGTCCAGCGGCAAGTGGGGCGACGCAAAGAGGTCGCTGACCTTTTGGAACAATGCAAAGATGAAGCTCATGGCGACTCCCGGTTGGTTGCTGCAATTGCTAGGGTTTTCCCTTAAGAAACATTATAGGGTTTTCCCTAGGCAAATGCCAGTGCAATGCAACATTAACTGCGTGACGCCTCGTTGCACAGCCATGAGCGGCGATATTGCGTTGCAACATGACAACGTCCCTTTTTTTGGCACCGCCAGACTTGGGCGATCACCTAGGCTGATTGGAGCGTCGTCGACGGGGATTTGCGGCCGGAGCCGCGCCGCTGTGGCGGCGGCGCCTTGCGCCGAAGGGTCCGTGGCCGCCAGCGGCGCGCTGATGACCGACACGATCAGGCCGGCGGAGAGTGGCGCCCGCGTCGCGCCGGCGCGAGCAGGTTTTAGCGACGCGTTTTTGCCAACGGATTATTGGCGCGCGTTGGCCGTCTTCGGCTTATGACTGTGCTGCGCCCGGACGGCGCGCTTGCCGTTCGCAGATGCCGGCGCCGCAGCCGCTTGCTGCGGGTTGGTTGGGGCCGGAGCGCTCTCCGGCGCGGCGGCCCTGGCCGCGGCGGCATTGGCCACCGCCATTTGGGTGTCGAGCAGACTGGCCATCGCGGCCTGCTGGTTTTGCATCATGTCTTGCATACGATGCTGCTGCGCTGTGGTCTCACGCGTGAGGCGCATGAGCAGCAGCGTTTGCGTGATGCCGATGGCGACCGTCATCAGCAGTGCGCCGACCACGATCGACAGCATCCATTTCATGCGGCGCGAATGGTCGCTGGCGGCGCGACGCTGGTCGGCGATGACGCCGTACAACGCGTCGACGGTGTCCGCGAAGGCCGTCGCACGCGCGCGGTCGAGTTCCGGCGCTGTGGGCGCCGTGGTGGACGACAACGTCTCGGCCGCCGCGGCACTCGCGGACGGCTTCACAACTTGTCCTGCTGGGCCCGCCGTCGCGGATGGCGACGTTTGGCCGGCTGAGGCGCTCGCGGATAGCCGTGCCGGCGGCACTGCCGCGTCAGCCGTCAAGGCCGGGATTTCGCCCGCCGATGCACTCACCGCTCGCCCCGCCGCGTCCACCGTCTCAGACGTCGGCATCTGCGCCGCCGCTTCGCCCGTGGACGGTCGCGCGACTTCTCCCGATCCGCGCAGGTTTGCCGGTGCCCCCTTCCGGCCAGCGCGTGCATCCGCCGCTGCGGAGGAAGCCGCCCCGCCCGGCAACGTGGGCTCAGCGCCGGGCGCGGCCAATGCGCTGCGCGCGTCCCTCGCCGATGCCTCCGGCGCATCCACGCGGCTCGCCGTCGCCGATTCTTCTGCCTCGCTCGAAGCCAACGCTTGCGACCGCTTGCCGTCGGCGCCCGACACACCAGTTGCCGCCGAATCCGCACTCGCGGTGCTCCGCTCCGCCGCCTGACGCAGTGCGGTCACGCTGCGCGCCACCGTCGCGGCCGCCATGGCAGGCGTGAGCGGCGAACCCGGTGCTTTGTCGTCGGCAGCTGAATCGGCAATCAGCGACGCCTGTGACGCATCCGCTCCGGCGGCCGCCGGCGGCCCCGTCTCCAACAATCCGCCCAGTTGCGCGGGCGTCGCGCCGGGCTCCTCGGCCGTGGCGGCGCGCGGCGCGCGGCGCGCCGCTCTCGCGTCCGGGGATGCGCCTTCCGCGCTCGCATCCAGCGCGCCCACGGCCGCGAGCACGACATCGGGCAATTCGAAACCGCGCAGCGTGCCTTGGCGGATGTCGATATTCATCGCTTCCAGCGTGGCGCGGGTGGGATCGTCAGGGAACAGGTCGAGTGTGCTGTCGTCGCGTGAGACGTCGCTCAGTTGCGCGAGACGTTGTGCCGAGCGCGCCGCGCGCGCCAGCTTTTTTTCGGTTTCGGTAGAGACGGTGGCCTCGCGACGCTTTTTCGAAGCGGCGCGCCCAGGCCGGGACTGCTTGGATACTGCGGAATCTGCCATAGAGAAGAAAGCGGTGGTCGCCGGGAGCGGGCGCCGGCACCGCTCGTCAAATGCCATTGGAATTTTTCGAGACCGCATTGTCGCATGGCGCCCCCCGCCGCCGAAGCCATTCGGGCGCGATTTTCGGTTTTAGCCGGACGCGTGGTCTGTTGAAATTATTTGAAGCGTTTTCCCCGCCGCTTTTGAGCGCCGGCCGGCATTCGTTTGCTTTATGCTAGGCCGCGTGCTGCTGGCACTCAGGCCGATTCCGCGTGGGATACGATGCCGAGCCGCACTGCCGCCAGAACCCGGCCCGCCTGCTTTCACGGGCACTTTGAATCACCACGTTTGAAATCTGACTATGCCCAGCACCCACTCTGACGCCGCAGCAACGGTCGCGCTCGCCGCTGCGCTGCGCCATCACTTCAACGGCGTCGTCCTGCCCATGTGGCGCGGGCCGGGTTTCAACGCCGCGCTCAGCTTGCCCTATGAGGCGCTCGGCGCGGAAGACCATCGCCCGGCGCCCGTCGAGCGCTACCGGGCCATGGCGTGCGCGCGTCAACTATTCGTGTTCTCGCAAGCCGGCGATGCAGCCCACGCGCAGACGCTGTTTCATTCGCTCACGCACATTTTTCAGGACACGGAGCACGGCGGCTGGTTCTACAGCGTGGACCCGCACGGCGCTCCGCTCGACACGACGAAAGACCTGTACACGCACGCGTTCGTCGTCTTCGCGTGTGCGGAATACGGGCGGCGCACCGGTAATCGCGACGCGCTCGACATCGTGCATCGCACGTCGGCCCTGATCCAGTCGCGCTTTGCCGCCACCGACGATCTCTTTAACGCCGCGCTCAGCGCCGACTTCGCGACGGTGACTGCCGCGCCCATCCAGAACCCGTTGATGCATCTGACGGAAGCGTGGCTCGCCGCCCGCGAAGCCACGCGCGACAACGCATTCGAGGCCGCGCTGCGGCGTCTCGCCGGCGCGGTCGCGCGTCACTTCGTGCATGCGCCGTCGGGTTGTATCGCCGAATTGCCGGTCGGCACGCCCGACAATCGCTTCGAGCCCGGCCATCAATTCGAATGGTTCTGGCTGGCGAAGCAGGCGGGCGGGCTGTTCGAAGGCTCGAAGCTGGCGGAAAACCTCTCGCGCGCGTTCGACTTTGCCCAACGCCACGGCGTGGATCCGCACACGGGCGGCGTTTGCGCGTCGCTCGACGAAGCGGGACACATCAAGGACCCGGTTCAGCGCATCTGGGCGCAAACAGAATATCTGCGCGCGCTCGCAAGTCACGACGAATCCGCCGTGCGCGCGGTTTTGCCGCGGCAGATCGAACTGTTCCAGCAGCGCTTTCTGAGGCCGCAAGGCTGGTTCGAATGCAAGACTGCAAGCGGCGACGTGGCGCGCGCCGACATGCCGTCCACCACGCCTTACCACCTCGCCACCGCCTTCGACGCCTTGCCGGCCTGACGCCTCAGCACGCCTGCGCTGAAGCCAGACGAAAAATGCTGCGCCATGGTAAACCCTGGTCTCCGTTTGTCTTTTTTGGATGCTCGCGGGGCTGAAAAAGACCAAAGCCGGGGAATACCCGAATACAGGTTGATTGGCGTCTGTCATAAAGACGTGATACAACTCGTACTTCGCGCTCGATCTCGCGTTGAGAAATAGCGGTCGCGAATGCAATACACAACATATTTACTGGATCAAAAATGGCAACAGGTACTGTGAAGTGGTTTAACGATGCAAAGGGCTTTGGCTTCATCACGCCGGACGACGGCGGCGAAGACCTGTTCGCGCACTTTTCGGAAGTTCAAGGCAGCGGCTTCAAGTCCCTGCAGGAAAACCAGAAGGTGTCGTTCGAAGTGAAGCAAGGCCCGAAGGGCAAGCAAGCTGCGAACATCACGCCGGCCTAAGTACCCACGGTACGCTCAGGTAGGCTGACGCGCGCTTAAGCGCTCGCGTCGAATACAAAAATGGCCCGCTTTTGCGGGCCATTTTCTTTTTTCGACTGCCTGATTTTTAAGCTCAGACCATTTAAATTGCGCGCATCCGCGACAACGCAAATTGCGCCGATTTAGGCAGAGTTTCGCCCATCTGTTGTGTGCGCAACACAGATTCCGAAATTTCGAAGACGGACACCGCCTCCTTCAACTGCTGCGTCTGTTGATGCAGAGAAGCCGCCGCTGCTGCCGCTTCTTCGACGAGTGCCGCGTTCTGCTGCGTCATCCCGTCCATCTGAACCACGGCCTGGTTGACCTGCTCGATGCCCGTGCTCTGCTCGAGCGACGACGCGCTGATCTCCGCCATCATCTGCGTGACGCGCGAAATCGAGGCGGACACGTTGCTCATCGCCTCCCCGGCGTGCTCGACGAGCGCGGAACCGCCCTGAATCTCGGCCACCGACTCGCTGATCAGCGTCTTGATTTCCTTCGCCGATTGCGCGCTGCGCTGCGCGAGACCGCGCACCTCGCCGGCCACGACCGCGAAACCGCGGCCCTGCTCGCCGGCGCGCGCCGCCTCGACCGCCGCATTCAGCGCGAGGATGTTGGTCTGAAACGCGATGCCGTCGATCACCGAAATGATTTCGGCGATCTTGTCGGAGCTTTGCGCGATGCCGCGCATCTTGTCGACGACCTTGTCCACGACTTCGCTGCCGCGGGCCGTCGCTTCCAGCGCAGTCTCCGCGAGCGCATTCGCCTCACGCGCATGGTCGGCATTCTGACGCACCGTGGCGGTGAGTTCCTCCATGCTCGACGCCGTTTCTTCGAGCGATGCCGCCTGATTCTCAGTACGTGCGGACAAATCGGCGTTGCCGGTCGCGATTTCATTGGCGCCAAGGTGAATCGAGTCAGCGGATTCGCGCACCGTCTGCACCGTGCGCGCGACGCTGGCCTGCATTCTGGCCAAGCCCGAGAACAGCCTGCCGATTTCGTTGGTACCGCGCGCGGCGATCGGCTGATCCAGGCGCCCCTGCGCGATGCGTTCGAAGTGGCGGCCGGCCTCTTCCAGCGGCGCGACCACGCCGCGGCGCAGCGCAAGATGAACGGCAAACGTGCCGCCAACCAGCGCCAGCAGAATCACAATGCTGACGACGCGGAAAGCCGCCATCCGTGTGTCGATCGAATCCAGCGACGCCCGGCTCGCCGCGTTGCCGAACTGCGTGAAGTTGTGCAGCTCGGTCAGATAGGCGTCCTGGAACGACTGGGTCGGCTGATCGAGAAAGGCCTGGATATTGTTCCCGTCGAGAAACTGCGCGAGCTCGGTGAGCGCGCCGTGCAGCTTCTTGTAGCGCTCGGCCAGCGCTGCCGCGCGGGCGCTGTTTTCGTCGCTCGTCTTGGGCGCGCTCGCGAAGGCGTTGAACGACTGCTCTGCCGCCGAAAGCTGCTCGCGGGCGTGCTGGACGATGTCCGTCGGCTCGGCGCCGCCGCGCACCATCCGCGTACCGGCGCGCGACAGGTTGATGCGCGCGTCCATCAAATGCTGCGTTGTCTCATTGACGGCGTTCACTTGCCTGAGCGCGATATTCGACAGGTCGCCGACGTCGTCGTGGGTGCGCGTCAATGACCAGAAACCCAAACCAACCGTGACAAGCTGGAAAACGCAGAACGCGGCCAGGACACACAATAGGCCGGACGCGACCTTGATCTTGCTGAACATCGTGAACACCTGAAGGCAAAGAATAACGGGAACTACGTCAGGGTTTACGGCAGCATGCGGGCTTGCTGAAGGTCAAATCCGTCAAGGATCGTCCTACGCCGCGCTTACCTCGCATTTGCGTCGCATTGACGTGGGTCAGCGCCCGAATTGTCGCTATTCCGCGCAACAATGCCGTGCAGATATTTCCGATTCACCTTGACGGCGTGCGTCGGCGCTTCCTAGAGTGGGTAGGGACCGACGAGCGCACCCTCGTGCGCGATGCCACCGCGGGCCTTCCTCGAAGGAATCACAATGACTGACCTACTCGACCGGGCGCGCGGCGCATTGCATGCCCAGCCGTTCAGCATGCTGCTAGGCGCCGAGCTGATGTACACCGGCACGGGCGAAATCGCACTCAGCCTGCCGATTCGCGACGAGCTGCGGCAGCAGCATGGCTTCGTGCATGGCGGCGTGATCAGCTATCTCGCCGACAACGCGCTGACCTTTGCCGGTGCGCTCTCGCTCGGGCCGAAGGTCGTAACGGGGGAATACAAGATCAACTATCTGCGGCCGGCCGTGAACGGCACGCTGATCGCGCGGGCGGAAGTGGTGTATGCAGGCCGCCATCAGGCGACCTGCCAATGCAACATTTTCGTGATGGACGGCAACCGCGAGAAACTCGTCGCGGTCGCGCAAGGCACGGTCAACCGGATCGGCGAGAACGGCGACCACGAACCGGCGAGCTGAACGCCAGGAACCGCGGCTCCAACTGCAGACGCCGCTCCGGGACGGCTTATTCCGCCGCGTAGGTCTTCTGCGTTTGCTCGCCGAGACCTTCGATGCCGAGACGGATGGTCTGGCCCGGCTTCAGATAAACCGGATCCGGCTTCACGCCCATGCCGACGCCCGGCGGCGTGCCGGTGGAAATGACGTCGCCCGGTTGCAGGCTCATGCACTGCGACACATACGAAACCAGCTTGGCGACGCCGAACACCATCGTCTTCGTGTTGCCGTTCTGATAGCGGTGACCGTCCACTTCGAGCCACAGGCTGAGGTTCTGCGGATCGGCGACTTCGTCGCGCGTAACCATCCACGGGCCGATCGGGCCGAAGGTGTCGAAGCCCTTGCCCTTGTCCCACTGGCCGCCGCGCTCGATCTGCCATTCGCGTTCCGACACGTCGTTGATCACGCAATAGCCGGCGACATAGTCAAGCGCATTCGCCTCGTCGATGTACTTGGCCGGCTTGCCGATCACCACGCCGAGTTCGACTTCCCAATCGGTCTTCTTCGAGCCGCGCGGAATTTCCACGTCGTCGTTCGGACCGGAAATCGCGCTCGTCCACTTGTTAAAGATCACCGGTTCGGCGGGCACGGGCAGATTC
Organism: Paraburkholderia phenoliruptrix; assembly: GCF_902859825.1. Taxonomy (GTDB): domain Bacteria; phylum Pseudomonadota; class Gammaproteobacteria; order Burkholderiales; family Burkholderiaceae; genus Paraburkholderia; species Paraburkholderia phenoliruptrix. The sequence continues at coordinate 365,369 of NZ_CADIKB010000002.1, read as the reverse complement.
GATTCTGCCGCGTGATCCGCGTAATTCAAGCCGATGCAGATGAACTTGCCGATCTTGCCGACGCACGGACCGATGCGCGGGTTGCCTTCCACGACCGGCAGGCTCGCCGGGTCGAGCGCGCGCAGTTTCGCGAGCGCCGCGTCGCTCAGCGCCGCGCCGTCGATGTCGGCGACCACGCCGGACAGATCGCGAATCTTGCCTTGCGCGTCGAGCAAGCCCGGCTTTTCCTGGCCTTTCGGCCCGTAACGAAGCAGTTTCATCGTTGCACTTTCCTCTGGTTTCAGTGGTGTTCGGTGGGTTCGTCAAGCGGCGCCGGCTCATGCGGGCGCGTTCTCAGTGCATGCTCAGTTCGACCAGCCGCCGTCGATCACATGCGCGTGCCCCGTTGTGAACGACGACTCGTCCGACGCGAGATACAGCGCGAGCGCGGCAATCTCCTCCGGCTTGCCGATACGGCCCATCGGCTGGCGCGCGACAAATGCGGCCTGCACGGCTTCGAGCGTCGCGCCTTGCGCCGCGGCCTGCGCGGCGATCCGCTGTTCGAGCGACGGCGACGACACCGTGCCGGGGCAGATTGCATTACAACGTATACCACGCGTGATGAAGTCCGCGGCGACCGACTTGGTCAGCCCGATCACCGCCGCCTTCGACGCGCTGTAGGCAAAGCGGTTCGGCACGCCCTTCACGCTCGACGCCGCCGACGACATATTGATGATCGACCCGCCGCCGCGCTCCAGCATGCCGGGCAGGAACGCGCGGATCATCCGGTACATCGCCTTCGCGTTGAGGTCGAACGCAAAATCCCAATCCTCTTCGCTGCATTCGAGGATCGAGCCCGCATGCACGAAGCCCGCGCAGTTGAACAGCACGTCGATGGGGCCGAGTTCGGCGGCCAGCGCCTTGATCGCATCGCCGTCCAGTACATCCAGCTTGCGCGCCTCGACCGGCTTGCCGGCGAGCCCGTCGATGCGAATGTCGGTGGCGATCACGCGCGCGCCCTCGCGTGCGAATGCTTCGGCGGTCGCGAGGCCGATGCCTTGCCCCGCCGCGGTAATCAATGCTGTCTTCCCGGCCAGTCTTTGCGTCATCTACGGCTCCAGTTGAATGGGCTTAACCTGTCCTGGTTGTGTTTGTCTTCGTTACGTCACAGTCGATAAAACGCGGCGGCGTTGCCGCCAAAAACCGCTTCGCGCTCGCTTTCGGAAAGCGAAGCAAGCAGCGTGTTCGCCACCGAGTGCCACAGCAGATAATCGCCATTGAGTTCGAGCACGGGCCAGTCGCTGCCCCACATGAGGCGCGCCGGACCGAACGTGGCGAGCAGATGCTCGACGTAGGGCCGCAGCGTGTCCTCGGTCCAGCCCGGCGAGGCTTCCGTCGCAAGGCCGGAGAGCTTGCATTGCAGGTTGGGCAGCGCCGCAAGCCGGGCGATTGCATCGGCCCAGGTTTGCCAGCCGGCCTGACCGTAGCGGATGGGCGGCTTCGCGCCGTGATCGACCACGATGCGCAGCGCCGGAAAGCGCCGCGCGAACGTTTCCACATGGTCGACGTGCCGCGCGTAGATCAGCGCGTCGAAAGCGAGGTCGTGCGCGACGAGCGCCTCGACGGCCGGCGCGAGATCGGGATTGGCGATCCAGGTATCGTCGGGCAGGTCTTGCAGCATGGGCCGCACTCCCTTGAACTTCGGCTCCTCGGCGAGCGCGCCGATCAATGCGGGCGCGGTGGGCAGCAGGAGCGGTACCCAGCCGACCACCCCCGCAATGGACCGCTCATCGCGCGCAATGTCCAGCAGATAGCGCGTTTCGTCGATGGTCGGCGCCGCCTGCACGACCACCGTCTTGCCGATGCCCGCTCTTTCCCGCAACGGCGTGAGATCCGCCGGGCCGAACGGCCGATACAGAATCTTGAGTTCCGGCGTGAGCCACTCGTAATCGCCGCGGGCGGGGTCCCAGTAGTGCTGGTGGGCATCGATATGCATCGTCAGATCAGTCCTCTGGCGCGGGCGCGCGGGCGTCGAGCAGGCCCTCCTCGCGCAGCGCGGACCACAAGGCCGCGGGGATGGGCAACTCGAACGACGCCGCGTTCTCGCGCAATTCGTCGGCACTGCGCGCGCCGGTCAGCACGGTGGCGACCGCCGGATGCGCATACGGAAACTGCAAGGCCGCGGCGGCGAGCGGCACGCCGTGGTCGCGACACACCGCTTCCAGCCGCGCAACGCGCTCGATCACTTCGCGCGGCGCCTCGCCGTAGTTGAATTTCAGATCGCCCCCGACGCCGCGCGCCAGAATGCCCGAGTTGAACGCGCCGCCCAACAGAATGCTGACGCCGCGCTGTTCGCATGCCGGCAAGAGGTCGTCGAGGGTCGTCTGTTCGAGGAGCGTATAACGGCCCGCGAGCAACGCGCAATCGATATCGAACTCGGCCATCGCGTCCAATATCACGGCGCCTTCATTGACGCCCAGTCCGACCGCCTTCACCGCGCCGGCCGAGCGCAGTTCGTCGAGCGCGCGGAAACCGCCGCCTTCAGTCAGTTGCCGCCAGTAGTGAGGGTTGTCCTCGCCGTGCGTGACGCGGCCAATGTCGTGCACCAGCAGAATGTCGATGTCGATAATGCCGAGCCGCTGCTGGCTGTCTTCGAACGAACGGAGAATGCCGTCGTGCGTGTAGTCGTAAATCGCTTCGAAGGGCAGCGGATTCTGCCAGCCTTCCTTGCCCTCGTAAGGCGTGGTGCGCGGCACGAAGCGGCGGCCCACTTTGGTCGACAGCACATATTCGCCGCGCGGATAGTGGCGCAACGCGTTGCCGAGCCGATGCTCCGCCTTCGTGTTGCCGTAATGCGGCGCGGTGTCGAAGTAGCGCACGCCGGCGTCCCACGCGGCGGCGACGGTCGCATTCGCCTCTTCGTCCGACAGATCGCGATAGAGGCCGCCCAGCGGCGCGGTGCCGAGGCTTAACCCTGTCACGTTCAATGCGCCGCGGCCTACACGGCGCCGCTGCCGGACTTTCGAACCGTTCGTTGCGGTCATTTGCCACGTCTCCAATTAGAAGGTCCTTTTTATCACAGTGTGCGCCCACGCTCAGTGCTGCTCGAGCGGCACCACGCGCGGACGCACGGCCGCGCTCGAGGGCAGGCACGCGGGCCCGACCGGCTCGAACGTCTTGTACGTGAGAATGAACTCCTGATGCCCGAGCATTTCCGATTTCGACGCCGCGCCTCGCGACACGGCCACCGTCTGCTCGAACACCTCGCGGCCCACTTCGTCGAGCGTGCCGCGTCCTTCCAGAATGCGGCCGGCGTCGACATCCATGTCGCCCGACAGATTGCGATACGTAGCGGGGTTCGCGCACACCTTGATGACAGGCGAGATCGCCGAACCGACCACCGAACCGCGCCCCGTCGTGAACAGAATCACATGCGCGCCGCAAGCAATCAACTCGCCGATTTCCGCATTGTCGCTAATGTTGGGAAAGCCGAAACGCGGCTCGCCGTCGGGCACGACGTCGAGCAGATACAGACCGCCGGTCGGCGGAATATCGCCGGGTTTGACGATGCCCGCAATCGGCGACGCGCCGCTTTTTGCATACGCGCCGAGCGATTTTTCTTCCTGCGTGGTGAGGCCGCCGTCCGCGTTGCCGACCGCGAAGCTGCCGTGGCCGAGAATCGAGTAATAGCGCGCCGCCTTTGCGACGCACTCGACGATCGCGTCGCCGAGCTCCGGCCGTGCCGCGCGCGTCTTCATATGGAACTCGCAGCCCACCAGCTCGCCCGTTTCTTCGAAGAGGCAGGTCGCGCCCGCGTCGATCAGCTGATCGAACGCGCGGCCCACGGCAGGATTCGCGGTAATGCCGCTCGTGCCGTCGGAGCCGCCGCAAATGGTGCCGACCACCAGTTCGCTCAACGCCATTGGCACCTTCTTTTGCGCGGCGAGTTGCTCGCGCGCGCCGCGCACCCAGTCGACGCCGTACTGAATCGTGCTGCGCGTGCCGCCCTTTTCCTGGATGGTCAGCAGCTCGACGGGGCGGCCGCTCGCGCGCACCACATCCACGAGATAGTGCTTGTTCATGCTCTCGCATCCGAGCGAAACGAACAGCACCGCGCCAACGTTCGGATGCGTGGTGAGCCGCTCGAGCATTTTCTCCGCGTATCCGTTCGGATAGCAGCCCGGAAAGCCGATCAGATGGACGGGCGGCTCATGCGCCGCGATGGCGTCCTCGAACGCGTCGGGCGGCGCGCGAAACTGCGTAACAATTTCGCGCGCCACGTGATGCGCGCACTCGACGAGATACGCCACCGCGACGACATTGCGGATGCCCTTGCGGCCGTCGCTGCGAAGGTAGCCTTGCAGCATCGGCGGTTGCGTCAGGGCGCTTACTACGGTTATGTCGGTCATGATCGTTCCCGCGCGACGCGAGGCCGCGTCGTTATGCGCGAATCAGTGATGTACGAATTGATGACCCGCGTCGTGCGTGTAAGTCGGCAGGTAATCGCTTTCGAGGTTGTGCGTATGCAGATGTTCGCCGCGCTGCACGGCCTCGGTCACGTGACCGATCACGGCGCCGTAGCGCAGCACCTTGTCGTCTTTTGCGAGGCCGCGGCGCGCCACCTTGTGCCCGAGGTCGATGGTTCGCGCGAGCGTGACGCGCTCGCCTTCGATCATGAGTTGCGTGCCGGCGTCGAGCCGCGCCGCCGCGATCAGGCAGTTGTCATCCGGGCTGAGCAGAATCAGTCGCGGATCGGTTTCCGTTGGACGGCTCGTCAAATCAGTTCTCCGTCAGGCCGTTGACTAACGGCCGGGGCGCGCGCTTATTCATCAATGAACGTATTATTCATATGCGGATTTTTTGAAGTCAAGGAATGTGCACTGCACCAAGCGTCCGTGTTTTCCCTGGACGCCTCGGGGTGCACGGAAACACGCGCCGCACTTACACTCAAGCCCCAGCTACCGAGAACAGCCCACGGAATCCGCCCACGATGGACGCAGAAGACAAAGACGATGCCGACCGTTATCGCGCGCCTGCGCTGGACAAAGGCCTCGACATCCTCGAGCTGCTGGCGGAGCAGAAAGAAGGGCTGACGCGCGCCGAGATCACCAAGCTGCTCGGGCGCAACGCCAGCGAGATGTACCGGATGCTCGAGCGTCTGGTCGCGCGGCAGTACGTGGTGCGCTCGAAGGGCGGCGACCGCTATTCGCTGAGCCTGAAGCTGTATGCGCTGGCGCATCGCCATCCGCCGATGAACCGGCTCATTTCCGAAGCTTTGCCGCTGATGCAACGTTTCGCCGATGCCGCCGAACAGTCGTGTCACCTGGCCGTCTACGATCGCGGCAATCTGCTCGTCATCGCGCAAGTGGACGGCCCCGGCACCTGGGGCATGTCGGTGCGGCTCGGCTCGCGGGTCGGTCTGATCGACACGGGCTCGGGCCGCGTGATGCTCGCGTTCCAGACCGTCGAACAACGCGCGCAAATGCTCGCCGAGCACACCAAGGTCAAGGGCGAGGTCACGATAGACCGCGATGCGCTGGAGGCCGTATGCGAGCGGATTCGCGCGGCGGGTTATTCGCAGAAGGACAGTCAGCAGACGTTCGGCGTGACGGACGTCACTTTCCCGATTCTCGGACCGTCCGGCCAGGCAATCGCGGCGCTCACGTGCCCGTATCTCAAGCGTATTGACGAATATGTCGCGCCTACGCTCGCCGCCGCCACCACGCTGCTGCGCGAGACGGTCCAGGCATTGTCGATGTTTCGCGAGCAGGCGGTGTAAGTCAGATCTGAAGCGAGCCGTAGATGGTTTAGAATGGCGGCCCTCTCAAAAACGACGCCGCGTGAAGTCATTCGTGCGCGCTCCTCGATAAGCCATGGCGAAACTTCTGACCGACTCCGAATTCCAGCGTTTTTCCGAACTTCAGCAGAAGCAGTCGAGCTTCACGATCACACCCGAAGAAGCCGACGAACTGCGCGACATCGTCGCTCATGCGCAGAAGCGCCGCGACGATCGCGCGGCCGCGATGCAGACCATCGAGTCTTTCATCCAGCAATTCGACATCAGCCCGGACGAGCTGTTTTCGCCTGAGCAGATCGGCGAAGCGGCCCGCACTTATGGGCTGATTCCTGCGGCCAAGAAGGAACGTGTGCTGCCGCCGTCGTTCACTTTCAACGGCAAGCCGTATCAATGGACCGCGCGCCCGCTGCCGGACGACATTCGCGTGCCGCTGTTCGATGCGTTCAAGGCGGGGCAGTCGGTGAAGTCGTTTATCGCGACGCCGAAGGACGCGAATCGTTGTGCGGCGACAATCGCGCGGCTGGAGCGCGAAACGGGCGCCGTGTATGCGGATGCGTGGCTCGACGAGCTGGCGGTGACGCGTGCGCAAGTGGATGAGGCGGCGGGAAAGTTGGCGGCCTAGGTCTTCGGCGTCGGTCAGGACCCCTTCCGCTGCGAGACCTTGAAGAAACGTCCGAACATTTGGCGGTTTTGTCAGCGCGCGGCTGTCTGTCCGACACTGAAGCGGTAAGTCAAGAATCCCTCCGTCGTCAGGCGCGCTCACACGCCTTCATCCAAAGCCATCCGGAATCCCACCACGCCCGGGTCTTCCGTCGGCGTCATCGTGAAACCGCTCGCTCGGGCGAGCGCGATCATCGCGGTGTTCTCACGCAGCGCCTCGCCGACAAGCCAGTGCGTGCCGCGCGCCCGCGCATAGCGGATGATGCGGTCCGTCAGCAGGCGCCCGAGCCGCCGGCCTTTCTGGTCCGAACGGACGGCCACCGCAAATTCCGCCGTCTCGTTATCGGGGTCGGCGACGGCGCGCACCACACCGAGCGTGCGCGACACGCCCTCGTCCGTCTGCACGGTCGCGATCAGCGCCATTTCGCGGTCATAGTCAATCTGCGTCATGCGCGCGAGCTGTGAGTGATCGAAGGTGCCCACGGCTCCAAAAAACCTCAGCCGCAAATCTTCGGGCGTCATCGCTTCGACGAAATCGTGGTGCGCCGCCTCGTCTTCCGGGCGGATCGGCCGCACCGTCACCCGCAGACCTTGCCAGTCGAGCGTCTCCTCGAAGCAGCGCGGATACGGCACGATCGCAAGACGGCTGCGCGTTGGCGCGATAGCGAGCGTGGGATCGACTATCGTCACGTGATCGCGGTACACGCGCAGCGTGAGCAGCAGGCCGACAATCTCGCCCACGTCGCAGACGGCTTGCGAGAGCGCCGTCAACGCCGCCAGCGCCGGCTCCGGCGCGACGAGCCGCGCATACGGCGAACGCGTGACGATGTCGCGCGCGAGCGTCGGATTGAGCGGCGGCAAACCGTAGATGCGCAGCGGCTCGGAAACGCCGTCAGCGGAAGGCGCCGTGAAGCGGAATACCGGGCCGAAGTTGTCGTCGTCATGAAGCTCGACGGCAATGTCCACCACGGGCTTGCGCAGCGACTCCGCATTGCTGTCGGCGCAATCGCTGGCTTCTCGCTGAGACTCCTTAGCCTCCGAATCCGTATCGGCACGCGCCGCTTCGATTTCAAGGCCGAAGCGCTCAAGCAGGCGCGCTGCGGCTTCTCCGGTTAGTTGGCGCTCACCTGCCGCCAGCGCCGCGCGCGCCTGCGCCTGTGCGGCGTCGATTGCGTCGGGCACGTCAGCCGGTAAGCCTTCCGGCGTTTGCATCAGCAATTCGCGCCCCATCCGGTAATCGACGAGACGCGCAAACGCGCGGGCGAGCCGCTGCGGCGTAGTGTGAACCGGAATGCCTTGCGCATGCAGTGCGTCGCGTGTCGCAGCATCCACGCCGCCGAAGAAACACGCGAGCAGACCGCGATACGCGAACCGCTGATTCTCGATCAGCGCCTGCGCGACCTCGCCGACCGGCGCGCCGTGTGTCGACGCATGCACGACGAAAGCCGTGCCGGTGCCGCGATGCTCGGCGAGCAGTTTCAGCGCCGTGCCGAAATGCTCGGGACGTGCGTCGTCGCCGAGTCGCAGCGGATTGCCGCCCACCGCGTGCGGCAGAGCTTGCCGCAACGCCTCGGATGCCTCGTCCGGCCACGGCGCGAGCGTTCCGCCGGCGGCCGCGAAGGCGTCGCACGCGAGCGTCGCGAGGCCACGGTCGCTCGTAATCAGCGTCGCCGTCGCACCCGCCGCGACGCGGCCCACGCCGAGCGTCTCGATTTCGTCGAGCAGGTCGTCGAGCGCATCCACGCGCACCATGCCGGCGCGACGAAATGCGGCGGTGTAGAGCGCGTCCGCGGGATCGGCGCGGCCCGAGCGCAGCGCGAGCACCGGCTTGTTGCGCGCCGCCGCGCGAGCCGCCGACATGAACTTGCGCGCCGCCCGCACGCTGTCGAGTTCGAGCAGAATCGCCCGCGTGCCGGGGTCGCTCGCCAGATAGTCGAGCACGTCGCCCGCGTCGACGTCGGCCTCGTCGCCCAATGCGACCGCGTGCGAGAAGCCCAGGCCGCGCGCATGCGCCCAGCCGAGCACCGCATTCGTCAACGCGTTCGACTGCGACACCCACGCGACGCCGCCGGCCTTCACCGTGCACGACGGCGCGCCGAGATGCGCGCGCAGCGTCGGCGACACCACGCCCAGACTACCCGGCCCGACGATCCGCAACAGGTTCGGCCGCGCCGCCGAAAGCGCATGCCGCAAGGCGAGCCGGTCGTCATCCGAGCGCACCTCGCCGACGATGATCGCCGCGCGCGTGCCCAATCCGCCCAGCTTGCGAATGATCGACGGCCAACTCGCGGGCGGCGTGCAGATCAGCGCGACCGTGGGCGCTTGCGGCAAGTCGCCGGCATCATGGATCACCGCGTGGCCGCCCAGCGTGTCGTATTTCGGGTTCACAGGCCACAGCGGCCCGTCGAAGCCGCCTTCCAGCACGCGCGCCCACACCATCGCGCCGGTGCTGCCAGGCCGCTCGGAAGCGCCGATCACGGCGACGGACTTCGGTCGGAACAACGCGTCGAGATTGCGAACGGTCACAGGCACTCCGCAGTGAAAGGGCGCAGCGCTCGGGCGTGAGCGCGCGTCTTCGTCAGGATAGGCGAACTGACGGGATCGCGCGGCGCTTCCAGAACGCGCTGATGGCGCCGATCAACCGGCGGTGGATTCGCGCGACCGTGCATCGGGATTTTTTTAGCGCGCGCAGGCAAAATAGCGCGCTTCAGTGCGACAATTGCAGGCGCTCCGCGCGCCGACACCGGCCGCACCGTTGCGGAGGATCAAGAGACAGAAGGTGAGGTATGCGACGCTTGCCATCGCTCATCGCGTTGCGTTTTTTCGAGGAAACTGCGCGCCACATGAGCTTCAACCGCGCGGCGAGCGCGCTGTGCGTGACGCAAGGCGCCGTCAGCCGGCAGATCAAGCTGCTCGAGGAATCGCTCGGCGCGAAGCTTTTCGAGCGCGATCACAAAGGCATTCGCCTGACGCCGGCAGGCCTCCAGTTGCTGCCTTGTCTGTCCGACGCGTTCGATACCATCGAGCGCGGCTTCCGTCAGATCACCGCCGCCAAAGGCCGGCGGCGTCTGGTGGTCGCCGTGCCACCCACCTTCGCAACGCAGTGGTTCTCGCCGCGGCTCGGTTCGCTGGCCAACGAAATGCCGGACGTCGAATTGTCGATCCGCACCGAGCCGACCGCGGACTGCCATTGCGATATCCGCTTTGGCCGTCACGCGCTGCCCGACGCGCATTCCGAATTGCTGATGACCGAGCGCCACGTGTTGGTCGGCGCGCCCATGTTGCTCGGCGAGCCGCTCGACAGGCTGCTCGAACACATGCCGGCGCTGCACGTGCTGCACAACGACGCGAGGCTCGACCTGTGGCCCAACTGGCTCGCCACGGCGCGTTTGCCCGCGCGCTACGCGGAAAACGGCATCGAATTTTCGACGCTCGAACAGGCGATCCGCGCGGCGCGCAAGGGCGCAGGCCTCGCTATCGTCGATAGGAACATGATCGTCGAGGAACTGGCGGACGGCAGTCTCGCGCAGTTCTCGGAGGTGGAAGTGGCCGGCCCGTTCGGCTACTGGCTCGACGTCGCGTCGCAGCACGCCGGGCTCGAATATGTGCAGGCGTTCGCCGGCTGGCTACGCGAAGCGGTCATGAAGATGGGCTGACGTCGCGCCGCCCGTCATGCGCTCGCCGTATGCCGCCGGATCAACCCGCAATAAAAAAACCGCGTGCTGCATGACTGCAGCACGCGGCTTTGCCTTGTCGGACATGCCGCTCCGCGCGCATAAGAGCGCCTGTGGACTCCGGCCTTGCGCCGCTTACATCGCCTTCTTGAACGGCGCGCCCGAATGCTCGCGCAGCTCGTTGAACACGATTTTCGGCCACGCCTTTTGCGCGACCTCGATCTCCGACACATGCGAGGCGAGGTAGGTCGGCGCGTCCGATGCGTCGAGCGCGATGCGCGCGGCGTATGAATCGGTGAAGCGGCGCAGTTCGGCCGGATCGTCGCACGTGACCCAGCGGGACATGCGGTAGCGCGCGGGCGCCATGCGCACGTCGACCTTGTATTCCGTCGACAACCGGTGCGACACCACTTCGAACTGCAGTTGGCCGACGGCGCCGAGAATCATCAACCCGCCCACTTCGGGACGGAACACCTGAATCGCGCCTTCTTCGCCGAGTTGCTTCAGCGCCTCGCCGAGTTGCTTCGCGCGCATCGGATCGACCACTTCGACCGTCTGGAAAATTTCCGGCGCAAAGAACGGCAGCCCGACGAACTGAAGCGCTTCGCCTTCCGTCAACGTATCGCCGAGACTCAGCGTGCCGTGATTCGGAATACCGATGATGTCGCCGGGATACGCCTCGCTCACCGTCTCGCGCCGCTGCGACAGGAACGTCACCACGTTGTTTGCGCGGAACGTCTTGTTCGAGCGCGTCACCTTGACGGCCATGCCGCGCTCGAAACGCCCCGAGCAGACCCGAATGAACGCGACGCGGTCGCGGTGGGCCAGATCCATGTTCGCCTGGACCTTGAACACGACGCCGGTGAACTTGGGCTCGTCCGGCATCACCGGACGCTGCACCGTCATGCGCATGGACGGCGGCGGCGCCAGGTCGACCAGCGCGTCGAGAATTTCCTTCACGCCGAAATTGTTGATCGCCGAACCGAACAGCACCGGCGACTGCTGGCCGGCAAGAAACTGCTCGCGGTCGAAGTCCGGCGTAGCACCCGTAATCAGGTCGATTTCCTCCTTCGCGCGAACCCAGCTATGGCCGAAGCGGCGCTCGCCTTCCTCATCGCTCAAGGCCTGCAGCGTTTCTACCGCGCCGCCCGCCGTGTCCTGGCCGGCGCGGAAGACGCGAACCTGGTCGCGCTGGATGTCGTAGACGCCCTGGAATTCCTTGCCCATGCCGATCGGCCACGTGAACGGCACGGCCGCGACGCCGAGGTGCTGCTCGATCTCGTCGAGCAGTTCGAGCGGTTCGCGCACTTCCCGGTCGAGCTTGTTGATGAACGTGACGATGGGCGTCTTGCGGCTGCGGCACACTTCGAGCAGCTTGAGCGTTTGCGCTTCGACACCGTTCGCACCGTCGATCACCATCACGGCGGCGTCGACCGCGGTCAACACACGGTACGTGTCTTCGGAGAAGTCTTCGTGACCCGGCGTGTCGAGCAGATTGATGACCGCGTCGCCGTACTCGAACTGCATCACCGAACTCGCCACCGAAATGCCGCGCTGCTTCTCGATTTCCATCCAGTCGGACGTCGCGTAGCGATTGCTCTTGCGGCCCTTCACGGTGCCGGCGATCTGAATCGCGCCCGAAAACAGCAGCAGCTTTTCGGTCAGCGTGGTCTTACCCGCGTCCGGGTGGGAAATGACCGCGAAAGTGCGGCGGCGTTTGAGTTCGGAGACTGACATCGGGTCGGGCGGTCACAGATAGGGGTTCGGCGGTCTCCGGAAGCGGATGGCCTCCGGGCTGCCGCGCGTGGCGCGGCGGCGTCGAGCTGCGCGAGTCGGGTCGGGAACCCGCATCACTATGGCAACGGGGCCGCGTCGGAAAACAGGTCGGGAACGAACGTTCGACAATACGGATAATCGCCAGCGCAGAACAGCGCAGGGAACGAATGATACACGCGCCACGGCGGACGTGGGAAAGCCGCCCGCGACGGGGCGGGCGGCTGGGGGCGGACAAGGCGCCCGCGAAGCGCGATTCACGCGGCGCGCACGGCTTCGGGCCCCGTCGGCGCGGGCAAGCGTCAGCCCGCGCCGCCGGACCTCTCAGCCGCCGCTCGCCTCATTGAGCGTCAAATGTTTGGTTTCGGGCGCCCAGGCAATCGAAACAATCATGCCCACCAGCAGCACGGCAGCCAGCACGATCATCGTGACGTGAAATCCGAAGCCGGCAATGCCGAGCGGCAGCAGGAATGTGCCCACCGCCGAGCCGAGGCGGCTGCACGCAATGGCGAGACCGACGCCACACGCGCGGACTTCGGTGGGAAAGCATTCGGGCGGGAACACGCCGACCAGGTTCGAGAATGCCGACATGGTCAGCGTGAAAACGCCGAACGCGACGATCATGGCGAGCGTGGCCGACTCGGGCAGCGCGCTCAATGCAATCAGCGACACGCAGGTCACGGCAAACGAGCCGATCAGAAAGGCGCGCCGCGACAGCTTGATGGTGAGCCAGATGCCGATCAGCGCGCCCAGCACCAGAAAACCGTTCAGCAGCAGATCCGCGCCGGAGTCGTTGTTCAGATGAATCGCTTTCAGGATGGTCGGCAGGAACGTGTAAATCGCGAAATACGGAATGACGAGGCACACGAAGAACGCGCAGTTGAAGATCGTCCGGCGAATCAGGTCTTTTTCGAAGAGACGCATGAACCCGCTCGCTGTCTGCGCGTGTTCGTCATGGCCGTCGTCAAGCGTGACGTTTTCGCCGAAGTGCCTGAGGACGACCGACTTCGCCTCGGCGATCCGCCCCTTGCCGAGCAGCCAGCGCGGCGACTCCGGCGTGCCCACGCGCGCGACCAGCACGATCACAGCCGGAATGCCCGCCGAGGCGAGCAGCCAGCGCCATGCATCCGGCGAAGCATCGGCGTAATGCATGCCGAGCACATTCGCGACCACGTAGCCGATCGTCCAGATGACGCTGAACGAGCCGAGCAATGTGCCGCGATGCTTGCGCGGCGAAAATTCCGCGAGAATCGCGTGGCCCACCGCAAAGTCGCCGCCCATGCCGAAGCCGATCAACACGCGCAGCAGACACAGCTCGACAGGCGAACGCACATAGAACTGCGCAAAGGCAGCCACGGTGATGATGAGAAAGCTCATCAGAAAAATCTTCTGCCGGCCGAGCCGGTCCGACAGCCAGCCGAACACGAGGCTGCCGACGAAAATGCCCATCAGCGCGGAACTGCCGATCATGCCCATCCAGAACGCGTCGAGCGGCATCTGCCGGTTCATCGCCGCGAGCGCATAGCCGATGGTGCCGAGCGCGAAGCCTTCGGTGAAATGGGCGCCGAACGTGAGGCCCGCAATCTTGACGTGGAATGCATTCAGCGGCACGTCGTCGATGGAAACGGGCTGCTTTGCGGGCGACACCGCCGCCGGGAAGGCGGGCGCGAGTCCGAGATGCGTTGCCTGGATATCCTGATTATTCATGGTGTCTCCTGTGTTTGTCTTGTTCGGGGGGACGGCGCCGCGGCAGCGCGGCAGCTTCATTGCCGCCACTGCCTGACGCTCAACGCCCCAAACCGCCCATCAGCATGTACTTCAGTTCGGTGTACTCATCGAGTCCATACTTCGAGCCTTCGCGACCCAAGCCTGATTGCTTGACGCCGCCGAACGGTGCGACTTCCGTGGACAGAATCCCTTCGTTGATGCCCACCATGCCGCTTTCAAGCGCTTCGCCGACGCGCCACGCGCGCGCCAGATCGCGCGTGTAGAAATACGCGGAGAGCCCGAACGGCGTTGCGTTTGCGGCGGCCACGGCCTCCCCTTCGGTGGTAAAGCGAAAGCACGCAGCAACCGGCCCGAACGTTTCCTCCTGGGCGATCAGCATCGAACTCGTTGCATCGACGAGAACCGTCGGTTCATAAAAGGTGCCGCCTAGCGCATGCGGCCTCGCGCCGGTCAACGCCCGGGCGCCCTTCTGCAACGCGTCCGCGACATGCGCTTGCACCTTCGCCAACGCGGCCGGATTGATGAGCGGCCCTTGTTCGACATCGCCCTGCAGCGCGTTGCCCACGCGCATCTTGCGCGCGGCCTGGGCGAGCGCCTGCGTGAACGCGTCGTAAATGCCGTCCTGCACGTAGAAGCGATTCACGCAGACACAGGTTTGCCCGCTGTTGCGAAACTTCGACGCCATTGCGCCTTGCACGGCGGCGTGGAGATCGGCGTCGTCGAAAACGATGAACGGCGCGTTGCCGCCCAACTCGAGCGAGAGCTTTTTCAACGTATCCGCCGACTGTTTCGCAAGCAATTTGCCGACGCGCGTCGAGCCGGTGAACGACAATTTGCGCACCACCTCCGCTTCGGTCAGCGCGCCGCCTATCGCGGCGGCATCGCCGGAAACGATGTTGAACACGCCCGGTGGAATGCCCGCCTTCTCGGCCAGCACGGCGAGCGCGAACGCCGACAACGGCGTCTCTTCCGATGGCTTGAGCACCATCGTGCAGCCGGCCGCGAGCGCGGGGCCGGCCTTGCGCGTAATCATGGCGAGCGGGAAATTCCACGGCGTGATGGCCGCGACCACGCCGACGGGTTCGCGCGTCACGATGATCTTCGCGTTCGGATTCGGGCTTGGAATCACGTCGCCATACGCGCGCTTCGCTTCTTCCGCGAACCATTCGAAGAAGCTCGCTGCGTAGCCGACTTCGCCGCGCGCCTCGGCGAGCGGCTTGCCCTGCTCGCGCGTCAACAGTTCGGCCAGTGCGTCGCGATGCTCGAGCATCAACTCGCCCCAACGCCTGACGCGCGCGCCGCGCTCCTTCGCGGTCAACGAGCGCCAGGCGGGAAAAGCGCGCTCTGCCGCGGCAATGGCTTGCGTCGCCTCGGCCGCGCCGCCTTTTGCGACTAGCGCGATCACTTCGCCTGTCGCCGGATTGAGCACCGGGTACGTGCTCGCGCCGTCGTGCCACTCGCCGCCGATGTAATGTCCGGTCCGCAAGAACGGGTTCATGCGGCTTCCTCCAGTTGGCCGGCGAACGCGCCTTGTGCCGGCCGCGGCTCGCGCGCAATGCGCTTGCCGGCGGTGTAATCGTTGATCAGGTCGCACGGCGTGTAGTTGCGTTCGAGCTCGAACAGTTCGTCGTCGGAAAGCGCGGTGCTAAGCGCGGCCACGGCGCTGTCGAATTGCGCGGGCGTGTCCGCCCCGACCAGCATGCTGGCCACGCCTTTATGTGCGAGCACCCACGCCTGTGCAATCTGCGCGGGCGACACGCCGCGCCGCGCGGCCACGCGCGCCACCGACGCCGCAACCTCGCGCGACACGCCATCGCCATACATTTGCGCGGTGAAGAAGTCGGTCTGATTGCGCGTCGAGTTAGCGTCGCTCGTCAGGAGCCCGCGCGCGAGCGGACTGAACACCGAGACGCCGACGCCCTGATCCTCGCAGTACGGAATCATTTCGCGCTCTTCCTCGCGATAGGCCAGGTTCAACTGCAGCTGCATGTTGATCGGCTTGTGCCAGCCGTTGCGCTCGCAAGCTTGCATGATCTTCGCGAACTGCCACGTGTACATGGTCGAGACGCCGATGTAGCGCGCCTTGCCGGCACGCACAATGTCGTTCAGCGCGGCCATGGTTTCTTCGACCGGCGTGTTCACGTCGAAGAAATGCAGCATATAGATGTCGACGTAATCCATGCCGAGGCGCGTGAGCGACCCGTCGATGCCGTCCATGATGTGCTTGCGCGAATGGCCGCCCGCGTTCTGATAGGCGCCCATGTCGTAGCCGACTTTCGTGGTCACCACGATTTCCTCGCGGCGCGCGAGGCGCTTCAGGATGCGCCCCACCACTTCTTCGCCGACACCCGTCGAATAGAAATCGGCGAGGTCGATGAAATTGACGCCGGCTTCGAGCGCGTGGCGAACAATCGGCTCGCTGCGCGCTTCGTCGAAAATCCAGGGCTTCCATTGCGGCGTGCCCATATTCATGGTGCCGAGGCACAAGCGCGAGACCTTCAGGCCGGATTGGCCGAGGCGAACGTATTCCATGAAACCTGTCTCCTTGCAGATGGATGCGGCTGCGTGCGAGCGGTGCCGCTATCAGCGTTGTTTCGGTGTGTAGAAGGGATTCGAGACGTCGCGCGCGGCCGCGAAGACTTCGTCGCGATGCGGCAGGCCTTTCATCGCCGCGAGAATGGCGTTTTTGCACGCGCGGTAGTTGTTGTCGAAGACGGCGTCGAGGTCATCGGTCGCGGTATTCACCCAGTTCGCCGACACCACCACCCAATCGTTCTCCGCCTCGGGCGGCAACGTGCCGTTCTCCAGCGACTCGGCCACCGCCTTCGCGATGCCGGCTTGCGACGCGCCCCACGTCGCGTTGCCGTGGAACTCGCTGCCGATCTGCGCCTTGTTCACGTAGAGCGTCAGCGGCTTGGTGGGTACGCCGGGGCGCGCGATCACGACGAACGGCGCGTGTCCCGCCGAGGGCGTCGCGAGCGCCGTCGCAAAAGCCTGGCCCGCGGGGCCGTTGCGCGGGCCGACCAGCACGTTGATATGGGCGAGGTTCACGCCCGGGCCTTCGAATCCTTCGCCGATAAAAAGTTGTTTGTCCGCCGATACGCTCATGGTCTTTCCGTTGAGTTAAGTGGATGACCGATTGTGGCGTTCGACGTCCGCGACCATGTATCGATGAGTTTTGATCCGGGGTATGAGGCGAACTCAACTCCGGATTTCCCCGGAGTGGTCGAGTAAGAGGCGCGCTTTGTCGCTGGCCGCGACGCACGCAAAGGTGAGCGTTTTCGGGACTTGCCGCGGCGAGGTGTGCAGGAGAGCGAAAGGTGAGCATCCGCGAGATGCTTGTTGCACCGACGCGCTGCGTCGGTCCGCTGCCGGCTTCGCTCGTGGCGCGATTAATTCAGCGCGGTGGCGCTTCACGCGATGCTTCGCACAGCCTGGGAATGCCCTTCAGCCAAGGCTGGCGCGGGTTGGTGCGGGATGGGTGAGCCGTGAGTCGTGACTGGGGCTCACCGTGCGGCGGGTGCGCGCAGCGACGAAGTCAGGCTCACCGAAATAAAGCGCCGCGTATGCGTTGTCCGTCAGCATCAATCGCCGGCACCGCGAATCGAATCCAAAGGTGAGCGTTTTCGGGACCTGCGCAGCAGTGCAAAAAAACGCGCTGCTGCATCACTTGCGAGATGCACGTCAAAGCGATACGCGCAAAAAGGCGAGCCGCAGCCGCGCATCAGGCATCGATGAGAAAACGTTCGCGGTTCTTGCCGGCGAGCCACGCGGGCGAACGGCCGCGGCCGCTCCACGTTTCGCCGGTTTTCGGGTTGCGATACTTGGCGACCGCCGCGCCTTTGCGCACCGCCGGGCGAGTTTTCGCAAAGCCGAGTTCCTCGGCGGTGAGATCGTATTCGGCAATTTTCTGCCTGATGTCGGCGATCGCTTGTGCGATTTCCTTTTCGCGAGCCGCCGCAACCTCCTTGTGAAGCTTCTCGAGCTGCGCAGTCAACTGCTTGTATGAGGCCATGACGGATGCTCCAGTGATTGTGGCGAACCGAAGTGCGAACGCTACCAGACGAATAAAACGCCGGATAGAGCGCCCGTCACCGCGCGCTGTCTGAAGGGGCGGCGGAACACACGAGGCGCGCGCATTCAATCGTCGATGGCATCGTACACGCGGCGTTCGAAGTCGACTGCCATGGGAAACGGCTCAATGGAACGGCGCTGGATCAGCATGAGTCCGATCAGATCTTCCACCGGGTCGGCGAACCAGCTCGTGCCGAAAGCGCCGGGCCAGCCGAACGAGCCCATCGACCGATAACCCTGCGGCAGTTGCTGCGCCGGATCGTCGACGATAGACAGGCCGAGGCCGAACCCCTGGGCCGCCCACATCACGTGACCCAAAGCCGGCAGGCGGCGCTGGTCGCGCGTCAGGAAGTTCGAGCGCATGAGATCGACGGAACGATGCGAGAGTAAGCGTGTGTCGCCCACGCGCCCGCGCCGCAATAGCAACTGCGCGAACTGCAGATAGTCCTCTGCGGTGGAGACGAGCCCGCCGCCGCCGCTCTGGAAGCGCGCCGGATTCGCCCAACGGCTCGCCGACGCGTGATCCTCGACCACGCGCCGCCGCGTGTCGGCATCGACACCATAAGCGGTGGCGAGCCGCGGCAGCTGCGGCTCCGGCACCCAGAACGCGGTGTCGCGCATGCCGAGCGGCTCGAAAATCCGCGTGCGGAAAAAGTCGCCGAGCGACATGCCGCTCACTCGCGTGATGAGTGCGCCGAGCACGTCGGTTGCGATGCCGTAGTGCCAGCGCGAGCCGGGCTGAAACATCAACGGCAATTCGGCGATGCGCGCGAGCCACGCGTTCACGTCGCCGCGCGCGTCGAAGCCGTTGAACGCGGCCGCGTACGCCTGCGCGAGCGGCCCCATCGCGGTGAAGTGATACGCGAAGCCGGCGCGATGCGTGAGCAGGTCGAGCACGGTCAGCGGCGTGCGCACCGGATCGGTCTCGTCGAGCGGACCGCCCGGATCGCGCAACACGCGCGGCGCGGCCAGCTCCGGCAGCCACTGCGCGATCGGCGTGTCGAGCGCGAGCCGGTCTTCTTCCACGAGCATGAGAATGGCGGCGCTCGTCACCGGTTTTGTCATCGACGCAATGCGAAACAGAGTGTCACGCTCCATCGGCAAGTGCGCGGCTTCGTCGCGCAGGCCGAGCGCCTCGAAGTAGCCGGTTGCGCCGCGCCGCCACGCGAGCGCGACGACGCCCGCCACCTCGCCGCGCTCGACGTAGTCCTGCAAAGTCCGCGTCAAGGCCGCGAGCCGGGCCGCTGAAAATCCTGCTTGCATGTCGATGGTGTGTCCCGGCGTGGTGTAGTCGAGGGAAGACGACGAGGCTAAGCCGCGACCGCGACGGCAGTCAATCTTTTTGCCGCTCTTCCAGCGCCGCGAGCGCGGCATTCAGACGTTTGATGCGATTGACCTGTGTCGGCATGCGGACGGCGTCGGAAACCGAATCGATGCGGTTACGCCAATACGACAGCGGGATTCGGTCTTCAGCGGAAATGTGTGAAATGACGTGTTCGAGATGCTGGATGTCTTTTTCGAGCTGATGGTGATTCATTCTTTTTCCCCGGAATACTCGTTGACTTAATTCGAAACGCAACGGAAAAGCACAATATGTGCCGCTCTCAACGCATCGTTTTTTGTGTCGGCAACTTCTTCCTCGCTTTTGCCGACCGGCCTCGTTATCGGCAAAAGCTGCTGGTCGCATGCGCTAGCGAACCTGTGAAAATAGAATACTGCCGCGGGATTTGACGTTCCGTTACCTGGCGCACCGACTTCACTCCAGTGCGAAAAAATACAGCGACTTTTTATCGATGTCGATCCGTCCGGAATAAAACGCAGTAACTTGAATTTGATATGCGGAGTGCATTACACGCTCCGTGCAAGCAGCCGCATTAGAAGCATCCATTTATGACGCTGGCGCACTTGTCGAAACAGTTTTCCGCGGAATCAGCGAGACGGGGGTGTATATCGGCCGCGCGCGGAAGGCGCGGCGCGTGGAACGCGTTACTTAGCCCGGCAGGCGTAGATCAGGCTGAGGGTGCCGTTGCTCGTGGACCGTCGGACGGTGTCGAACCCGCCGCCGCAGCTCGCGGCGGCCTGCTGCGTGCACGAGTCCGAGCCCGCCGGGCATTCCACCAGCGTGGTCGGACGGCCGTCCGACAGAAAGAGCGGCGCGCTGCTGCTGCAGCCGCCCAATGCCGCGCCCGCGGCAAGTGCCAGCGTCGCGCCGGTACCGCGCGCCAGGAAAGAGAAGCTCCGGTTCATGTGAAACCCCGATCACGTCTTGTTTTTAGATCACGCGATTGTGCCACGCGACTATGACGCTGCGTGATCCGCCGCAAGCGCCGCCGCGACCGCCGCCGCACGAACGCTTGTTTCAAACTTCGATGCCGTGCGCCGCAATTTTCTTGTAGAGCGTCGCGCGGCCCATGCCGATTTGCGCGGCAGTCTCGATCACGCGGCCGCCGTTCGCGCGCAGGGCCTCGCTCAGAAAGCGCTTTTCGAAAGCCGCCATCGCGTCGCTCCATGACGACGGCTGTGCCGCCTGGCCGTTTTCGGCAGCGACCTGCGCGTTGCCGTCCGGCGGCGGCAAGCCGGCGCCCGGCGCG
Source organism: Paraburkholderia phenoliruptrix (assembly GCF_902859825.1). Classification (GTDB taxonomy): domain Bacteria; phylum Pseudomonadota; class Gammaproteobacteria; order Burkholderiales; family Burkholderiaceae; genus Paraburkholderia; species Paraburkholderia phenoliruptrix. Next base: position 345,093 of record NZ_CADIKB010000002.1, on the reverse strand, counting down.
CCGTTCTGCCCCGCACCGATGAACGGCGCGAGCGCCCGCGCGTCGATCCGCTCGCTGTCGGAAAGCATGACGGCGCGCTCCAGCGTATTGCGCAACTCGCGCACATTGCCTGGCCAGCCGTAGGAGCAGAGCAGCCGCAACGCGTCGTCCTGCAATTCGTAGTGGCTGCCGCCGCGCGCCTGGCTCGACAGATCCTCCAGCATGGCGTAGGCGAGCGCCTCGATGTCGGAAGCGCGCTCGCGCAGCGGCGGAGCGTGGATCGTCAGCACGTTCAGGCGATAGAACAGGTCCGCGCGAAAACGTCCAGCCGCGACGAGCGCCGGCAAATCGGCCGAGGTGGCCGCGATGATCCGCACGTCCGCGCGCACGATCCGGTTCGAGCCGAGCGGCTCGAACTCCTTGTCCTGCAACACACGCAGCAGCTTGCCCTGCAAAGGCAACGGCATGTCGCCGATCTCGTCGAGGAACAGCGTGCCGCCGTTCGCCAGCTCGAACTTGCCGACCCGCCCCTTGCGGTCCGCGCCCGTGTAGGCGCCCGGCGCCGCGCCGAAGAACTCGACTTCGAGCAGGGTGTCCGGAATCGCCGCCACGTTCACCGTTACGAGCGGTTGGTTCGCGCGCGCCGAGCCGCCGTGGATCGCGTGCGCGAGCAGTTCCTTGCCCGTGCCCGTTTCACCGAGCAGCAGCACCGGCGACTCCAGTTGGGCCGCGCGGCGCGCCTGGCGCTTCACCTCAAGGCTTGCCGTGCTGGTGCCGACAAAACTGCCGAACGTGTATTTGGCCCGGCGCGCCTGCGCAAGCGACTGACGCGTCGCGATCAGTTCTTCCTGCACGCGCGAGTAGTGCGAAAACAGCGGCGTCAGCGCCTTGAGCTCGTCGAACAGCGCGAAGCCGACGGCGCCGACGGTCTCGCCGGCGTCGTCCTTCAGCGGCAGACGCGTGACGACGAGCGGCTCGCGGTCCGTTTCCAGAATATCGAGCAGGATCGGCTTGCCCGTTTTGACGACTTCGCGCATCAGGCTGTTGGGAATCACCGCTTCGCAATCGCGGCCGATGGCCTGTTCCGGGTCGGCAAAACCGAAGCGCGCCGCGTAACGCTTGTTGATCCACACGACGCGCGCTTCGGCGTCGACGATAAACGTGCCTTCGCTGAAGTTTTCGAACGTGCGAAACAGGGAATCCATCGCGCGGCGCAGCACGTCGCCGTAGGTGGCGGGAAGGCCCGCCCAGTCGTTCATCATGTTGTCGCTGTCTCCGGGTATCGTTTTATTGGCCGCTCTGTCTCTATCCGGAGACAAGCCTATCTCAATAGAGAGATTCGCGACAAGCCCACTGCATCAAGGCTTTGGCGCCGCTGTCAGCCACAGATCGTGCAATTCGCATCCCTGTTTTGAGACGTTTGGGTACAATCGGCGGCGCCGCGTCTCCCGGTTTTCGCGACGTACGCCCGCCGCGTCGGCGCGGCAGCCGTTGCGAGCCGCATGGCATGGAACCTGCGTTCGCGGGCGCCATGCCGTCGCTACGAGGAGACGGCGTACACGTAGAACAAACCAAGCTTCTGGAGACTCAATGTCCTTTGTCATCGTCCTTGCCGCGCTGGCGTTTCTGATGTTCGCCGCGTACCGCGGCTACAGCGTCATTCTGTTCGCGCCGATCGCCGCGCTCGCCGCCGTCCTTCTGGTCGATCCGGCCGCCGTCGCGCCCGTGTTCACCGGCATCTTCATGGAGAAGATGGTCGGCTTCGTCAAACTGTATTTCCCGGTGTTTCTGCTCGGCGCCGTGTTCGGTAAGGTCATCGAACTGTCCGGCTTCTCCGAGTCGATCGTGGCCGCCGCGATCCGCTACATTGGCCGGTCGCGCGCGAATGCCGTGATCGTCGCCGTGTGCGCGCTGCTCACCTACGGCGGCGTCTCGCTGTTCGTGGTGGTGTTCGCGGTGTATCCGTTTGCCGCCGAGCTGTATCGCCAGAGCAATATCCCGAAGCGCCTGATGCCAGGCGCCATCGCCCTCGGCGCATTCTCGTTCACCATGGATTCGCTGCCGGGCACGCCGCAAATCCAGAACATCATCCCGACCACGTTCTTCAAGACGACCTCGTGGGCCGCGCCCGCGCTCGGCGTGACGGGCTCGCTGTTCATCATCGTGGTGGGTCTCAGCTATCTGGAATGGCGCCGCCGCTCCGCGATGGCAGCCGGAGAAGGCTATGGCACGGAACTCCTCAACGAGCCGGAGCGCGTCGAGTCGAAGCAACTGCCGCATCCGTTGCTCGCCATTGCGCCGCTGGTGCTGGTAGGCGTCGCGAACTTCGTGCTGACGCGCTGGATTCCGACCGCCTACGGCGTTTCGTACACCGTCGCGCCGGACATTCTGCCGGGCGTTCACACCCCGCTCACCACGACGATCAAGACCGTGGTGGCCATCTGGGCTGTCGAGGGCGCGCTGCTCCTCGGCATCGTCATGGTCGTGCTGACGGCCTTCGGCCGCGTGCGCGAGCGCTTTGCGATCGGCACCAAGGCCGCCGTGGCGGGCGCGCTGCTGGCGTCGCTGAATACAGCGTCGGAATATGGCTTCGGCGGCGTGATCGCGGCGTTGCCGGGCTTTCTCGTGGTCAGCGACGCGCTGAAGAGCATCCCGAATCCGCTCGTCAACGCGGCGGTGTCGGTCAGTTCGCTGGCGGGTATTACCGGCTCGGCGTCAGGCGGCATGAGCATCGCGCTCGCAGCCATGTCGGACGTGTTCATCAAGGGTGCCGAGGCCGCGCATATTCCGATGGAAGTGCTGCACCGCGTGGTCGCCATGGCAAGCGGCGGCATGGACACGCTGCCGCACAACGGCGCGGTGATTACGCTGCTGGCCGTGACCGGATTGACGCACCGTCAGTCGTATCGCGACATTTTTGCGGTGACCGTCATCAAGACGCTGGCGGTGTTCTTCGTGATCGCCGTCTATTACACGACGGGGCTCGTGTAAGCGCCGGATTGCTTCAGGAGAGGATGCCGGCCGGCTCGCCGGCATCGCGACTTTTGATCAGTTATCGTGTCAACCCGACACTCTCAGCCGTGAGGTGCAATCTCCATGAGCCCTACCCCCGCTTTCTGGATGATCCCCGGCGCCCCGACGCCGGTTGGCCCGTTTAGTCACGCCGCCGAATCCGACGGCTGGGTGTTCCTCACGGGCCAGATGCCCACCTCTCCCACTGACGACGCCGCGCCGCTTCCCGAAGGTGTGGTCGCGCAAACCCGGCGCGTCATGGACAACCTCGTGCTGGTGCTGAAGGGCCTCGATCTCGGCCTGCAACACGTGGTCGCCGTGCGTATTTTCCTCACTGAGTTCAAGCGCGACTACGCGGCAATGAACGAGACGTATCGCGCGTACTTTCCCGCCGACGCGCTGCCCGCGCGCACCTGCATCGGCGTCACTGCCTTGGCTCGTGACGCGCTGGTGGAAATCGACTTCGTCGCACGCCGGCCGGGCTGAGCCGCAACGCCGCCGCGCGGGTTGACGGCGCACGTTGAACGCGCAACGTGAGGCGCGCGTTGAATTCGCGGCTCAACGCGCCGATTCTTCGTCGACGCCATAGTGGTCGCACAAGGCTTCGTGCAGCGACACGGCGCGCTCGTCCATTTCGGTGGTCCAGCTTGCGCTGTCGTTGCACAGCCGCTGCAACTGCCTGCATGCGTCGACGAACCTCGGCTCCTGCACGATCACAAACGCGCCGCTCGCGCTATGCGCCCAGCCGGCCAGCGCCTGCCGGTCTTCTTCGTCGACAATGGCAAGAAGCCGCGGCAAATCGTTTTTCAGATGCTCCTTGAGCATGGCCGTGTAGCGGGCTTTGTCGTCGGCGGCGAGGGTGTTTCCCGGTGCGGCGGACGCGGGTGCGGGCTCGGCCACCGGCGCTGCGCGGTCTTCCGGCGCAGGCGCCACCGCGGCCAATGCGGCCTCCAGTTCGCTCAACGAGGCAGGCTTCGACACGTGGCCGCTGAAGCCGCGCTCGCGCCAGCTTTGCGCGTCCTGATCCTCGGCCACCGCGCTGAACGCGAGCACCGGCAGTTGCGGGTCCAGCTTGCGCAGCGCGGCGAGCAGCGCATAGCCGTCCATCGCGGGCATATGGATATCGGTGAGCACGACGTCGAATGACCTGGTCTCGAAGAGGCCGAGCGCCTGCTCGCCATCGGCCGCGATGGCCGGCACGCACCCGAGTGTGCCCAGCTGTTCGGCGATCAGGCTCTGAATCAGCGGATTGTCCTCGGCGACCAGAACCCTGAGACCTCGCAACGCGGGATGCACCGCGAGCGGAGCCGTTGCGCCGGACGCCTTGTGCGATGTCGCGAACGCCGCGCCCGCGACGGGCACGCCGTCGGCGGCCAGTTCGATGGCCGCGCGCACCGCCGTCCCGCTGAATTCCGTCACTTCCAGCACGCCCTCGCCGCGCGCCTGCGGCCGCTCAGGGCCACCCTGCGTGATCCACACGGCGTTCACCGGCTGCAACGCACGCAAGCCGGCAATCGTGTCCAGATCGTAGGCGCCAGAGACGATCAACGCCTTCGGGTGGTGGGTGCGCAGCCACGCCTGCGCGTCGGCCAGCGTCGACACCACGTGTGCGCGCCAGCCGAAGTGTTCGAGCCAGCGGCCGAGCAGATCGACAACCTGCCGATCGTGAAAAAGCGCGAGCAGCGGCCCGCGTTCGGCCGCTTTGGGCGCGGGTTTTTCCTCCGCGGTTGCGGCGAGCGGAATCGATACATTGAACACGCTGCCCACGCCGACTACGCTTTCCGCGGAAATCGTGCCGCCCATCAGTGCGCACAGGCGCGCGCAAATCACGAGCCCGAGTCCCGTGCTGCCGGCGCCGCGCGATGCGCCCGCCTCGCCCTGCGCGAACGGCTTGAATAGCCGCGTGATTAATTCGTCGCTCATGCCCGGCCCCGAATCGCAGACGCGGCAATGCAGAACCGGCTCGCCTTGCGCATTGTCGACGAGCTCTGCCTGCAGCGTGATCTTGCCGCTCGACGTGAACTTGAACGCGTTGCTCAACAGATTGTTGATCACCTGCGCGACGCGCATTCTGTCGCCGATAACGGTCCGTTCGAGCGTCGGCGAAAGCAGCGAATAGAAACGGACGGGCCGGTCGCCCGCCATCGACGCATACGAAAGCGCAATGGTCTCGAACGCGTCAAGCAGCGCAAACGGTGCACGCACGAGCAGCATTTCGCCGGCATCGATCTTGGAAAAATCGAGAATATCGTTGACGACGCGGCGCAGCGCATCGCCCGCCACGTTCAGGCTCGCAAGCCGCTGCGCATGCGCTTCGAGGCCGGGCGTGCGCGCGAACAGTTCCAGATTGCCGAGTAGCGCGTTCAACGGCGTGCGGATTTCGTGGCTCATGGCGGCGAAGAAATTCGTGCGCGCGCGCATCATCGCTTCCGACGTCTGCTGCGCGTGCCGCAACTCCTGTTCGAGCGCGTGTTGCGCGGTCACGTCGAAGATCGCGCAAAACAGCACGTCTTCGCCGGCGTAACGGGCAGGCGCGTAGGTGAACTGCAGAAACTGGACTTGCGCGGCGTCGGCTTCGTTCGAGCCGGCAGATGCCTGCGGTTGCGAGAGTTCTGCCGGTGTCGGGTGCCCGGGGTTCCCAAGCTGCGCAGGCGGCACCGGCGCGGCTGGCGCGACAAAAGCCGCCACCCGCGCAAAAGCGTCAGCCGAAGCCCGCTTCGGCGCCTCGGCGAGAAACGCGGCGGCAATATGCTGCGGCAGGCGGCTCGTGCCCGGCTTGCTATGCAGCAGTTCGGTGGCGAGCGTGTTCGCCGTCAATATCGAATGGTCGCTTTGCCTGACGATGCACAGTCCCACCGGCGTCGCGCTCACCAGAATGTGATTGAGCGTCTCGCTTTCCAACGCGCGCGACGTTTCGGCGAATGCATTGCGCAACAGCCGCAGGCCGAAGCAGCGTGCGGTGAGCACGATCGCCAGCAGCACCAGCAACGTAAGGCCGCCGATTACGCCGAGCTGCCAGCCCATCGCCAGCGCGAGCGCACTCCACGGCACATAACCGACGAGCGAGCCGAAGCCAGGCATCAACGGCTCGTGGAAGATCGCGCCTTGCCGCCCGAAGTGGAAGACGTGGGGCGCGGTCGCGGCCACCGTCTGTTGCAGCATCGCACCGGTTTGCGCGTCGAGCGCGGCGGACGACGCCAGGATGCGGCGGTCGGGCGCCATCAGCAGCGTCGCGCCCGCGCCGCCCGGCGGCGCAACGCGCGCCGCGAGCACGTCGAGCGGAATGCTCGCGCTGATCAGCGTGACCGGCGTGTCGCCTTCGTAATAGGCGCTCACCGCGGAAACCACCGGCGCATTGCGCAGCGGATCGCGGTACGGCCCGACCCAGACACGCTCGCCCTTGGCCGGCGCGCGCTTGCCGGTTTGCAGTTGCAGTTCGCGCTCGATCGTCTCACGCAGCGTGCCGATGACCGCCTCCTGAAGCGCTGCCGGGGCTGTCGGCGGCGCCTCGGCGTGCGCATCCGTATCCGCACCCGCCAGCGAAGGCACGATCACGGCGTAATCCTCGTGAAGCCCGATGAGCGTGGCGCGCTGCGCAAGTTCGAAGGCCTGCTGCGTCACCAGCGTCGATTGTGCCGCTTCGTAGAGCCGCCCCAGCTTGTCGCCGGATTCTGCGTCCCATGCGGTGCGCGTTGCCTGCCCAACGACGATGTCGAACGCCGCGTCCACCCGCTCCACGTTGCCGCGAGCCGCGCCGGTTTGCGCAATGGATCGCTCCACCGCTTCCGGCGCGCGCCGCACGTCGGTTGCGCTGTCGTAATAGTCGAGCGTCAATTCGGCGCGCCGCAGGAACGACTCCTCCCGATGCAGCAGCAGCGAGAGGTCGGTGGCATTCTGCGACGCGAACGTGCGGCGGTATTCGAGCTGCTTGAGCGCCGCGACCGCGGCGAGTACCAGCGCAAAGACGACCACCATCAGCATCAGCGAGCCGATTGTCGCGAGGTAAACCCGCCGCTGGCGCTGCGCATTGTTGGCGAGCGAGGCAAACGCTTGAGCGAGTGACTCTTGAGTACGATCAAGGATTTTCTGCATCGGCTCAAGTATGTTGCGGTTCCCGCAGGCAGACCGCTGCGATTTCCGGCGAACCCCGTCTGCTGGCCTACACCGGCGCAGTGTAGACGTTTTGCAGGTCGCGCGCGACGCATCCGGCACCTTTAAATCGACCGTTTTCTCGCTGCACCCGAACCCTGCTTTAACGGCACTCGCACCGGCAAACCTGAGCGGATTAGTGGGGAAACCCTCAAGACATCAGGGCTAATGCCGTTATTCCTTGCAACGACGTCAGACCGCGCACGGCGCGGCGTGAGCACAGCAAGGAAAGTCATGCGCAATAATCAGCCTGTCACCGGGCACGAGTACGAATTCCCCTCGTCGCAAATGCTTGTTTCGGCGACCGATCTCACCGGCCGTATCGAGTACTGCAATCCGGCCTTTGTCGCCGTGTCGGGCTATACGCACGAAGAGCTCATCGGCCAGCCGCACAATCTCATCCGCCATCCGGACATGCCGCGCGAAGCCTTCGCCGACATGTGGACCACAATCCGCGATGGGCGTCCGTGGACCGCGCTCGTCAAGAATCGCCGCAAAAATGGCGACCACTACTGGGTTCATGCAAACGTCACGCCGGTGGTCAAGAAAGGCACCGTGGTCGGCTATCTGAGCGTACGCGTGAAGCCCACGCGTGACGCCGTGCGCGCCGCGGAAGCCTTGTACGCCCGCATGCGCGCCGGCGAAGCACGCGGCGTCAGATTGCTGCGCGGGGTCGTCGTGCGCACGGGGCTGCGTGGGCGTCTGCAAGCGCTGACGCGCCTGCCCGTCGCGACGCGCGCGGCGACCGGCTATGCATTGACGCCGCTCGCGCTCGCCGCGGCCGGCCTCGCGTCATGGCAGGGCGCGCCGCCTGCGCCGTTCTGGATCGCGTTCGCCGTGGCAAGCGCCGTCAGTCTGGTTTCATGGAGCCTGCTCGCGCGGCACGTCGGGGCGCCCGTGCGCGACATGCGCGGCTTCGCTACCCGCCTCGCCGCCGGCGATCTGACGGTCGATCTGCAGATCGCGCGTCACGACGATCTCGGCGACGTCTTGCAGGCACTGAATCAGTTGAAGGCGAATCTGGCTGCGATCGTCTTCGACGTGCGCGAGCAGATCCACGGCATGCTCGACAACGCACGCGAAATTTCGAGCGGCAACGTGGACCTCGCGCGTCGCACGGAGTTGCAGGCCGCGTCGCTCGAGGAAACCGCCGCCACAATGGAGGAGCTGACCACCACCGTGCAAGCGAACGCGGACGCCAGCGTGCGCGCGCTGGACCTCGCGAAAGACGCGCAAGCCGCCGCCGCCGAGGGCGGCAAGATCGCGGGCCAGGTCGAACAGACGATGGCGGGCATCACGGCCGCCTCGCGGCGCATTGCCGACATTACGGGGGTGATCGACGGCATCGCCTTTCAGACCAACATTCTGGCGCTGAATGCTGCCGTCGAAGCCGCGCGCGCCGGCGAGGCGGGCCGCTCGTTCGCGGTGGTCGCGAGCGAAGTGCGGATGCTCGCGCAACGTTGCGCGGCGTCGTCGAAGGAAATCAAGACGGTGGTCGAGGCGAGCGCGGCAGAGGTGGCAGCGGGCACCGAACTGGTCGCGCGCACGACGTCGCAAATGCGCGCCATCGACGAAGCGGTCGAACGCGTGTCGTCGATCATCGTGCAAGTGGCGAACGCGAGCAGCGAGCAGGCCGAAGGCATTCGCCAGGTGAACCAGGCGGTTTCGCACCTGGACGGCGCGACCCAGCAGAACGCCGCGCTCGTCGAGCAGGCCGCGGTCACAGCGCAGCGTCTTGCCGCGCAAGCCGACGTGTTGAGCGAGGCCGTGCGTCTGTTCACGGTGGCTGACGCCGGCGCTGCGCCTCGTGCTGGCTCGGTGTCTGCGTCGCACACGGCGGCGCAGGCACGCCGCCGCGCTTCAGTCGATGCGGCGCACGACGCGACGCCGGCAAGTGCGGTGCGGCATGTTCCGCGCGATGCTCACGATGCCGCACAAGACGAGGCCGCATTGATCTGATAGATCGGCATTACTCCCACCTCGACAGCGAGGTATTGGCGCCTCACGATGCAAGCGTCAGTGCCCAATGGATGTAGGGCAGTCTGACCCAAGTAACAACGGCGTTTAGCGGCCCGTCCACGCGGACGGGCCGTTTTTTTGCGCGCGGTTTAAGCTGTGCCGGCGCGGCGGTTTATGCGCACAAACTCATGCTCACCCATCAGACTCGTCAGCATGCGGAGGCAGACATGATTTCTTCCGAGTCGCAAGGCCCCGCGCCGCGCGATCCTTTGTGTTCGCATTTCACCGCGATGGCGCGCAACAACGCCTGGTCGAACCTCCGGCTGTATCGCGCGTGTCTGAGCTTGAGCGACGAGGCGTTCGCTGCGCACAGGGTGAGCTTCTTCCCGTCGTTGCAACTCACGTTAAATCACATCTTTCTGGTGGACCGCTATTACTTCGACGCGCTCGTCGGCGGCGGCCTGGGCCTCACGATTTTCGACGACGAACTCCCTTATCCGCGCGCCGAGCCGCTGTGGGAAGCGCAGGCGGCCAGTGACCATGCGCTGCTCAGCTTCTGCGAATCACTGACACCCGGCGATCTGCAGCGCGAAGTGGCAATCGACCGCGGTCCTTCAGTCGGCGTGCATCGCGAAAGCGTCGGCAAGGTGCTGCCGCATCTGTTCGTGCATCAGATCCACCATCGCGGGCAGGTTCACGCGATGTTGAGCGGCACCGCAATCGCGCCGCCGCAACTGGACGAATTTTTTCTGGACGGCGACGCGCCGCTGCGCGCCCCGGAGATGCGGGAATTGCAGCGGATGCGCGAAGCACACCGCGGCGGACCGCTGTAGCAAAATCTTGGCGCGCAGGGCTTCTTCTCATAGCGGAATGCGTGGCCATGCGCGCTGCATGGGCTCCTCGCGCCGGGCGTTTTTGCCGATCAACAGGCGCGCGGTTCGTCGTTGCGCGTAACCGCAGCTCGCGTCACGCGCGTGACAGTCCTGAAGAACGCGTGCACCGCCACGGGGCAGGAAAAATGCAGTCGTCCGCGCGACGAGTCGCGTTAAACTCATTGTCACCAAGGGACGTGGTCGCGGCGTCGGAGAATCGCTCAAACGTCAATATTGCGCGACAGACGGCGCGCCATGCTGCCCGTACAATGATTCGATCAACAACGGAACAAGGACAACTTCGATGCGCACTACCGGGTCTTCCGGGTCAATGGCCCTGCTCACCGAATACGACGACGCAACCGGGCGCGAACTGCGCACGCTGCGCCTCGAGTCGACAGAAGACGGCAAAGGCATCCTTCTGATCGAAGTCGACGAGCGCAAGCCGGGCATACATCGGGAAGTGCGCTACGAAATCACGCCCGCCGAGCTGATTGCGGCGATTCGCGCGCACGGCGCCGAGCTGCCAGGCGAGCAGCACAATCACCGTCAATAACTGCACTGTGCGGCGTGTAAGCACAAACGCGTTGAATTCGGCGGCGAGTTCGGCGGCTCGTCAGGCGCCGTGCTCGCGGCGCGCCGCTTCCTTTCTCTTCGCGCGCCACCTTCTATTAAGCGCGCGAGCTTCAATCGTTTTTCTTTCAGTTCGGGCCGCGCCGGGTTTTGCGTTTGCGAGCGGCGCTACTGCCTGCAACCCCGAATAACCGTTGTGTTTCAAGGGCTTTGCAGGCCTTGAAAATGGTCCATAATCGCTCCATTCTCCTTTGCTTTCCCACTGCGCGCCGTGCCTGAAAAGGCCGCGGATGTAAGTCGATGCTACATGACCTCGTCGAGCAATACGGCCCGGCGCTCATCTTTGCCAACGTGCTTGCCGCCTCCATCGGCCTGCCCGTACCGGCCATGCCGTCGCTCGTGTTGTTCGGGGCGATGGCCGCCATGCATCCGGGCTCCGTCGGCACGCAGTTGCTGCCGGTGCTCGTGCTGTCGATTTTCGCCACGCTGATCGGCGACAGCGCGTGGTATCTGGCCGGCCGCATGTACGGCGGCAATACACTCAAAACCATCTGCCGCCTGTCGCTGTCGCGCGACACGTGCGTGAAGAAGACGGAGCGGTTCTTTGGGCGCTGGGGCGTGCGCGTCTTGGCCGTCGCCAAATTCGTCCCGGGCTTGTCCATTGTGTCGATTCCAATGGCCGGCGCCATGGGCACGCGCTATCGCACGTTTCTCACTTACGACGGCATCGGCGCCGCATTGTGGTCGGGCACCGGGCTCATCGTCGGCGCATTGTTCGCGCACCAGATCGACATGGTGTTCGCGGCCGCCGGGCGGTTGGGGCGCACGGCCGGTCTCGTTGCCATCGCGCTGTTGCTGCTGTATGCGGCGTACCGGTGGATTCGCCGTCGTCAGTTGATCAACAAGCTGGCGTCCGCGCGCATGGAAGTCGACGAACTCGCCGCGCTGGTCTCGGCCGGCAACACACCCGTGCTGTTCGACATCCGCTCGCACGAGAAACGCAAGCTCGATCCGTTCGTCATTCCCGGCTCGCAATTCGCCGACGAGCGGCAGTTGGACCAGATCGTCGCCACCTATCCGCGCAATCAGAAAGTGGTGATCTATTGTTCGTGTCCCAATGAAATTTCGGCCGCCTGGATGGCCAAGCAGTTGAACGAAGCAGGCTTTGACGATGTGCTGCCCCTGCGCGGCGGCATGGAAGCCTGGCGCGACTCCGGTTGGCCCGTCGAAGCCCTGCCCGGCATGCCGCCACCCGAGGCCGCGGTCGAGCACGTCGCGCCCAAAGCGGTTTGACGCCGCGGCGTCTCTCTCGCGCTGCCGGCCGTGCGCGGTCGCGCCTTCGTTCAGTCAATCAACGAACATCGAAGGAGCGGTTCCATGCTTTCCATTGCAGAACCTGAAGTTCAACCACAGCCCGAGGCCGTGGTCGCCGACGCGCCGTTTTCCAATCTGTCGACCCGCATGCACCAGATGTTCCCCGCGCTCACGCCGGCGGAGATCGAGCGCGTGCGCAAGTTCGGCGAAGTGGGCAAATGGCAAGCCGGCGAACTGCTGTTCGAGACGGGCCACACGGGTCCGGGCATGTTTGTGCTGCTCGAAGGGCGCGTGAAGATCTATCAGCGCGACGGCATCGGACGCGAAGTGTTGATCGGCGAACATGGGCCGGGGCATTTTCTCGCCGAGGTCGGTCAGCTGTCCGGGCGCCACGCGCTCGTCAACGGCATGGCACTCAGCCATGTCGAGGCCTTGCTGATTCCGCCGGAAAAGCTGCGCGCGCTGCTCGTGGCCGAAGCCGAACTGGGCGAGCGCATCATGCGCGCGCTGATTTTGCGGCGCGTCTCGCTGATCGAAAAGGGCGCGGGCGGGCCGATCTTGATCGGCAGCAGTACCGACGCGCGGCTCGTCATGCTGCAAGGCTTCCTGTCGCGCAACGGTCATCCGCACTCCACGATCGACGAATGCGACGAGGACGCGTTGCGTCTCGTCGAGCAATTCGGCGCGCAAGACGGGGATATGCCGCTCGTCATCTGTCCGGACGGCTCTGTGCTGCGTCACCCGAGCATGCCGGAACTGGCCACCGCACTGGGCCTGCTGCCCGATCTCAACGACTCCATGGTGTATGACGTCGCGATTGTGGGCGCGGGACCCGCCGGGCTCGCCACGGCCGTGTATGCGGCGTCGGAAGGGCTGTCGGTAATCGTGCTCGACAGCCGCGCGCCGGGCGGCCAGGCTGGCGCGAGCTCGCGGATCGAAAACTATCTCGGCTTTCCCACCGGCATCTCCGGCCAGGCACTGGCCGGGCGCGCGTTCGTGCAGGCGCAGAAATTCGGCGCGCACGTCGCGATTCCCGTCAATGTGAAGGCGCTGCATTGCGGCGAGGCGCCGTACCGTCTCGAGCTGAAATGCGGCGGCCATATCACGGCGCGCACCATCGTCATTGCAAGCGGCGCCGTGTACCGGCGCCCCGCGCTCGAAGGGCTCGACCGTTTCGACGGACGCGGCGTGTACTACTGGGCGTCGCCTGTGGAAGCGAAGCTGTGCAAGCGCCAGGAAGTCGTGCTGGTGGGCGGCGGCAATTCGGCGGGCCAGGCCATCGTCTATCTGGCGACGCACGCGGCGAAGGTCCATGTGCTGATCCGGCGCAGCGGCTTTGAGGCCACGATGTCGCGCTATCTGATCGACCGGATCCGCTCGCTGCCGAACGTCGTCGTGCACCCGAATTCAGAGATCGGCCGGCTTGTCGCGGACGACAGCGGGCTCGCGGGCGTCGCGCTGAAAAAGCCTTTGCCCGACGGCACGGAGCAGATCGACGCGCGGCATCTGTTCCTCTTCACCGGCGCGGATCCGAATACGGACTGGCTGCGCACCTGCGGCGTCGAGCTCGACGACAAGGGCTTCGTGCTGACGGGCGCGCTGGCGCACGGCGCGTCGGCCTGCGACCTCGCGACCACGGTGAAAGGCGTGTACGCAATCGGCGACGCGCGCGCGGGCTCGACCAAACGCGTGGCGGCGGCGGTCGGCGAAGGGGCGGCCGTGGTCGCGCAAATCCACCAGTTCCTGGCCGTATCCGCCGACGAAGCGGTGGCCTCGGTCGCCTGACATCAAGCTGGTGCACGGCCCGCTGCCGTCATGCGGCGACGGGCCGTCGCAATGCCCTGCCGCCGCGCCGTATCCGCCTGAAGTAATCCCCTGTTACAGACGCCTGCAACTCGTTGCACCCGCCTTTCTTTCTGTCTCGTAAGATGAACGTCAGCTATTCGACAGTGACTGCTCACGGTCGAAAGAGTCATCGCCTTGCTGGGACACAGGAGAAAAGCATGCACAAACGCGCCGTCGCCTTCGTCGTCTTCGCCGGCTTCGGACTTGCCGCCGCCTGCGCATCGACTGCCGCTTTCGCTCGCGTCGACGTCGGCGTGTTCGTCGGCACGCCGGGCCCGGTCTACGCCGCGCCGCCCGTGATGTACGCGCCGCCGCCCGTCGTCTATGCGCCCCAGCCGGTCTACGGTTACGGCTACCGCGACGACTATTATCGGGACCGCCGTTGGCATCACGATCATGGGCGGCATCGCGGCTGGGACAAGCATCACGGGCGTGGCTGGTAGGTTTTCGGCGCGGCAGGCGGGCGTTGTATCGACTTTCGGCGCTTGGGGGCTTGGGCGCTTCCGCGCTTCCGCGCTTCGGTTCTTCAGCGGTTCGGTCCTTCCGCGCTTTGCGCCCGGCAAACACCAGCTCGCCGCATTCACGCTACAGTGTCGTCTGCTGATTCGGGCAAGCTTCCTCCCCGCCTCATCGCAGTCACTTACTGAACGACGTCCGCGTGCAGACCCTTCCGCTTTCCGCCGCCCGCACCATCCATCTGGCCGCACAAGGGTTGTTGTCGCCGCCGCGCCGCAAAGCCACCAAAGCCGACGTGCTCGACGCCATCCGCCGCATGGCGCAATTGCAGATCGACACGATTCACGTGGTCGCGCGCAGCCCTTATCTCGTGCTCTTCAGCCGGCTCGGCGCCTATTTGCCGCAGTGGCTCGACGAGCATCTCGCCGAGGGCAAGCTGTTCGAATACTGGTCGCACGAAGCCTGCTTTGTGCCGATTGAAGACTACGGTCTGCTGCGCCATCGCATGCTGGATCCGAGCGGCATGGGTTGGAAATACGCAGCCGACTGGCACGGCAAGCACCGCAAAGACATCGACAAGCTGCTCGAGTACATTCGCGCGACGGGTCCCGTGCGCTCGGCGGATTTCGCTCGCGAGTCGGGCAAAGGCAACGGCTGGTGGGACTGGAAGCCGGAGAAGCGTCATCTGGAAGTGCTGTTCGCCATCGGGCAACTCATGGTGGCCGAGCGGCGCAATTTTCAGCGCGTCTACGACGTTACCGAACGCGTGCTGCCGCACTGGAACGACGCTCGCGACCTGCCGCCGCCAGAGGTTGTCGAGGCCGAACTGCTGCGCCGCACCTGCCGGGCGCTCGGCGTCGCCCGCGCCGACTGGGTGGCGGACTACTACCGTCTGCCGCGCCGTCCGTATCGCGACGAACTTCACACGCTGGCCGATCAGGGCGAACTGATTGCCGTGCAGGTGCCCGGCTGGAAACAGGACACGTTCGCGCATCGCGAGTTCGCGCCGCTGCTCGATGACGCCGCGAGCGGCAAGCTCGTGTCGACGGTGACGACGGTGCTTTCGCCGTTCGACCCGGTCGTGTGGGATCGCAAGCGCGCGGCGGCGCTATTCGACTTCGACTACGTGATCGAATGCTATACGCCGGCCGCGAAGCGCAAATACGGCTACTTCGTGCTGCCGCTGCTGAGCCGTGGACGGCTGGTCGGCCGCGTCGATGCCAAGGCGCACCGCGCGCAGGGCGTGTTCGAATTGAAATCCGTGCACATGGAAGCGGGCGTGCGCGCGAGCGCACGACTCGCCGGCGATTTGCGGCGCGCGCTGCAACGGTGCGCCGATTGGCACGGCACGCCGCACCTGCAGATCGCGTCGGCGGCGCCCGAATGGCTGGAGGCGCTCAGCGCAGGCGAGAACGTCGAAACCTAGGCGCGCCGGCCACGCGTGCAATCAATGCAACGCCGACCATGCCAGCGAAAGCGAAAACACGCCGAGCACAACCGACGCGCCGCGCTGCAGTTTCGCCGGATCGAGCCAACCGAGCCTGCCGCTGCCGAGCGCCGCGCCGAACGCGATCCACGCCAGCGCGATCGGCGCGAGCAGGCACGCGAATATCAGCATGGCCAGCAGATACGACGGCCAATGCGCGAAAGCGTCGGCGGGGAAAATCGTTCCCGCGAACAGCATCGCTTTCGGATTGAGCAAGGTTGCGACGAACAGGCTGCGCATGCCGCTCGCGTTCTGCGCGGAATCCGGAAGCGCGACCGCCGCGCGCCACATGTCGACGGCGAGCCACGCAATGTACACGCCCGCCGCCACGCGCAGCAACGCGGGCAGCCACGGCAACGCGTGCGCGGCTTGCACGATAAAACGCCCCCAGACGGAAATCGCGACGAGATAACCGGCGAGTTCGGCGGCAATGAGCGGCAGCGAGCGCTGCAACCCCTGGCACAGCCCGGCTGACGCCAGCAACGTATTGGTGGGCCCCGGCGTGATCAGCACGACGACAATGCCGACGGCCAACAGCGCGACAGCGGAAGCAGAGAACATGGAAAAGGCGCAAGGTGGGAAACAGTGCGCCTTTTTATCATAGATGCCGCCACGCGGCGCCTCGTCGCAATGACGAAGCGCAATCGGCAATGGTCAAGCGAACGCCGCGAGCGTTGCTCAGTGGTCGAGCTTCGCGCGCAGTTCGCGGGCTGCTTCCAGCAGCCCTTCGTAGCCGGAGCGGGCGTGCTCGGGCAGATCGGGATCGCCGACGAACGCGCCGAGCGTTTCGATGAGGCTATACAGAATGCCCTTTGCAGCGCCCGACGCGATGCTGCCGGATGACACCTGCTGATCCACGTGACTGAGCGCCGCGTCGAGATTTTCCAGGTCGGGCCGGTCGCCCGTAGGCGGCTTGGGCGTTACGTCTTGCGTCATGATGATGCCTCTCCCCGTGAAAGCCTGGTGAATGAGCGATCCTTTCGCATTGTTATATACCGATCGCGCGGTGCCGTCTATGCGTGATCCGCGCTCCCGTAAAAGCTCACCTTCCGTCTTTGACGAGGCTTCTCATGCCTTCATATTCGCGCACTGGCTGCGTCGCCCGAAGATGCGCCGCGTCATATCGAACGCGACGAGATTGCCGGCCACCACCAGCAGCAGGCCGATCACCGCTAACGCTGACCATTGGTAGCCCTCGAACACCGTCGACACCGCCAGCGCCACGATCGGAAAGAGCACCGTGGAATAAGCCGCCCGCTCCGGGCCCATGCGTCCCACCAGCATCAGATACGCGGTAAAGCCGACCACCGAGCCGAAGACCGCGAGGTACGCGAGTGCGCCAAGGTAGCGCGCGGAGGACTCGACGGCAAACGGCAAGCCTGCGAGCAGGCTGCCCACCGTGAGCACGCTCGCGCCGATCAGCATGGCCCAGCTATTTGTCGCGAACGGATGCAAGCCCATGGATTGCATCCGGCTCGACAGGAGATTGCCCGCCGAAAAACACAGCGTGCCGAGAAACGCGACGCCGAGCCCGAGCCATGCGGCGTGATCGCCGAGGTGCCCGCTCATCTGCTGAACGAACAGACAGACAATGCCGACGAGCCCGAGCATCGCGCCCGCAATCGCCGACGGCTGCAAGGGGCGGCCCATGAACAGCCGTCCGTTGATCGAATTGAGAAGCGGCGCGGTGGAAAACACCACGGCGACGAGCCCGCTCGGCACCACCTGCTCGGCGTAGTAGAAGCACAAAAAGTTGACGCAAAAGAGCGCGAGGCCTTGAGCGAACAGAAAGCGCCATGCGGCGCGCGGCGGCCACATCGGCCGGCGCATGATGCGCAATAGCGCAAACAGCACCCACGCGGCGATCCAGAAGCGCCACGCGATGGAAACCGGGGGCGGCACCGCGCCCAGTTGCCATTTGATCGCGATCCACGTGGTGCCCCAGATGAGAACGGTCACGGCATACAGCAACAGATTCATGGTCGAGGCCTGCACACGGCGGATACGGGAGCTCCACTATGCGGCAGCGCGGCTCGCCGGACTTGTCCAGGATTGCGCATTTCTGCGCTTGCGCGGCCGCAGCGCAGGCGGCGGCGCGCAGTGAGCCGTATACTCACCGCTATCCGCCGTAACAACGACATCCGCCCGTTCCGTGAACTCGAGCCCGCCCGCCCCTGTGACCCACGCCACTGAAACGCCGTTCGGCATTCAGTCGGTGTGTCACACGCTGAGCAGCTCGAATGCGCATCTGGACCGCTTCGCGTGGCTCGGGGACGGTCTCGCGATCGCCGTCTGGACGCGCGACACCGAGGTCGCCGAAACCATCTACGAGCGGCCCGGCCACCACACGCTATCGTGTTATCTGGACGGCGGCTATCGCACGGAGCGCCAGAAAATGCCCGGCCGTTACGGCGCGCCGTCGCGGCTGTGCGCCTTGCCCGGCGATCACGAATCGCGCTGGTGGGTGCGCGGCCACATGCATTTCATGCATCTGTATTTTCTGCCGGAGCACTTCACGCAGCGCGCGGTGCAGGAGCTCGACCGCGAGCCGCGCGAGCTGACGCTCGCCGATCGCACGTATTTCGAGGACGCGCGCATCGCCGGTTTGTGCCAGACACTGGCGAACGAGCATTGGGACGACGCCGACGGCCTGCTGCGCACCAACGAAACCGCGCACGAAGTGCTGAGCCTGCTGCTGCGCGCCCAAGGCGTGCGACGCACCGGCGCGCCGCTCAAGGGTGGTTTGTCGGTGGCCACGCGGCGGCGGCTGCACGACTACATCGAGAGTCATCTCGCGCAACCGCTCACGCTCGGCGAACTGGCGAACGTGGCTGCGCTGTCGGAATTTCATCTCGCGCGCATGTTCCGCACGTCGTTCGGATTGCCGCCCGCCGCGTGGATTGCGCAGCGGCGGCTCGAGCGCGCGCGGACGCTGCTGCGCACCACCGCGCTGCCGCTCGCGCACATCGCCGAACTATGCGGCTATGCGAACGCCAGCCACTTCAGTCACCGTTTCCGCGAAGGCGTGGGGGTGTCGCCGGGCGCTTACCGGCAGGCAGTGGCGGTCCGATAGCCGTCCGATAGCCGTCCGATAGCCGTCGATAGCGAGACGTGGCGCGCGTCATTGCAGCGCCATTGCCAGCACGCGCGCCACGTGCAGCGCCTTCACACCGGCGCCGTCGTGAATCTGATGACGGCAGCTCGTGCCGTCGGCGACCATGATCGCGCCGTCGTCCATCTTGCGCACGGCCGGCAATAGCGACAGCTCGGCCATGGCCTGCGAGGTCGCGTAATGCTCCGCTTCGTAGCCGAAGCTGCCGGCCATTCCGCAGCACGACGACTCCACCGTCGACACCGTCAGCTCAGGAATCCACCTCAGCACCGTTTGCACGGGCGTGAAGGCGTCGAACGCCTTCTGATGACAATGACCATGCACGAGCGCCTGTTGCGTGGCCAGCGGTTTCAGCGGTAGCTGCAGGCGTCCGGCTTGCTGCTCGCGCACGAGAAACTCTTCGAATAGGAACGCGTGCTTCGCGAGCCGCGCGGCTTCGTCTCCGAATCCGTAGTGTAGAAACTCGTCGCGCAACGACAGCAGACACGATGGCTCGAGACCCACAACCGGCACGCCGCGCGCGACGAACGGCGCGAAAAGATCGAGCATGCGCCGCGCTTCGTGCTTCGCTTCATCGACCAGACCGGCCGCGAGAAACGTGCGTCCGCAGCACACCGGCCGCTCGCCTTGCCGCGTGTTGAAGTGCACCGTGTAGCCGGCTGCCTCCAGCACTTTTTGTGCTGCACGCGCGTTCTCGGGCTCCATGTGATTATTGAAGGTGTCGACGAACAGCAGCACTTCTTTCAGCGCCGCGCCGCGCGTGTTCACCGTCGGCTTGACAGTCGACAGGAACGCCCTCGCGAAGCGCGGCAAGCTGCGTTGCTGAGCGATGCCCACCGAGCGCTTGAGCCATGTCGACATGAGCGGCACCTTGTCGGCCAGCGCGATCAAACCCGGCACACGGCTCGCCGTGACCGCATAACGCGGCATGAAGGCGACGAGCTTGTCGCGCAGCGTCAGGCCGTGGCGTTTGACGCGTGCGGCGCGCGCCTCGATCTTGAACTTCGCCATATCGACGCCCGTCGGGCAGTCGCGCTTACAGCCCTTGCAGGATACGCACAGGTCGAGCGTGTCCTTCACGTCGTCGCTCGCGAGGCCCGCTTCGCCGAGCTGCCCCGAAATCG
The DNA here is from genome assembly GCF_902859825.1 of Paraburkholderia phenoliruptrix. GTDB lineage: Bacteria > Pseudomonadota > Gammaproteobacteria > Burkholderiales > Burkholderiaceae > Paraburkholderia > Paraburkholderia phenoliruptrix. The sequence goes on along the minus strand of NZ_CADIKB010000002.1, from coordinate 325,212 downwards.
CCAGACGCAAGGTGTTCGCGCGCCCGCGCGTCACATGCTGCTCGTCTTTCGTCACGCGGTAGCTCGGGCACATGGTGCCGGCGTCGAACTTGCGGCAGTGGCCGTTGTTGTTGCACATCTCCACGGCTTTGGCGAGGCCGCCCGACAGATCGTTGCCGCTGCCCGGCGCGCTTTCGCGGCCCGTCAGCGGATCGCGCTGCACATTCCACGCCGACCAGTCGAGCGCCGTTTCCATGCGCTGTTCGCGATAGCCTGGCGCGAAACGGAAGTAGCGCGCGTCGTCCATTTTCGGCGGACGCACCATCTTGTCGGGATTGAAACGGTTATCCGGATCGAACAGCGCCTTGATCTCGCCGAAGGCCTGGTTCAGCTTCGGACCGTATTGCCACGCGACCCATTCGCCGCGGCACAAGCCGTCGCCGTGTTCGCCGGAATAGGCGCCTTTGTATTCGCGCACGAGCGCCGCCGCTTCTTCGGCGATCGCGCGCATTTTTATCGCACCGTCGCGACGCATGTCGAGAATCGGCCGCACGTGCAGCGTGCCGACGCTCGCGTGCGCATACCACGTGCCTTCCGTGCCATGCCGATGAAAAACCTCGGTGAGCCGGCTCGTATAGTCGGCGAGATGTTCGAGCGGCACCGCGCAGTCTTCAATAAAGGACACCGGCTTGCCGTCGCCCTTCATGCTCATCATGATGTTGAGCCCGGCCTTGCGCACTTCCCATAGCGCCTTCTGCGCATTCATGTCCGGCATTTCGACGACGGAGCCGGGCAAGCCGAGATCGGCCATCAATTCAGTCAGTTGTCTGAGGGACTGCAGCTGCGCGTCGCGCGACTCGCCCGCGAACTCCACGAGCAGCACGGCTTGCGGCTCGCCCACCAGCGCCTTGGCGACGACCGGACGGAACGCCGGGTTGCTCATCGCCAGATCGATCATGGTGCGATCGACGAGTTCCACCGCGACTGGCTTCAGCTTGACGATGTGCTGCGTGAGATCCATCGCCTGCCAGAAGGTCGGGAAGTTGACCACGCCGAGGGTCTTGTGCGCGGGCAGCGGCGCGAGCTTCAGCGTCAACTGACGGCTGAACGCGAGCGTGCCCTCCGAGCCGACCAGCAGATGCGCGAGGTTGGCGACGCCGTCGTCGGTATAGGCGCGCGGATTCTGGCAATCGAATACGTCGATGTTGTAGCCGCCCACGCGGCGCAACACTTTCGGCACGCGCGCCACGATCTCGTCGCGCTCGCGTTGTGCAATCTGCCGCACGCCTTCGACGATCTGCTGCAATCGCGCACCTTGCGGCGGGTTTCGCAGCGACGCGAAATGCGCTTCGCTGCCGTCGGCCAGGATCGCGTCGATGGCCTCGACGTTGTGCACCATGTTGCCATATTCGATCGAGCGTGAGCCGCAGGAATTGTTGCCCGCCATGCCGCCGATCGTGCACTGCGCAGCCGTCGACACATCCACGGGAAACCACAGACCGTGCGGCTTGAGCCACGCGTTCAGGTGATCGAGCACGACGCCCGGCTCGACGGTGACGGTGCGCGCGTCGGCATTGAAATCGACAATGTTGTTCAGCCACTTGCTCGTGTCGATCACGAGCGCTTCGCCGACAGTCTGTCCACATTGGCTCGTGCCCGCGCCGCGCGCGAGCAGCGGTACCTTTTCGCTGCGCGCAATCTCGAGCGCCGCGCGCAAATCGTCCTGATCGCGCGGCACGACCACGCCGACCGGCATGATCTGATAGATGGATGCATCGGTCGAATAACGGCCGCGGCTTGCTGCATCGAACAGCACATCGCCGCGCAGCGCCTTGCGTAGATGCTGCGCGAGCGGCGTCGTCAGCCGCGCCGCCGACGGCACCAGATGAATCGGCTTGACCAGCAAAGCGGAAGTGGGATTCGTCATAACGTCGAGGGTTGTGGCAGTACACGTACTTCGTGCACGGCATGCACTTCGCGCGAAACGCGCTCAGGCGCATGCGCCGTGAGCGCCCGATTATTCAGTACAGCGTGACGCTCACCGGCGGCAGGCCTTCAATGCGCCCGTGCGCCATGCCCGCGCTTCGGGGGAAAAACATGCCGGTATACGACCCCGTGGTGACGATCATGTCCGGTGTCACCGTGATGCCGCGCGACGTCGCGTGATTGACGAGCCACGTGAGCAATCGGCGCGGATCGCCTGCCGGATTCGCGGGTGTCAATTCGACGACATCGCGCCCGTTGAAGTCGAAGCGCAGCGCCGGCGCAACAAACGGAAAATCCTCGTGATACGGCATGAATTCGCCGACGATCAGCGCGCCGTGGTTCTGCAAGTCCGCCAGTTGCGCGAGGCGGTCCACGTCGGGCCACTCCGCGAAACGGCTCGCGACAATTTCGATTGCCGCACCGAACGAGCCGATGGCCGCGTGGACGTCGGCTTCGCGATAAGGCGCAGCGGACGGCTCGAAGCTGCGGCCGAAACGAAACGCGATTTCCAGTTCGAGCGCTAGCGGCGTAAAGCCCGCGCGCGGCAGCATCACGCCATCGGGATGCAAATCGATGTCCGGCAGCGGCGCGCCTTGAATCGGGCCGCTCGCCGACTTCGAGCCGATCTTCCAGCCGCCGACGCGCGCGCCGGCAATACCGAGAATTTCGTGCTGGATGTCATAGGCCGCGTCCGCGTCGGCGGGCGCCCGGCTGGGTTGGAGCTTGCCGAGCGTCGCGTGATTGCGGCGCGCATCGGCCAGCAGGCGGCTGAGCGGCGAGGTGCTCAGCTTGAGGGCGTCGGCGCGAAAGGACCTGAGCATCGCTTACACGCCCATGCTGGTGGACACTTGCCCCTTGTCGGCGCCGCCGCCCGCGAACCGGCTTTCCGGTTGCATGCGGAACGCGAGCACGACACCGAGCGCCATCAACAGCATGCTGCCGACGAACGGCAACTCCCAGTTGCCGAAATAGTCGATCAGGAAGCCGCCCGCCACCGGCGAGATGATCGCCGCAAGCGCGGAGCCCGTGTTCATCATGCCGCTCGCCGTCCCGGAGGCTTCCGGCGCGATGTCCATCGGAATCGCCCACATCGGGCCGATCGTCATTTCGGCGAAGAAGAAGCCCGACGCGAGGCACGCCATCGACACATACAGATGGTGCGTGAACATCAGCGGAATCAGCGACAGCAGGCAGAACAGCATGCACACCGACACCATCCAGCTGCGCGCACGCTTGAGGCTGCCGGTGCGCGTGTAGATGAAGTCGGTGACGATGCCGCCAAGCGTATCGCCCACCACGCCGGCGAGAAACACGACCGACGCGAAGATCGCCGATTTCTTCAATTCGAGGTGATAGCTGTGCAGGAAGTACTGCGGAATCCAGCTGAGGAAGAGCCACAGCGTCCAGCCATAGCAGAAGTAGACAATCGTGACGGGCGCCATGCGGCGAAACAGCTTGCCCCACGGCACGCCGGCGCCCTTCGCTTTGGGAGCGGGCAGGACGTCGAGTTCTTCCTTCGTGATGCGCGGGTGGTCTTTCGGATGCTCGGTGAAGGTGAACGCCCACACGACAACCCACAGAAGGCTGAACGCGCCGCAGATATAGAACGATTCGCGCCATCCCCAGCTTGTCATCACCAGCACGACAATGCCGGGCGCGACTGCATTGCCGACGCGCGAAGCCGCATGCGTGATGCCTTGCGCGAAGCCGCGCTTTTCCTTCGCGACCCAGCGCGCCATGGCGGACGTCGCCGCCGGGAAAGTCGCGCCTTCACCGAAACCGAGCAGCACGCGCGCCGCCAGCAGCGACATCAGGCCGCCCGCAAAACCGGTCAGCAAGGTGGCGATGCCCCAGATCGCGCCGCACGCAAGCAACGTGCGCCTCGCGCCGAAACGGTCGCTGACCCAGCCGCCGATGATCTGGAAAAGCAGATACGGATACGCAAAAGCCGAGAACACGAGGCCGACTTCCGTGTGCGAAAGATGGAATTCCTTGCCGAAGCCCGCGGCCGCCGTGCTGACGTTGACGCGGTCCAGGTAGGTGATGAAGTACATGATGCAGAGCATCACTAGAACAATACTGGTCGCACTGGTCACACGAAACCGCTTCATCGTCTCTCTCCATTTGCATGTGTCGACGGCGTTCCTGATAGGGCGCGCCTCGTCGTCGCAAGGCGGCATGCGCCGCCTCGCCATCGCATTGTTCAGGGCCGCGTTCTGTGCGCGGCTTCATGATGGAACTGACTTCGTCGATGCCTGTTTGCGTTGTTCCTGTCTTCTTTCGATTGCGGCGGTTCGAGCTTGCCGCCGCGGCCTCGTCAGGCGGCCGCCTTCAAACCCGCGGCGTGCGCGGGCTGGCTCAACCAGTTCATAGCGGCAGGCAAGCCGCTTTCCTTGAGGGGAACGCCCGCGAGACGCAGGCCCATTTCGCAGCCGGCGAGCGTGGCGAGCAGCATCAGGTCGTTGCAGTCGCCGAGATGGCCGATGCGGAACATGCGGCCTTTCATCTTGCCGAGCCCCGTGCCGAGCGACATGTCGAAACGTTCGTAGATGAGCTTGCGCACCGCGTCGGCATCCACGCCCTCGGGCATCATCACGCCGGTCAGCACCGGGCTGTACACAGCCGGATCCGCGCACTGGATTTCGAGTCCCCATGCGCGCACCGCGCGGCGCGTCGCCTCGGCAAGACGCTCGTGGCGCGCAAACACGTTGTCGAGCCCTTCGCCTAGAATCATGTCGATCGCCTCGTGAAGGCCGTACAGCAGATTCGTGTTGGGCGTGTACGGCCAGTAGCCGGCCGTGTTCATCTCGACGATTTCCCTCCAGTCCCAGAAGCTGCGCGGCAGTTTTGCGTGCTTGCTCGCAGCGAGGGCCTTCGGCGAAATCGCGTTGAAGCTGATGCCCGGCGGCAGCATCAAGCCTTTCTGCGAGCCTGACACGGTGACGTCGACGCCCCATTCGTCGTGGCGATAATCGGCGCACGCGAGGCCCGAAATCGTATCGACGAGCAACAGCGCGGGATGGCCCGCGGCGTCGATTGCGCGGCGCACGGCCGCGATGTCGGACGTGACGCCCGTCGAGGTTTCGTTGTGCACGACGCAAACCGCCTTGATCGACTGCTGCGTGTCGGCGCGCAGGCGCTCTTCGATCATGTGCGGTTGCACGCCGCGCCGCCAGCCTTCGATACCCGGCAAGCCGAGGAACTCCGGCATGAGGCCGAGGCTTTCCGCCATCTTTTTCCAGAGCGTCGCGAAGTGACCCGTCTCGTACATCAACACGTGGTCGCCCGGGCTCAGTGTGTTAGAGAGCGCCGCCTCCCATGCGCCGGTGCCGGACGCCGGATAAATCACCACCGGATGCTGCGTCTTGAAGATTTTCTTGATCCCGTCGAGCACCTTCAGACCCAATTCGCCGAATTCCGGTCCGCGATGGTCGATGGTCGGATAGCTCATCGCGCGGAGGATGCGATCGGGCACGGGGCTCGGCCCCGGAATCTGCAGGAAGTGACGGCCGGCGGGATGAAAATCTAACTTCAGCATTGCGCTCCTCCGATTGAATTTTGCATGCAAAAAACTATATCAGACGAAGTTGCGCCGACGGAAGTTGAAAATTGCCTTTGCGCACCGGTGTTTACCCGCGTTCTACCCTTCGTTGCAGCGATCCGATAAAATCGACCGAAACGGGCATTGAGGAAGTTTGTATGCAAAATTCGGAAGTTGAGGGCGGCTCGCTCGGCGCGGCGCAGTTGCCTAAGGTCGAGCGGCAGCGCTTGCATGACACGGTGGTCGAGCACATTCGCCGGTTTATCGTCGAAGGCGTGCTCGAGCCGGGCAAGAAACTGAATGAGCGGGAGTTGTGCGAAACGCTCGGCATTTCACGCACGCCGTTGCGCGAGGCGCTCAAGGTACTCGCCGCTGAAGGGCTGATCGACATTTGGCCGAATCGCGGCGCGTCGGTGTCGAAAATGTCGGAAGCCGAATTGCGCGAGACATTCGAACTGATGAGCGGCCTTGAGGCTTTCTCCGGCGAACTCGCGGCCGAACGAATGACGGCGGCCGAACTCGCCGAGATCAAGGCGTTGCATTACGCCATGCTCGCGTGCCGCGCACAAAACGATCTGGCCGGGTACTACAGCCGCAATCAGGCCATTCACGACAAGATCAACGAAGCCGCGCGGAATTCGGCGCTGCGGCAGACTTATGTCTCCGTCAACCGGCGTTTGCAGGCGCTGCGTTTCCGCTCGAACTTTCAGATCCCGAAGTGGGACCGCGCGATTCACGATCATGACGAAATGCTGAAGGCGCTCGAGGCGCGCGACGGCAAGAAGCTGAGCGCAATTCTTCGGCAGCATCTGCTCGATAAGCGCGATGCGGTGTTGCAGGTGCAGTCGCGCGAAGATGCGGCCGCGGGGTCGGGGTTGAAGGCTTGAGGGTTATGTGCCTCGTGCCCTATGCGCCGCTTCGGCTCATGCGTGGGCGCGAAAACCCGCGAAGTTGTCCACGCAAAATGTTGGCAAGGCTCTGGACAACGTTCGCATAGCCCGGCCAAGTGATTGACGCGACGGCGGAATCGGCGTGCGGTCGATGTATGGGCAGTGCAGGCGATAGCGATAGTTCGTCCCGCGCGCGGGCATCGTTTGCGGTCGCGGTCACGCTCGCGCTGCTCAGCAACGTGCAGTTGTCCACACAATTTGTTGAAAGGGCTGTGGACAACGTGCGCACATATGCGCCAAGTGTTTGACGCGGCGGCGTAATGTCCTCGCGGTGCGGATGAATGCAACGCTTGCATTTACACCGGTCCCCAAGGACCGCCCTTCTATCGGATGCTGCGTCAAATTCAGGTGCTGTCTAACTTCCGGCCGGCCTGCCGCAATAACATTCAGCATTGCAACTCCCAACCGCCGTGCCAGTTCATCGTCAAACCGGAATTCCTCGTCATCAAGGAAAAACGGCACTGCCATCTTTCCCTCGATGAGCGGGGCCACTAGAACGGAGTCCACGGCTTGCATCGTCAATTGCCGCGGTTCGTGGGTATAGGTCAGCACGACGGTGTACGGTGGGTGGCTAGCCATTAATATCCCCCTGCATTGCTGGTATCGGTCAAAGGCGTTTTCCTCGCACAGCGCGTGATTTCGCTCGCCGCGAGGCTTAGCCGTCACTGTACAGGCGCCCAAATCCGCCTCGTACTCCATGACGCTTTGCCGCCTGAACATTTCGCCTCCGCACCCACAACCCGCGCCGCGCCTCGAACCCTACCGCACGCCATCCCTCGCCCTGAGCGACTCCGGCAACCCCCGCAACACAATCCCCGCGCAGATCAAACTCATCGCGCCGATCACATACAACGCGGGCGTGGTGCTTCCAGTCAGATCCCTGACCCGCCCGACCATGATCGGACTCACAATCCCGCCGAGCTGCCCCAGCGTATTGATCAGCGCGATGCCGCCCGCCGCCCCCGCGCCCGTCACCAGCTTCGGCGGCAATGCCCAGAATGCCGGAATCGACGCCACCACGCCCGCGCCCATTACCGCCAATGCGACGATCAGAAACCCCGTCTGCTTGTCGAAGAAACCTGCTGCAAAAAATCCGATCGCCGACATCACGAGCAAGCCGAACACGAACTTGCGCCGCTCGCCCCTTGCATCCGACAAGCGCCCGACCACCACCATGCAGATCGCGCCGCATACGTAAGGCACGGCTGTCAGCAAGCCGATTAGCGTCGGATTATGCGTGCCCGCCACGCGGATCAGATGCGGCGCCCAGAAATTCAATCCATACGACGCCACCTGAATCAGAAAGTAGACGAGCCCGAGCGTGAGAAAGCCCGGCGTCCTGATCGCCCCGAGGAACGAATGCCCGGTCTGCGGATGGCGGCTCTGCTCTGCGATCTGTCCGGCCAGAAAGGACTTCTCGGCGGATGAGAGCCAGTGAGCGTCGTCGATGCGGTCTTTCAGCAGCTTCAGCACAAGATAACCGAGCAGCACGCACGGCAGGCCGCCGAGCAGGAACAGCCAGTGCCATCCCGGCATGCCGAGCACGCCGTTCATATGGCCGATGACGAGCCCCGCAAGCGGCGCCCCCACCAAACCTGAAAAAGCCGACGCGAGAAACAGCATCGACGTGATGCGTCCGCGATAGCTCGGCGGAAACCACAGCGTCAGGTAGTACAGCACGCCGGGAGCAAAGCCCGCCTCCATCGCGCCGATCACGAAGCGCAAGCCGTAGAACTGCCATTCGTTGTTGACGAACACCATCGCCGCCGTTGCGAGGCCCCACGAAATCATGATGCGCGCGATCCAGCGCCGCGCCCCGACCTTGTAGAGAAACAGATTGCTTGGCACTTCGAACAAAACATAGCCGATCACGAACAGACTTGCGCCGAGACCGTAGGCGGTATCGGACAAGCCGAGGTCGCTTTGCAGCTGGAACTTCGCGAAGCTGATGTTGATGCGGTCAAAAAACGCGAACAGATAGCAGATCATGATGAGCGGCATCAGCCGCCATGCCACTTTGCGGATGATGGCCGCCGCGCGATCCGCGCTCTGTTCACGCCCATCGGTTGCAATTGCGCCAAGGTCACTCATGTTCGTCTCCAATGCCGGATTCGGCCGTGCCGTCCGGTCGTTTAGTGGATGAGGGAAAGTCAGATTTGCCGCACGTAGTCCGGCACGGGATGCAGGTCGCGATTGCGCCCGGCCTTCGCGACCTGCCCGGGCACATCGTGGCCGAGCAAGGCGGGCAACGCGCGCGACAGCGAGAGCAGCTTCTCGAGATCGATGCCCGTGGGAATGCCCATCTCGTCGCACAGATTGACGAGGTCTTCGGTGCAGATGTTGCCCGACGCACCCGGCGCGAACGGACAACCGCCGAGACCGCCGAGCGCCGCATCGAAGCGCCGCGCGCCGGCTTCATACGCGGCGAGCACGTTGGCGAGCCCGAGTCCGCGCGTATTGTGAAAGTGCAGCGTGAGCGCCACAGACGGCACCCGCTGCAGCACGCGCCCGACAAGCCGCGTCACCTGGCGCGGATTAGCCATGCCGGTCGTGTCGGCAAGCGTGATGCTCTCGATGCCCATCTCGCGATACACGTCGACAATGCCGATCACGCGGTCCTCGTCGATTGCGCCTTCAAACGGGCAGCCGAACGCCGTCGCCACCGATGCATTCAACAGCACGCCCGAACCCTTCACGTGGCGCACAATGTCGCCGATCGCTGCGAGCGACGACTCGCAGCTCATGCGCATATTCGCGCGGTTGTGCGTCTGACTCGCCGACATCACGAGGTTCAGCTCGTCCGCCTTCGCGGCAAGCGCGCGCTCGGCGCCCTTGAGGTTCGGCACCAATGCCACGTAGATCACGCCCGCGCACCGCTCGATCTGCTGGAACACGGCCTCGCCGTCACGCAACGCGGGAATCGCTTTTGGCGACACGAACGACCCGGCCTCGATGCGCGTGAAGCCCGCCGTGGAAAGACCGTTGATCAACTCGATCTTGTCCGCCGTCTCGACCCACGTGGGTTCGATCTGCAAGCCGTCGCGCGGTGCGACTTCCTGCACGATCAGTTTGTCGGCAGACACCATGGACGATGCAAGCTTGTTGGCAGAACTCATTGCACGGCTCCTTCGCGGCGCAGCCGCCCGATCTCTTCACCCGTAAAGCCGAGTTCGCTCAGCACGCTTCCCGTATGTTCGCCAAGCGCCGGGCCTGACCAGCGCACTTCACCCGGCGTGTCCGACAGCTTCGGCACGATGCCCGGCATCTTCACGGAGGCGCCGCCCGGTAGTTGCGCCTGCAACAACATGTCGCGCGCCTGGTAGTGCGGATCGGCGACGATGTCCGCGACAGAATAGATGCGCCCCGCGGGCACGTCGGCGCCCTCCAGCGCGGCCAGCACGTCTTGCGTCGAATGGTGGGACGTCCATGCGGCGATGGCGTCGTCGAGCGACGCACAGTGGCGCACGCGGCCGTCGTTGTGCGCGAGCGCGGGGTCGTCCGCGAGATCGGGGCGGCCTATCACCTGCATGAGGCGCCGGAAAATCGGATCGCTGTTGCCCGCGATCACGACATAGCCGTCGTCTTCGGTGGGATAGGTGTTCGAGGGCGCGATGCCCGGCAATGCGCCGCCGCTGCGCTCGCGCACGTGGCCGAGCAGGTCGTATTCGGGCACGAGGCTTTCCATCAGATTGAAGACGCTTTCCACGAGCGACACGTCCACGACCTGACCCTCGCCTTGGCCCGTTTTTACACGCAGCAAAGACATCAGCGCGCCGATCACGCCGTGCAGCGAAGCGAGCGAATCGCCGAGACTCACGCCGACGCGCGCAGGCGCTCCGTCCACTTCGCCCGTCGTGTAGCGGATGCCGCCCATGGCTTCGCCGATCGCACCGAAGCCTGGCCGGTCGCGGTACGGGCCAGACTGGCCATAGCCGGAAATGCGGACCATCGTCAGTTTGGGGTTGATCGCATGCAGCACGTCCCAGCCGATGCCGAGCTTTTCGAGCGCGCCTGGCCGCAGGTTTTCGATCACGACGTCGGCTTCGGCGGCCAGCCGCTTCACGATCTCGACACCCTCCGGCGACTTCAGGTTCACGCAAACCGACTTCTTGTTGCGCGACTGCAGATACCACCAGAGCGAGGTGCCCTCGTGCAGCTTGCGCCATTTGCGTAAGGGGTCGCCGGTTTGCGGCGCTTCGATCTTGACGACATCCGCGCCGAATTCCGCCATCAGACGCGCGGCAAACGGCGCGGCGATGAGCGTCCCGATCTCGACGACGCGGATACCTTGAAGGGGTCCACCCATGGGCTGTCTCCATGCAGTTTTATGTTGGGAGACAGCTTGAGGGCATGACGCGGCGGCGTCCAACCGCAATTCGCCAACGACCGTTCGCGAACGGCGAACGCTTGCGCGGGGCTTTACGCCGCTGGGGTTTGCACGCCTTCGGACGCTTCTATCGAGCGCAGATGGTCGAACAGCAGGCGGCTCACCGGCGACAGTGCATCCACGTCGCGCACCACCAGCACGAGGCTGCGTTGCGACCAGTCGTCTTCGAGCGGCGCGCCGACGAGTCCGAGCGGACGCCCCATCAGCTGATAGACTTTTTGCGGCAATACGCCGACGCCCATGCCGGCCTGCACCATCCTGCACACGGCGTCGAATCCCGGCACGTGGATGCGCAGCCGCAACGGCTTGCCCGCCTGGCGCGCGGCGATATGCGTGCGCGCATTGATCGAGCTCGCAGCGTGCAGGCCGACGTGGTCGCCGTCGAGCGTTTCGGCAAATGCCACGCTGCTGCGCGCGGCGAGCGGATGATCGTCGCGCATCACGAGCACCAGCGAGTCGCGCCGATAATGCTCGACGTGCAGCTCGCGCGTGTCGGCGTCGGCGGAACAGATGCCGAGATCGGCGAGGCTGTCGTCCACCGCTTCGACTACGCCGCCGCTCGGCCGCTCTTCGAGGTCGAGCTTGACGCGCTCGTGCAGCAGCTGGAACGCACGCAAATCCTCAGGCAAGAACTCGACGATGGCAGACAGGTTCGCCATCATCCGCACATAGCCGCGCACGCCGCTCGCGTGGCCGGCCAGTTCAATGCCGATGTTCTCGATATCGCGCATCACGCGTCGCGCATGATGCAGCAGCGTTTCGCCGGCCGGCGTGAGCGTCATGCCGCGCGCGTTGCGCTGAAACAGCGTTGCACTCACCGCCTGTTCCAGTTCGAGCAGGCGCTTGCTGGCAGCCGATACGGCAATGGCCTCGCGCTCCGCGGCACGCGTGAGCGTGCCTTCCTCGTAGACGGCGAGAAACAGTTGGAGCGTGGTGAGGTCGAGCTTGCGGAGAAGGTTTTTGATCACCATGGCGCGGCGCCGGAAGTTCGGTCAATCGCTCATCATCCCATATGCCGCCGCGCACGTTGCATCATTCCTTCCACGACGAGCCGAGAATCATCGTGCAAAAATTCTCGCGATGGTAACGCGGGTCCTTAAGCTCAAGCGCGTCGGCCTTCACGTTGCCGAACGTCGTGTGCGGCTTGTGGATGATGCCCTGCGTGAAGGCGTCGATAATATTTTCCTTGAAGTGCGCCGCGCGGATGCGCGTGCGTGACCGCGTGGCGTTCCTCTTCGGTGAACTCGTCGTAGGCGAGACCCAGCACGTCCACCTCGACACCCACCGTCACCAGTGCAACGACCCGTTTCAGATGCTGAGGAATGCCTGGCGTAGTGTGCAACGCAATCGAGGTCCACACTGTTCGATATCGTCCTCGCCGATTCCGTGCCGCCGCAGAAAGTCGCGCGCCGCATTCGCGCCGTCCACCTCGAAGCGTTCGTGCTCGCTGCTATACGGCGCAACAAGCCCCATGTCATGAAACATGGCGCCGATATACAGCAGCTCCGGATCGTACTTGAGCTGCTTGCGTTCGCCGGCCAGCGCGCCGAACAGAAACACGCGCCGCGAGTGGTGACACAGCAGCTCGGTTTCGGTGTCGCGCACGAGGTCGGTCGCTTCGCGCGCCATGATGCTGTCGGGAATGTGGATGCCTGCAATCGCGGTCATGTGCGTAACTCCTTGAATGCCGTGGATGAACGGAACGCGCCCGCGTGCAGCGAAAAAGCGCGTTTGGTATGCTGGACTAGCGCGTTTTTCATGCGGCTCATGCAGTGAATGCGGCCCGTCCGATGAAGTCCAGTATTGGCCAGCACCGTGGCCGCGACAATCGCGCGAAGCCGTCGAACCCTGACAATCGCACCGCGTTGACCGCCGTGGCTCGCGCGGCTCGCTCATGCAGAAGGAATCAATCAATGCCCACCGTCGCGATTGCGATCTTTCCTGGCGTGCAGGCGCTCGACGTCGCGGGACCCGTCGACGTCTTCTCCGAAGCTAACCGCTTTGTCTCACCGGACGCGCGTTACGAAGTCACGCTGCTGAGTGCGGACGACGCGCCGCTGCGCGCGTCCAACGGCATCACGCTGGTCGCCGACGATCTATTCGCGCGCGCTCGCGAACCGTTCGACCTCGCGCTGGTGGCGGGCGGTCCCGCGCTGCCCGAAGGCGAACCGCCCGCGGCGCCGCTGCTCGACTGGCTGATAAGCGTCGCGCCGCACTGCGGCCGCTACGGGTCCATCTGCACGGGCGCCTTCGCGCTCGGCCACGCCGGTTTGCTCGATGGGCGCCACGTCACGACCCACTGGCAGCACGCGGCGCAGCTCGCCGCGCAGTTTCCGAAGGCACACGTCGACTATGACCGCATCTATCTGCGCGACGGGCAACTGGTGACTTCGGCGGGCGTAACTGCGGGCATCGACCTGTCGCTAGCGCTCGTCGCGGAAGATCATGGTGCGCACATTGCGCTGGCGGTGGCGAAGCGGCTCGTCGTATTTGCGCAGCGCCAGGGCGGCCAGTCGCAGTTCAGTCCGTATCTCACCGCGCCCGCCGACGAAACGTCACCGGTCGCGAAAGTGCAAGCGCATGTCATGGAGCGCATCCACGAGAGCTTTACGGTGAAGCAGCTTGCCGACGTCGCCGGCATGAGCGCGCGTCATTTCGCGCGCGTGTTCGTGCAGGAAACCGGCGTGACGCCGCACGAATTTGTCGAGCGCGCGCGCGTGGACGCGGCGCGCAAGCTGCTCGAAAGCAGCAGCGCAGCGCTGAAAGCCATTGCCTACGATTGCGGTTTCGGCACCGCGGATCGCATGCGGATTGTCTTCGTCAAGCGAATTGGCGTGACGCCGATGCAGTACCGCGAGCGGTTTCGCGCGAGCTGAAAGCGCATGTGAACCGCGCCGCTGCGCGTCCCGGACATGCGTGAGAAGATAACGGCCTGCCTCAGCCAACGCTCAAGGAACGACATGAACTCCTCCTCCCCGATTCGCGCCATCGTCACCGGCCACACGCGTGGGCTCGGCGCGGCGCTCGCCGAGCAACTGCTTGCGCGCGATGTCGCCGTGCTCGGTCTGTCGCGCTCGCGTCACGCATCGCTGAAACAGCGCTTTCCTGCGCTCCTCGAAGAAATCGAACTCGAACTCGCGGACACCGCGCGCGTTGCGCAATGGGTCGCGACGGACGTGCTGCGTGTATTCGTGAGCGGCGCGCGCACTGTTCTGTTGATCAACAACGCCGGCATGGTGCAGCCGATCGGCCCTATCGAAGCCCAGGATGCCACGGCCATTGCGACCGCGGTGAGCCTGAACGTCGCCACGCCGCTGATGCTCACAAGCGCGCTCGCCGCAGCCAGCCCGGACGTGAGCGACCGGCGCATCATGCATGTTTCGAGCGGCGCGGCGCGCAATGCGTACGCCGGCTGGAGCATCTACTGCGCGACGAAGGCTGCGCTCGATCATCACGCGCGCGCCGTCGCACTCGATGCCACTCGCGCGCTGCGCATTTGCAGTCTCGCGCCGGGCGTTATCGACACGAACATGCAGGCGGAGATTCGCGGCACTGGCGTGGAGCAGTTTCCGATGCGCGAGAAGTTCGAAGACCTGAAGCGCAACGGCCAGCTTGCGACGCCCGAGCAATCCGCCGCTCAGCTGCTCGACTACGCATTCAGCGATGCATTTGGTACGACGCCTGTGGCCGACATTCGTGAGATTGCGAAGCCGGTGTGATTTTCACGGCTCCCGAAAAGTCTCACCTTTTAGCGCACACGGTCGCGATTCGCGTGGTTTCGGGGCGAGCATCACGCGAATCGCGCGTTGTTTGTAGCGGCTTTTGCCGCATGGCCGCCGCCGATTGCCCGGGCCGCTCATATCTATCTGACGCTCCCGAAAATCCTCACCTTGGGCGCGCAGTGCCCGACGTCCGGCGCCAGCCGGCGCTTTCATCGCTCCTGAAAAAGCTCACCTTCAGCCGGCTGGTACCGGCTGCAAAGCCATGGTGGGCGGGCACCGACGGCACCTTGACCACGAACTCCCGAAAACTCTCACCTTTCAATAAGCGCGAATGATCTGCATACCCAGGTAAGAGGTATCGCGTGGAGATTTGCATGCACGATGAACGTGACCGGTGAGGCACGTCGCTTCCCGTCGCGCACGGATCGTCACGTCGCGCGACGGGCTCCCGAATCTCCTCACCTTTCTCGCGGTAAGGCCGACAGCAACACTTGCTTTCGCTCGTGCATGTGGCGGACGTCCAGCAGATTTCGCGCAGTGCAGCGACAACCAGGCGGCCACGCCGGGCGCTTCAATCGCGCCGCGAGCCGCTCCCGAAAAATCTCACCTTTCACCCGGGTCGTGCGCGTTTCAGCTCGCGAGCTTGCGAAACGTCTCGAGAACCGCGTCGCCCTTGAACGGCTTGACGATCCAACCTTTGACGCCCGCCGCCTTGCCGCGCTCTTTCATCGCCGAGCTGCTTTCCGTCGTGAGCATGATGACGTTGACGGTCTTGTTCGCGAGTTCGCTGCGGATCTTTTCGACCATCGTCAAGCCGTCCATGTTGGGCATATTCACGTCGCTAATCACGAGCTTGATGCCCGGACTCGTTTTCAGTTTCGCGAGACCGTCCTTGCCGTCCACCGCGGTGTCCACGTCGAGGCCGTTCTTCTTCAGAAAGCCGGCCACTTCGTCGCGCACCGTGCTCGAGTCATCCACCACCAGAATCTTGGACATGTCCTTTTACCTCTCTCCACTCCATCAGACGATCAAAACAGCTCCAGCTCGCCGCTGGTTTCCTCAACGGCGCTCGTGTCGGCGATAAAGTCGACTGGCGCATACGCGCAAACGCAAACGGTCGCGCCGAGCCGCGCAGTGCCGCCCAGCGTCACCGAATACGACGACAGCAGCGCGGGCTGCAACTCATGCAAATGCGGCAAGCAATGCGCGCTCAGTACGTAAGGCGTCGACATGCCGAGGTCCGGAAAATAGCGCAGCAGTTCCTGGTTCATCGCCCCGCAACACAGGTTGCAGATTTCGAGGAACGCCTCCTGGAATGGCCGCTCATCGGCTTCTTTGAGGTAATAGCCACGCGTGCTGTCGTTTTCGTCGAAATGAAGAATGAGCAGCAGCCTGAACACGATCGACGAAATGGTCAGCACGACCACCTGAGTACCCTGCGCCGCGCTCTCGCCGGTCTGCGCGAGGGGCATGATCGCGCACTCGTCGTCCGGACTGGATGGCAAGCGCGCCTGTGCGGCCTTGCGAAAAATGCGCTCGAAGCTGTCTTTTGCATGCGCCGTAATCACGCCGGCACCTCATCCAGCTTCGCGTGAAACTGACTGGCCATCGACTCGACACTGGCCAGCGAGGCCGCGATCATCTTGCCGCCCGCCTGGATGTCCTGAAACGTCGAGGTCGTAGTCAGATCGTTGCGATGCAGACTGTCGCGATAGCTTTTCGACAACTCTTCGGAACGCGCGGCGAGCGTGCGCACTTCACTCGCCACGACAGCAAAGCCGCGGCCCGCCGCACCCGCGCGCGCCGCTTCAATTGACGCGTTCAGCGACACGATCACCACATGCCGCACGATCGACGACAGTTCCTGGTTCTTCGCGTGCATGTCGTGATTCTGCGTCATCAGCGAGATCATCTGCTCGTGCCAGCGCTCAAAGGCAGCGCCGAGACTTTTCAGTCGCGCGGCTTCGCTCGCGAGTTGCCGCGCCTGCTGTGCCCACTGCGCTTTTTCGTCGGTGGCGGCTTTCAGCGCAGTGCGCAAGGCGTCCACGCTTGCCGATTGCTCCACGAGCTCCGCGCGCAATTGCGCGGTCTCGGTTTGCAGCCGATGTTCGGCCTGCTTGCGTTCCTCGGCCAATACGTCGAGGTTGTTCTGCCCCAGCTTCAGCGACTCGATTTGCGCCTCTGCATCCGCGCGCAGGCGCGCCGCGAACCGTGCAATATGCAGCCGATGCGCGGCCAGGCCGAACAACGCGGTCGCCGCGCTGCCCGCAAGCGCCGCCAATAGATACTGTTGGATCACAACCATTCCTCGAAGAGCGCCGCGATCTTGCGGCGCAAACCGTGCTCAACGCTTCATTGCGTTAATGCATCTGTGCGAAGTTCGCCGTCTTCATTGCGCGCTTCAGCGCCCAGCGTGTCGACGGCCACGCTATCCGGCAGACTCACGATCGTTTGAAACTGACGGAACGGGGCGCCTTTGCGATCGTCGGTAAAACGCAGTTCGATGCTGCCGTTCTCGCGCTTCAGGAAGTCGCGCACGGCGTCCATGCCGACGCCACGGCCCGACACCGCCGTTACGCTGTCCGCGGTCGAAAAGCCGGGACGGAAAATAAACGCGGCGATGGCCTCGTCGCTCAAGACTTCGCCCGGGTTTATCCAGCCGCGTTCCATCGCGATTCCGCGGATGCGCTCGAGCGCGAGCCCGCGGCCGTCGTCGCTGAGCGTGATCTGCAATGCGCCGCCGTCCACGCCGGCTTCGATCGATATTGCCCCGGCCGGCGCCTTGCCTTGTGCGCTGCGCGCCTCGGCGGCTTCAATGCCGTGATCCATCGAGTTGCGCAGCAGGTGCATGAACACATTGTTGAGCAGGCCGCCGGCGTGGCCGCGCAGACGGTAGCCGTTGTCGTCGATATGCACACTCGGCGCCGGCTTGCCCAGCTCGCCCGCGAGCGAAGGCAGAGAGCCGAGCACGCCGGCGAGCGCATCGCGGATGCTTTCGCTGCCGAGCGCGCGCAGGTTCCGGCGCAGCGTGTCACGCATGGACTGCAACGCGTGCAGCGCGTTGGCATCCGTCGCGTCGAGCAGATTGAGCGTGCGCTGAATCTCCTCCTTCTCCACCATGACATAACGGCCCGCATGTCCCGCGTCGTGGCGCTGCGTCTTGCCTTTGCGGCCGAGGCTCTGTTCGTTGATGCGCGCGTAGGCCTCGATAGCTTCGCGCACACGCGCGAGCTCGCGCATCAGATGCTCCTGATCCCACGAGCGGTCGGCGTCGGGCTGGCGCAGTTCGTGATAGCTCTGCTCGGTTTCGTGCACGACATCCGTCAGATGCTGCAGGTTATAGGTGCGCGCGTTGCCCTTGATGGTGTGCATGTTGCGGAACAATTCGGCAATCGCCGCATGATCTGCTTCGGAGTGCTTGCGAATAATGCGCTCGTTCTCGCTGATAAACCCGGCCGAGCTTTCTATGAAGTGGTGGAATTTCTCTTCGCTGACGGCGAGAATTTCGCCGATCATGTCGAGGCGCCGGCGCTGTTCGCTGGCTTCGGCAGCGAGCTTGCGCAACTCCGTCACGTCGCGCACGCACAGCATGAGGCGAACAATGACGTCGTTTTCGTCGGTAATCGCGGACCAGCTCAGGTCGAGAATCTTCACGCGGCCATCGGGCATGCGCTTCGAAATTTCGCCCACCAGCAAATGCTGATTGAACGCGAAGTTGATGCAGTCTTCGCCGAGGCACGCGTGCGCGGCGGCATCGACTTGTGACAGGGCGTCCGCCCCAAGGTCAGTGTCTGCGAACACGAGGTCCATCAGCCCGCGCCCGGCAATGTCGCGCGTCTCGAAGATATCTTCCAGATACGCCGAGTACTCCGCGTGAATCACGGCGCCGTCGATCACCGTGAGAATGCCCTGCTGCATGTTCTGCAACATCGCCTGAATGTCGGCGGTTTTTTGTTTGAGTTGCGCCGAGCTTTCCTGAATCTTTTCGATCATGCCGTTGAAGGCGACAATCGAATGGCCGATTTCGTCGAGCCGCCCGACCGGCACGCGGCGCGTGAAATCCTGGCTCGATGCGATCTCGCTCATCATCGCCTGCATGCGGCTGAGCGGCCGTGTGATCTGCCGATAAAGCAAAGCGCCGATCGATGTCAGCAAAATGATCGCGATGCCGGTCACAGCGGCGATTGCCGTCGTCGTGGTAGCGAGCGTCGCATTGAGCGCGGTGATCGCTTCGTCTTTCTCGCGGTTCTTCTCGACTCGCAGCGTGTCGACAATCCCTTCCAGTTCATCGCGATACTGCGCCACGTTGGCGAACAGATACGCCTGCGCGAGTTCGTTCTTGCCGTCGGCTTTCATTTTTGCCGTCTCGGCTATCGCGGAGAAGTAATTGTCGAGACTGTCGCGGGCCTGCAAAACAAGGCCTTTCTGTGCGTGGCTCGCGGCGTCTTTCGCCTGAAGCGTGAGCGCCTGTTCCAGCGCGATTCTTTTCTTCTTCAATTCGTCCTGAGCCTGCGCGAGCACGTCGCCGTCGGGCGCGTAGACGAGCGTCATGGTGGCAAGCTGAACGTCCTTGACTTGCGAGACGAGGTCGGCGGATGCGAGCGCGCTCGGCACCACACCTTCGGTGACCTTGCGCACTTCGGCGGCACTGCCGCGCGTTTGATACACGGCGTAACCGCCGATCGCCGACAAAGCGACGAACATCAAAACCACCAACAGTGTGATGCGATGACGAATAGTCATGTGAACCCCGGATTCTGGCCTTCGCGTCCGCTCTCGTTGGAGCCGCGCGTTTTTTGTGCGCATTGAGTCGCGCTTGTAGCACTGACGAGTATTGCCGAGGCGTGTTACCAAGCGATGACTACGCGTCGTCATCCGCATTCAGAGCCGCAAATAAACTTCTCAAGTTTTTCGCGGTGACGCCGTTAATTGACGGCCGGTCATTTTGCGCTGTGGGCAGCCGGCACTCGTCTTGCTCGGGCTCCCGAATTTCCTCACCGTAAACTCCAAGGTGCGCCGACAGGTATGACTATTCTCACCGCGCCGGCTCCCGAACCTTCTCACCTATGCTTGCGGCGGCAGGCCATGCACCAACTCCTGGAACTCCTCACCTTTGGCGCAACCTCCTGGAACTCCTCACCTTTGCAAGCGCCGTGGCACAAACAGGACCAGCGGTGCGCCATGAACCCTGGGATAACTCACCATTGCCTGCGCGCACCGCCTCCTGGAATGTCTCACCTCTGAGCTTGGAATGTGAAGGTGATGGCATCTCCTGGAATTCCTCACCATCCTGGAACGGCTCACCTTTGGCGGAATCCGGGCACAGCCTGTGCCTTCGCGCGAACGGTTAGCGCGTCATCCTGATGACGTTCGACACTCCCGCTGCCGTCGAGGCGCCGAAGCTATAAGTCGAACGGCCGCTGCGTTTGGCCGCGTACATGGCAGCATCCGCAACGTCGAGCAGTCCCGCGATACTGCGGACTCTGTCCGGAAACGTCGCGATGCCGATGCTCACGCCAATGGCGAAACGGCCGCCATACTCTCTTTCGCCCACCGCACGCACGCTCGACACGAGGCGCTCGGCCAATTCCCTCAATTGCGAGTCGTCGCCGCAATCGTCGGCGAGCAACACGAACTCGTCGCCGCCGACACGGGCCAGCATGTCGTCGTGGCGCGTGACTGCGCGCAGCGATTCGGCGAGCCGGCGCAACAGCACGTCGCCCGCGCTGTGGCCCATCGCGTCGTTGACGTTCTTGAAGCCGTCTATGTCGAGATACAACAGCGCGGTTCTCCGCGACCCGGCTGCGTGGCCCGACAGCTCGTCGATGGCCGACAGCAGCCGGCGGCGGTTCGGAAGTCCTGTCAGCGTGTCATGAGCGGCCTGTTGATCGAGTGCATTCGAATAGGCATGCACCCTCGCGAAGGCGCGGCGCTGTATATAGACCGTGTACACCATCAGACAGCACACAAGCACGGCAATGGCGACCAGCGCGGCGCTTCCGAACACGAGGCGCCGGTGCGCATCCTGCGTGGCGGCCTTTCGTCGGTCGCGCCAATTGTTCAGCAGGAGGTTCAGGTCCTCGCGCAGTCCATCCATGTACAGCTTGCCTTCATTTGTCTGCACGAGCGCGATGGCGCCTGTGCGATCGCCGCTGCGGGCCAGCTCGATGGTGCGTGCGAGTTCCGTCACCTTGCTGGTCTTCGCATGCTCGACACGGCGCACGAGTTCCAGAGATTTTTCGTCGCTGCCCGCCGCCTGCTGCAGGCGCAGTATGGTGTCGTCCAGATCGTGAACGCCTTGCCGGTAAGGCACGAGGTAGCTTTCATCCCCGGTCAGCAGATAGCCGCGCTGGCCGGTTTCCGCGTTCTCGAGATCATGCAGCACGCGATTGGCGGCGCCGAGCACGCTGAATGCCTCCTCGTCGCGCAGACCATCGGCGACGATGATCTTCGCCTCGTACACGAAGAGGCCCGCGGCGACGAGCAAGCCCACAGCCATGCTCACATAAAGCGCAATGAAACGGTTTCGATCGGCTTTCGCGGAGCGGAACAGACGCGCGGGCACAAGAGCCTCCAAAGCGGTGTGGAAGGGCAAGGATGCAATGATACTGGAGAGCCGCGACAGGCTCTCGCGAAGTACGGGGCTCGACCGGTGCCGGAAGCCCGCGGCGGTGGGTGAGCTTAGAACTTCACCTTCACCTGAAAGCCGATGGTGAACGGCAGGTCGTCGGAAGGAATGGGCGGAATCACGATGAAGTTCGCGCCGACACGCTTGTATTCGACCATGATGAGCGGCGCGATCACCGGGCCGATCGTATGATCGCGACCGAGTCCCCAGTTGCCGTAGTTGTAGCCGGAGATGATGCCGCCCATGGCCGCGACCCGCACGATGCCCCAATGCAGGAAATCGGGCGACCACACGCCGCCGCCGTAGTACGAAGGCCGGCGTAGCGAATTGCGAAATCCGCCTGCGGTGAGCGCCCATTGGTTATTGAGCCAGCATTCCACGCCGAGCCCCGGGTTGAATTGCTCGAAGTGCTTATCCGGGTCGGGGTTGATGTGATAGGAGCCGAGCATCGCGTCGACCCATACGCCGCCCTCGCACCAGTTGCCCGCCTGCGCCGCCGTGCTGCCGGCGAGGCCTGCAGCCAGCGCCAGCAATGCGCGGCCGATGTACTTCTTGCTGTTCCTGATGTTCTGCCGAAGATGCATGTCCTCTCCATCGCCGCTCGAGCGCCGGCGTAATGCTGTTCTGTTTTTGGCGCGTGCCGCCCGTCGCGCACTGTACCGCAAGCCACTCGTGCGATGTTGAACACGCACTCGGGCTAGCGGGCACAAGACGTGCCGGCAGTCGGCAGCACAACCATAACGGAGGAGCGATGGCAGAGCGGTGAAGACGCCGCGCGCCTTCACGTTGCATGCGGGGCGCTTACAGACCGAGGTCCGAGAGGCTCGGGTGATCGTCAGGACGGCGGCCGAGCGGCCAGTGGTACAGGCGGTCGGCTTCGCGGATCGGCAGATCGTTGATGCTCGCGTGACGGCGCGCCATCAATCCGTGTTCGTCGAACTCCCAGTTCTCGTTGCCGTACGAGCGGAACCAGTTGTTCGAATCGTCGTGCCATTCATAGGCGAAGCGCACGGCAATGCGGTTATCGGTGAAGGCCCATAGTTCCTTGATCAGCCGATAGTCGAGCTCCTTCGCCCATTTGCGGCGCAGGAACTCGACTATCCCGGCGCGGCCACGCGTGAACTCGGCGCGATTGCGCCACACGCTGTCCACGGTATACGCGAGCGATACGCGTTCGGGGTCGCGCGTATTCCAGCCGTCTTCAGCGGCGCGGACTTTCTGGATGGCGGTTTCGCGCGTGAACGGCGGCAGCGGCGGGCGGGTTTCGATCGTGTCGGCCATGAGGCACCTCGCTTGTGGGTCAGGTTGGAGTCCGCCTCGTCGGCGGGGGCTTGGTTGATGATCGGCGTGAGCCAGCGTTGCGGGCGGCCGCGTTCGGCTTGCGGGGCAATTGCGCGTCGAGCAGGGTTCGGGCGACCGCCTGCGCGTCGAGCGCGGCGTCAGGCTCGCCGCTCACGAGCGCAACGGCGATCGCGCCGTCGAGCAATACGAGCCACTGCCGCGACAAAGCCGCGGCGCGCCTCGCGTCCAGTTTCGTTTCAGCGACGAAGTCGTCGAACTGAGTCCGCACGAAAGCCAGCAGGCGTTCCTTGTGCTCGCGCGCGACCACGCGAATCGGATCTTCGGCCGAAGCAATCTCGCCGGCCGCGTTGAGGAACGCGCAACCGTGAAAGTCCGCCGACGCGAACCATTCGCGCAACACCTCGAACATGCCCAGGAGACGCTTGCGCGCGCCCGTGCCGTGCTGCTGCGTGCCTGAGATAAACCAGTTCATCCAGCGTTCGTCGCGCCTTTCGAGCGCGGCCGCAACGAGCGCGTCTTTGGATTCGAAATGCGTGTAGAAGCTTTTGCGCGCGGTGCCGGACTGCCGGACGATCGCGTCCACGCCGGTTGCATGAATGCCGCCCGCGTAAATCAACGCTTCCGCCGCGTCGAGCAGGCGCTCACGCGCGCTCGGCGCGGGTGCGTTTTCAATGTGAGCGTCAGTAGCCATGGGCGAAGAGTAGAACGATCATTCTCCCTCGTCAAGTCTTAGCGGGTTTTTGCGCGAGCTGTGCGGCAACTGTTATCTTTGCTGGTGAGCAAACAACCGGAACCCACCTGATGAATGCATTCACCGCGCGTGCCGTCGTCGTGCGCGCTTTACTCGCGGCAGCGCTGCTCACTGCCGTGGCCTGCACGCCGCTGCAAGTGCTCACGCACTCGGTCAGCCAGGACGAGGCGCGCGTGCCGGTGGGGCGTTACGACCTCGACGCCGACCATTGCAGCATCATCTTCGACGTTGAGCACTTCAAGTACTCGCGCTTCGCGATGCGGCTCGACCGCAAGAAAGGGCAATTGCAGTGGAACGAAGGCGGTCTCGCGCAGAGTAGCGTGTCGGTTTCGATCGACGCCGCGAGCATCGACACGAACGTGCCGCTGCTCGACAAAATGGTGAAAAGCGCGAGCCTGCTGGACGTGGAGCAGTATCCGGAAATCCGTTTCGTGAGCACGAAGTTCGAACGCACCGGCGACGCGCGCGGCACGTTGACGGGCGATCTGACCATTCACGGCGTGACGCAGCCGGTCATGCTCGATGTGACCTTCAACGGTTTCGCGCGCGATCCGCTGACGAAAAGGGACACGCTCGGTTTTTCGGCCGAGGGGCGTTTCAGCCGCGCGAAGTTCGGTCTGGCGACGTGGTATCCCGCAGTCGGCGACGACATTCACGTGCGTATCGAGGCTGAATTCGGCAGAACGCCCGCAGGCGCGTAAGCGCACCGCGGGCGTTCCGGATGCAGCTGCCGCGAGTCGATTCGTTGATTGGGCTACGCGGCGGTCCAGTCGAGAATGACCTTGCCGCTTTCGCCGGAGAGCATGGTAGCGAACGCCTGCTGATAATCGTCGATCTTGAAGTGATGCGTGAGGATCGGCGACAGGTCAAGGCCGCTTTGCAGCATCGCCACCATCTTGTACCAGGTCTCGAACATCTCGCGGCCGTAAATGCCCTTGATTTCGAGGCCTTTGAAAATCACCTGCGTCCAGTCGATGGCGGTTTGCGCCGGCGGAATGCCGAGCAGCGCAATCTTGCCGCCGTGGTTCATCGCTTCGAGCATGCTGGTAAAAGCGCTCGGCACGCCGGACATTTCAAGGCCCACGTCGAAACCTTCGGCCATGTGCAGATCCGCCATCACGTCGCGCAACGATTCACGCGACACATTCACGGCCCGCGTCGCGCCCATCTTGCGCGCGAGTTCGAGCCGGTAATCGTTGATGTCTGTAATGACGACATTGCGCGCGCCCACGTGCTTCGCGATCGCCACCGCCATGATGCCGATCGGGCCCGCGCCGGTAATCAGCACGTCTTCACCGACCAGATTGAACGACAGCGCCGTGTGCGTGGCGTTGCCGAACGGGTCGAAGATCGCCGCGAGATCGTCGGATATTTCCGGCGGAATCTTGAACGCGTTGAACGCCGGAATCACGAGATATTCCGCGAACGCGCCCTCGCGATTCACGCCGACGCCCACCGTATTGCGGCACAAATGCCGGCGGCCCGCGCGGCAATTGCGGCAGAAGCCGCAGGTAATGTGCCCTTCGCCCGACACGCGGTCGCCGATCGAAAAGCCGCGCACTTCCTGACCCATGTCGACGATCTCGCCGACATACTCGTGGCCGACATGCATGGGCACTGGAATCGTTTTTTGCGCCCAGTCGTCCCACTTCCAGATGTGAATGTCCGTGCCGCAAATCGCCGTGCGCGTGATGCGGATCATCACGTCGTTATGGCCGACTTCGGGCACCTTGACGTCGGTGAGCGTGAGGCCCGGCGCGCGTTCGAGTTTGGCAAGTGCTTTCATGCGCCCTCCGCCGGTATCACGCCAAGCTCGCGGCCGACGCGCGCAAACGCATCCACGGCGCGGTCGATCTGTTCCGTCGTATGCGCAGCACTCATTTGCGTGCGGATGCGGGCGCGGCCCCTCGGCACCACGGGGAACGAAAAGCCGATTACGTAGACGCCTTCGTTCAAGAGCGCATCGGCCATTTTCGAAGCAAGCTGCGCGTCGCCGAGCATGACCGGAATGATCGGATGTTCGCCGGGCACGAGCGTGAAGCCGAGCGCACTCATTCTGCTGCGAAAGTGCGCGCCGTTTCCGCGCACGCGTGCGCGCAGTTGCGCGCCTTCGTCGCTTGCCAGCAATTCGAGCACTTTCAGCGACGCCGCCGCGATGCTCGGCGTGAGCGTGTTCGAGAACAGATAGGGCCGCGAGCGCTGGCGCAGCAATTCGACGATTTCCTTGCGCGCGGCGACATAGCCGCCCGAAGCGCCGCCGAGTGCCTTGCCGAGCGTGCCGGTGATGATGTCGACGCGCGAGAGCACGCCGCAATGTTCCG
Source organism: Paraburkholderia phenoliruptrix (assembly GCF_902859825.1). Taxonomy (GTDB): domain Bacteria; phylum Pseudomonadota; class Gammaproteobacteria; order Burkholderiales; family Burkholderiaceae; genus Paraburkholderia; species Paraburkholderia phenoliruptrix. Next base: position 299,645 of record NZ_CADIKB010000002.1, on the reverse strand, counting down.
GCGTGCCGCGCCCGTGCTCGCCGACAAAACCGACCGCGTGCGAGTCGTCGACCATGACGAGTGCGCCGTAGCGGTCCGCCAGATCGCAGATGCCGGCGAGGTCGGCGATGATGCCGTCCATGGAAAACACGCCGTCTGTCGCGATCAGCTTGAAGCGCGCGCCCGCAGCGTCGGCCTCTTTCAGCTTCGACTCGAGGTCCGCGAGGTCGTTGTTTTTGTAGCGAAAGCGCTTGGCCTTGGAAAGCCGCACGCCGTCGATAATGCTCGCGTGGTTCAACTCGTCGCTGATGATGGCGTCGTTCTCATCGAGCAGCGTTTCGAAGAGGCCACCGTTTGCATCGAAACAGCTCGAATAGAGAATGCAGTCGTCGGTCTGCAGAAATTCGGCGAGCGCCTGCTCGAGCTGTTTATGCACCGTCTGCGTGCCGCAGATGAACCGCACGGAAGCCATGCCGAAGCCGTCAGCGTCGAGCCCCTGTTTTGCGGCCTCGATCAAGCGGGCGTCGTCGGCAAGGCCGAGGTAATTGTTCGCGCAGAAATTCAGCACGTCCTGGCCGTTGGCGAGCCGGATATCGGCCGATTGCGGGCTCGCGATCACGCGCTCGCTCTTGTAAAAACCGTCGGCGCGGATCTGCTCGAGCGTGCCGCGCAGATGGGCGAGAAATGGGTCAGGCATGAAGCGGGCTCCTGAATGGGTGAGACTGCCGTGGGCGAACAGGGAACGGCCTGTTATAGTCGGCTGTCAGTTTTATCGGATATTTTCGTTTTTCCGAACTAAAATCCGGTATGTCGAACAACTCTAAACGATGGGTCAGGAAATGGCAAGTTCGGGTATTCGCCGTGCGGCGGGCGGCGCGGCGCCCACGCCCACTGCAATGGCGGCGCCGGCAATCGCGGCGCCACCGCGCGTCGGCGAGCAGATTCAGCGTTTGCGCGCCGAGAGGCGCATGACGCTCGACGATCTCTCGCGGGCGGCGGGCGTGTCGAAATCGATGCTTTCGGAAATCGAGCGCGACAAGGCGAATCCGACAATTGCGGTTGCCTGGCGGCTGACCAATGCGCTGGGCGTGAGCCTCGATTCGCTGTTTGCGCCGCAGAAGACGCCTGAAGCGATCGCCGTGGCGGGTCCGCACGACATCCCCACGCTGAGTGGCCACGATGCAAAATACCAGTTGCGCGTGTGGGGGCCGATCGAGTTGGCCGGCAAATTCGAGTGGTACGAGTTGACGCTGCAGCCGGGCGGGGCGCTCGTGTCGAATGCGCACGAACCCGGCACGCGCGAACATCTGACGGTGCTGCAGGGCTCCGTGGAAATCGAGGCGGCGGGCGCGACGAAGCGGCTCAAGGCGGCGGACACCGCACGCTATGTCGCGGATGAGCCGCATGCCATCCGCAATGCCGGCAAGAGCGAGGCGAAAGCCCTGCTGGTGGTGATTCACGGCTGAGCGGCGGGCTCACCGTGGCGCGTCGCGGCGGATCGCGGGGCGGCAGGCTACCGGAATCCGGACTTGCGCGAGGTTGCGTCGAACACTGTATGTTTGTACAGTACAGGCTATCGACTGGAGCCGATAATGAACGACCTCAAGACCGCCCCGACCGACCGCGCTCTGGCCGCGCTGCGCTACCAAACCGCCGCGCGCGATCTCGAACATATCGTCCGCAACATCGCCGCGCGCTACATCGTGCAACAGGTTCCGCTGACCTGGCGGCTGCTTCATGCCATCGAAGCCGAGGCGCTCGCGGACCTCGGATTTGCCAGCCGGCATGACGCGCTCATGCTCGGTCTCTTTCAACGTCCGTCGGACCTGCCTTATCCCGAAACGGACGAGACCGTGGATTTCGGCATGTCCACCGCGCTGCCCGCCGTTTTCGCCTTTGCTGTGTCGGCCTACGAAGAAGCGGCTCGCGGTGCCGCGCAACGCGCGCTGCAAGATCCCGCGCCGAAGCGGGTCCAGGCTTGGGGCGACTGAGCCGGCGCTTTGCTTTGCTCGTCTACACTATGCGCAACTAACCGATAATTTGCGCATGTCGCCTCCCCACCTGTCCGATCTCGTCCCGCGCCCGGAGCCGTCCACCGATCTCTTCGATCAGCAACGCGAAGACTGGCGCCGCGATCCGCACATTGCCTTCGACGCGTGGCTCGCGAAGCAGCATTTCCGGCGGTCGTCAGCACAGGTTTATCAGGCGCAATGGGGCCTCTTTCTCGAGTGGCTCGCTGCGCGCGGAAAAAGCCTCGCTAATGTGGATACCCATGCCATCGCCGATTTCGTCGCCGGCCTCGAGGTTCGCAAGCCGCAGCGCGTGCGCTATCTGCGGTTAATCGAGCGGGTGCTGGATCATGTGCGCGAAGTCGAGGCATCGTCGACGAATCCCGCACGCTTCATTGCTCAGGACGGCGAAGCTGCATGGCGCAACGCGCGCGACAATGAGCCGACCGGATTTCTCGATCATGCGGAGCGGACCGCGCTGATCGCGCATCTCTTTTCGCCAGTGCAGGGTTTGTCGAGAGCGCGGCGCTGGAAGGAGCGGCGCGACCGCGCGCTGGTCGCCGTGTTTCTCGGTGGCGGACTGAAGACGGGCGAGGCCGCCGCGCTCACGGTTAGTTGCACGACGCCGGGCTCGCCATGGGTCACCATCGACTCGGCGAATCCGACGCTCGTGCGGCGGACGCGGCTGGCGCCCTTCGCCTGCGCGATTCTCGACGCCTGGCTCGCTGAACGCCGGCTGGTGGAACTGGCCGGCAATCTCGTGTTTGCGGCGTCGCCATCCGGCCGGCCGATGCACAAAGCCACCATGCTTCGCGCCGTGGATGCGCTCGTGGACGCGGCCGGCATTGCCGCGTCGCGTACCTCGCGCGCCAGCCCGCAAACCTTGCGCAACACTTTTGCAGCCGATCTGTTCGAAAGCGGAGTGGAGGCGGAACTCGTCGGGCAATGGCTCGGATTTGTTCAGGCGGTCTCCGCGAATCGTCTGTATCGCGCCTGGCAAACGTGGATGGAACAGCAAAATTCACGAGCAACCGACGAGCCGGATCCCGCCGCGCAGCTGCTGCCGGAACCTCGGACGGACGGGCGTTTGACGCGGACGGCGGGACGAGCGGAATCCTGAAACCTCTCACGGTTCGCGTCCCGAATTTCCTCACCTTTGGCGACTGTCGGACGCTCGCTTCAGGCGGTCGTCGACAATGCGCCGCGCGACAAAAACCGGCTCACCGCTTCGAGCCGTGAATCGCCGGGCCCCGACGAATGCTCGCATTCCGGACATTGCAATTCGAACCGGTGATCCACCTGGGACAGTTCCGGCTCACCTTCCTCGCACTTGGGACAACGCAGCGGCAAGCTCACATGGCCATCTGCCGCCGTGCCGATGGTGTGCAATTCGTCGCTCGTGAGACGACCCGCCTGCACGAGCGAATAGAGCAGACTGCCAATGGCGGGATCGATGCCCTGCCGGCTGCGCAGCGTCGCCAGTTCCTTCGTCAGCGCATCCAGCTCGTCCGATTGTTCGCGCAACTGGGCGTCGAGCCGGTCGCCGCGCGCTTTGGCGGCCGCCAGTTGCTGAATGAACTCGAATTCCTTGCGGCTCGCGTCGCGCACGCCGGACTGATACGTCGCGGCCATGCTGCGCAGCGAGTCCAGTTCGACGAGCATCGGCTTGACGCGGCGCTCGGCCTCCGCGACGGCGTCTTTAATCTGTTGCGCATAATGCTCGGTGCTCTGGCGCAGCTCGACGTGCAATGCGTCGATACGGTCGCGCAGCGTCGCATTCGTCGCCTGCTCGCTGTCGACGCGTTGGCGAAGTGTCTGGTTTTCTTGTTCCAGCCGACGAACCGCAGCCTGCAGGCCTTCCTGGTGAGCTGTGCCGTGTGTCGCCACGCTCGAAAGCTCTGCCTCTAGGGCTCGAACGCGTTCCCACGCCGATTCTGCCCGTTGCTCGCTGCGCTTGATGGCTTCGTCGGCGGCGTCGCGGCGGATTTCCGCATCGCGCGCACGTTGCTCGGCCGCGGCGATCTGGGCGCGGACTTCCTCGCGCTCGGCATCCAACGCGCTGCGTGCCTGCGCGACGGCTTCTTCGAAAAGCGCGCCCAGCAGTTCTCCGGCGCGCTCTTCCAACGCTTTCGGGATGGCGCCGGCACCGACCTTCATGCGCGACACGTCGCGAATGCGCTCCCAGAAATGATCGATGTCCTTTGGGATGTCGCTCGCACTGCCCGTCTGCGTGAGATCGCGCACGGCTGCTATCGACGGACGTATGCCGAGATCAAAGAACAATCGCTTGCAGGCGTGCAGCGACAGATCCTGCCGTCGCGCCCCGGCAGACCGCAGGGTGTCGAGCTCTTCGCGGATCGCTCGGCGTTCGTCGTCCAGATTCATACGGGCCTCGTCTACGTGATTTCACGAATCATAACAATTTACGTATCGAACGCTACAGTTTTTCGCTCTTGTGTTGCCGCGACAGGCAAAAGGGCCGATGCGCGGTTTATTTCCCTTTGCCATACCGCGCGAGGGCGCCTTTTCCGTGAAACAAAACTAAGAACATCTTATAAGCGATTGTTTGCAAACGGGATTACGGGTTCCCGGACGCATCGCGCACTGTTTCACGACACGCAAGCAAGGGGCGGCGGTGGGCTGGGGGTCTATCCGAAGGACTCGCGGGTCTCGGGCTTGAGAGTTATAAATATAAACACCTTTGAACCCATGTTAAAACCGTTAACGCCACGGCAATGCCTTACCTGGCGGGCTTTGCCGGCCGTGAAGGTGAAGCTTTCCGGGAGGCTTGGTGAGGTCTTGCGGGAATCTGAAGTGATGGGGTTCGGGGACACCGGTGAGCAGCTGCGGGACAGATCGTGAGCGGGTTCAGGAAGCGCCCTTTCGTGGCGAAACAGGCGACGGTGAGGTTTTCCGGGAGCAAACCGACGGCAAGTCCCCGGCTGTGCGCGCCGACGGGTCCAGGCACCGTCAGCGGCAAGGTGAGCGTTTTCGGGACTGTTCAAACGGCCTGTTTTTATCGATGTCCGAGCCTCCAGAAACCTTGAGGTGAGCCGGGACAGGAGAAAACGCCAGGCGAAGGTGAGGTTTTACGGGGCTTGAGAGCCTCTTTTGCCTCAATTTTGTGCAATGCAAGGGCCAAGGTGAGCTTTTTCGGGAGCTTGCCGGGGCATGCGCTGCTGGGTCCGGCATGGCGGCGATGGAGAAAAGTTCGACATCCCGCCGGAAGGTGAGCAAATACGGGAGTGGTGCTCCTTGTCGGCCGCTTCACGGGAAATTGGAGTCGCTGGTCGCCAGAGGTGAGGCGTTTCGGGAGTTGTTTTCGGTGGCATTTAACGACAAAGGTGAGGTGATTCGGGAGCCTGGCACCAACTGCATGCCGGAAATGTGCTCTGGATGGGGCTTCTTTTTGTGGCTGCGGTGGACACGCGAATCGTAAAGGTGAGGGTTTTCGGGACCGTTTCTAGCGGGGTAAAGGGCCGAGGACAACCGCAGTCTGCCCTTAAGGTGAGGCTTTACGGGAGAACGCGTGTGGGGCGAGCGGTGCGTGTGTCGGCTGTGTGATTGGACTAAGGCATTGAAAGTTAAAAGGAAACTCCACAATTCAGCGAAAGGTGAGGGTTTTCGGGAAGCGCCTTTTCGCGGCTCTCGCGACAGGGTTACGTTCCTAAGGTGAGCGTTTCCGGGACGGTTTATGTCCGCGTCTAACGCATTGTGCTTGCGACACCCGCGCCATGCGGAGCGCTCCCGCTCCTCAACGGTGAGCCTTTACAGGAGATGGATGGTCTTATCGAGGCCCAGCGTGGACATGGGCGTCCGAGGGGGCAGTGAAGAACCGTCGCGAGCGTGGGCGAACAACGACGTGCATCGCCGGAAGTGGGTAGGTGTCAATAAACTGTCGATGCGTGCGCGACGAGCGCCAGGGCTGCGGCTCCAAGGCACAATGGTCGAAAGCGCAAAAAATTTTTGTGGTGAGAAGATTCGGGATGAGGCATTCCCCTTTCAGCGCATGGGAGAATTCGCCCGGTTTTTCCCAACCCGCGACGCTAAAGGATCGCCGGAATCCTGCGTGGAATCATGAGGTGAGGGTTTTCGGGAGTCGCCCGAGGTGAGTCGCGTCGCGGAAACTGCCATCACCCGCAACGGTGAGCGCCGCGCTATAGACGCGTATCACCACAGTCGGTATGCTCTCGCCAAATCCTCCTTGACCAGACGCATGGCCACGAAGCGCGCCAAGAAAACCGATGTAGTCAGCCCCAGCTCGGCGGAGTTGCGCAAGGCCGTCGAGGCGATCGCGATTCAGCCCAAGAGCGGCAAGATCACGTTGCTGACCCGCAAGCTCTTCAATGTGCTGCTGGCCGTTGCCCAGCAGGCGGACGAATCGGGCGACACCTATCGCGCGTTGCTGTCCGACATTGTGGCCAATTCCGCGTTCGACTCCAACGACACCGCGCTCGTCAAGGAGCACCTGCGGCGCATGGTTTCGGTTCAGGTCGAATGGAGCACGGGCACCTCCAGCCAGAAGCCGGGCCGCAAATGGGGCATTTCGACCCTGATCGCCGACGCGGAAATTCTCGAAGATCCGACCACGCGCCGAGTCTGGGTGGAGTTTTCGTTTGCGCCCAAGATCAAGAAAAAGCTGCTCGACCCGGTCCAGTATGCACGCTTGAGCCTGCAATTCCAGAGTCAGTTGCGCAGCAGCGCGGGCCTTGCGCTGTACGAAATCTGCGTGCGCTATCTGACCAATCCCAGCCATTTGACGATGCGCGAATCGTGGGAATGGTGGCGTCCCATTCTGTCAGGTACGCCCGACACGGAAGCCGGCGACGAGGCAAAGCGCGAGTACAAGTACTTCAAGCGCGACTATTTGCGGCCCGCAATCGCCGAGGTCAACGCCGTCACGAATATCTTCGTCGAGCTGATCGAACATCGCGAAGGCCGGCGCGTGGCTGAGATCCAGTTTCGCGTGACCGAGCGCAAGCAGCCGATGCTCGCGCTCGACGAGCACCCGAACGTGTTCGACAGCACGCTGGTGGACCGAATGGTCAAGATCGGCATCCCGCTGAAAGAGGCGCAAACGCTCTACGCGGACAGCGAGGAAAACCGAATCCGCGCGGCTTTGCAGATGACCGAGCAACGCATGCGCAGCACGTCATTGCCGCCGGTCCGCAGCGCGCCGGCGCTCTTCAAGGATGCGCTCAAGAAGGGCTACGCACCGCCGGTCGAAGCCGTTCCGTCCACGGGCGGGGCGAAGGCCGCGGTGGCGGCGCCTGCCGACGACCTGAAGGCGCGTCTGTTGGGCGAATACTCCGCCTATCGCCGCAAGGAAGCGCGCGAACTGTATGACGAACAGGGCGAGTCGGAGCGGGAGATTGCGCGGCAGTCTTTCGAGGAAGAGGAGTTGCCGGGCCTCGGTGCTCATATGCGCGACGACTGGCGCCGCCGCGGGCTGGACTCGAAGATTGTCGAAACCGCTTTCTTCGACTGGCTTGCGCGCAAGACTTGGGGCGAGCCAACGGACGGCGATCTGCTCGCCTTCACGTTGAGCCAGTCGCGCGCGGCGTGAGGTGTGTGCCCGCCTGATCGTCTGGCGGCCGCGCGGCGTTTGTGGCGGCGGCCATCGGCAGTAACCGTTGTGCCGCCGCTGACTGCTGCTACTTCTGCCGCTTCTGCATTTGCTACTTCAACATCTTTTCAATCTGGCGAAGGATGTCGTCGCGCTTCTCGCGCGTGAGACCCTTGAGCCGTAGCTCGAGCCGGTCATCTCCGTACGACTTCAGGTCGCCCACTGCCACACCATCCAGCTTGATCTCCAGCCGTTGCGCGTAGCGTTGCCTGCCCGCCGGCTTGGCGCTTTCCTGCGTGGTGGCCCTGCCCTTGACGATATCGGCGACCTGCCGCGTGCTGAGGTCGTCGGAGAGAATCTTGTTGATGAGCCGCAGCGTGGCGTCCGCGCCGCGGGCGGCGTGGTAACGGCCCACCTGATAAGCCATGTTTGAACCGAAGCGATCCGGGCGCGCCACCATCTCTTGCATGACGGTCTCCGGCAATTTGGCGATTGACAGTGCGACCGCGACCGTCGACTCGTCCAGGCCGAGATGCTCTGCGAGTTCTTTCTGGCTCTGGAAATGACGATCGTCAAGAAAGCGTTTCCAGACGACGGCGTTGTCGAACACCGTCTGCGAGTCGCGCTGGACGTTCAGATCGTAGCCGAGCTTGTAGCTTTCCAATCCGATTGGCAGATCGATCACGATCGCCTTTACGGTTTCCTTGTTCGCTTCCTTCAGCGCGCGCACGCGTCGGCCGCCGTCGCTGACGAAGTACGTGCCGGGGTTGTCGTAGTCGGGAATGACATGGATTGCCTGCTGCTGCCCTTGCTTCGCCAGGTTGACGGCGAGCTCGGCAATGGACGACTTCAGATAGAAATGCCGCGGATTGAACGGGCTCGGCTTGATGGTCTTCAGCGCGAGTTCAATGACCTGGCCGGGGCGGTAGCCGTGCTGCATTCTCCACGAACGATAGGCGGCGGACTCGTTTTCCGTATCGACGGAGTCGAGGTCGGCGGACATCGGCGAGACGACGGACGACAAAGTCCGAGCGGTTCCGTCCGGCGGCTTCGGAGCATTGTTCTTGACCAAACCGTCGATGGCGTTCAGACGATCCAGGGCAGTTCGTTTCTCGCTGCTGGTCGTATCAGGACGTGCTTGAAAGCCTTTGGCGAATTGGGAGGGTTTCATTCAGGGTCCTTTATGCGCATAAACTCAGGGGAGCAAGGCGGCGATCTCGTTCGCGCACGCCCTCACTTCGATGGCCGCGAGCTTGGCGCCGCGGTCGCTCATCTGGAGTACTGTCTGGCCCAACGCCATGGCCTGCTTGTAGGCTTCCCGCGTTGGGATCTGGGTCTTGAGGAGGGGGAATCCGAGTTCCTCTAACGCGCGCTTAAGTTCGCGCGTCAGCATCCGCTTTTCTTCGGTCTTGTTCAGCAGGAACACCGCGCGCAGATCTTCGTTCATGACCTGTGCTTGCTGAACGAGCTTGACGAGGCCGACGCTCGACCAGTAATCAGCGGGTGAGGATGAAGTCGGTATCACGGCAACGCTCGCCGCCAATAGCACCACGCCCGACACCTTCTCTGTGATGGAGGGCGGGCAATCGACGACGATGATGTCGTAGTCGGCTACGAATTTCTTGATCTCACGATGAATCTGGCTGCCGGCCTCGGAAAGATTCACGACGGGGAACGGTATGCCGGTGTCTCCGTCGGATGAGGCGCTGGCCCAGTGGATGAGTGTGTTCTGACCATCGGCGTCGACAACCAGGACTCTTTTGCCCTTCTCATGAAAGGCCGCCCCGAGGTGCATCGCGATTGTGCTCTTCCCGACTCCACCTTTCTGCTGAGTTACCGCGATGATTTCCGCTGCCAATGTTCACCTCCTTTTTTAGACGCAGATGGATTTTACCTGGATGATTTCTCATTTCAATCATTTCTTTTAAAAAAAGAGATGGGATAGCCGAACGGCCAGGTTTATGCGCATAAAGATGGCAGGGACAGAGGAACGGCGCGGGGCGAAGTGTCTTCCTTGCCCCTCGTCTCGTATGGTGAGGGTTCACGCTGAGGTTCAGGCCGGCGCCGAAGTCCGCCAGTTACAGGAGCGCGCGGCATCGGCATCTGATGCCGGCGCTCTCAGGACGGTACTGAGGTTTCGGGCGGCGCTTACGCGGGGCCCCAGGCGCGCACGGGCGAAAGGGGTGCGGCTAGCCCGGGCGGTTTATGCGCATAAACTCGGCCCTTAGCCTTAGCCTTAGCCTTAGCCTTAGCCTTAGCCTTAGCCTTAGCCTTAGCCTTAGCCTTAGCCGACAGCGACAGCGACAGCGACAGCGACAGCGACAGCGACAGCGACAGCGACAGCGACAGCGACAGCGACAGCGACAGCGACAGCGACAGCGACAGCCGGGGCGCGCCGCGACTCTTTCGTGTTCCGGCTAGGCGTGCACGAAGCCGACAAGGATCAAGCGGCCACCCCAGCGTGGGTTGCCGTGACTCAGCGACACAGGCCGACATTGCTCGAACCCCACGCTTCTCCGACCTCCGCATCGCGGCAGAGAAGCCGACGGATGTCCATCTTCTTCCACGAGCGGTTTATGCGCATAAACTCCCGAATCGCGACGGCGCACCGCGAGGACGCACAGCAAGCCGGCCACCCAATGGAACCGTCGCCCAGCCCCCATCCACGACCGGCTAAAATCGAACCATCCGTCACCCAACCCGGTCACCCCCGCTCACCCAGCGATCCAACCAAATCACCAAGCAAGCTGCAATGATCACCATCTACCACAACCCCCGCTGCTCGAAGTCCCGAGCGACTTGTGAGTTGATCACCGCCACGTACAACCGCGCCCAGGAACCGACTGAGGTTATTGAGTATCTGAAGCAGCCGCTCACGGTCGAGCAGTTGCAGCAGCTAAACAGGCAATTAGGCTGCCCCATCCGGGACATGATTCGCGACTCTGAGCCGGAGTACAAAGAACTGGGCCTTTCCGACGCGACGCTTTCCGACGCTCAGTTATACGAAGCATTGGCCGCCCACCCGATCCTTCTGCAACGCCCGATTGTCGTGCGGAATGGGCGCGCGGTAATCGGACGACCACCCGAAAACGTAGCGACCTTATTCGCGTGACGCCGCCACGGCAAACTTCAATCGGCGGGAAACGCAAAAGCAAGACGAGGAGCCTCGCCGCACCGCTGTCAGCAATTGACGCCTGAGTGTCACTTGCCTCCAGCGCCCGCCACTTAAACTGGCGCAGTGCTCGACGGCAAATCGTTCGCCGTCGTAACGGTGTCGTGCATGAAAGCACAAAGCCGAACAGAAATGAGGAGTCTGAATGCTGGAACTACGACCGTCTTGCGAAGGGTGTGGCAAGTCACTGCCGCCAAACGCACCCGACGCGATGATCTGCACCTACGAGTGCACCTTCTGTGAAGTTTGCGCGCTCACCGCCTTGCGCAACGTGTGCCCGAACTGCGGCGGCAATTTCGAGCGTCGGCCGATACGCACTCGCGCGCAGTTAGCAAAACACCCGGCCCGCAGTGAGCGAAGCCCGATCGCAATCGATGAAGCATCGCACGCCAGCTTCTTCGAGCGCTATCGCGACACGGCGCCTGGCGAACGGTAAAATTCCCGTCACAACATTGGCGCGATTGCAAGGCAGCGCGAACTCAATCGTCGCTGTCTGCCGTGTCCGGCATGGAAATGCCGCTCATCGTGTGAGCCGCTTCACGCAGCAACCGAATCTGTTTGCGATAGTTGCGGCAGCCGCTGCATGTCGGTAAATGCAGCCGGATGGCGACCCACTCGCCCGTCGACAAAGAGCGGTCGAGCGCGTCGGACAGCAGGCGCGTGATGTTCTTACACTTCCCCATTCGCATCCTCGCTGGATAGGCCCTTCTCGCTCAGGCAGGTGCGCAAACGCAGCCGCGCCCGATAAATCAGCACGCTGCAATGGTTGGCCGTCATCCGCAGCTCGGAGCAGATTGCCTCAATGTCCAGGTCGAGGAATTCGCGCATCATAAAAACGCGGCCGATGTGCTCAGGCAGATGTTCCAGGCACATCTCGAACAAGATCCAGAATTGTTGCTGGCGCAACGCCGTTTCAGGCGTTGGCCAAGGTCGGGGTTTGGTCTGTTGCGACCAGTGGCCGTTGTCCTTGAACAATTCGCGGTCGAGCAGCGCCTCGTCCTCGAGTTCCGACTCCAACGCAGAGAGATTCACGGTACGTTGCCGGGCGCGCAGCGTGTCCACGAGCTTGTGCCTGAGAATTCCGAAAACCCACGTCTTATGCTCGGACTGTCCGGCAAACCGGTCCGCCTGTGTCCAGGCAGCGGCGAGCGCTTCCTGAACCGCGTCTTCCGCTGCGGCCGCATCGCGCAGTTGCAGACGGGCGAAACGCACCAGATCCCGGCGCAGTTGCGTCAGATAGACGGGATCGTCGAATCCCGATTCGCTCACGCGAGCCACGAGATGCTCCGCTCCGCGCTTCGCGGAAGGCAAATGTTTTCGTCTGACTGATTGTCGCTCATGAGCGGGGCGTTGATCTCGCACGGGGTTCGAACACGTGCGCCATTCTGCCGTAGGTTGCAGCGCAAGCGAATCGGTATTGAACATGTGCGGCTTCTCGCGGTGGGTTACTCAATGATCTTGTCGGATCTTGCGGGCCGGTATGACAAACGGAAACGCATTATTGTGAAAATTGAAAAGGCGACGGAATCGCCTCATGGCCACGTTCCCGATACCTGCAAAGCCGGAGCAGAAGCCGAGCGCCCACTTTCAGCGCGCACACGCCGCGTCCACTATTTCAAAATCCGAAAAGATGTCTTCCTGACTTGCGCGTTTTTACGCAGGCGCTGAATCGCTATTCTTCACCCATCGATCGACCGGGATCGCAAGCCAACCCCACGAGGAGTAGCACCATGAAACGCATTCTGTCCGCCCTGATCACTTCCGTTGCCCTGTTCGCTGCCGCGTCGGGCGTCGCGCAAGCCGCCGCTCCGTCGCAATGCAACGGCCCCGCGTCTTACTGCAACGTGTTTTTCGGCAACTAAGCCATTGCCGGCTGTAGTCCCGGCGCGCATCGTTGTGCCGGGCCGGGCAGAACCGTCCCCGCGACCAAGCTCCCCGCCGATCCCGAAAAGGCGCGCTGCCTCCAAAAGGTATAGGCCGGAGGCACGCTTGATTGACAAGGCAAAAGTATCAGTTATCCACAAGGTTATTCAGTAAATCTGTGGATAACTTTTCCGCCCGCGGGCTTATCCACCGGGCTAGCGCAAAGCCGTCACGCTATTGCGCCAATTGCGCCGCCTGCGGCCTTCAACCAGCATCGATCCGCGCTTTTTGCCTATGATGGACAGTTCGTACCCTTCGCGCCCCCGAGCGCCTCATTCAAGGAAACGAATCATGGCCCTACATATCGCAGTCGTCGTCGGCAGCCTGCGCCGCGAGTCGTTCAACCGCCAGTTGGCGCAAGCCGTCATCTCGCTCGCACCGCCCGAACTCACGTTCGAGTTCATCGACATCGGTTCATTGCCTCTTTACAGCCAGGAGTACGACGCCGATTTCCCGGAAGTCGCGAGGCAGCTCAAACAACGCGTAGAGGCCGCCGATGGCCTGCTGTTCGTGACACCCGAATACAACCGGTCCATTCCCGGCGTGCTGAAAAATGCACTCGACTGGGGCTCGCGCCCGTGGGGCGCGAATTCCTGGGGCAATAAGCCGGGCGCGGTGATCGGCACCTCGGTCGGCGCGACCGGCACTGCGCTCGCGCAGCAGCATCTGCGCAATGTGCTCGCCTACCTCGACGTGGCTACGCTCGGGCAGCCGGAGGTGTTCATCAAGCACGACCCCGCGGTAATCAACGAGAAAGGCGAAATCCTCAACGACGGCACGCGCAAGTTCCTGCAGAGTTTCGTCGACCGCTACGTCGCATGGGTCAAGCGGCACGCGGCCGCTTGAGCCGCGGTGCACGGCCACGCGCGCCCGTGAGGCCCGTGGCGTGTTAATCGCGCGCCAATTGCGCGTTAAACGCGGCGGCGGCGCTCAGGCTTCAGAGCGCGCGCTGCCGCTACCGCTTCCCCGTTTCTGCTTCCTATACGTGGTGATGTCCCGTGACGCGCTCCCAGCCGTGGCGCACGGCGAGCTTGAAGCGCTCCCACGTGCTGTTGTCCGCCGACGTCGATTCCCAATGACGCCGCGCCTCAGGTTCCACGTCGTCCCACGCTCTGTCGCGAAAACGCACGTCCCTGCCGATCTCGGCGCCATAGCGATAAGCCGGCACATAGTCCTCGTAGCGCGAGTCGTCGGCTGCATACTGCTCGTCGTAATGGATGCGGAAGTCTTCTTCGTACTCCAGATATTCGTTCGGAATCTGGCCGCTCAAACCCGCCGTCGGATGCCCCGCGCCCGAGACCACTTCCGACGGCTGCATGACCGCGCCCGAACCCGGCGCCGAGCCGGCGGCGATGGCGCTGCGTCCGGCGTCCCCGGTCAGCGGGTCGTGTATGGGCTCGCTGAGCGGACCGGTTGCCGGACGCTCGTTGAGCGGCGGCGGTACGAACGGTTCGGCGTCGGTGCTGCGCGGGGACGTCGAATAGAGCGGATCGGGCGCGAGCGGATCAGACCTCAGCGGATCGGCCGTTAGAGGATCGGTCTTCAGCGGATCAGTCGTCGCCGCAGACGGCGTCGTGGCGCTGAAACCGGTCGCGCGCGGCGCGCCCCCACCGCCCGCCGGCATCGTTCCGCTTGCCGCCGACGTCGTCGCGCTCGTCTCCCGGCCGGTGGCGCCCGTCATGCCGCTTTGGGCCCCGCGCACCGCACCCGGCGCGGCGCTACCCGCCGTTCCCGTGCCAATCCCCAACTCGTCGAGCAACGAATGCTCGCGCGCGCTTTCGGACGCCGTTTGCGTGCCCCAGTCCGGCGAGCGCTCGCCGATATCGGTCGCGCCGAGCCGCGTCAGCGTGTTGCGGGCGAGTTCCGCGTGCGATTCGCTGGCGGCGTCGATCACGACCAGCACCGCGCCCCGACGCACCGCTTCCGTGTAGCGCGCCGTCTCGGGCGCGCGCGGGCCGCTGGCAAAGAGGCTCGACAGAAAACGTTCGATGTTGGCGAGCACGCCCGACCCGGCGACTTCCTCGGTGGCGGAGCCGACGGACGGCTCGGCGTTCGCCTGCAATTCAATGGTGTCGCGAGCGAAACCGGTCTGCACTAAGGTGTCGCGAGCGGCTTCGGCGTCAGCATAGGTGTTGAATAAACCAATCACGGTATGTCGCATGGCTGTCTCCCGTTTGGGTAGGACGGACAGCGCGTTGCGCGCCGTCCCCATTAGCTACCGGATGCCGCAACGTTCATGCCGGGAATGCGGCTCGCGCGTCGCCGGGCCGCAGCCGTGGGCCGGCGCGAAGGCCCTCGACAAAATCCCGCGGCGGGCCGCGGCCTGCGCGTTTTTACAATCCGCGGTAATGGAGCGCACGAGGCAAGCAGCCCCCCGCCGGAACCGCCGGTGCGCTATTGCACCTGATGCGCCGCCGGATCCAGTCCGCTCTGCGCGAGCTCCCGCTGGATTCCCTGCAGCAGGCTTTCCAGCAGCGCGATGTCGAAAGGCTTGGACAGCACGCGCACATTGACCTGGCGCGCGCGATCGAGCTCCTCCGCGTAGCCCGTCACGAGAATGACGGGCAGCGTGGCGTCGAAGGCCCGGATGGCCTCGGCGAGGTCTATGCCATTCAGACTGCCCGGCATATGGATGTCCGACAGCACGACGTCGAACGGCAGCGGCTCGCCGGTGCGGCTAAGCTGCCGGTGCCCGTCGTCCAGCAGGCGCAAAGCCATGTCGGCGTTCAGGACGCAGGTGACGTGGTGGCCCATCATCTGCAGCAGCGCTTCGGTGCCCGCCGCGACTTCCTCGTTGTCTTCGACAAGCAGAATGCGCAGTCCATGCGGTGCGCTACCGTCCTCGGTGCCCGTTTCGACCGGCACGTCGACTGCGGGCGCTTCCGTCGCGCGCGGCAAATAGAGCCGCACGGACGTGCCTGCGCCGACCGCGCTGTCGATCGCGGCAAGCCCGCCCGAGCGCTCGCAGAAGGCGAACACCTGCGGCAAGCCGAGCCCGGTGCCCATGCCCTTCGCCTTGGTCGTGAAGAGCGGCTCGAAGGCGCGCGCGAGCACCTCGGGCGCCATGCCGACGCCGGTGTCCTCCAGCGACACCTGAACGAAATCGCCGGTCAGCGGAAAGCCGTCTTCGTGACGGAACGTGATGTTGGTCGCGCGCACGGTGAAGCGCCCGCCGTTGGGCATGGCATCGCGCGCGTTCACGGCGATGTTGATGAGCGCGAGTTCCAGTTCCGCGACGTCCACGCGCATCGGCCAGATGCCGACGCCGACATCCATCACCAGAGAAACCTTCGCCCCGAGGGACGCGCGCAGCAGGTCGCGACAGGCCGGCAGCCAGCGGTCGAGCGCGACGGTTTCATTGCGCAGCGGCTGCTTGCGCGCCACGCCCAGCAACTGCCGCGTGAGCGACTGGCCGCTCTTCAGCGCGCGCTCCATGGCCGAGAGTTCGCGGTCGAGCCCGTTGGCGCCGCGGCGCCGCGCAATCTGCACGTTCGCCGACAGGATCATCAGCAGATTGTTGAAGTCGTGCGCGACGCTGCCGACCAGCGTACCGAGCGCCTCCATCTTGCGCGACTGCCGGTACGCCGATTCGATCGAGCGACGCATGGAGGCTTCCGCCTGCCAGCGCTCCCACGCCTCTTCCTCGGCGCCGAGCCGCCGCAGCGACAGCCAGATCACGCACCAGAGCGCGACGGACGGCGTGAATATGGACAGGAACAGCACGGCCAGATGCCGGTACCACGCGGTCCACATGGCCGACGCGCGGTAGCCGCACATGACGTAGACCGGATACGAGCCGACGTGCCGGAATGCAACGATCATGTTGTCGCCGTCGATGTTCGAGCGCATGCGCGTCACGCCCGCGCGTCGCCGTTCCTTCATCGCCTCGGCGAACGGCGAGTCCGCCGCGACCGCGTTCGGCTCGCCCGGGCGGCGCGGATAATGCGCGAGCACGGCGCCGTCGGTGCGCACGAGGGTCATGGTCATCGGCAGGCCGTCGGTGCCGCCGAGCAGCTCGCGGTAAAACGCGTCGAAATAGCTCGGCCGCAGCGCGACCGACACCACGCCGGCGAATGTGCCGTCGGGCGCGCGACGTTCGACGCCGGTGTTGAACACCTGCTCGCCGGCGACGTGCCCCGACATCACCTTCGAGACGTGCTCGAGGTCGCGGCCCTCGCGCAAGCCGACGAAATCGTCGCGGTCCCCGATCGAAACCGGCGGCGCCGGATAAAACCGGCTCGTCACCAGCAAGGCGCCGTCGCGGCCGAAAATGGACACGGCGGCGACCTGCGGATAGCCGCCGCCCATCGTGCGCAGTTTCTGATGAATGGCCGCCTCGCGCGCGCGAATGCCGTCGTCGCCGAGACCTTCCGTCAAATCGACGATGCGCGTGTCGAGCGTTTCGTTCATGTCGAACACTTTCAGCGCATGTTCCTCGGCGACGCGCACGGTGCGCAGCGTCATATCCGTGGCGTCGGCCTCGCGGCTGCGCAGGTCGCTGAACGCCATTGCCGCGACGTAAAGACACGGAAGCACGACTGCGGCGACGAGCAGCGCGATCAGCGTGATGCGCCGCACGTGAAAATTCCGTTCGGGCACGGCGGGAAATACGGCGTCGCCCTGCCTTTCAGCGGAACGGCGGCTCGCTCGGCGCGGATCGAACCGGTCTTGTGTCATTGTCAGATGCTCGGTATTTCCAGGCGAAAAGAGACAGGATGATACGAGAAGCATAGTCGCAGAACGGCGGTAGAAGTTACCGTAGTGGACTGCGCTTGCCTGTAGGACGCGCAATTCATCGGACTTTTAAAACAGTGACGAATTACGAAGCGCAAACGTACACAAAAGTATAAACGGTATAGAAACGATTATTATGCGGCGCGTATGTTTTCGAAAAATGGATAATGCAGGAAGATATTGTTAGCCAGGCGAGAATAGCGCGTATTGCGTTTCGGGTGGTTTACTTCGAGAATCGACGCCACGACAAAAAGTGCGTCCGCCATGTTCGAACGCATACGCCGCGAGGGCACCGGATCATGCGTACGCGCGTGAGCACCGGGCGTTCGCGGAACCACGCGCGCGGCAAGACTTAAGCCAGATTGAGCGAGCCGCGCCGATTCATCTACGGGGTAGGCTCAGCACATGCCGGTCACAGCCGTCGTCCGCCGCACGCGCGCGCAGTTCTGCGCGCGCACGGGTTTCGCCCAACGCGCCCTGCCGCGCCTTATCCCCGCCGGGCCGACAGGCGCCTTCCAGCAGGCGCCTGTCGCCGCTCGCCGTCAGACTCCGCCCTAAAGAGTTCCCGCCACCCGCCGTTAACCCGAACGAGCTTATTCCGTCTTTTGCCGCCATGTCTTTGCCTATCGTGATCGCCGATGATTCGCTGCTTGCCCGCAAGGTGCTCACCAAGGCATTGCCGGCGGATTGGGACGTCGAGGTGTCCTACGCCTCGAACGGACGGGAAGCGCTCGCTTTGTATCGCCAAGGGAAAGCCTCGGTGATGTTCCTCGACCTGACCATGCCGGACATGAACGGCTATCAGGTGCTCGAAGCATTGCAGCATGAGGATCTGAACACCTTCGTCATCGTCGTCTCAGCCGATATCCAGCCGATGGCCCAGTCGCGCGTGCGCGCGCTCGGCGCCGCGGCGTTCGTCGCCAAGCCCGTGACGCCGGAGGCGGTACTGCCCATCCTCAAGGAGTACGGGTTGTATGTCTGAGCCAGTCCTCACCGAAGATCAGCGCGACGCGCTGCAAGAGGTCGCCAATCTGGCGATGGGTCAAGCCGCGACGCGCCTCGCACGGCTGCTCGATTCGTTCATCGAGCTGTCGGTGCCGCGCGTGAGGGTGGTGGCGGTCAGCGAGGCGGCGCAGGCGCTGAGGGAAATGACCGGGATCCAGGATCCGGTGAGCGCGGTGCGTCAGGGGTTTCGCTCGGACATCAAGGGCGAGGCGCTCGTGATCTGTCGCAGCGACAGCGTCGAGGATCTGTGCGCGCTCGTGAGCGACCCTTACTCGCGCTCGGCCTACGAATCGGTGAGCCAGAAAGAATTGATGTTCGACGTCGCCAATGTGCTCACCGGCGCGTGCGTGTCGTGCATTCTGGACCAGCTCGGCCGCACGCCGGTGTTCTCCGCGCCCGGCCTGCTCGGCGACGCACTGACGCTCGACGAAGTGTTCCAGCCCGGCGTGCTGCAATGGGAAGTCGCGCTGCTCGTGGAGGTCAATTTCACGCTCGAAGACCAGAGCTTCCGCGCCCATCTCGTGATGCTGATGGCGGAAGAATCCATCCGTCACATGAACGACGCGCTCGACGCGCTCCTCTCCAGCCTATGAGTTCGCCCGCGCCGTCGTTGAGCGATCTGGTGGTCGAGCGGGTCGGCTTCGGCATCTTCGTGCTCGACCGCGACATGAACGTGCTGATGTGGAACCGGTTCATGCAGGACCACAGCGGCTTGTCGGCGGAGCAGGTGGTCGGCAAGTCATTGTTCACGCATTTTCCGGAACTGCCGCGCGTGTGGTTGTCGCGCAAGATCGAAAGCGTGTTTCAGCTGGGCAGCTTCGCGTTCAGTTCGTGGGAGCAGCGGCCCTATCTGTTCAAGTTCGATCACGACCGGCCGATCACCGGCGGCGTCGACTACATGCAGCAGGACTGCACCTTCATGCCGCTCACGCGCGATCGCGAAGTGGTGGCGGTGTGCGTGACGATCTCCGATGTGACGCACGTGAGCATTGTGCAGCGCGAGCGCGAGGAGGCCGTCGCCAAGCTCCAGGAATACGCGGACCGCGACGGGCTCACCGGCATTGCCAACCGCCGCTACTTCGAGGCGCGTCTGCAGGACGAATACACGCGCTGGCAGCGCTACGGCGGCGACATGTCGGTGCTGCTGTTCGATCTCGACCACTTCAAGAAGATCAACGACCAATTCGGCCACGGCGTCGGCGATACCGTGCTGCGCGTGATGGCGCAGCGCGTCGCCGGCGTGGTGCGGGCGCAGGACACATTTGGGCGTTTCGGCGGCGAGGAGTTCGCCTTGCTGCTGCCGTGCACGCCGCTCGAGGATGCAATGCGCGTCGCCGAAAAAATCCGCTGCACGATTGCGGACACGCCGGTCGAGGTGCAGGGCACGGGCGTGCCCGTGACGGCAAGCGTCGGCGGCGCGGCGGCGCGCCCCGGTTTGCCCGCCTACGAGGTGCTGATCAACGAGGCCGACGCGGCGCTCTACAGCGCGAAGCGCCAGGGACGCAACCGCTCGGTCGCGCTGACGTGAACGCCTGCCGAGGCCCTCACTAAGGCTCGCGCCCCTTATTCCGCAGGCGAAACTGCGTCGTCTCACAAACGTTGATATACTTTTCGCCGTTTCCGGCCTCCCAGCCGTCTGTTTCGCGCGTGTCCGCGCGCGCGGGCCGCCCGCCCTGCGGCGAGGCATCACAATTCCTGTACGCCTTTCAGCGGGCGCCCTCCTGCGGAGATCGTCTTGGCTGTTTCCAATCTCGTCGTGGACGATACTGAAATCGACGCCGCTGCCGCCACGTCCGGCAGCTCGTTCTATCTCGCCATGCGCATCCTGCCGGCCGCGCAGCGCGACGCGATGTATCAGGTCTACGCCTTCTGCCGCGCTGTCGACGACATCGCCGACAGCGACATGCCGCGCGCCGAGCGTGCCGCCGCGCTCGAGCGCTGGCGCGCCGACATCGACGCGTGCTATGCCGGCGCGCCGCGCGCCTCGTTGCGCGCGCTCACCCGACACATTCACACGTTTCATCTGCAGCGCGAGGATTTCCACGCGATGATCGACGGCATGGCAATGGACGCCGCCGCCGACATCTGCGCGCCCGACGAAGCCACGCTCGACCTGTATTGCGACCGCGTCGCGAGTGCGGCGGGCCGTCTGTCGGTGAGAATATTCGGGATGCAGGAGGAGCCGGGCCGTTTGCTCGCGCACCATCTCGGCCGTGCGCTGCAGCTCACGAACATTCTTCGCGACATCGACGAAGACGCCGGCATCAACCGTTGCTATCTGCCGCGCGAGTTGCTCGCGCGCGAAGGCATCGCGATCAAGAACCCGCAGCAGGTCGCCGACGACCCGTCGCTGCCGCGCGTGTGCGCGACGCTCGCCGCGCGCGCGCAGGAGCACTTCGCCGCCTCCGACGCAATTATGGACCGCGAGCCGCGCGGCCATGTGCGCGCGCCGCGCATCATGTCGGGGGTGTACCGCGTGCTGCTCGAGCGCACGCTGGAGCGCGGCTTCGACATTCCGCGCACGAAAGTCAGCAAGCCGAAGCTGCACTTGCTGTGGATCGTCGCGCGTTACGCGCTTTTCTGAGCTGATGCCGAGGCTCGTACATGTGGTCGGCGCGGGCCTCGCCGGCCTCGCCGCCGCCGTGCAGTTGCAGCGGCGCGGCGCGCGGGTCGTGTTGCACGAGGCGGCCGCGCAGGCCGGCGGCCGTTGCCGTTCGTATTACGACGCCACGCTCGGCGCGACGATCGACAGCGGCAATCACCTGATGATGTCGGGCAACAGCGCCACGCTCAATTACCTGCGGGCAATCGGCTCGGCGGATGAACTGACGGGGCCGGCGTTACCGGAATTCCCCTTTGTCGACCTGGCCACGCGCGCGCGCTGGACGGTGCGCCTGTCGCCGGGGCGGCTGCCATGGTGGATCTTCGACCCGAATGCACGCGTGCCGAATACCGGCCCGGGCGATTATCTGAGTATGCTGCCGCTCTTTTTTGCGAAGCCCGGCCGCAGCGTCGCGCAGACCATGCGCAGCAACGGCCCGCTGTGGGACCGCCTGCTCGCGCCGTTGTTTCGCGCGATGCTCAACGTGGAGCCGCGGGACGCGTCGGCGGAACTGGCTGCGGCCATGGTGCGCGAGACGCTGATCGCGGGCGGCCTGGCGTGTCGGCCGCTGGTTGCGCGCAATGGCTTGAGCCGTGCGTTCGTCGACCCGGCGTTGCGGCTGCTGCAGCATGGCGGCGCGACGATCGAACTCGGCTCGCGGCTCGACAAACTGGTGTTCGCCGCGGACGCCATAGCCGGCGCCAAGGCCAGCGTGAAACCCGGCGTAAGCGCGGCCCGCGTGCAGGCGCTGCATTTCGCCGAACGAACTATCTCGCTCGACGCGAACCATGCGGTGCTGCTCGCCGTGCCGCCGGAAGTGGCGCAGACGCTGGTGCCGGGGCTGCGCGCGCCGACCCGCTTCACGGCGACCGTCAGCGTGTATTTCGCGGTCGAGCCGCCGTTCGGCTTGCCGCCTGTCACCGGCCTCGTCAACGGTACCGCGCAGTGGCTTTTCGCGTTCGACGGACGCCTGTCGGCGACGGTCTATGGCGCGGAAGACGTGATCGACACGCCGGCCGATGAGCTGGCAGCACGCGTGTGGGCCGAGGTCGCCCAGGCGGCCAATCTGCCCGCCGCGCCCCGGCCGGCCTGGCAGGTCGTGGTCGATAGACATGCGACGTTTGCCGCGCTGCCGGATCAGGAAACGCTGCGTCCCGGCACGCGCACTCGCTGGAACAATCTGATGCTCGCGGGCGACTGGACGGCTACCGGCCTGCCCGCGACGATTGAAGGCGCGATCCGCTCCGGCCAGCAGGCCGCGGATACGCTGCTGAATCAACCGATGGAACGCTGATGAACGACCTATCTCAAGCCCACCTGCTGGGCGCCGCTCTGTCCGAACCCGCCGGCGACGCGCGCAGCGCGCCCGCTGCGGCGCAGGCGTCTGACACGGCGCTCGACGCCGCCATCACGCGCGCGACCGACGCGATTCTCGCCGCGCAGAATCCGGACGGCCACTGGGTCTACGAACTCGAGGCCGACGCAACGATTCCCGCAGAGTACGTGCTGCTCGTCCATTACCTCGGCGAGACGCCGAACCTGGAGCTGGAGCAGAAAATCGCGCGCTACCTTCGGCGCATCCAGTTGCCCAACGGCGGCTGGCCGCTCTTCACGGACGGCGCGCTCGACATCAGCGCCAGCGTGAAGGCGTACTTCGCGCTCAAGATGATCGGCGATGCCGCGGACGCCGAACACATGGTCCGCGCGCGCGAGGCGATTCTCGCGCACGGCGGCGCGGAAGCCGTGAACGTGTTCACGCGCATTCTGCTGGCGCTCTTCGGTGTGGTGTCGTGGCGCGCGGTGCCGATGATGCCCGTCGAAATCACGTTGCTGCCGACGTGGTTCCCGTTCCATCTGTCCAAGGTGTCGTACTGGGCGCGCACGGTGATCGTGCCGCTTCTCGTGCTCAACGCCAGGCGGCCGGTGGCGCGCAACCCGCGCCGCGTGCGCATCGACGAATTGTTCCGCGGGGCGCCGGTGAACACCGGCATGCCGGAACGCGCGCCGCATCAGCACGTCGGCTGGTTCCGCTTTTTCCGTGTCGTGGACACGGTGCTGCGCGCAGTGGACGGCCTCTTTCCGAAAGCCACGCGCGAGCGCGCGGTGCGCGAGGCGGTGACCTTCGTCGATCAGCGGCTGAACGGTGAAGACGGCCTCGGCGCGATTTTCCCGGCCATGGCCAACTCGGTCATGATGTACGACGTGCTCGGCTATCCGGCCGATCATCCGAATCGGGCGATTGCGCGTCAGTCGATCGACAAGCTGCTCGTCATCAAGGACGACGAAGCGTATTGCCAGCCCTGCCTGTCACCGGTGTGGGACACGTCGCTCGCGGCGCACGCGCTGCTGGAAACCGGCGAGGCGCGCGCCGAGCAGGCGGCCGAACGCGGCCTCGCCTGGCTGCGTCCGCTGCAGATTCTCGACGTGCGCGGCGACTGGATCTCGCGCCGGCCGAACGTGCGGCCGGGCGGCTGGGCGTTCCAGTACAACAACGCCTATTACCCGGATGTCGACGATACGGCGGTGGTCGCCATGGCCATGCATCGCTCGGCAGCGCTGACGCAGACGGACGTGGACCGCGAGGCGATTGCCCGCGCGCGCGAGTGGGTGGTCGGCATGCAGAGCAGCGACGGCGGCTGGGGCGCGTTCGAGCCCGAGAACACGCAGTATTACCTGAACAACATTCCGTTCTCGGACCACGGCGCGCTGCTCGATCCGCCTACCGCGGACGTGTCCGGCCGTTGCCTGTCGATGCTCGCGCAACTCGGCGAACTGCCGCAGAACAGCGAACCGGCGCAACGCGCGCTCGACTACATGCTGAAGGAACAGGAAGCGGACGGCAGCTGGTACGGCCGCTGGGGGCTGAACTACATCTACGGCACGTGGACGGCGCTCTGTTCGCTGAACGCGGCCGGTATGCCGCACGACGACCCGCGCATCAAACGTGCTGCCCAATGGCTTCTGTCGATCCAGAACGAAGACGGCGGTTGGGGCGAGGGCGGCGAGAGCTACAAGCTGGACTATCGCGGCTACGAGCGCGCCCCGAGCACGGCGTCGCAAACGGCCTGGGCGCTGATGGGCCTGATGGCAGCGGGCGAGGTCGATCACGAGGCGGTCGAGCGCGGCATCGGCTATTTGCAGCGCGAACAGCGCGAGCACGGTCTGTGGGACGAAACGCGCTTCACGGCGACCGGTTTCCCGCGCGTGTTCTATCTGCGCTACCACGGCTATCGCAAGTTCTTCCCGCTGTGGGCGCTGGCGCGTTACCGTCACCTGAAGCGCAACGGGCTCACGCGCGTCGCCGTCGGAATGTAACGGATGTTGCGTTCAACAGCGGCATCCGCGGATGCCGGCTCGGGTTCCGCTTCCGCCGGTCTGCCGGTGATTGTCGTGACGGGCATGGCCTTCGAGGCGCGTATTGCGCGCGGCGAGGGCGTCGAGGTGGTGTATGCGGCGCGCGCCGACCTGCTCGAGCGCGCGCTGAGCGCGGCAGTGGCGCGCGGTTGCTCGGGCATTGTCAGCTTCGGCACGGCGGGCGGCCTCGCGCCGGACCTGAAGCCGGGCGCGCTGGTCGTGGCCGACGCGGTGGTGGGCCCGTTCGGCCGGGTTCCGACCGATTCCGCGTGGGCCGACCGGCTCGCCGCCGCGCTGGCCGCGGGCCCGCTCGCGTCGCGCCTGAACCGCGGTCCCATGGCGACGGTCGCCGCGCCGCTCATATCCGCCGACGACAAACGCGCGCTGCATCGCTCGACGGGGGCATTGGCGGTGGACATGGAGTCGCATCTGGCCGGCGCCATGGCCGCCGCGCGCGGTGTGCCGTTTGCCGTGTGCCGCGCGGTCGTCGACCCGGCGTGGCGCACGCTGCCGTCCGCGGCGACAGCCGGTTTGCGCGACGACGGCAGCACGGCGCTCGCGCCGATCCTGCGCGAACTGCTGCGCGAGCCGTCGCAGATCGGCGCGCTGATTCAGGTGGCCGTCGATGCCCGCGCGGCGCGTCTTTCGCTGGTGCAGGCGCGCGAGGCGCTCGGCGCGGCGCGGGCGCTGGAGATGCGCAGCGCCTGACGCGCTGGCGCTGGCGCGTCGTTGGTTTGCCGGGCGCTCGTTTGAAGTCCGCTCGGTTGTGGCCCGCTGGTTTGTGGCTCGCCCGTTTGCCGCGGGCCTATTTGCCGCGGGCCTATTTGCCGCGGGCGCGTCGCGTCGCTGTTCGAACGGCCATGTCAGCCATCGGCACACGCACTGAGGCGTGCCCTTCCCGATGAACCTTACTGCGCAGCTGGCGCGGAAGCCGGCTTTGCTGTCTCAGGAGACGTAGAGCGCGGAGCCATGGGCGCCGTGCCTGCCGCCGAGGCCGCAGCCGGCGCGGCCGGCCCGACAGTCGACCCTTCATTCGACCCTTCATTGGGCCGACCCGGCGCCGCTCCGACCGAGCCAGCCGCACCGCTCGCCGGCGTATCGCCGGGATCGGTGTAATTGGGCAGCCCACTCGCGGGCGCCCCCGTAGCCGCCCCGGACCCGCCATCCGGCGACGCGGCCGTATCGCCCGGATCCGCGTAGTTCGGCAGCGCGGCCGGCGCGCCTGCGGCGGCGCCCTTGGCCGGCACAGTGGCGGCGCCCGAGTCGCCCTGATCGTCGTATTCCGGAAGCGGCGCCGCGTTGTCGCTCGTGCCGCGCAGACGCGCGCGCCGTTGCTGCGTGTACGCATCGCGCACGAACGAGTACTTGTCCAACGCCGCCTGTTGCAGCAGATCCGTCGCGCCCAGCAGATCCGAGCGCACGCTCACGAACTGCAGCACGTACAGCGGATTGCGCACCGCGGGTTCCATGTAGTTAAGGGGATTGAACTTCACGTCCACCACGAGACCCATGCTGTCGCGCACGGTGCTGGGACCGAAAAGCGGCAGCACGAGATACGGTCCGGACGGAATGCCCCAGCGTCCGAGCGTCAGGCCGAAATCCTGATGATGCTTGGGCAAGCCCGCCGGCGTCGCCCAATCGAGCAGGCCGCCCAGACCGAACGTGGAATTGAACGCGAAGCGGACGATGTCCTGCGTCGCGTCGGTGATCTTCAGCTGCAGCAGTTCGTTCGCGGCGTTCGTGAGGTCGCCGAGATTCGAGAAGAAGTTGCTCACGGCCGTGCGCAGCGGCTGCGGCGTCACCTTCTGATAGCCCTTCGCGACGGGTACCGCGACGTAGCGGTCAAGGCCGTCGTTGAAGTTGAACACCGCACGGTTCATCGGCTCGAACGGGTCGCCGGGCTTGCGGTCGGGGGCCGTTGCGCAGCCGGATACAAGGCCGGTGGCGGCTAGCGCCAGCACAGTGGTACGCAGTTTCATGCTTATATTCCTTTGTGCTTCGCGCGACGTGGGCGGGGCTTGCCCATCAACACGGGTTGGAAAACCACCGCACCAATGAGCGTGCAAAAGAGCGACAGCGCCAGCAGGCGGCCCATGCTCGACGTGCCCGGATGATGCGATAGCCAGAGGCTGCCGAACGCCGTCGCCGTGGTCGCCGCGCTGAACAGCACTGCGTGCGTCAGGCTCGACTGCAAGAGGCCCGTCTGCCCATTGCGCCACGCCATCACGAAGTAGATCTTGAAGGCCACGCCGACGCCGAGCATCAGCGGCAATGCGATGATATTCGCGAAATTCAGCGGCATGCCGAACACCACGCACAGTTCCAGCGTGACGAGCGCCGAGACCAGCAGCGGAACCAGCGTGCGCAGCATGTCGCCGAGGCGGCGCAGCGCTACCCACAACAGGATCGCGATGGACAGCAGCGCCCAGCACGCGGCCTGCAGGAACGCCTTGATGATCGTGTCCGCGGAATGGAGGATCGAGATCGGCCCGCCGATCGCACCGGGCTCCGCCTTCTTCACGGCATGCGCGAAGCGTGCGAGCGCGACGTCGTCGTTCGGATCGGCGCCGGGCTTCACCTTGGGCGCGATGTCGACGAGCGCCCGGCCGTCTTTCGAGACCCAGCCCCTGGAGATGTCCTTCGGCAGCGTGTCGCGCGTGATTTCCGTGGGTTGCAGCAGATTTTCGAGTTGCTTGAGCGCGATGCGCAGTGTCTCGGACATCGCGGTTTCCGCGCGGTCGCGCGTGGCGGCGTCGGCGGCGGCGAGCTTTTGCAGCGTGGCCGACAGATGTTTGGCCTCGGCGGCGCCTGGGCCCGGGTGGTCGTCGGCCGCGAGCGAGAGCTGGTTCGACGCGCGCTTGAGCGCCGCGACGCGCACCGCGTCCGTGGCTTGCGGCGCCGGCTGTTGCTGCAAGGCGGGCAGCAGCTGCTGCGCGGCGCTCGCGATCAGCATCATTTTCTGTTGCTGCTGCTCGGGGACGAAGCTGTCGAGCGTCGTGACGCGGCCCACTTCGGGCAACGCGCGCAGGCGCTCGGCCATGCGGTCGGCGTCGGCCAGCGACGGCGCGAGCACATGCACGTTATTCACCGCGGCCTCGGGCGAGTCCTTCAGCGACAGCAGCGTGGCCATCGACTCCGTATGCGGATCCTTCAGATGCAGCGGATTGAAGTCGAAGTGCAGACGCGTGAGCAGCGGCGTGGCGCCGATCACGACGATCAGCGTGCCGATCAGCACGGGCTTGCGGTGGCGCGCGAGAAAGTCGTCGACGGGAGCCAGCTGCTTGAAGCCCGGCGATGCCGGCTCGCCCGGCGGGTTGAAGATCTTCAGCAAGGCCGGCAGCAGCGTCATGTTCGTCAGATACGCGACGAACATGCCGACGCCGGCGATCTCGCCCAGCTCGGACACGCCGCGGTACGCCGTCGGCAGAAACGAAAAGAAGCTGAGCGCAACGGCGACGGCGGCAAGCGTCAGCGGCACGCCGATACTGTGCGCGGTATGGGCGAGCGCAGCCGAAAGACGGTCGTCGCGATTGCGTTCCTCCCGATATTTGACGCCGAACTGCACGCCGAAATCGACGCCGAGCCCGACGAACAGCACCATGAACGCAACCGAGATCATGTTCAGCGCGCCGACCATCATGAGGCCCAGCGCGGCGGTGATTGCCAGTCCGACAAAGAGCGTGATGAAGACCGCGGCGATCATGCGGCCCGAGCGCAGCGCGAGCCACAGAATGATGAGCACGACAACAAACGTGGCGATGCCGTTGAGCACCGCGCCGTCCTTGACGGACGCGAACTCTTCGTCGGCGAGCGGCTGTTCGCCGGTCAGACGGACGGTCGCGCCATAGCGCGAGTCGAGATGCAGCGAAGCGGCCGTGTCGCGAATGCGTTGCGACGCCGCGGCGCCGGGCTCGAGCGCGTCGTAGTTCACCACGGGTTGCACGACCACGAAGGCCCGCGCCGGATTCGTGGCAGCGCTCCTGTCGACGAGCGCGCGCCACGAGAAAGCGGCCGGCTTGCCCGCCAGCACGAGGTCGAGCGTGTTCGCGCTTTGCGACAACAGGCGGCTCATGTCCGAGAGCTTCACCTGACCGATCTGCAGCGGCAGCAGAAGGCTCGTGGTGAGCGTGCCGGCCAGTCCCGTCAGGCTCGGGTCGTGCGCGAGCGTGTTCACGAGCGGGCGCGACTGCACAAGCTGCGACGTGGTGGACATGACCTCTTCCGTCGACGGAAAGAGCAGACCGTTGTGTTCGAAGAACGGCCCGCCGGCCGGCTGCGAGACGGCGACGAATTCTTTCGGCTCGGCTCGCAGTGCAGCCGTCAGCGCGCTTGCGGCTGCGTCGGCGAATTCCGGCGCGCGTGCTTCGACGACGACCAGCACGGTTTGGCCGCGGTCCGGGAAAGCCTGGTCCATTGCATGCTCGAGCGTGGACCATTCCTTGTCGGTTTCGATGAGACGGCTGATGTCGGTGTTGATCTTGAAGTGATGCGCGACATAGATGCCGCTCAAAATGGCGAGCACGATCGACAGTGCGATGATCCGCAATGGATGGCGCACCGAATAGGCGACGAGGCGAACAATAGATGACTTCAGCATGTAGGCGGAGCTGGCCTTATCACGGGTGGCATTTTGACGAAAGTGCACAAGTATACAGAGCCGGAGCAAACCGGACCGCATTCGGCAGCAATGCGCGCCGGCGATGCCGGGCAGACAATCGCCGTAGCAATTGCGGCTCCCGGGCCATGGGGGCGGTGTAGCGCTGCCGGGACCCTGGACGCCCATTGCACGGACCCTGTGGGGCGGGAACGCAATCTCGGTATACTGGTCTATCCAGCTTTCGCCGCCAGCTTGCTTCGGGCTTGCTCAATCGCCCCATCGCATGTTCCCTGACCGGCGGCGCACACTCTTTTCAGGTTGCCTGAGCGTATGAAACGTTATCTGTCTGCATTCCTCGCTGCCGCCGTCGTGTCAACGGCGGCCTTTGCGCAGAGCGCGCCGGACTCGGTGGTAAAAAGTGCCGTCGAAGGCACGGTCTCGGCAATGAAAGCCGATCCGCAGGCGCGCGGCGGCGACATGGCAAAGATCACGCAACTGGTCGAGACGCGCTTCGTTCCGGCAACCGACTTTCAGCGCACCACGCGTATCGCGGTAGGCAAGGCGTGGAGCACCGCCACGCCCGAACAGCAGAAGCAGCTTTACGACCAGTTCACGCTGCTGCTGGTGCGCACGTATGCGTCTTCGCTTTCGCAATTGCGCGACCAGGACGTGAAGTTCAAGTTCTTGCCGGCCAATGTGCCAGGCGGCGCGAAAGACGTCGTCGTGCAATCGCACGTCATCAGCAATGGCGGTGACGATGCAATCGACTACCGGCTCACGAAGGGACCGTCGGGCTGGAAGATCTACGACATCAACATGATGGGCGCGTGGCTGATTCAGGTGTACCAGACGCAATTCGCCGATCAGCTTGCCAAAGGCGGGGTCGACGGCCTGATCAAATTCCTGACCGCGCATAACGCGCGCAGCGCGGGGTGATCCAGCGCGGAGGCGGAAGGTCAGCCTCCGGCTTCCCAACTAAGTCCCAACTAAGCCGCAAGAAAAAAGCGCGGTGGCTTTGCAGGCCACCGCGCTTTTTTGCATCATGCAGCGCGAACTTCCGGACGACGGCCCCGCCGCACGGAGCTACGCCGCCTTGAATACTCGGTGTGCGCTCAGTGCGCAGCCGTCGCCGTCTGCACCTTGTTGCCCTTGCCCGCCACCTTGATCTCTTCCAGCTTGATTTCAACGTGGCGCGAGAACACGTACTCGGCCGGGCGTTGCTTGTCGAGCGGGATGTCCTTGGCGAACGCGCCCGTGGTCTTCGGACCGCGCATGCTGACCTTGAGCGCCTTCAGCGGATGGGCGACCGTATCCATCACGGCCGTGGCTTCGAAACCGCAGTGGACCATGCAGTCGGCGCACTTTTCGTAGTTGCCGGTGCCGTACTTGTCCCAGTCCGTGGTTTCCATCAATTCCTTGAAGGTCTTCACGTAGCCTTCGCCGACCAGGTAGCAGGGCTTCTGCCAGCCGAACACCGTGCGCGCCGGGTTGCCCCACGGCGTGCATTCGTACGTCTGATTGCCGGCGAGGAAGTCGAGGAACATGGCCGACTGGCTGAACGACCAGTTCTTGCCGTTGTTGCCGCGCTTGAAGATTTCGCGGAACAGGTGCTTGGTCTTGTCGCGGTTCAGGAAGTGCTGCTGGTCCGGCGCGCGCTCATACGCGTAGCCCGGCGAGACGGTGATGCCGTCCACGCCCATCGGCCCGACCGTGTCGAAGAACGCGGCCACGCGCTCCGGCACCGCGTCGTTGAACAGCGTGCAGTTGATGTTCACGCGGAAGCCGCGGCGCTTCGCTTCCTTGATGGCCGCGACGGCCTTCTCGTACACGCCTTCCTGCGACACCGAGTGGTCGTGCATCTGCTGATCGCCGTCGAGGTGAACCGACCACACGAAGTACGGATTCGGCTCGTAGTCGTCCATTTTCTTTTCCATCAGCAGCGCGTTCGTGCACAGGTACACGAACTTCTTGCGCGCGATGATGCCTTTGACGATCTGCGGCATTTCCTTGTGCAGGAGCGGCTCGCCGCCTGCAATGGAGACCACCGGCGCGCCGCATTCGTCGACGGCGCCGAGGCATTCTTCCAGCGACAGGCGCTGATTCAGGATAGGGTCCGGATAGTCGATCTTGCCGCAGCCATTGCAGGCGAGATTGCAGCGGAACAGCGGCTCCAGCATCAGTGCGAGCGGATAGCGTTTGTTGCCGGACAGGTGCTGACGCATGATGTATGCGCCGACCCGGACTTTCTGTAGCAGCGGAATAGACAAGACGTCCTCCTTAAACTTCGCGTGCGGCGAGTGGTTGCATCAGCTTCGATGGCAACTTGAATTCGACCTTCTCTTCACGGCCCGCCATCGTCGTGACGTCGACGGGTCCCATTGCGCTCAGCGCATCGATCACGTTCTTGACCATTTCTTCGGGCGCCGAAGCACCCGCCGTGATGCCGATGGTCTGCGCATTCGCAAACCACTCGGCCCTCACTTCCGAACCGTCGGCGACGAGGTAGCTCGCCACGCCGCTTTCGCTGCCGATTTCGCGCAGCCGGTTCGAATTGGAACTATTGGTGGCGCCGACCACCAGCAATACGTCGACCTGCTTGCTCAGCTCGCGCACCGCCGCCTGGCGGTTTTGCGTCGCGTAGCAGATGTCGCGCGTGTCCGGCCCGACGATGTCGGTGAACTTGCGCAACAACGCGTCGATAATGCCGCGCGTATCGTCCACCGAAAGCGTGGTCTGCGTCACGTAGGCGAGCGGCGTGTCGACCGGCAGGTCCAGATGCTCGACTTCGGCTTCGCTTTGCACCAGCAGCACTTTGCCCGGAATCTGGCCGATCGTGCCTTCCACTTCCGGATGCCCCGCATGGCCGATCAAAATCAGCGTGCGCCCGGCAGCCACATATTGACGCCCTTGCACGTGCACTTTAGTGACGAGCGGGCAGGTCGCGTCGAGCACGTCGAGCCCGCGGGCTTCCGCGTCGCGTTCGACCGTTTGAGCGACGCCATGCGCGCTGAAAATCGCCACGGCGCCTTGAGGCACTTCGTCGAGTTCCTCGACGAAACGCGCGCCTTTCTGGCGCAGATTGTCGACCACGTGCCGATTGTGGACAATTTCGTGGCGCACGTAGACGGGCGCGCCGTGCTGCTGCAGCGCCCGATCGACAATCTCGATTGCACGAACAACGCCCGCACAAAAGCCGCGGGGTTGGGCAAGGATGACTCGCATAAGTTGGCGGACTCCGACTGACGCGGGTTTCGAGGAAGCCGGAAATTCTGACTTTATCGCCGCGACGATCTAATTAATTAACGTCTTGAGCTCCGGCGACGTGCCGGTACAGCAAAACCAAACGCGCATTCTAACGCTATCAGGCCAGCTTTGCTTTGGCGGGCCGCCGCAGTGTTGGGCGGACGCGGCAGTTGCGGCGGGCGCGCCGGCCGTTTTGCGGAAGCTTGCGCGTTAATTTATGCGGCAAGAATTGCACACTGCACCGGTTTGGCGGAACCCTTAAACTACGTCGTCCTGTGGAGCGCTTCGCGCCCACGTCGAAAATCATTCCGACGCTTGCCGGAAATAGAGGGTAACGCTTAATGGGCTGGGTGCCGGTCATTCTGTTTTTTCTTTCGTGTTTGTCCTTGCTGATCTGGGCTGTGCTGCTGTTCGCTCGCGGCGGTTTCTGGCGCGCGCGCCCCGCCGCGCCGCTCGCTGTCGGGCCGCGCGCCGCGTGGCCGGCGGTGGCCGCGGTGGTGCCCGCGCGCAACGAGGTCGACGTGATCGCGCAAGCCGTCACGACGCTGCTCGAGCAGGATTATCCTGGCGCTTTCCACGTGATCGTGGTGGACGACCACAGCACCGACGGCACCGCCGACGCCGCCCGCGCCGCGGCGTTACAACTGCAATGTCCCGACCGTCTCACAGTGCTGGGCGCCAAGCCGCTGCCGCCCGGCTGGTCGGGCAAGGTGTGGGCGCAGTCGCAAGGCATCGAGGCCGTGCGTACGCTCGGTTTGCCGGCGGACTTTCTGCTGCTGACGGACGCCGACATCGGCCATCCCGCGGACGCCGTCACGCAGCTCGTTGCCCGCGCCGACGCGGAAAAACGCGATCTCGTCTCGCTGATGGTGCGTCTGCGCTGCGATTCCTTCTGGGAAAAGGCGCTGATTCCGGCTTTCGTATTCTTCTTCGCCAAGCTGTATCCGTTCGCGTGGGTCAATAATCCGCGCAATCGCACGGCGGCGGCGGCGGGCGGCTGCATGCTGGTGCGCCGCAGCGCGCTGGAAGAAGCGGGCGGCATCGAGTCGATCCGCGCGGAACTGATCGACGATTGCAGCCTTGGCGCGCGCATCAAGCATCGGGGCACCGGGCGTCATCCGATCCGGCTCGACGTGGCGGCGCGCAGCGTGTCGCTGCGCCCTTACGACAGCTGGCGCGAGATCTGGAACATGATCGCGCGCACGGCGTTCACGCAACTGCATTATTCGCCGCTGCTGCTGGCGGGCACGCTGGCCGGCATGGCGATCATCTACCTGGTGCCGCCGGTCGCCGCGCTCGTGCTCGGGCCCACGGGCTGGCCAGCGTGGCTCGCGTGGGCGGCCATGTGCTGCGCGTATGCGCCGATGCTGAGCTACTACCGCCGCTCGCCGCTGTGGGCGCCGTTTCTGCCGCTCGTCGCGCTGTTCTATGTCGGCGCGACGTTCGCTTCGGCGGTGCGCTATTGGCGCGGCAAGGGCGGGCAATGGAAGGCGCGGGTCCAGGCGCCCGTGCAGGAGCGCTGAGGCGTCGGCGGTTTGCAGGACGAGGGCGGCGGCAACGCCGCGCGGTCATAAAAAAACGGCGCATGAGCGCCGTTTTTTCTGCCTGTCCGGGACTGCTTTTCACTTGTTTGTGAGCATCATGTAGAGCTGAATCACCATATCCGGCGAAAAAGTGAACGGCACCCAGCCGTGGCCGGTATGGCGCATGACCAGCAAACGGTCGCCGTTCGACTGCTTCTGCACAGCCATGACCGGGTTCTTGGTCGACACGAAACGCCAGCCTGGCGGAATGCCCGGCGGCGGTTCCGGGGTCATGGAAGCGCGCGCGTTCGACAGTTCCTCGATCAGCTTGCCGACCTGCTCGGGACGCAGCGCGACCGTCTGACCGCCGATCGTCATGGTGATTTCGTTCTGCGCCGGACGATTGATTTCGAGCGTGGGCAGCGGCGCCGCGGGTGCCGCCGCCTCTTCGGCCGCACCGGCTTGCGGTCCGGCCGTTTGGGTCTGTTCCGCCGCGGTTTTCGCTGCGGACACCGACTTGTCCGCCGAGGCCTCTTGCGGGGCGTTTTCGTTGCCTGTCTCGGGGATGTTCTGGGCCTGCGGGGCCACGACAGCCTGAATGAGCTGATCGACGCCCGCTTCCAGCGCGCCGAGCTGTTCGTGAAGGTTCATGCGAGGTTTCTCTGGTAAGACCCACGATTTTAACTGCTGCGCGCAGGCTTTTACCTTTCGCAATCACAGCGACGTTGTAACAAAATGCGTGCGCTACGCCTTCAGATAGCCTGCGCCGCGGAACCATTCGAGTGCGTCGCTCAAACCCTCGCGGTAGGGCCGCGCCCGGTAACCCAGTTCGCGCTCGGCTTTTGCGGAACTGAAGTACATCTTGTTTTTGGACATCTTCAATCCGTCGACGGTGACGAACGGTTCGCGTTTCGTGAACTTGGCGACGGCTTCGGCGCCCACCGCGAGCGGATAGAGCGGCCAGCGCGGCAAGCTGATAGTGGGCGCCTTGCGGCCGGTCAGCGCCGCGATATCCGCGAGCATCTGCTGCAGCGGCAGGTTTTCGCCGCCGAGAATATAGCGTTCGCCGATCTTGCCGCGCTCGAGCGCGAGAAAGTGGCCGGCCGCCACATCGTCCACGTGCACGAGGTTCAGGCCGGTATCGACAAACGCGGGAATTTTGCCGAGCGCTGCTTCGACGATGATGCGCCCGGTCGGCGTCGGCTTGACGTCGCGCGGGCCGATGGGCGTCGATGGATTGACGATGACGGCGGGCAGGCCGTCCTCTGCGATCATGCGCTCCACGGCGCGCTCGGCCAGCACCTTGCTGCGCTTGTACACGCCGATGGCCTGATCGGCTTTCAGCGGCGAGGTTTCATCGGCTGAATGCCCGGAGCTCGTCACCTTGAGCGTAGCCACGCTGCTCGTGTAGACGATGCGTTCGACGCCTTCCTTCAACGCCGCGCGCATGGTGGCCTCGGTGCCTTCCAGATTCGAGCGCTCGATCTCGCTCGGGTCCGGCGCCCACAGCCGGTAATCTGCCGCGACGTGCAGCAGATAGCGCACGCCGCGCAGCGCGTTGCGCATCGACGCTTCGTCGCGCATATCGCCCACGACGATTTCCGCGTCGAGCGACTCGACGTTTTGCCGCGGACTGGTGGCGCGCACGAGCACGCGCACTCTCAAGCCTTTCTGCTGCGCGATGCGCGCCACCGACGAGCCGACGAAGCCGGATGCGCCGGTCACGAGCACGAGATCGCCATTCTGTTCGGTCATTCTGTTTCCGTTTCCTGCGTGACAGTCGGGGGATTGTACGTGGCGCGCGGCGCCGGTGTCGCTGAGGCTGCGCCGTCAGGCGCGAGGCAACTCGCGAGGCAACTCGCAAGGCAACTTCGGCAGGCAAGCTCGCCGCGCCCCGACTAGAATGCCGGCTTGAAAGATTGCGAGGAGAAAACGGCATGGCACCGGATCTGGATGAGCGGATCGAAACGTATTACGTGCGCGTGCGCGGCACCGTGCAGGGCGTCGGCTTTCGTCACGCGACGGTGCGCCAGGCGCATGCGCTCGGCATCAAAGGATGGGTGGCGAATCTGGACGACGGCTCCGTGGAAGCCGTGTTGCAGGGCGCGGCCAATCAGGTCGACCGGATGCTGTCGTGGCTGCGGCACGGGCCGCCGGCGGCGCGCGTGACTGAAGTGACGGGCGAAGAGCGCGCGACGGAAAAGCGCTATGAGCGCTTCGAGCAGCATTGAGCGGCGCGCGAGCCGGGAACGGCTCGGCGTTGCGAAAACGTTGGGCGGCCTGCGTTGAGCTTCATTGAGATTCAACTGCTGTGCATCTGACGCTAAAAGCGGTGCGATTCAAAAGAACACGCGCCGCCCGATCGGCCGCGCCCCAAAAAACGTAGTCCGCAAGAAAAGGCGCGAGCCCTTAGCGCGCGACCAACAGGCTTTCGGCGAATCCCCACTCGCTTTCCACCCACTGATGGCTGCACGCGAAACCCGCGTCGTCGGCAATGGCCGGCACTTCGTCCGCGCGGTATTTGTGGCTGCTCTCCGTCCAGATCGTTTCGCCTGCGTTGAGCGACACGGTCAAATTCGCCGCGCTGACGTGCGCGGTGAACTCGCGCTTCGCACGCAAATGCATTTCGATGCTGCGCGCGTCCGGATTGAAACGCGCGACGTGCTCGAACGCATCGAGCGGAAAATCCCCGCCCAGTTCGCGATTGATGCGCGCAAGCAGATTCAGGTTGAAAGACGCCGTGACGCCGATCGCGTCGTCGTAAGCGGCAATCAGCACGGGCGTCGGCTTGATGAGGTCGGTGCCGAGCAGCAAGGCATCGCCGGGCGCGAGCATGTTGCGGATGTCGCGCAGAAAACGCGTTGCCGCGAGTCTGCCGAAATTGCCGATCGTACTGCCAAGGAACAGCACGAGGAGGCGCTCGCCGGACGTGCGCTTCTTGCTGACTTCTGCGAGGCCTGCCAGATAATCGCGCTCGTAACCCACAATCGAAATACGTTCGATGTCGCCCAGCTCGCGCCTGCACAACTGCAACGCACTGCGCGAAATTTCAATCGGGCAGTAAGAAGTAGGGCGCTTTTTACACAGCGCCTCAAGAATGCGGCGGGTTTTGCGGCCGCTGCCGCTGCCGAGTTCGGCGACCGTGACGTCGTGTGGCAGATGCTCGACGATGTCCGCCGCGTGCTTCGCGAGCAGCCGCTCCTCGGCGCGCGTCACGCCGTATTCGGGCAGCACGGTGATCACTTCGAACAACGCGGAGCCGACTTCGTCGTACAGATACTTGGAGGGCAGCTCTTTCTGCGGCGTATGCGTGAGGCCGGC
The DNA here is from genome assembly GCF_902859825.1 of Paraburkholderia phenoliruptrix. Lineage (GTDB taxonomy): Bacteria > Pseudomonadota > Gammaproteobacteria > Burkholderiales > Burkholderiaceae > Paraburkholderia > Paraburkholderia phenoliruptrix. Next base: position 262,617 of record NZ_CADIKB010000002.1, on the reverse strand, counting down.
GCGGACGTCGGCGGCGAAAGCTGAGCGCAGATCGGGCGATGCGTCGTGCGAGAGGGCTGGCTGGGTCATGGTGGCTCCAGTAGTCACATTCGATGAGCGGGATCGTGGCGGGACGCCGGCACGGCGGATGGAAATCGACGCGTGCCGCGAAGGAAGCGGGTCCGGCCATGCCGGCCCGGCTCGTGGATGTTGCAAACGCTGCAGCAAGCTACCGAAGCAAGATTCGCGCTTGAGCGATGCGGTGCTGCTGCTGCGTTGCCGACAAACGCGCGCGGCTTGTCTCGCGCGCGTGAAGTTATGTTCTAGTCCATTGCGGCGAGATGCGCACGGATTAATTTGCCGCCGCTGTTGCCGCTCCGCGCCCTCCCGCGCCTCAAAAACCAGGCCGCGCGGCTGCGCAGGGAGTACACGCCGGTAATCCAGCTAGAATGCGCAGCTTGCTCACGGACCTTCACGTCGAATGACCACCCTCACAGCGATGCACCCGCGCATCGGGCCACGGACCGCACCATGAACCAGTATTCGCCGAGGCGCGGCATTGCCCTATCGGTGAGCGCCTGCGCGATGTTCGCGTCGCTGTCTGCGTATGCGACGCTGCTCGCGCCGCTCAGCGGCCTCGATATTTTCGCGTGGCGGATCGTGTGGACGGTGCCCGGCGCGCTGTTGCTCGTGGCGTTGCGCAAACGTCTGCCGATTTTGCGCGAGCTTCTTTACCGGATGGTGACGCAGCCCGTGCTCGGCGTCGCGATGATCGCGGCCGCCGCGTTGCTCGGCGCGCAGTTGTGGATCTTTCTCTGGGCTCCGCTGCATGGGCGCATGCTCGAAGTGTCGCTCGGCTATTTCCTGCTGCCGCTCGTGATGGTGCTGGTTGGGCGCTTCTACTATCGCGAGCGCCTCGACGGTTTGCAGTGGGCCGCCGTCGTCTGCGCGGCCGTGGGCGTTGGCCATGAATTGTGGGTGACGGGCGCGTTCTCCTGGCCGACGCTGTGGGTCGCGCTCGGCTATCCGCCGTACTTTGTGTTGCGGCGCAAGATTCCGTACGATTCGCTCGCCGTGTTCACTGTCGAGATGATCTTGCTGGTGCCTGCTGCGGTTGCGTTCATCGTCAGCGGCGGATCGCTTGCGCTTATCTCCGGGCGGCTCGACATGTGGCTCCTGCTGCTGCCGGGCCTTGGCGCGCTGAGCACGCTTGCTTTGGCTTCGTATCTCACCGCGAGCCGCCTGTTGCCGGTCGCACTGTTCGGCATTCTCGGCTATGTGGAGCCGGTATTGCTCGTGCTGGTCTCCATCACGCTGCTCGGCGAAACGTTGAGCGGCGCGCAGTTGGCGACCTACGTCCCCATCTGGATCGCCGTCGCATTGACAGCGCTGCACAGCATGCGGTTCGTACGCTTCGGCTGAGTTCGGGGAAGGCGCGCCGCGCATCGTACGGCGCGGCACGCGTTTAGCGATGCGCGGCGGCGCGGTTCGGGTTGACGCGCGTCGGTCCCGCTTCGCGCTCTATCGCGTCACGCAATGCGGGCCGCCAGCCGATTTCGAACAGCGCTTCGGCGAGCACGAACAGCGGTCCGATCAGCAGGCCGATCACATCGTCGACGAAAGCCGGTTTGCGATGCTCGTACGCCACGTGCCCGATAAACTGAAACACCCAGCCGATCACGAAGAGGCCAACGCCCGTTGCGAGCCAGACCAGCGTGGACTGCGCCGCGATCCACTGGCCGAATGCGACGCACAGTGCTGACACCGCTGCCATCATCAGACCGAGCGGGACGTCGAGCACCAGGTAATAGAGCGTGGCCGCGACGAACAGCAGCCACGCCGGCGATAGCGTGACCGGCAGCGCGGCGAGCGCGAAAGCGGGACGACTCAACAGGACGGCCAACGCCAGCACGATCATCGGAATGCCGACGAAATGCGTGGCGATATTGCGCCTGTCGCGATGGTAGGCCGCATAGTGCGTAAGCTGTTGTGTCAGCGTTCTCATGGATGCCGCTCCTCGGTCAAAGCCAGCATAATCGCGGCGATCGAGATTGGAAACCATCGGGTAGCCGACAATCGGCATAGGCGCGATTCAATGACCGCAACTCTTCGTTCCGTCCAGCTTGCCGCGCGGCTCGCTGCCAGCGCATGGTTTCGCTCGGCCCCGGCGGCGTTGCAGGCGCAATTGGTCGAAGCAGGCCGCCTGAAGCGACTCGCTGCCGGCGAGCGTCTCTTCACGCGCGGCGATTCCGACGACGGCCTCTATTGCGTGCTCAGCGGCTTGATGCGAATCGGCGCCGCGAGTGTGAGCGGCAAGGAAGCGTTGCTTGCGGTCATCGAGCCGATGAACTGGTTCGGCGAAATCGCGCTGTTTGACAATCGTCCGCGAACGCACGACGCGTATGCCGAGCGCGACACCGAGCTGTTTCATGTGCCGCGCGCCGCACTCGCGGCGCTGCTCGAACGCACGCCGGCCTATTGGCACACGTTCGGCTTGCTGCTCACGCACAAGCTGCGTCTTGCCTTCGACGCGATAGAAGAAGCGGCGTTGCTGCCGGCTGCGCAGCGCGTCGCGCGTCGGCTGCTGCTGATGGCGGGCGGGTATGGAGAAGCGGGCGCGCTGCGGCGCGTGATCCCCGTGCCGCAGGAAGATCTCGCGATGATGCTGGCGCTGTCGCGGCAGACCATCAATCAGGTGCTCAAGCAGTTTGAAACGCAGGGCGCGTTGAAGCTTGGCTACGCGGAAATAGAGATCGTCGACGCCCGCAGGCTCGGAGAGTTCGCACAACTGAACGGAAGTTCGGATCAGTAGCGCGCGCGTAGGCGCCGCACGGCGGCCGCCTGGACTAATCCACGCCGCATAAGCGCATAAAAAAGGCGAGTCATACGACTCGCCCTCCCTGAACGGCCTGGCCCGGCTTCGATTATTGGCTTCTATCTTTTAGTGCACATGTGGCCGGTGCGCGCCGAAACCGTACACGTGTTATTGCGTTTTGGTCGTGTCGGTCTTTGCGCCGTCGGCGTTCACCGGTGCATTGCTGGTTTGCTGCGTGCTGTCCGTTTTCGCTTTCGCTGCGCTCGAATCGGCCGGCGTTTTCTTCACGGCTTTGTGATGCTTCGCCACGTGCTTCGACGACGTCTTCACATGCGACTTTGCAGTGGCTTTGGAAGGCGCTTTGGTCGTAGCCGCGCTGTCATCCGATGCACCGGTTTGCACGGCGGTGCTCGCCTTCAGATTCGCCTGGCCGGCGGACTGCGTTTGTGCGGGCTGCGCGGAGGGGGACGATGCCGGTGCCGCCGTTTGGGCGAAAGCAGTCGACACGAGCACAGCGGAAGCGAGAGCGGCGAAAAGCGTCTTCATGGTTTGACTCCTTGTTTAACCGGTGGATTCCTGTTGGAGGATCCTGACCGCGGCTGATTTGTTCAGCGCTGCCGGTTTAACGCAGCCCGGAAGACAGCAGTTGACGATGCTCTGGTGACAAAACGTAACGACAGCACAACCGCTGAAACATATCGGGGTGCTGAAGACGCTTTAAGCCTTTTTGCTTCCGCCTCGTCTGACGATTCTTAAACGTCATTGAAACGGGTTTTGAACGACGCCCGGTTTTTCATCCGGCTCGTCCTTCACTTTGGCGGGCAACCCAGGATGCGCCTGCAATGCCGCGACGATGGCATCCACGGCTTCTTTGAGTGCGAGCGCCGCCTTCAGCCCGCGCTGATCCTGCGTGAGTTCGAGCGTGCCGTTGAGTACGACGCGCGTCGTGCCGTTGCTCACAGTCAGTGCGTCGCCCTGGATGTTGAGCACGTCGTCATCGTTCGAATAGGGTTTAAACACCTTTGAGTCCTCCCGGTCGCTGATCTTTGAGGTTCTCCGGAATGCCCGGAAAGCGGATACCCGATGCTGCCTCGAGTTCGTGAATCGTCCTGATTTCGTAGCGGTTCGTCGATACATTGTCGACCACGACCGCGAACGCAAGTTGCCGCGAGGGCACGTAGACCGCCTTGAAAAGCTGCGTCGGCACGAACACGCGCGAGGGTCCGATGGTCTGCAGTTGCCGGCCGCTGAACATGGGCCCGGTGACGACATAGGTGTCGTCATACGCAACGGCGATTTTACGCACGGACGTTTCGATGCGCGCCCACAAGCGCTGATTGTTCTCGCGATTTTGCGGCACGATGTTGGCGAGCGAAAACGATTGCGCCATCGCTTCGGCATTCCAGCGATTACCCGCGGGACTCATATGTCCGCGATCGAAGCCGCTGCGCCGGTAGTCGGCGAGCGTCGCGCCTTCGCCGTCGGGCAAGCGCTCTTCTTCGAAAAACTTGTTGGTGCGCACCATGTCTTTCGCGGCTTCGATATGGTCGCGCGTCAGATGTTCGGCGGACCACAACGGACCGTGCGTGATACCCGAATGCATGACGGCGAAATCGCTGTAGCACAGCATGCGCGTTTTCGGCGCCATCTTCTGATTGGTCAGAACCGGCCATTGCGCATTCGGTGTGAACTGGGTGCAGGAAGGCGCCGCGCTGGCGTGAGCGGCAAACGCGACGAGCAGGCAGGCGAACCACTTCTTCATGTGTCGAACGGTGAGGAGGGAAGGGGCGCAAAGTATAGCGTTGCGCGCACCGCCGGACAGCAGGGATTGCGAGAATCGCGCGGGCAAAAAAATGGGTCGCCTTGCAGCGACCCGAATGCGTGGATCTCCAACTTTACGTACGCAAACTTAAGACGGGCTTAAATGCGTGCGTTAGGCAGAATGGTCGGCGCGTTACCGCGTAGAGCATCAACGCCGCAAAAAATGCCCGCGCGCGGGCCGCTCGGCGCGCGCGTGGGAATTTCGACCGGCAGGGGAAAAGACGCTGGAATTAATTGCCGAACACGCTATTTTCAGCGTGCACGTTGTGACGATCCACTGCTTGCAAGCGCCAGAAGCCGCTTGTCGGTGTGCGGTTGCGCAGCGCGGTCCACGCGGCGTCGCCTTGTGCCGCGCTCACACGCTGTTTGCGGTCCACGTGCAGGCCGCGCAGCGTGCAAAGCGGCGCGTTGTTACTTGGGGCGCAGAGTGTCGTCACGCCGTCTTCGTCGTGTAATTCGCCCCACGGGGGCAGATCGATCCCTTGATGCGCTTCCCTCGACCACCGGCGTTGGTCGGTGTCGAGCCAGAGAACAGCATAGTCGTGACTGACGGTGGGATCGGAACCGTTAATAAGGATAGTGAGGCGCATATCAGTTCCGTGCGAAGTGCGGAGAATTGCTTTATCAGTCTATGTCGCGGCACCGGTTATTCAAGGCAAACGTATGACTCTTTCGGGGCTTTAAAAAATACGCGTGAAGGCGCCGCGCGGCGGCGCGTTCTCCGACTGCATTCACGCGAGGTCGAGCGGCGCCGTCAAATCGCCGGGCGGCGCGAGACCGTTGCGTGCAAATGCGCGCTCGCGCGCGACGACGCCGTCGAGCGGTGCGAGTCCATGCACGCGGCTGATAAAGCGAAGAATAGAGTTGGTGTCGTACACGGTGTGATCGACGTAGCCCTTCTTGGCGAGCGGCGAAATGACGAGCGCGGGGATTCGCGAGCCGGGGCCCCAGCGGTCGCCCTTCGGCGGCGCGACCGGATCCCACCAGCCGCCGTTTTCGTCGACGGTGACGATCACGACCGTGTTGGCCCATTGCGGGCCTCGCTGGATATGCTCGATCACGCGTGCGATGTGCCGGTCGCCCGCTTCGACGTCGGCATAGCCGGCATGCATATTCAGATCACCCTGCGGCTTGTAGAACGCCACAGTGGGCAGACGTCCCGCGTCGATGTCCGCGATGAAATGGTTGGTCGACGGATCGCTGCCGAGACCCGCATCGCGCAAATATTTGCGCCGCGCAGCGGTGCCGGGCGCGTAGTTGGCGAAGTAGTTGAAGGGCTGGTGGTGATACTGGAAGTCGGGCACCGCGCCCGTGTCCTGATGTTCCAGCGCGTATTGCCACGCGCCGCTGTACCAGGCCCAGTCGACACCCTTGTCCGAGAGACGGTCGCCGATCGTCGCGTAGTTTTGCGGCGGCAGCACGCGCGGATTCGCTGCGTCCGCGAATGCCGGGTCGCCGCCTAACGCGGGGCGCACGTTGCTCGGCTGATACGGCGGCGCCATGGTGTTGACCGCGTAGCCGTCGGCGGTGAATGCGCCGTCGTTGACGAACTTCGGCGGGCCGTCGAGCGCCGACGCGGGCGAGTCCGCCGCGAGCTTCAGCCGCGTGCCGGTGGGATCGTCGCCTTCGACGACGGACACCATTTTTTTCGCCGGACTGTTGTGGATGTCCGGATAAAACGGTGCCTGCGCTGAAATCAGAAAGATGTGATTCAGCCAGGAGCCGCCGAACGCGGCCATGAAAAAGTTATCGCACAGCGTGTACTGCTGCGCGAGACTCCAGAGCTTGAGCGTGTCGGCAGAATTGCGGTAATGGCCCATGACGAGGCCGCCCGAATCGCCCCACGCCGCGAACTGGTTATTGCGGCCGGCGTTGATCTGCATCTGGTTCTGATAGAAGCGATGCACCAGATCGCGCGTGATCACGCCCGTGGGCAGCGGCGCGCCGTGCGCGTCGGTCAGATGGAACGGCCCATTGCGCAGATTGCCGATGTCGTTCTGGCCGATCATGTAGCGCTTGCCGTCCACTTCCTGCGCTTGCGGAACGAGGCCGCCCCAGATGGCCGGCAGGCGCGGCAGCGGCGTTTTGCCGTCGCGGTCGAGTTGCAGCGAACGCTCGGCGCTCACTGCATCGAGCGGATGCTGGATGCCTGGAAAATTGCCGTAGAGATTGGCGAAGCTGCGGTTTTCCGCGTAGATCACCACGATCTGTTTGACCTGATCGTGCAGAGCAGCGTCGAGCCGGATATCCGCGGCGTTGCGCGGCGTGGCGGCGTTGGCGATTTCGTCGGTCTTGCAGCCGGTCAGCGCGAGGCCGAGGCCGACCGCCGCAAGACCGGTCAGCACGCGGCGGCGCTCGGGGTTGTGCGGATCGTCGGTGGCGTGGGTGGCGTGGTCGGCGCTGCCGGGGTTCGGCGGCAGGGAGGAGTCGTGGTCTGTCATCGGTCGGTTCCGGAATGCGTGACGAGCGTCAAATGCGGCTCGGGGCGGCGCGCGGGGCGCCGGCGGTCGCTACGATTCTGCGCAAGGTACGGCGGAAGTTTGCACCGGAAGACCGCTCCGGCTTACTGCGGGATGTGATGCGGTGTCGGGCAGCTAGGGCAAGCGACGCTTGACGCGCCAACTGTTGTGCGTTGCATCGACGGCGAGCAGCAGCCAATGTCTCGCGTTGACGGGGTGGCGCGTTTGAGTGGCGTAGCCGTCGACGGTCAATTCCAGTTCGTCGTGCGCGCGCAGATGGCAAGTGGCGTTGGCACCGGAGCCGTCGGCGAATTCGACGACCGCGGCGGCCGCCCGCGCGGGTTCCGGCAAGTGGGCGATATGCACGGCGCACCCGGGATAAAGATGCGAATCGGCAACCTGGATCTGCACGGAATTGGACATGAGCGTGGCCTCCGACGCTTGAGCGGTATGAAGGCGCGGCAACGAGGCCTCGCGCAGCGGACCGCATCAAAGCATAGCACCGCAAAGACGTTATGATGCTGATCTGACCTCGATGAACAGCAGAAAACGGCAGCGAAGATGGCAAAAGAAGACCAGACCGGAGCGGGACGCAAGCAGGCGAGGCCACGTGCCGCGGCAGCGCCGGCTTCGCACGACGACGCGCTGTCGCCCGTGCATGAAGCCGCCAACGACGAAGACAGCGCCGCGGGCTCGACCTATCTGGTGCCGGGCCTCGAGCGCGGCCTGCGCATCCTCGCCGAATTCAGCGCACGCGAACCGGTGCTCGGCGCGCCGGAACTCTCCAAACGCATCGGCATTCCGCGAACCACCACCTTCCGTTTGTTGCAGACGCTCGAAGCACTCGGCTTCCTGGAGCGAGTGAACGGCGACCGCTATTTCCGCCTGAGCGTCGCGGTGCTGCGGCTCGGTTTCGAATATCTGAACTCGCTCGAACTAACCGACGTCGGCACGCCGATCCTCGAACGCCTGCGCGACGCCACAGGCTTGAGTTCGCATCTGCTGATTCGCGATCAACGCGACGTCGTGTTCGTCGGCAAGGCGCAAACGCACGAGCCCATGTTCAGTTCAGTGAAAGTGCATGTGGGCACGCGTTTGCCGGCACACGCAACGGTGCATGGCCAGGTGCTGATGGGCGATCTGACTTTCGACGAATTGCGGCGCCTGTATCCCGAGCCGCAACTCGAACGCTTCACCGAACGTACGCCGGCGACGGTCGAAGAACTGTATGGAAGAGTGCGCGAAAGCGCGGCGCTCGGCTATGCGCTCAGCGAGGCGTCGTTCGAGCGGGGCATTTCGGTGGTGAGCGCGCCGGTGCGCGATCAGAGCGGCAAGATTGCCGCCGCCTTGACGGTTACGATTCCGCGCTCCGACCTTGGCGAGGCCGACGAGCGCGATCCGCTCATCGCCGCAGTTTGCCAGGCCGCGCTCGAGTTGTCCGAACGCCTTGGCCACCGGCCACGGCCGGACGATCCAACGGCACTGCAGGCTCGCCGCAAACCAGTCGCGGCGAGCTAGCCCGGCCTCGTCGTCAGAACGAGTGGTGAATGCCGGTCAGAATGATGGTCTGATTCCGGCCGCTCGACACCCCCGCCGTGAAGAAAGCGGCGTCCGTGTTGGAGCCCGCGCGCTCATACAGCGCGTTCACGTACACCTGCGTCGTCTTCGACAACGCATACACGTCGCCGATTTCGAACTGCGTCCAGCGGTGCCCGGCGAGCGTGGTGGTCGCGGCGCCACCGGACACGCTGTTAAACGGCGTGAACTGGTAGTTCGCGCCCACGTCGTAGCTTTGATAGGTGTCCGAATGTCCCGCCGACTGCAGTTTCACCCGCGTATAGAGGCCATGCACGAGCAGCTTGCCGAACTGGTATGACGCGCCCGCGCCCATGTTCTGCACTTTGTCGGCGCTATAGTTCGCCGCTGCCACGCCCTGGAAACTGGTGATGCCCGTGGTCACAACAGAGGGCGTGCGATTGTGCTCGTTCGCATAGGTCGCACCGGCCTTGAACGGACCGTTCGCATAGCTAAGCGCAAAGCTCAGCGTTTTCCCGGTGGAGAAGTTCGTCGTGTTGCCGAGGCCCATCATCGCGCCAAACGAAAAGCCGCTGAAGCTCGCGGAGCGGAACTTCACCGAATTGTCGAACGGCACGACGCCCGTGTCGGCGAGTTCGTCGATATTGCCAGGATGGAACGCGTACCAGCTCGCGGCGAGATAGGCGGTGCTCAACGGGCCCAGCACGTCGAAGCTGAACGGCGTCTGATGACCCAAGGTCAATGTGCCGATCCGGTCCGAATTCAAACCCACAAACGCCTGGCGATTGAACAGCGTGCCCGCTTTGGCAAACGCGCCCGTGTTCGTATAGAAGCCGTTCTCCAACTGAAAGACCGTCTTCAGCCCGCCGCCCAGATCTTCGACGCCCTTCAGGCCCCAGCGGTCCGGCTGCATGTTGCCTTGCTCCTCGATCCACTTTGAGTGGCCGCCCGCATTGCTGATGTAGGCAATACCGGCATCCAGGCTGCCGTATAACGTGACGCTGCTCTGTGCCCATGCGCCTGTCGTCGCGCAGATGGCCGTCAAGCCGGCCGCAATAATGTGCTTCACCGTTGGTTCTCCTGATCGCACGACGGACAGCGCGCGCCTTTTCCGCCGCTTCCGATCCCATGCTTTTGGGTTGATGCAGTCTTCGCGTTTCGCGCCGGAAAACTGCGCTGCATTCGTTCCACCTATGGGCGTTCGTATCGCCTATGGAAAAGTATAGTGACTTCCCAAGCCGTCAAAATAAATTTTCGGTGTCCGTACAAACCCGGATCGTTTCCAGTCCGAAGTCTCTTTGTTAGCGGCGAATGCCCGTACGGTAAGGTTTCCCGGCGCTCGCGGCCGTCGCCGCGCATCGTGCAATGCAGTCTTGTGAAGACTGCAGTCAGTGTTTTCCCCTAACGCATGAGATTTTTATTTGCTCGCCCGAAGGCCGCTCCTATAATTATCCATACACGAACTGATGTTCCTTATATGGAACGTAAGGCTTCAGGAGAAGGCGAGAAATGACTGACCAATGGCGCTGCGCCGGACATGCCGGCGATCTGTCCGAAGACGCGCCGCTCGAGTTCAAGCTCGACGGCACCGAGATCGGTATCTACAAGGTGGGCGACGAGCTCTACGCGCTCGAAAACGTCTGCCCCCATGCATACGCACTGCTCACGCAAGGCTTTATCGACGGCGACACCGTCGAATGCCCGCTGCACGAAGCCGTATTTCATATTCCGACGGGCAAGTGCCTGAAAGAGCCCGGCGGCCGCGACCTGAAGATGTATTCGGTGCGCCTCGCCGGTGAAGAAATCCAGATCAAGGTGGAATGACATGCGAGAGGTAGCCGTGAACTTCAATCCCTTCCTGAAGCCGTGGCTCGCGCCGCAGCCGAACAACGTCGCCGGCAAGGGCGTGATCGAGAAGCCGGGCGAGGCGGAAAACTTTATCTGGCAGACGCGCAAGGCCGAGCCGACGCAATACGAAAACGACTTCGGCGACGCGCTCGAAAAAGTGTTCGAAGCGGGCGCGGTAGAGCTGCAGGAAGTCGTCGACGGTTTGAACGGTCTCGGGTTCCGCACGCCGGAAGGCAACGCATGGAGCGCCGAGCGTCTTGCTGCCGAATTCCGCCTGCTCGCCGAATAAGCGCGCTTTTCCGAACACGTTTCATCGCATCCGCACCCGGAGTCTCTTCATGACGTCCCCCACGACAACGCAACACGCGGCCGATCCAATTCAGTCCTACCTGGACCGTGGTCTGCGCAACTACTGGTATCCCGTCGCGCCGAGCTGGCAGGTCGGCGATGCGCCGATCGGCATCACTCGCCTCGGCGATCAGATCGTGCTGTGGCGCGACAAGGAAGGCAAAGTCCACGCGCTGGAAGACCGCTGCCCGCACCGCGGCGCGCGTCTGTCGCTGGGCTGGAATCTCGGCGGCAGCGTCGCGTGCTGGTATCACGGCATCGAGATCAACGGCAGCGGCACCGTCACCAAAGTGCCGGCCGTGTCGGCGTGTCCGCTCGAAGGTCAGAAGTGCGTGAAGTCGTATCCGGCGCAGGAACACGCGGGCGCGGTCTTCCTGTGGTTCGGCGACGACGCACATAAGGAACCCGCGCCGCTGAATCTGCCCGAGGAACTGGTCGGCGAGGAGTACGCGAGCTTCCTGTGCATGTCCAACTGGAAGTGCAATTACCAGTACGCAATCGACAACGTCATGGACCCGATGCACGGCGCCTATCTGCACGCGACATCGCATTCCATGGCCGAAGGCGACAAGCAGGCGGACATGCGCGTGCGCAAGACTGAAACCGGCTTGATGTTCGAAAAGGTCGGGCAGCGCGACGTCAACTTCGACTGGGTGGAACTCGGCGAAACCGGCTGCCTGTGGATGCGTCTCGCGATTCCGTACAAGAAGAAGTTCGGCCCGGGGGGCAACTTCGGAATCATCGGCTTCGCGGTTCCCGTCGACGAAAACAATTGCCAGGTTTACTTCTGGCGGACGCGCAAAGTGCAAGGCTGGCAGCGCGACGCCTGGCGCTTCATGTATCGCAATCGCCTGGAAGGCCTGCATTGGGCGGTGCTGGAGCAAGACCGCTATGTGCTCGAAAGCATGGCGCCGAACGCGCGCGAGCACGAGTTCCTGTATCAGCACGACGTCGGCATGACGCGTGTGCGCCGCATGCTGCGGCAACGCGCGCAACAGCACTTTGCCGCGCTCGACGCGCATCGCGCGCAGGCAGCACAAGCCGCGCAGTCGGGCGCAGCGCACACCGAAGCCGCGGGCCACGGCCATGCATAACGACGCCGCGCTTGCGCTCAATGGCCGGCGCGTCCTCGTGACGGGCGGCGCGCGCGGTCTCGGCGCGGCGTTCGTGCGTGCGTTGGTGCAAGCCGGCGCGCAGGTCGTGTTCGGCGACGTTCTGCACGACGAAGGACGCGCGCTCGCGGCGTCGCTAGTGAAGGAAGGCCATGCGGCAACCTACTTGCCGCTCGATCTCGCTGATCCCGCGAGCATCGCGCAATTTGCGCAGCAGGCGGCGGCGCAACTCGGCGGCCTCGACGCGCTCATCAACAACGCGGCGATCACGAACTCCGGCGGCAAATTGGCCGGCGAGCTTTCCGTCGAAACGTGGGACGCCGTCATGAATGTGAACGTGCGCGGCACCTGGTTGATGAGCACCGCCGCGCTGCCTTATCTGCGCGAGTCCGGGCGCGGCAGCATCGTGAACATCGCGTCCGACACGGCAATGTGGGGCGCGCCGAAACTGCTCGCGTATGTGGCCAGCAAGGGCGCGGTGATTTCGATGACCCGCTCGCTCGCGCGTGAATTCGGCGCGCATCAGGTGACCGTCAACGCAATCGCGCCCGGCCTCACCGAGGTCGAGGCGACCGCGTATGTGCCCGCCGAGCGTCATGAGTATTACCTGCAAGGCCGCGCGCTCGCGCGTGCGCAGGTGCCCGACGACGTCACCGGGCCGGTGCTGTTTCTGTTGTCCGATGCCGCGCGCTTCGTGACCGGCCAATTGCTGCCGGTGAACGGCGGCTTCGTGATGAATTGATCTTGTCGAATCGAAAGGAGAAAGAGATGGCGGACGCCGAAATCGAACGCAAATCGTGGGACCAGCCCGAGGACGCAAGCTTTGCACAGTGGCTGGACAGCCGCGTCGCACGCTTTGCAACGCGTCGCTACGACTGGGACGCGCTGAAGTTTCAGGCCGATTACGACCCGAAGTACCGCCGCGCGCAGATGCGCTATGTGGGCACGGGCGGCACGGGCGTCGCGAAAGACGTGAATACGGTGCCGGCAGGCGGCTTCACGTTTTCGACGATGGTGATTCCGGCCGGCAATATCGGCCCGAGCCATATTCATATGGACGTCGAAGAAATTTTCTTTGTGCTGCGCGGCAAGATGAAGGTGATCTGCGAGAAAGACGGCGAAACGTGGGAGGCCGTGCTCGGCGAGCGCGATCTGATTTCCGTGCCGCCGGGCGTCTATCGCACCGAAATCAACGTCGGCGAAGAAGATGCCTTGATGTGCGTGATGCTCGGTTCTCCTAAGCCCATTACGCCGACGTATCCGCCGGATTCGCCGCTCGCGAAGCTCAAGCGCTAAACCTACCTCCTTGTGAACATTCCCGCGAAGCAGATCATGTCCGCCACCGCTCTCACCGATGCGAACGCCACGCTCGAAGCACGCCTTGCACGCTTTCCTGCCCGGCAGATCGCGCTCGCACAGCGACGCACGCTGAGCTATCGCGAAGCGAATCGTGTCGAAGATGCCGCTCGCGCCGCGGATAACGCGTTGCCGCTGGTGCTGCTGCACGGTATCGGTTCGGGCGCGGCTTCGTGGGTGCAGCAATTGGAGTCGCTGGGCGCACGCCGTCGCGTGCTGGCGTGGGACGCGCCCGGTTATGGCGAATCGACGCCGGTTGCTGCGGCGTCGCCCGCGGCAAGCGATTACGCAAGCATGCTCGGTGAATGGCTCGCCGCGCTTCACATCGAACGCTGCGTGTTGGTGGGGCATTCGCTTGGCGCAATCATCGCTGGGGCGTTTGCCGCGAGCCATCCGGAGCGTGTGGCAGGCCTGCTGCTGCTCTCGCCCGCCGGCGGCTACGGCGCGGCAGCCGCGCAAGTGCGCGAAGCCAGGCGCGACCAGCGTCTTGCGATGCTGAACGAGCTCGGCCCGCAAGGCCTCGCCGACACACGCAGCGCCAATATGTTGTCTGAGCAGGCGAGCGACGAAGCACGCGCATGGGTGCGTTGGAACATGTCGCGCGTGATTCCCCATGGCTACGCGCAGGCCACGCATCTGCTGGCCAACGCGGATCTCGCCGCCGATCTCGCGCGCTTCAAGGGCCGCGTCAACGTGGCGGTCGGCGCCGACGACACCATCACGCCCCCCGCCGCCTGCGAGCGGCTCGCACTCGCGGCCGGCACGCCGCTGCAGGTGGTGCCGCGCGCGGGGCACGCCGGCTATATCGAAGCCGACGCCGCGTACAACGCGATCATCGACACGTTCAGCCGCGCAAGCGCCGGACCACGGAGCCAATAAATGACGCCCGAGACCCTCAATGAGCGCGACGCGGAAGACGAGCGCAACAACGAGCACAACAACGAGCAAAACGGCAACCACAACGACAGCGGCGGCGAATCGAGCTATCGCGTGCCGGGTCTGGAGCGCGGTCTGAAGATACTGACCGAGTTTTCGCCACGTGAGCCCGTTCTCGGCGCCCCGGAATTATCGAGGCGCCTGAAGATTCCTCGCACGACGGTTTTCCGTTTGCTGCAAACGCTCGAGTCGCTGGGCTTTCTCGAGCGCGCGGACAAGGACCGCTACTATCGGCTCGGCGTGGCGGTGCTGCGCCTCGGCTTCGAATATCTAAGCTCGCTGGAGTTGACCGACCTCGGCTTGCCGATCATCGAAGCACTGCGCGACGACACCGGCCTCACCACGCACATTGTGATTCGCGATGGACGCGACGTCGTCTTTGTCGCGAAGGCGCAAAGCCATGCACCCATTTTCAGTTCCGTGAAGGTCAACGTCGGCACGCGCTTGCCCGCGTATGCGACCACGCACGGCCAGGTGCTGATGGGCGACCTGACGCTCGACGAATTGAAAAAGCTCTATCCGGAACCGGAACTGGAGCGCTTCACACGGCAAACGCCTGCCACGGTAGATGAACTCTACGAACGGATCCGCGACGACGCGCGGCGCGGTTTTGCGATCAGCGAGTCGTCGTTCGAGCGCGGCATTTCGGTGGTGAGCGCGCCGGTGCGCAACGACACGGGGCGCATCGTCGCCGTGATCACGACGACGATTCCGCGCCAGGAAATCGACGCGTCGCTGCTCGACAGCGGCCTCGTCGACAAGGTGCGCCGCGCGGCCGGCGAACTCTCGCAGCGGCTCAATTACCGTCCCGGCAACGCGTCGAATTCCGGCAGCAAATACATGAAGGCACTGGGGCTCAAATGATTCAAATCGATCTGAACGGGCAGGTCGCGGTGGTGACGGGCGGCTCGTCCGGCATCGGCCTCGCGTGCGCGCAACTGTTCCTGCGAGCCGGCGCATCGGTTGCGATTTGCGGCCGCGATACGGAGCGCCTCGCGCAAGCCGAGGCCGCGCTTAGCGCGAAGTATCCGGACGCGCGGTTGCTCGCGCGCCGCTGCGACGTGCTGAATACCGAAGACGTCAGCGCGTTTGCAGAAGCCGTGCAAGCACGCTTTGGCCGCACGGACATGCTGATCAACAACGCAGGCCAGGGCCGCGTGTCCACCTTCGCCGACACCAGCGACGAAGCCTGGCGCGAGGAGCTCGACCTCAAGTACTTCAGCGTGATCCGCCCGACCCGCGCGTTCTTGCCGATGCTGCGCGATGCCGCGGGCTCGGGCAACGCAGCGATTGTGTGCGTGAATTCGCTGCTTGCGCTGCAACCGGAGCCGCACATGGTGGCGACTTCGTCGGCGCGTGCGGGCGTGCAAAACCTCATCAAGTCGCTGGCGGTGGAACTCGCGCCGCAGCGCGTGCGCGTCAATTCGATTCTGATCGGCATTGTCGAATCGGGGCAATGGCGCCGCCGTTACGCAAAAGAAGCGCAGCCCGGCCAGAGCTGGGACGACTGGACCGCCGAGCTGGCGCGCAAGAAAAATATTCCGCTAGGCCGCTTCGGCAAACCCGAGGAAGCCGCTCAAGCGCTCTTTTATCTGGCTACGACGCTGTCGTCCTACACGACGGGCAGTCACATCGATGTTTCTGGAGGCGTTGCACGACATGTCTAATACAACCACCGTTGGCGAGCTGATCGCCGCCTTTCTCGAGCAATGCGGCGTAAAAACTGCATTCGGCGTGATCTCGATCCACAACATGCCGATCCTCGACGCGATCCACAAGCGCGGCAAGATTCGCTATGTCGGCGCGCGCGGCGAAGCCGGCGCCGTGAACATGGCCGACGGTCTCGCGCGCGTCTCCGGCGGCCTCGGCGTGGCCTTCACCAGCACGGGCACCGCAGCGGGCAATGCAGCGGGCGCCATGGTCGAGGCGCTTACTGCCGGCACCGCGCTGCTGCACGTGACCGGTCAGATCGAAACCGAATACCTCGACAAAGATCTCGCCTACATTCACGAAGCGCCGGACCAGTTGTCGATGCTGCAGTCCATCTCCAAGGCCGCGTATCGCGTGCGTTCTGTCGAAACCGCGCTGCCCACTATCCGCGAAGCCGTGCGCGTTGCGCAAACGGCGCCGAGCGGTCCCGTCAGCGTCGAAATTCCCATCGACATTCAGGCAGCCGAAATTGAATGGCCCGCGGATCTGGCGGCTCCGCACATCGCCACGCTCACGCACTGCGCAAAGCGCGTCGCGCAACTCGCGGAGCAGCTCGCCAAGGCGAAGCGCCCCTTGTTGTGGCTCGGCGGCGGCGCGCGTCATGCGACGCAGGCTGTGGAGCGTCTCGTCGCGCTCGGCTTCGGCGTCGTGACGAGCGTGCAGGGCCGCGGCGTGCTGCCGGAAGATCATCCCGCGACGCTCGGCGCCTTCAATGTGCATGCCGCCGTCGAAAGCTTCTATAAGACCTGCGATGCATTGGTGGTCGTCGGCTCGCGTTTGCGCGGCAACGAGACGCTCAAATACAAGCTCGCGCTGCCTCAGCCGCTGTATCGCATCGACGCCGACGCGCTGGCCGATAACCGCGGCTATCGCAACGAAATGTTCGTGCACGGCGACGCGAGCGCCGTGCTGGAAGAACTCGCGACACTGCTGGAAGGCCGCATCAAGGTCGATCCGGCCTTCGCGCAGGATCTTGCGGCAGCGCGCGAAAGCGCCGTCGCCGATGTGAGCAAGGGCCTCGGCCCTTACAAGCGGCTCGTGGACGCGCTGCAGGCGGCGGTGGGTCGCGACTATAACTGGGTGCGCGACGTCACGATTTCGAACAGCACGTGGGGCAACCGCATGCTGAAGATTTTCTCGCCGCGCGCAGGCGTGCATGCGTTGGGCGGCGGCATCGGCCAGGGCATGCAGATGGGCATCGGCGCGGCGCTCGCGGGCAGCGCGGCGAAAACCGTGTGCCTCGTCGGCGACGGCGGCTTGATGGTGAATGTCGGCGAACTCGCGACAGCCGTCCAGGAAAACGCCAACGTGATGATCGTACTGATGAACGATCAGTGCTACGGCGTGATCCGCAACATTCAGGATGCGCACTATGGTGGGCGCCGCTGCTATGTCGATCTGCATCAGCCGGATTTTGCTCAGTTCTGCGAAAGCCTGAAGCTCACGCATTACCGCATCAAGTCGCTCGATCAGGCCGACGCGATCATCCGCGAAGGCATGGCGAAAACCGGGCCGGTGTTGGTGGAAGTCGACATGCTGTCGGTCGGCTCGTTCGCCACCGCGTTCGCGGGGCCGCCCGTCAAGAAAGAGGAGCCGGAACATGCGTGAAGCGGGCTACGCGGGGCATCATGCACCGGTCGACGTCGCGATGATCGGCTTCGGCGCAATCGGCCAGGCGGTGTATCGCTCGGTTGCCGCTGATCCGGCTGTGCGCGTGTCGCACGTGATCGTGCCGGAACATCATATGGCGTCGGTGCGTGGAGTGGTCGGCGGCGCGGTGGATGTGGTCGCCTCCGTGTCCGCGCTTTCCAGCCGGCCGCACTTCGCGCTGGAGTGCGCAGGACACAGCGCGCTGGTGGATCACGTAGTGCCTTTGCTCAAGGCCGGCACGGATTGCGCGGTCGCGTCGATCGGCGCGTTGTCCGACGTGATGCTGCTCGACGCGTTGTCGGCGGCCGCCGACGAAGGCGACGCGACGTTGACGCTGCTGTCGGGCGCCATCGGCGGCGTGGACGCATTGGCCGCGGCCAAGCTCGGCGGTCTCGATGAAGTGCTGTACACGGGCCGCAAGCCGCCCACCGGCTGGCTCGGCACGCCTGCCGAACAGGTCTGCGATCTGAACGCGCTGAAGGAAGAGCGCGTGATTTTCGAAGGCAGCGCGCGAGAAGCGGCGCGCCTTTATCCGAAGAATGCCAACGTGGCCGCGACCGTTGCGCTGGCCGGCCTCGGACTCGATCAGACGACTGTCCGCCTGATCGCCGATCCGAATGTGACGCGCAACGTGCACCGCATTCTCGCGCGCGGCGCATTCGGCGAAATGTCGCTGGAAATGTGCGGCAAGCCGCTGCCCGACAACCCGAAGACGTCGGCGTTGACCGCGTACAGCGCGATTCGTGCGCTCCGCAATCGCGCGGCGCGCTGCGTGATTTAAGCCGAGCGAAGCCAATCGCTCAAGTCAACCGCTCAAGCAAACCGGAATGACCGACATGACTCACTTCGATACCAGCCTCGTGCCGACCAGCGATATTTTTATCGGCGGCGAATGGCGGCAAGGGCGTGGCAACCCGTACAAAAGCCTGTATCCGGCGGATCAGTCGGTCAACATGGAAATCTCGACGGCCAATGCCGACGACGCCCACGAAGCCGTGGAGGCCGCGGATCTCGCGTGGCGCCGCGCCGACTGGTCGGGTTTGAAGCCGCATCAACGCGCGCTGATTCTGTATCGCGTCGCCGATCTGATCATGGCGCGTCACGAGGCGCTCGCGCAATTGCAGCGCCGCGACAACGGCAAGCCCATCGGCGAAACGCGCGTGCTGGTGGCGAGCGCGGCCAACACGTTCCGCTATTTCGCCGCGTGCCTCGAAACGCTCGACGAAGAAGTGACGCCCTCGCGCGGCGACTATCTGACGATGAGCGTGTACGAGCCGATCGGCGTGATCGCGGCCATTACGCCGTGGAATTCGCCGATTGCCTCCGACGCGCAGAAGCTCGCGCCGGCACTCGCAGGCGGCAACGCGGTGGTATTGAAGCCCGCGGAAGTGACGCCGCTCGTTTCGTTGGCGCTCGCGCGCATCTGCGAGGAAGCCGGCGTGCCGAAGGGCGTAATCAGCGTGCTGCCGGGCAAGGGTTCGGTGATCGGCGACGTGCTCGTGCGTCATCCGCTCGTGAAGAAAGTGTCGTTCACCGGCGGCACGGAAGTGGGCCGCGGCATCGCGCGCATTGCAGCGGACAAGCTGATGCCGGTCTCGCTCGAACTGGGCGGCAAGTCGCCGACCATCGTGTTCGACGACGCGGATCTCGATCATGCGGTCAACGGCGTGCTGTACGGCATCTTCAGTTCGTCGGGCGAGGCGTGTATCGCCGGCTCGCGTCTTTTCGTGCAGCGCTCGATTTACGACGCGTTCATGAAGCGTCTCGTGGAAGGCGCGCGCAAGCTGCGCGTCGGCGATCCTTCGCGCGCGGAGACGCAAATGGGTCCGCTCATCACGCAAGCGCACCGCGAGACAGTGGAGCGTTACGTCGCGCTGGGTCTGCAAGAAGGCGGCCGGCTTCTGTGCGGCGGCGAACGTCCGGTCGGCGACGGCCGCGAACAGGGCACCTACTACCAGCCGACCATTCTCGAAGGCCTCACCAACGACGCACGCATCTGCCAGGAAGAGATCTTCGGCCCGGTGCTCGTGGCCATGCCCTTCGATGACGAAGCCTCTTTGCTGAAGGACGCGAACCACAGCGTGTTCGGCCTTGCCGCAGGCATCTGGACGCGCGACTACAAGCGCGCCTACCGGATTGCCCGCGCGCTCGAAGCCGGCACTATCTGGATCAACACCTACAAGCTGTTCTCGATTTCGACGCCGTTCAGCGGCTGGAAAGAGAGCGGCATGGGACGCGAGAAAGGCCGGCTCGGCATCCGCGAGTACATGCAACAGAAGAGCCTCTACTGGGGCTTGAACGACGCGCCGCTGGCGTGGGCTGACTAATACGCAAGAGGCGCTTTATGACGATTCTCGGCATTGAACAGATTACCTACGGCGTGACGGATCTGGCTATCTGTCGCCGCTTTTTCGCCGACTGGGGCCTGAAGGAAGTGGCGCACGACGAAACGCACGCGCGCTTTGAGACGCTCAACGGCTGCACGGTTCTGGCCGTCGACGCCACCGACCCGTCGTTGCCGCCCGCGTTCGAAGAAGGTCCGACGCTGCGCGAAGTGACCTGGGGCGTCGCGACGCGGGCGGAACTCGACGCACTGCGCGGCCGCTTCACGGGCCAGCCGGGCCATTTCGAAACCGACGAGGCAGTCGGCTGCATCGACCCGAACGGCATGGCGATCCGCGTGGAAGTGACGCGCAAGCGCTCGCTCGACATTCACGGCTCGCCTTCGAACGTGTGGGGCCAAACCTTGCGCGTCGATCAGCCTTCGCCGATCTACGAACGCGCCGAGCCGGTGGAAGTCGGGCACGTCGTGTTCTTCACGAACCGGCTCGCCGAGCAGGAAAAGTTCTATCACGAGCTGCTCGGCTTCGAGACGTCGGACCGCTATCCGGGCCGCGGTGCGTTCATGCGTTGCGCGCCGCACGGTGGCCATCACGACATTTTTCTGCTCGCGCTGCCCAACGGCAAGCGCGGTTTGAACCACGTCGCGTTCACCGTGCGCGACATTCACGAAGTGTTCGGCGGCGGCATGCATATCAGCCGCTGCGGCTGGGACACGCAACTTGGGCCGGGGCGCCATCCGGTTTCGTCGGCGTACTTCTGGTACTTCCAGAATCCCGCGGGCGGGCTGATCGAGTACTACGCCGATGAGGATCAACTCACGCCCGAATGGCAGCCGCGCGATTTCGAACCCGGCCCGACCGTGTTCGCCGAATGGGCGATAGACGGCGGCATCGACGGCAATACGCGTCGCCAGAAAAACGCGAAGGCGCCGGAAGGCAAGTTCATGACGGAGCGCAAAAATGACTGATGCTGCTACTGCAAAGGCGCAGGCCGCGCATGCCGAACTCGAGGCGCCGCGCACGATCGTCGTGATCGGCGGCGGCCAGGCGGCGGGCTGGGTGGTGAAGACGCTGCGCAAGGAAGGCTTCGACGGCCGCCTCGTGATGATCGCCGACGAGGTGCATCTGCCGTACGAGCGGCCGCCGCTTTCGAAGGCGGTGCTCGCCGGCGAGGCGAACATCGACACGGTGCGCCTCGTCAAGCCGGACGATTTCGACGCGCTGAACATCGAGGCGTGGCAGCCGGACTCGGCAATCTCGATCGATCGCGAAACGCGCACGGTCCGCACGCAAACGGGACGCGAAGTGCAATACGACCGCCTTGTCATCGCGACGGGCGGCGCCGCGCGGCGCTTGCCCGAGTCGCTCGTGAAGACCTCGCACATTGCCTATCTGCGCACGCTCGACGAAGCGCTCACGCTCGGCGAACGGCTGCGTGCCAACAAGCGTGTGCTGGTGGTGGGCGGCGGCTGGATCGGCCTCGAAGTCGCGGCAACCGCGCGCAAGCTCGGCGTCGAGGCGACGGTCGTGGAGGGCGCGCCGCGGCTGTGCGCGCGCTCGTTGCCGCCGCTCGTGTCCACTTTCCTGCTGGAACTGCATCGCGCGAATGGCGTGGACGTGCGCCTGAATGCGGCGCTCACGAAGCTCGACGATCATCCGAACGACGCGACTCGCATCCGCGCAACTTTCGCGGACGGCTCGACGCTCGACGCCGATTTTGCGGTGGCGGGCATCGGCCTCACCCCGCATACGGCGTTGGCCGAGGCGGCGGGCGTGAAGGTGGAAGACGGCATCGTGGTCGATCACTTCGGCGCGACCGACGACCCGCGCATCTTCGCTTGCGGGGACGTAGCGAATCATCCGAGCGCCTGGCTCAAGCGGCGAGTGCGGCTGGAATCGTGGGCCAACGCGCAAAACCAGGCCATTGCGGTGGCGAAAGCGCTGCTCGGCACGTTCGAGCCGTACGCGGATATTCCGTGGTTCTGGTCCGATCAGTACGACGTCAATCTGCAGATTCTCGGCGACATTCCGGCCGATGCACAGCTGGCTGTGCGCGGCGATCTCGCGGCCAAACGGGCGACGCTGTTCCATCTCGAAGACGGCGCGATTCGCGGCGTGATCGCCATCAACACGCCGCGCGAGCTGAAGCTCTCGCGCAAATGGATGAATCAAGGCCGGACTATCGACCTTGCCACACTGACCGACGCCTCAACGGCGCTTGCCTAACCACATCTACGGACGGCACAACGGCATGAGAACCATCGACAATATGATTGGAGACCGCAGCGGCGCCGGTGTTTCGGGCCCTGTCACAAGAGGGTCGATTATCGCGCGACTCGAGCGGCTGCCGAAGAATGCGATGCAGGTGCGTGCGCGCATTCTGATCGGTCTCGCGACGTTTTTCGACGGCTTCGACGTGATCGCAATCGCGGCGACGCTGCCGGTGCTGATCGCGAAATGGCATTTGACGCCGTGGGAAATCGGCTTTCTGATCGGCTCCGGTTCGGTCGGGCAATTGATCGGTGCATTCGTGTTTCCGTGGTACGCCGAGCGTCAAGGGCGTGTGCGGGCGATTGCGCTGAGCTCGGGCATCATCGGCGTGACGAGTATTGCGTGCGGCTTTGCGCCGACCTTTGCAGCGTTTGTCGCGTTGCGCGTGATTCAGGGCCTGGGCCTCGGGGGCGAGTTGCCGGTTGCTGCGACTTACATCAACGAGATCAGCCGGGCGCATGGGCGCGGCCGCTTCGTGCTGTTGTACGAGATCGTGTTTCCGGTGGGTCTGCTCGCTTCCAATGCGCTCGGTGCCTGGATCGTGCCGCGTTTCGGCTGGCAGGCGATGTATTTCATCGGCGGCATGCCGTTGATTCTGTTCTTCGTGCTGCGCAAGCTCGTGCCCGAATCGCCGCGCTGGCTCGCCGAACGCGAACGCATGGCCGATGCTGACGCCGCCGTGCATGCATTCGAACGGGCGGCGAAGGGACCACTGCCGCCCGTCACGCAGGCGGCGGAATTCGAAGCGATGGCCAATCGGCACCCGAAGCGTCGCATGAGCGATCTGTTCGGTGCGGCGTATCTGAAGCGCACGTTGGCCGTCGCGATGCTGTGGATTACGTGCGGCTTCATTCAGTATGGCCTGTCGACGTGGTTGCCCACCATCTACCGCACGGTCTATCACGCGCCGCTGCAACTGGCGCTGAACCTGGCGGTGGCGGCTTCCGTGCTCGGCGTGGTGGGGTCGTTGACGTGCGCGCTGCTCGTCGACAAGGTGGGGCGCAAGCCGATCATTAATCTGTCATTCGTGGCGTGCGCGCTGTCGCTGCTGTTTGCAGGCGTTTTGCACGACTCTTCCGTGTATGTGGTGGCGGCGTGTTGTGCGTTGTCGCTGGGTTTTCTCGCGTGCGGCTTCATCACCGCTTATGTTTATACGCCCGAGCTGTATCCGACCAGCATCCGCGCGATGGGCTGCGGAGTGGGGGGCGCGTGGCTCAAAGTGGCGGCGATCTTCGCGCCGGCCATTGTGTCGAAGACGATGATCGGCGGCAATTTGCAGTTTGCGTTTTATATTCTCGCGGCGGTGCCGTTTCTGGCGGCGGTGGCGGTTCATTTCCTTGGCATTGAAACCAAGGGCAAGGTGCTCGAGCAGCTGGAGGCTTGAGGGTGCGCGGCAATAGAAGCGACAAAGGCGCACCAGGTGGTGCGCCTTTGTTTTCTAGCGCCGGCGCGTGCCTCCTGCATCGCACCGCCCCACCTCACACCTGCTTCCGATAAACGACAAACCCCGACTTATCCGCCACCGTGTCATACAAGCGCATCGCAGTGTGGTTGGTCTCATGCGTTTGCCAGTACACGCGTTGCGAGCCGTCCGCTTTCGCGCGCGCATATACGGCTTCGATCAACGCGCGGCCCACGCCTTTGCCGCGCTCCGCCTCCAGCGTGTAAAGATCTTGTAGATAGCAGATCGGTCCCGCGAGCGTCGTATGACGGTGATAAAGAAAGTGCACGATGCCGACTATCTGATCGCCGCGTTCGGCGACCATCGCGTGCATCGGTTCATAAACGTCGAAGAAGCGGCCCCAGGTAAGCTGAGTGATTTCGCGCGGCAATGCGGTTTCGCCGGAGCGGCCATAAAACGCGTTATAGGCATCCCATAGCGGCAGCCATGCGTCGAAATCCTGTTGTTTGACGGGGCGGATGTGAATCGTGTCGGACATGCGCGGCTCCTTGTTATGTCGGCGGGCGAACCGTCAGCATAAGAAAACCGGGCCGCTATTGTTAGCTCCAGCGCGCGGCCCGAATTTGGAGCCATGCTTTCGTCGGGCCGTCGATGTGAGCGTGCTTACACCGTCTCGGCTCTGAGCCACTGGACAAGCGCGCTGTCGTCACCGGTTTCGAGCGCATGCGCGACGCGCTGCCCGACGGCGGCGCCGAACTTGTAGCCGTGCCCTGAACATGCCGACACCACGAGCGTCTTGCCGATGCGCTTCGAAAAGAACCGCTGATCCGCCGTGAAAGTGTACGCGCACGTTTTCACCTCGGTTACTGCGTATTCGTCGATGCGGCTCAACGGCGGCGCAAAGAGCCGCCGCAACCGGTCACCTTCGCCGGGCATGGCGACGCGGTCGGTTTCCGCATCCGCCACCGCTCGCTTTAACACGCCCGCCCCGAACTTCAGACCGACGCCGTCGATGGGCGGCAACACGTAGCCGTCACTCGAACCGCCAATATCGACGATTGCCGGCGCGTTCGACCATGCGTGCTCCAGATCCGCAGGCGGCGTCAGATAAGCCACGGTGTTGCGATAAATGGTGAGATGATCGGCCAGTGACGGAAAGAGCCGCAGCGTCCACGCGCCCGTCGTCACCACGAGCCTGTCCGCGTGGATCGTCGTGCCGTCTTCGGTCTGAATGCTCGCCGCTTGCGGATCGATTGCAACTGCTTTCACATGCAGGCGAACGTCGACGCCGCGCATGCGCAGCCATGCTTTCAGATCGTGCGCAATGCGCTCGCTGAAGAGCGCGCCTCCTTCGCGATCGAGGTACGCGTACCGGAACGTGGCGGCGTCGAGAAACGGATAACGCTCGGCGGCTTCTCGCGGATCGAGCCGATCGTAGTCGAAACCCATACGTTCGAGGCCGAGGCGAAACTGCTCGGCGCCGTCGCCCGCAAACTGCGAAATACCGAGCACACCGCAGTTCGCGTAATGCGACACGCCGAGATCGTCCCACAGCCTGTCCCAACTATCGAACGCTTCGGCGATGGTCTGTGCATAGCCGTCGGCGTCGCCATATGCACGGCGAATCATGCGATGCCGGTCGCCCGACGCCGCGAGCGGATTCGGGATCGAGCCCTGCTCGATCAGCGTGACGTCATGCCCTGCTTTGGTGAGCGACCACGCCGTGCTCAGTCCGGCGATTCCCGCGCCAACGATTGCCACACGCATGCCCATTCCCCGATCGGTTGAACGGGGTCCAGTCTAGCAGCGGGAAAAAATAAGCGGTGTATTGCGAAGAGCGGCGAAGAGCGGCGCGCGTGTCCGTTCAATCAACCGACGAATGGCACGTCGCCTCAAAACGGTGGTCTTCCCGCGCCGCAATGCCGGTGGGGCAACAATGGCGACGAGGGCGGGCTCAATGTTTGCGACGCGAGCCGTCGCGAAGCTGGTCGCGCACTTTTCTGGCCGCAAAGAGCGGCACGTAATCGAATACCCGCGCTTGATGCCGATAGTCGGCCAGAATGTCCTGATACATCTGCGAGACGGTTTCCGCGGGCGTATTGGTTTCCTCAGCGATGCTTCTGACCACTTCGTCTACATTCGGCTCGGGTTGCGACATGGAATGTCTCCAGTTAAGCGGCGGTGGGATACGCGAGTGAGGCCAAACACAGGGCTTTTATTAGAGGATGCGATGCCCGCCGATGCCAATTGAATCAGTCTATCGCGTGTTGCACGCCACAGAGATTTTTTTCTTGCCTCGCGAATTTCGCCGCCTTAGCGCAGACTCGCCGGCCGCCGGCGTGAAATAAACCGCAACACATCATTAAGCGCGTCATGGAATAAAACGGCACACTCAGCAGTTCTTGTCCGTGAATGGCGCGCCGCCGAAAACCGCCATGACAAACACTTTGCAACGACTTCCTCCCCGAGCGCACGACTGATGAACACGCAAGCCGAACACCTCGCCAAACACACCGACTTATCCGCGCCCTCGCGCTATACGCGCATGGCGATGGGGCTGCACTGGCTCATCGCGCTGCTGATCATCGGCAATGTTGCGCTCGGCCTGTCCGCCGACTCGCTGCCCGACGACTGGGTGCGCCCCGTGATCGATACGCACAAGTCCATCGGCATCACCGTGCTCGGCCTCGCGCTGCTGCGCATTGTATGGCGCGTTTCGCATACGCCGCCGCCGTTGCCGCGCGAGTTTCCGTCGTGGGAAAAAGTAGCCGCGCATGCTGCGCACTTCATGCTCTATCTGCTGATGATCGCGC
Source organism: Paraburkholderia phenoliruptrix (assembly GCF_902859825.1). Taxonomy (GTDB): domain Bacteria; phylum Pseudomonadota; class Gammaproteobacteria; order Burkholderiales; family Burkholderiaceae; genus Paraburkholderia; species Paraburkholderia phenoliruptrix. The sequence continues at coordinate 236,219 of NZ_CADIKB010000002.1, read as the reverse complement.
TGCCGCTTTCGGGCTGGCTGCACGATTCCGCATGGAAGGACGCGGCCACGCATCCCATGCGGCTTTTCGATCTGTTCACGTGGCCGCGTATCGGCTACGTCATGAATCTTGACCCCGCGTCGAAGGAGACGCTGCATGACCGCTTCGGCGTATTGCATACGTGGCTCGGGTATGCACTGTACGCATTGCTCGCCATGCATATCGGCGGCGCGCTGAAGCACGAGTGGATCGATCGCAAGTCGGTTCTGAAGCGCATGGTGCCGTGAGCGCCGTGTCGTTCATCGTTTGAAACCGCAGCCAAGACGGGCCATCTGCCATTTTGAAAAAGACCCTGGAACAGGCGTTCGCGCTTGCATCGCCTCGCATCGTGCCGCGCGGCACGACATTGTCGAGCACGCTGATTCACGCGGCGGTCGTCGCTGCATGGCTATTGCTGTTCGCGCGTGCTTTCTTTTTGCACGGCGTGGTGGCGTGGTCGACCGGGATTGCGTACGTCGTCTACGACACGTTGCTGCTCGCGTTCGTCACGTGGAAAACCTTGCCGCTGATGCGCCGTACGCCGCCGCTCGATCCCGACTACGATCGGCGCAATTTGCCCAGCATGGGCGTGGTCGTGGCGTCGCATAACGAAGCGGCGGTGCTGCCGGTCACGCTCGCGGCGCTGCTTCGGCAGGCGCACGGTCCCGCGCAAATCGTGATTGCCGACGACGGCTCCACGGATCACACGCATGCGCTGCTCACGGAGCGCTTCGGCCTCACCGCGCCGGCCGAGGGAAAGCTCAGCGCGCCCAGCGCGCTTCATCCGAATCTGTTCTGGCTGCGCATGCCGCACGGCGGCAAGGCGCGCACGCTGAACGCCGCCATTACGCTGATGAACACGGACACCGTCATGACCGTCGACGCCGACACGCTTCTCGACGACGACGCCACTTACGCCATGCGCGCCGCTTTCGCAAGCAGCCCCAAGCTGGTGGCCGCGGCCGGCATTCTGGTGCCGGTGTGCGGCAAGTCGGCATCGGGGCGCGTGCTGCAGTGGTTTCAGACGTACGAGTACATGCGCAACTTCATCGCGCGCTTTGCATGGATGCGCGCCGACAGCCTGCTGCTCGTCTCGGGCGCCTTTGCTTCGTTCAGGCGCGAGGCGCTCCTGGACGTCGGCGGTTTCGATCCGCAGTGTCTCGTCGAGGACTACGAGCTGATTCACCGGCTGCGCCGCTATTCCGTCGACCGCGGCCTCGGCTGGGACGTGCGCGTGGTCGGCAACGCGCACGCGCACACGGACGCGCCGGACACCGTCGGCGGTTTCCTGCGCCAGCGCCGGCGCTGGTTTGCGGGCTTCCTGCAAACGCAGTACTGGAATCGCGACATGACGGGCAATCCGCGTTATGGAACGCTCGGCATGCTGATGCTGCCTGTGAAGGCGCTCGACACCATGCAGCCTATCTACGGCCTGACCGCGTTCGGACTGCTGCTCGCTTTTCTGCTCGGCGGCCACGGCGCGATCGTTGTCTCGATCTTCGGCGTGATCGGCCTCAAGACGGCGATGGACCTCGCCTTTTATCTATGGAGCATTCATCTTTACCGACGCTGGACCGGCCGGGGCACCGGCGCCACCATGGGGATGGCGATGCTGGCGGCGGTGGCCGAGCCGTTCACGTTCCAGCTGTTGCGGCACGCAGGCGCCGCGCTCGGCTGGCTGCACTTCCTGCGCGGCGGGCGTTCGTGGGGCGTGCAGCGCCGCACCGGCCTCGTGAGCCGCGACGAGGCATAGCGCCGAAGCCCTCCAAACAACGCCTGGCGCCACCACCCTGTCCCCGAGGCCAGCCGGCGCGGCGCTCTGGCCCCGTCGGACCCATGCTCTGCCCGGTTCGAGTAGACTGACGACGATAACGGCCGCGACACGCGGCCGCCTACTCTATCCGCACGTGCACGGAGGCTCCACACTATGCATGCTGTTCCCCCGCTCGAACAAAACACCGTCGAGGCGTCGCCAACGCATGCGGCATCGCCGAAAACCGCTCCGACGCAGGGCCACGCGGCCAACGACGCGCCGGTCCGCGACTTGCGCCGCGTCGGCATTCATCCCGACTACTGGTATCCGCTCGCGTGGTCGCATGAGGTGAAGCGCGGCAAGACGCACGGGGTGACGTTCACTGGCGATCCCATCGTGCTCGCGCGTACGGAATCCGGCAAAGTGTTCGCGCTCGAAGACCGCTGCGCGCATCGGCAGGTGCCGTTGCATCAGGGTGTCGTCGACGGCGAGTCGATTCGTTGCGGCTACCACGGCTGGACTTACGACTGCTCGGGCAAATGCATCGACGTGCCGTACCTCGGGCGCGAGCGTTTGCCGAACGGCGTGCGCTCGTATCCGTGCCGTGAAGTGGAAGGACTGATCTTCGTGTTTCCCGGCGACCCGGCCATGGCCGAGGTTCGTCCGCTGCCCCGGCTCGGCTCCGTCTCGGACAAGAAGTACAAGACGCGGCGCTTCGGCCGTCCGGTGAATTGCCACTATTCGTTCATGCACGAGAATCTGATGGACATGAACCATCAGTTTCTGCACCGCCGCCAGATGGGGCAGATGCGCGCGCGGTCGCTCGGGCGGCGGCACGGCGAAGGCTGGGTCGAGGTCGACTACACGTTCGCGCGCATGGCGGGCCAGCAGCCCATCGGCGAGGCGATCGTGTTCGGTCAGAGCCGCAAGAGCGGCGGCGACAACGACAAGGACGTGATGACGATCCGCACCGAATATCCGTATCAGACGCTGCAGATCCGCACGTCGGAAAACACACTGGTGATGGATTTGTGGATCGTCTATGTGCCGCTCGACCGTGAGCAGCGCACGAACCGCACGTTCGGACTGCTGTCGATCCGCAAGCCGGGCATTCCCGGCGCACTGAATCTCGCGTGGCCGCTGCTCGTGTGGTTCACCGAGCGCATCTTCAAGGAAGACCGCGAAATCGTCGAGGCGGAGCAACGCGCGCACGATTCGCAGGGCGCGGACTGGAACCACGAGGTGTTTCCGGTCATCAACGAACTGCGCGCGCTGCTGCGCGAGTGCGGGGCGCCGGACCAGATCGTCGGCGCGGGCACGGGGCACACGGAAGTGATCCGCTTCTGGGACTCGCGTCACGGCAGCCCGTTGGCGAAGACCTGAGCGTCACATGCACGGGCAGCTTTGCGCCTCGCCAGGAATTTATTCATCTCTGCCCCGCGAGTAATACGGCCCGGTCGGACAGCGATAATGGGAACCAGGCGACAACGCCTGGCCCACTGATGCACGCGGGTTTGCGCTAATCGGCATGCGCGGCGGCGCGAGCCGTGTACCATTTCGCTTTTTTCGATTCCTGAAGACCGTCCCGTGACCACGCAACCACTCCCCACCGCATCGCGCAAATCCCTCACTCTGCTGCAAATGCTCGGCCTGATCGGCGGCGCCGCTCTGATCGCTGCTATCGTGCTGAATCTGCTGGTTTAACGCCGACATGTACAGGAAGGGCGTCGCCGTAGAACTGCAGTTTTCTCCCGAACGGCTCAACGACGGCGCAGGCGATCCGTACTGGATCGACCTGACGCAAGACGAGGCGCAGCGCCTGCTGGAAAGCCTGCAGACACGCCTCGCCGGCAATGGCGAGGGCACGCAGGCGCCGCTCGTCGTGAGCCTCGGCGAAACGCCGGCCTCGCCGCCAGCGCACGGCGTGCCGGAATCGTCGGATTCGCCGGCCGCGAACAATGCTTCGCCCGACGACCTCAAGCAATGGGTCTGTGTGATCTGCGGCTGGATCTACGACGAAGCCGCCGGTCTGCCCGAGGAGGGCATTGCGCCGGGCACGCGCTGGGCCGACGTTCCCGCCGACTGGCGCTGCCCGCTTTGCGACGTGGGCAAGGAAGACTTCGCGCTGGTTGAGTTCTAGAGTTCCAGGCGCCGGCCTGTGTCGTTTCAGCGCGCCCGCACGGTGCGCGTGTACGAGGCGATCATCGTCGCGAGTTCTTGCGCAGCCGGTGTGAGCGGAATGGCGGCGCGCTGCAGCAAGCAGACCGTCTGCTCGATCGCGCGCTCGCGAACCTCGATGGTGCTGAGCGCGCCGGTAAACGGACCCTGCCGCGCGACAATCGAGGACTCCAGCGACAGGCAGTCCGTCGCGCCCACCAGATGCAGCGTCTCGTATAAACCTTCCACGGTCGCGACGATTTTCGGCGGCGCCAAGCCGTGGCTTTCGAACAGATGATTCAGGCGATTGACGTGCGGGTCGTCGGTCAGATTCGGCGAGCGCGTGGCGATCCATGTGCAATCGGCCAGCTCGGCCAACGAGCGCGCCCCTGCCTTCGGATGACCCTTGCGGCACACGATCACCGGGTCCGACGCGTAAAGCGGCACGACGGACAGATCCGCCGTATCCGTGTGCTTCGAGACAAGTGCGACCGCGAAGTCCAGCGTGCCTTCACGAATCCACGAAATCATCATGCGCGATGTGCCGGTGCGCAGATGCAGCGCCACGCGTTCGAAGCGCGTGCGAAAGTCCATCAGCACGTGCGCCAACGCATCGACCAGCGGTTCGGTCGTCATGCCGAAGGTGACTTCGCCCACATAGTCGCCGCGCAACTGCTGCACTTCCTGCTCGGCGCGCTCGCATTCGCCGATAATCGCGCCAGCCCGCTGCAGCAGACGTTGACCGAGCGCGGTCAGCGCAATGCCGCGATTGGTGCGGATAAAGAGCGTCGCGCCCAATATCGATTCCAGGTTCTGCACCTGCTGCGTGATGCCGCTTTGTGCGACGCCGAGCGCGCGCGAGGCTGCGCGCAGGCTGCCATGCTCGGCGACTGCCTTGAAGGCGCGCAACTGGGAGATCGTCAACGCCATGTGAGCGTCCGTGTGGTGATCAGGGCCATGCGCGCGTGCGTGCCGCGTCGCATGCGGGCGTGATCGGCAAAAGCGATCATGATAGTCCGAAGCGGACTTTTGTGAAGCGCCGCGGCGGCATACGATGGCCTCGCCGTGTTCCGCCCACCTCCAAACCACTTCCGCTCCCATGAAACTTCCGCTGATGATGCTGAGCGCCGCGCTGATTTTCAGCAACGGCGTGCTGGCCGCCGAAACCGACACGCTGCGCCTCGGCATCGACCCGAGCTACCCGCCCATGGATTCCAAGGCGCCCGACGGCAGCCTCAAGGGATTCGACGTCGATCTCGGCAATGAAATCTGCCGCCGCATTCACGCGCGCTGCCAATGGGTCGAGCTCGAATTTTCGGGGATGATTCCCGCGTTGCAGGCGCGCAAGATCGACGCGATTCTTTCGTCGATGGCGATCACGCAAAAGCGTGAGCAGCAGATTCTGTTCACGTCGAAGCTCTTCCAGTTCAAGTCGCGGCTGATCGCGCGGCAAGGCTCGCCGCTCGCCGGCGGCCTTCAGGCGCTTGCCGGCAAACAGATCGGCGTGCAATCAGGCACGCAGTTCGAAGGCTATGCACTGAAGAACTGGGCGCCGCTCGGCGCGCATGTCGTCGCGTACAAGAGCCAGGACGAGGTCTTCGCCGACCTGCAGAATGGACGGCTCGACGGCGCGCTGCTCGGCTCGGTGGAAGCGGACTTCGGCTTCCTGCGCACGCCGGCCGGCCGTGGCTTTGCGTTTGTGGGCGAACCGCTTTCAATGGGCGACCGGGGCACCGGCATCGGTTTGCGCAAGGACGAGACGGCCGTGCAGGCGTCGATGAATGCGGCGATTGCCGCCATGCTGAAAGACGGCACATACGCGCAGATCGCGAAGAAGTACTTCGACTTAGACCCCTACGGCAATTGATGCGCGCGTATTGCTTCTCCGCTGTTTAACTCCAGGCTCTCCTTATGAACAGGCAATCGCATCCGCTTCTTTCGCCGGCTGTCGGCACCCATCGCGAAGTCGTCTCCTTCTATTTCGGCGCGCCGGGCCGCGGGGAAAAGATCTATATTCAGGCGTCGCTGCATGCCGACGAAACGCCCGCCATGCTGACGACGGTGCTATTGAAGCGTCGCCTGCTCGAACTCGAAAAACAGGGCGCGCTGAATGCGCAGATCGTGCTCGTGCCGGTCGCGAACCCCGTCGGCCTCGGGCAAACCGTGCTCGGACAGTTTGTCGGCCGCTTCGATCTTGCGAGCGGCAAGAATTTCAACCGGCATTTCCTGCGGTTTCCGACACTCGTCGCCAACGCGCGTGAAGCGTTATGTTCGGACGCGGCGCAAAACGTGCGGATCGTGCGCCGACTCATCGCCGATGAACTGGCCGCGCAAAAGCCGCTGACGGAATTCGAATCGCTGCAATTGTCGTTACTGAAGCTTTCGTTCGACGCCGACGTCGTGATCGATCTGCATTGTTCGCTCGAAGCCGCGATGCATCTCTACACGAGCGAGGCAGCATGGCCGCAGTTCGAACCGCTTGCGCGCTATCTCGGCGCACAGGCGTCGCTGCTCGCGACGAACTCGGGCGGCGAGGCATTCGACGAAACGCACAGCCTGCTGTGGTGGCAGTTGCAACAGCAGCTGCCCGCGAGCAAGCCGGTGCCGAACGGCGCCATTGCCGTGACGGTGGAATGCCGCGGTCAGCGCGACGTTTCGTATGAAGCGGCACAGCAGGATGCCGACGCGATCGTCGATTATCTGGTGTGGCGCAAAGCCATTGCGCTCGAAGCCAAGCCGCTGCCGCCGCTATTGACGCCCGCCACGCCGCTTGCCGGCAGCGAGCAGTTCTACGCGCCGGTGAGCGGCATTCTCGTGCATCGCGCGAAAATCGGCGACACGATCCGCGTCGGCCAGCCGCTGTTCGATATCGTCGATCCGTTGACCGACGAGACCACCACGCTTACGAGCAACACCGAAGGCGTGTTCTACATGCGTCGCGCGATTCGCTTCGTGACGGCCGGCGCGCCGCTGGGCCGCGTGACGGGAACGCGCGCCTTCCGTACAGGAGTTTTGTTGGGCGCGTGATGTCAAGCTGCACGCGAAGCATGCCTGCAACAGAGGCTCCGGCCGGACGCGCCGACATTGCGCGCGTCCACCGGAGCCTCACCCGCTACGCGTCAGTTGGACACGTCAGTTCACCACCAGCACCGGCGCAATAGCAGCCGGGTCGCTGATGCTCGGGCGGCCGTTTTCGACGTGACCCGCCACGCGACGCGAGAAGCTGTCGTCGTCGTTGCTCGTCACCGTCAGGTCGTACCAGTGATGGCTCGACGCCAGCACCCATGCCTCTTCGATATGCGCGCCCGCCGGCACGATCACCGGGCGCGGGCGGGCGCCATACGCGTTGTCGGTCACCGTCAAGCGCGCGAGGCCGCCACCCTTGTTGCTGAACTTGAGGAACACGTTGCCGTTCGCGACGTCGTATTGCACCTTGACCTCAGGCTGCGGCGCTTTGTCGTGGTGATGGCCGCCGGCAAGCTGCGCGGCCTGCGCCGCAGGTTGCGTCGCTGCCTGCGTGTTGCCCGCGAATTTGCGCACGAAGCCGTTCGGCCCGAAGACTTCGAACGCGTACACGCCGTTGGTCGCCGTCAGATCGAACGATTCGCCGAGCGACTTGCCAGCTTCCACGGTATAGCGCCACGGACCGTCCGTGCGATTCGTCGAGTACACATAGAAGTGCGCGCCCTGGTCGCCGGTGTTGGCGAACGAGATCTCGAACGTGTTCTGCTTCGGGTCCGCGTGGCCGTTGACGTGCAATTCATACGGCAAAGCGCGAGCGAAACGAATGCCGCTTTCCTGTGGATCGATTGCGCCGGGCGTCGCGGGCACCGTCGGCTTGGGCTGCGTCGCGCACTGGTTGTCGGCGATGCTCTTGTAGTTGCTCGTGTCCGGCAGCGGCGGGATGCGCGAATCCGGCGTGCGGAAATCGAACGCCGTGGTGAGATCGCCGCACACGGCGCGACGCCAGGCGGTGATGTTCGGCTCATACACGCCAAAGCGCGTTTCGATGAAGCGGATCACCGACGTGTGGTCGAAAACCTGCGAGCACACGAAGCCGCCCTTGCTCCACGGCGAGACGATGGTCATCGGCACGCGCGGGCCGAGGCCGTAGGGCAGGCCGTCGGCGGTATAGCTGCCGCCGCGCGCCGGATTGACCACGTTGTGAATTTCGCCTTCCGTGCTGACCGTCGACTTGCCTTGCGCAGCCGTGGTGGCCGGCTGCGGCGGCACCATGTGATCGAAGAAGCCGTCGTTCTCGTCGTACATGATGAAGAGCACGGTCTTGCTCCACACCTCGGGGTTCGAGGTCAACGCGTCGAGAATCTGCGACGTATATTCGGCGCCGTACGCGGGCGTGTATTGCGGATGCTCCGAGTACGCGGCGGGCGGGCACAGCCAGGACACCTGCGGCAGCCTGTTCGCGAGCACGTCGGCCTTCAGGTCGTCGATGGTGCGCACGGTTTGCGCGCGCTCATACAACGGCGAGCCGGGCTGCGCGTTGATGAAGTTGCTGAAGTTCTGCAGGATGTTCGTGCCGTAGTTGCCGTTCAGCGGATCGGCGCCGGTCAAACCTTGCTGGTAGATCTGCCACGAAATGCCGGCGGCCTGCAGGCGCTCGGGGTAGGTGGTCCATGACAGCAACTGATAGTTCGGCGGGCCGTCGCCGTCCACCCAATCGTTGTTGTCGAGCAGCGGTCCGCCGAACTTGCCGGTCGGGTCCACGGTGCCGGTCATCAGATACGAGCGGTTCGGGTGCGTCGGTCCCGGCAGCGAGCAGAAATACGCATCGCAGATCGTGAAGGCGTCGGCAAGCGCGTAGTGAAACGGAATGTCGCTGCGCAGGTGATAGCCCATCGTCATGTCGGTCTTGGTGGCCGGCCACTGATCGTAGCGGCCGCCGTCGATAGCGGCATGCGTCTTGTACCAGCTGTGGTCCAGGTCGCCCACGCATTGCGCGCTGGTGGTCGACGTATTCAGATGGAACGGCAGCACCGGTTTGATGGGATCTGCCTTCGACGGTTGATACCACACCGGCTTGCCGTTCGGCAGCGGGATCGGGAAGCGGTCGTTGTAGCCACGCACGCCGCGCAGGTGGCCGAAGTAGTGGTCGAACGAGCGGTTCTCCTGCATGAACACGACAATGTGCTCGACGTCGCGAATGGTGCCCGTGCGCGAAAACGCGGGAACGGCCAGCGCATTGCGAATCGACTCGGGCAGCGCGGTCAGCGCGGCGGCAGCGCCGGCGGATGAAGCCACGGTCTGCAGGAAACGGCGACGGCTATTTGATGTCATGGAATATCACCTTCTGCGGGGGAGAGGATAGCGCGCCTCGCGCGCCGGTGGAATCGATCAGTTGCTGTTCGTGCCGTCGCCCGGTGCATAACGCATGACGGGCGGCACTTGCCGGCTGTCGGCGGCGAGCGTGGCTTGCATGTTCTGGGCGATCGCGTCGGACGCGAGAGCGGGGTTCGCGGCGAGCGTGGACGCGGCGTCGGGCATGGCTGCGGCAGGCAGCGCAGCAGGCGATGCCGCGCCCGGTACCGGTGCACCGCTTGCGCCTGCATTCGCCGATAAAGAAGGAGACGAAGAGGCATTCGCGGATGCGGCGTCATCCGCGCCGCAGCCGTTGAGCGCGAACGTTGCGAGCGCAACGAAGAGGGCGACGACGAAGCGTTGATCTCTACTCATGTCTCACATCCGGTTTTGTGAAAGCGGATGCAGTCTCCAACCCTTTCAAGAAATAATTGTGAAACGTTTGCGAGTGGAAAAAATGACTCGCACTTGTGAGTTCTTCGAAAGGAATGGGAAAGTGATAAGTAGGAGAATGGACACGGCAGCGCCTTCTTCCGCACGATTGCTCACGCCATGACACGCATTGAACGACCTTTCGACATGACGCGTCTCGAAGACGAATGGCTCGAGGCCGACGGCTTCGGCGGCTTTGCGTCGGGGACCGTGGGCACGCTGCGCACGCGCCGCTATCACGCGTTGCTGCTCACGGCCACGCGCGCGCCGGGCGGGCGTGTGGTGCTCGTCAACGGCGTAGAAGCATGGCTCGAAGGGAACGGTGAGCGTTATCCGCTCAGCATGCAGCGCTATATGCCCGACGTCCTGTACCCGGGTGCCACGGCGAACCTCGCCGAATTCACCACCGAACCGTGGCCGACCTGGCGTTTCGAGTTCAATGCGCAGACGCTGATTACGGCGGAAGTGTTCGTCAGCAAGGCAACGTGCGAAACGGTATTGCGTTGGCGGTGGCAACGCCCGCAAGGGCGATCGCAAAGCGACGCGCTCACGTTGAAAGTCAGGCCTTTACTCTCGGGCCGCGACTATCACGCGCTGCATCACGAGAACGCGGCGTTCAATTTCGCAGCACAAACTACCGATGACGCGAGCGGCGCGAGCTGGCAACCCTACGGCGACCTGCCGCGTATTCATGTGGCGAGCAACGGCACTTACACGCACGCGCCGGACTGGTACCGCAACTTCTGCTATGTTCGCGAGCGCGAGCGCGGCTTGGACTACACCGAAGATCTCGCGACGCCGGGCATATTCAGCTTCGATCTGGCAGGAGCAGAAGCGCACGCGCTGATGATCCTGAGCGCATCGAACGAGGCGCCTGCAAACTCAAAAGCCGCAGCAACGCGTCGCGCATGCGACCTCGAAGAACTCGAACAGCAGCGCCGCCATGCACTCGGCTCGCGCCTGCAACGTTCCGCCGATGCTTACGTCGTGCAGCGCAACGAGGGCCGCACACTGCTCGCGGGTTTTCCATGGTTCACGGATTGGGGCCGCGATACCTTCATCGCCATGCGCGGTTTGCTCATCGCCTCGGGCCACCTGGACGCCGCGGAAGCGATTCTGCTCGAATGGTCCGGCACTTTATCCGAGGGCATGCTGCCCAACCGGTTCCCCGATTACGGCGACGCGCCCGACTACAACTCGGTGGATGCGTCGCTGTGGTTCATCGTCGCCGTGCACGACTATCTGGCGACGCATCACGCGGGTGCCGCAACGACAGCGCGCCTGCAGGCCGCCGCCGAAGCCATTCTCGCCGGCTATACGCAAGGCACGCGCTTTAACATCAAGGCCTGCGCGGAAGACGGTTTGCTGTGCGCGGGCGTGCCCGGCGTGCAGCTCACGTGGATGGACGCCAGGGTCGGCGATCGGGTCGTCACGCCGCGCATCGGCAAGCCGGTGGAAGTAGAGGCGCTCTGGATCAACGCGTTGCGCATTGCATCAACGTGGAACGACGCGTGGCGAGAACCGGCCGCGCGAGCGATGCAAGCGTTTCATGAACGTTTCGTCGATCCGTCGACGGGGGCGCTGTTCGACAACGTCGACGTCGATCATGTAGCCGGCGCCGTGGACCGGTCCATCCGTCCGAACCAGATTTTCGCGGTGGGCGGCCTGCCGTTTGCCTTGCTCGAAGGCGCGGCGGCGCGCGCCGTGGTCGACCAGGCGGAAGCGCAACTGCTGACGCCGCTCGGCTTGCGCACGCTCGCGCCGTCGGATGCCGCCTATCGCGGACGCTACAGCGGCGCCCCCTTGGAACGCGATGGCGCCTATCATCAGGGAACGGCGTGGCCGTGGCTGCTCGGTCCATTCGTCGAAGCCTGGCTGCGCGTGCACGGCAACACGCGCGACGCTTGCCGGCAGGCGCGCACGCGTTTCCTCGCGCCGCTGTATGCGCATCTGGATCACGCCGGGCTCGATCATATTTCTGAAATCGCCGACGGCGACGCGCCGCACGCGCCCGCCGGCACGCCGTTTCAGGCGTGGTCGCTCGGTGAGCTGCTGCGCCTCGACTCCCTGCTTGCAGGGATGGATCGCAACGCCGCGTAAACCGCGCTACGATGTGTGTCCCACCGCCAAGCCCGACGCAAGGAAGCTGTCATGCCACCGCTGCGCGCTGCGAATCTGTTCGCCACTACTGAAGGTTCACGTCTGCATTCGGCGGATTGTGCCCACTGGCAGCGCTGGGGACCGTACCTCAGCGAGCGTCAATGGGGCACGGTCCGCGAGGATTACAGCGCGGACGGCACGGCCTGGGAGTACTTCCCGCACGACCATGCGCGCAGCCGCGCCTACCGTTGGGGCGAAGACGGCATAGCCGGTTTCGGTGACGACACGTTGAGCTGGTGCGTGTCGCTCGCGCTGTGGAATCGCAAGGATCCGATCCTGAAGGAGCGGCTCTTTGGTCTCACGAATGCGCAGGGCAATCACGGCGAGGACGTGAAGGAGCTGTACTTTTATCTCGACGGCACGCCGACGCATTCGTACATGCGCATGCTCTACAAGTACCCGCACGCCGCTTATCCGTATCAGGATTTGATCGAGGAAAACGCGCGGCGCGGCGGCGACATGCCGGAGTACGAAATTCTCGACACCGGCGTATTCGACGATCTGCGCTATTTCGACGTGCAGGTGGAATACGCCAAGCACGCGCCCGACGACATCGTGATGCGCGTGACGATCGAGAATCGCGCGGACGAGTCGGCTTCGCTCGACGTGCTGCCTCAGATCTGGGCGCGCAATTCCTGGTCGTGGAAAGAGAACCCCGACAAACCGTCGCTCGTCGCAGGCACCGACCACAACGGCCGCGCGCGGTTGATCGGGCATCAGCACGGACACGAGCCGATTGTCGTCACGGCCTGGTCGAACGACGCGCCGCATGTCACCTGGCTCTTCTGCGAGAACGACACGAATGTGAAGCGCCTCTTCAATACAGAGGCGCCCGGGCCGTTCAAAGACGGCTTCAACGACTACCTCGTGCATGGCGATGAGGAAGCGGTGCGGCGCGATCGCGGCACGAAGGCCGGTGCGCATGCGCCGATCGAACTGGGTCCGCATGGGCGCGCGGTGGTGTATCTGCGCTGGCGTCCGGAGGCGGTGCCGGACGAAGTGCCGCTCGACGCCGACGCGCTGTTTGCAAAACGTATCGCGGAGGCGGACGAGTTCTACGGCGCGCTGCAACGCGACATGGACGACCCGGACGCGCGACTCGTGCAGCGCCAGGCGCTCGCGGGCATGCTGTGGTCCAAGCAGTATTACCGCTATGACGTGCATCGCTGGATCGAAGGCGATCCGTTGCAGCCCAAACCGGCGGACGCGCGCAAGCACGGACGCAACGCGGACTGGATGCACTTGTGCAACGCGGACATCGTGTCGATGCCGGACAAGTGGGAGTACCCGTGGTACGCGTCGTGGGATCTAGCGTTTCATGCGGCGGCGTTCGCGCTGATCGACCCGGCGTTCGCGAAACGTCAATTGCTGCTGCTCGTGAAGGACCGCTATCAGCATCCAAATGGGCAATTGCCCGCCTACGAATGGGCGCTCGGCGACGCCAATCCGCCGGTTCACGCTTGGGCTGCGTGGCGCGTGTACGAGATCGATCGCGCGCTCACCGGCAAAGCCGACCGCGATTTCCTCGAGCTTATTTTTCACAAGCTGCTGCTCAACTTCTCGTGGTGGGTGAACCGCAAGGACGCCGACGGCCACAATATTTTCCAGGGCGGTTTTCTCGGGCTCGACAACGTGGGCATTTTCGACCGGTCGTCGCCGTTGCCTACCGGCGGCCACATCGACCAGGCGGACGGCACCGCGTGGATGGCCGCCTATGCGCTCGACCTCATGCGCATCGCGCTCGAACTCGCGTACGCGAACCATGTGTTCGTCGATATCGGCGTGAAGTTTTTCGAGCACTTTTTGTATATCGCGCAAGCCGTGAGTTGCGACGACGGCTGCGATACCGGACTCTGGGACAGCGAAGACGAGTTCTTCTACGACAAGCTGCGCCTGCCCGACGGCACGAGCCTGCCGATGCGCGTGCGCTCCATTGTCGGACTCATTCCGCTTTTTGCGGTGCACGTGCTCGAAGAGCGCCTGCATGGCGAATTGCCCGGATTGCGCGACCGGCTGATGTGGTTCCTCAAGCATCGGCCGGATCTTGCGAAGCTGGTTTCGCGCTGGAACGAGCCGGGCAAGGGCAATGCACTGCTGCTCTCCGTTTTGCGCGGGCATCGAATGAAAGCGCTGTTGCGGCGCGCGCTGGACGAAAGCGAATTTCTCTCCGACCACGGCGTGCGCGCGCTTTCGCGCTATCACCGCGATCATCCGTTCGTGTTCACTCACAACGGCAACAGCTTCACGGTCAAATACCTGCCGGCCGAGTCCGACACCCGCGTGTTCGGCGGCAATTCGAACTGGCGCGGTCCGGTGTGGATGCCTGTCAACTATCTGTTGATCGAGTCGCTCTATGAATTTCACCGCTATTACGGCGATGGGTTCCGCGTCGAATATCCGACGGGCTCGGGGCAGACCTTCTCGCTCTGCGAAATCGCCGACGAACTGGCGCGCCGCGCCACGACGCTGTTCCTCAAGAACAAGGACGGCGAGCGGCCGGTCATGGGCGCGTATCCTTTGCTCCAGGCGGACCCCAAGTCGGCGGATCTGATTCTGTTCCACGAATACTTCCACGGCGACAATGGCCGCGGCGTGGGCGCTTCGCATCAAACGGGCTGGACCGGACTCGTCGCGTTGCTGCTGCAACCGCGGGAGATGGCGCCGTCGGGCAGCGTGCCGCTCGCGGGCGAGCCGGGGCGCGCGCCGATTCCGATGGCGCCGTCGGCGCCCGCGCGGCCCACGCAGCCGGCCACGCAGCCCGAGCCCGCCACGGCGCTTGCAACCGAGCACGAAGGCACGTCGGCGTTGGCGGGTAGCACGGTGAAATAGCGCGCCAACGCGGTTGAACTGTGTGGGGGCGGGCGTGGTCTTTCCAGTATTGCCACGTCCGGTTCATTGGCTTTCCCGAGCGAATTCCATGTCGACTACACCGAATCCCCAAGCCGCCGATTCTCCGAAGACAGGCGCTGGCGGCAATGCCGCCGCGCAGCGCAGTTGCAAAGTGAGTGCAAGCCCGCACGGCGAGCCGCCGTCGCCCGCGGGCAAGCGGCCGGCGCCGCCCTGCACGCTGGTGATTTTCGGCGCGGGCGGCGATCTCACGAAGCGCCTTCTCATGCCCGCGCTGTACAACCTTGCCGTGGACGGTCTGCTGGACGCCGGCATGCAGATTGTCGGCGTGAACCACGGCGAGCGCGAAACCCGCGAGTGGATAGAAGACCTGCACCAGTCGCTGCAAAAATTCGCCGCGGATAAAGCCAGCACCTTCCACGCCGGCCATCTCGACGACCGCGCGTGGGACTGGGTCGCGCAACGCCTCGACTACCTGGCCGGCGACTTCGAGACGCCCGATACGTTTGCGCGTCTGAAGCAGAAACTCGCTCAGGCGCCCGGCGGCAATGTGATTTTCTATCTCGCAGTCGGCTCGCGTTTTTTCAAGCCGATCGTCGAGCATCTGGGCGAGACGGGCTTGCTCAAAGAGGACAACGGCTTTCGCCGCGTCGTGATCGAAAAGCCGTTCGGCGCCGACCTCGCATCGGCGCGCGACCTCAACGCGCACATCCTTTCGTACGCGAAGGAATCGCAGGTCTATCGCATCGACCACTTTCTCGGCAAGGACACCGTGCAGAGCATTCTGGCCGTGCGCTTCGCCAACGCGCTGTTCGAGCCCGTGTGGCGGCGCGAATATATCGACAGCGTGCAGATCACGGCGGCTGAAACCATCGGCGTGGAAGGGCGCGGCAAGTTCTACGAGCAGACCGGCGCGTTCCGCGACATGGTGCCGAACCACCTGTTCCAACTGCTCGGCATGGTCGCCATGGAGCCGCCCAATTCATTCGATGCGGAAGCCGTGCGCGACAAGAAGGCTGAAATTTTCGACGCGATCCTGCCGCTTACGCCGAACGAC
This sequence comes from Paraburkholderia phenoliruptrix, assembly GCF_902859825.1. Taxonomy (GTDB): domain Bacteria; phylum Pseudomonadota; class Gammaproteobacteria; order Burkholderiales; family Burkholderiaceae; genus Paraburkholderia; species Paraburkholderia phenoliruptrix. The sequence continues at coordinate 220,479 of NZ_CADIKB010000002.1, read as the reverse complement.
GTCGTCTTCGGTCAATATGAAAAAGGTCCGGCGGGCGTGGGTTATCGCGACGAACCTGACGTCGCGGCAGACAGCACGACAGAAACGTATGCGGCCGCGCGCGTGTTTGTCGAAAACTGGCGCTGGGCCGGCGTGCCGTTCTATTTGCGCACCGGCAAGCGGCTTGCGGCGCGCCGCACCGAAATCTCCGTGCAGCTGAAGCCTGTGCCGTTCCGGCTGTTTCGCGACACGCCGGTCGACGCGCTCACGCCCAATGTGCTGACCTTGCGGATCGATCCGGCGCATGGCACGTCGTTCGATTTCAATGTGAAGACACCGGGCCCGGTGATGCAGATCGGTCCCGTGCAGTCGTCGTTCAACTATGGCGACTTTTTCGGACAAAGCGCAAACGTCGGCTATGAAACGCTGTTATACGACTGCATGCTCGGCGACGAGACGCTGTTCCAGCGCGCCGACAGCATTGAAGCGACGTGGTGCGCGGTGGACGGCGTGTTGCATCCGCAGACCGGCGGCGCGGCGGCCGTGCACGGCTATGCGGCCGGCAGCGAAGGCCCGGAGGGGGCCAATGCGCTGCTCGCGCGCGATGGCCGCGCATGGCGGCCACTCACGCGCGATGCAGTTGAAAAGAAGTAAAACCTCAAGCACAACCATACCAACGGGGGTCACCGTGGCGACATCCAAAGATAAAGCGGCAACCAGTAACGAACGGATTCTTGCAATCGACGTCGGCGGCACGGGTCTGAAAGCGGCCATCATCAACGCGAATGGCGAGATGCAAACCGAACGCGTGCGGGTCGCGACGCCGCATCCGTGCACGCCGGGACAACTCGTCGATGCGCTGGCCGCACTCGTCCAGCCGCTGATCGCGAAGGCGCCGGCGCAGCTGATGTCGATCGGCTTTCCCGGCGTGGTGCGCGACAACCGCATTCTGACCGCGCCGCATTTCGGCGTGGAGGGCTGGCACGGCTTCGCGCTCGCCGATCTGCTCGCGCAAAAACTCGGCGGCTTGCCCGTGCGCATGATCAACGACGCCGAAATGCAGGGCTTTGCAGCGATAGAAGGCAAGGGCATCGAATTTGTGCTGACGCTCGGCACCGGCGCGGGCACGGCGCTCTTTCGCGACGGCGAGCTGATGCCTCATCTCGAGCTTGCGCATCATCCGGTCAGCAAGAAAGGCGTGGCTTACGACGAGTACATCGGCGAGGCCGCGCGCGAAAAGGCAGGGAATAAACGCTGGAACCGGCGCGTTCATAAGGTGATCGGCATTCTCGAATCGCTCGTGAATTACGACAAATTGTGGATCGGAGGCGGCAATGCGGCGCGCCTCACGTTCGAGCTGCCCGCCAACGTGGCCACCGTCTCGAACGATGCGGGCATCGAGGGCGGCGCGCGGCTGTGGCATCCGCGGTCGGTGCGCGAAACCCGTCAGTTGCCCGAAGCGAATGCGCGCACGGGTAAGTTCAAATGACCTCGACTGGCAAGACTTGCCGGAGCAAACAGTGATGACCCGAAAGCCTCAACCGGGCGCTGCACGGCGCCTGACTTACCTGCTTGCAGGCGTCGCGTTCGCGTTCGCCGCGGTGCAGTTAAACGCGTATGCGGCCGACGCCGCGTTCACGCTGACGTCGCCCGGTCTGGCCGACGGCGGCACGCTGGACTCGTCACACGCGGCCAGTGCGAACAACTGCGGCGGCGGCAACGTGCCGCCCGCGCTGCAATGGCGCAACGCGCCGGCGAGCACGAAGAGCTACGCCGTGACGATCTTCGACCCGGATGGCGCGAAGGGGCTCGGCATCGTGCATTGGGTGCTCTACGGCATTGCGCCTTCGGTCACAGCGCTCGGTGCGGGGGCCGCGGCGCCGCCCGGCAGCATCGGCGGAACGAACCGGACGGGCGGCCCCGGTTATTTCGGACCGTGCCCGCCGGTCGGGGAGGTGCCGCATCACTACATCGCGCAGGTTTATGCACTCGATCTCGCGCCCGATGCACTGCCGGCCGGCTTGACGAGAGACGCGCTCCTCGCCGCCATCAAGGATCATGTGATTGCAGCCACGAGCACGGTGCTGAGATACGGGCGCTGATCCCGGCACATTGGGGATAGCAAGCACGCGCGCTGTGCCCCGGCGTTCGAACTAGCGGGCGGCATCGCCCCAACGGTATTCGACGCTGGCTTCATCCAGTTGCGTCTTGATGTCGTCGTCCAGCACGAACTCGGATGCGGCTAGCGTATCGGTCAATTGCTCGGCGCGGCTTGCGCCGATAATCGCCGACGTGACGAGCGGATTCGCCAGCACCCACGCGAGCGAGATACGCGTGAGCGACTCGCCGGTCGGCGCGGCAATCGCCTTGAGCCGCTCGATGGTCTCGAACTCGCGTTGATGCCAGTAGCGCTCCTGGTACATCGCGCCCGCCTTGCCGACGGTCTCGGTGAAGCGGCCCGACGTGGGCGTGGCATCCAGCTTGTGCTTGCCGGTCAGCAAGCCGCCCGCGAGCGGGTTATACGGCATGACGGCGAGTTGCTCCTCGGCGGCGAGCGGCAGCAGTTCGCGTTCGATCTGGCGAAACAGCAGGTTATAGCGCGGCTGCACGGACACGAAGCGCGCCACGCGCAACACGTCGGCGCGGCCAAGCGCACGCGCGAGCCGATACGCAAGAAAGTTCGACACGCCGATGTAGCGCGCCTTGCCCGAACGCACGATCGCATCCAGCGCTTCGAGCGTTTCGTCGAGCGGCGTGTTGGCGTCGTCGGAATGCAGTTGATAGAGGTCCACGTAATCAGTGCCGAGACGCTGCAGCGAGGCGTCGATGGCGTCGAGCAGATGTTTGCGCGACGCGCCCTGGTCCCATGCCGACGGCCCCATTTTGCCCACGGCCTTGGTGGCCACAATGAAGCGGTCGCGCTTGCCCTTCAGCCAGCGCCCGACGATTTCCTCGGTGCGTCCTGCAATGTCCTCGCCCCCGCCGAGCGGATAAACATTGGCCGTGTCGATGAAATTCACGCCTGCGTCCGCAGCCGTGTCGAGAATGCGGCGCGAAGCGTCTTCTTCGGTTTGCAGGCCGAAGGTCATGGTGCCGAGACATAAGCGGGAAACGGTCAGGCCCGTACGGCCGAATTTGCGGTATTGCATGCTCAACTCCGGAATGGAACGAAACGATTGCGATGGAGAACACGGCGAAAAGCGTCCAAAGAGGATAAACGCAAAACGACAGTTGCGTTCGCGGGCGCTCGGCTTGCATTCAGATCGTAAGCTGCGTGCCTGCCCGCGTGAGAGCGGCCGCTCGCGCTAGAATCGTTGCAGCCCATTCGTATGCCGCTTCAGCCGGAATTTTGCCGATGACCCGTCCTGCTCATGACGCCGCTTATCAAACTGCCAGCGCTGCCAGCGCGGTCGATGCCGCGCTGATGACGCGCCGCTCGGTCCGCGCGTTTCTTCCAACGCCCGTGCCGCGCGCCGACCTCGAGGCCATTCTGGAAGTGGCGAGCCGCGCGCCGTCGGGCACGAACACGCAGCCGTGGAAAGTGTATGTGCTGACGGGCGATTCGCTCGCGCGTCTTTCGAAGGCGCTATTGGCGGCCTATGATGACCCGCAGCGCGATACGCTGTATCGCGAGGAATATGCGTACTATCCACGCGAATGGGTGTCGCCTTATATCGACCGCCGCCGCAAGATCGGCTGGGACCTGTATGGCCTGCTCGGAATCGGCAAGGGCGACAAGGCGCGTATGCATGAGCAGCACGCGCAGAACTATCGCTTCTTCGGCGCGCCGGTGGGTCTTTTCTTTACCATCGACCGCGTGATGGAACGCGGCAGTTGGCTCGATTACGGCATGTTCCTGCAAGCCATCATGACGGCGGCGCGTGGGCGTGGCATCGATACCTGTCCGCAGGCCGCATTCACACCGTTTCATCAGGTGATCGCCGAGCAACTCGGGCTGCCGCCGAATGAGCAGCTGGTGTGCGGCATGTCGCTCGGTTTCGCCGACGAAAGCGCGCCCGTCAATGCGTTGCGCACGGAACGCGAACCGGTTGAACGATTCACGCGATTCCTCGATTGAACGGCCGCGAATAAAAAGCGCATCTCGTTTGTGCACGCCCCACCCTCACTCTCGGAGAACAACAATGAAAACGTCGCGCCGCCATTTTCTCCTGATGAGCGTGAGCGCCGGCTCCTCGCTCGTGTTGTCGCGCACAGCCTTCGCCGCCGACGCCAATACGTTGAGCGAGAGCGATCCGCAGGCGCAGGCGCTGGGCTATAAGGAGGACGCGTCGAAGGTCGACAAGGCGAAGTATCCGCAGTATGCAGCGGACCAGAAGTGCGGCACGTGTTCGCTGTTTCAGGGCAAGGCCACCGACGCGTACGGCGGCTGCACCTTGTTCGGCGACAAACAGGTTGCGGCGCGCGGCTGGTGCAGTTCGTACACGAACATGTGAGCGGCGCGCGGCGGCGGATTCGTCAGATCAACGCGCCGAGCGCGAGTTCGTGCGAGTGGCCAATCCAGAGCGCGGCGTCGCGATGGTCGCAGAGCGTGTCGCCCGTGTTCGGATGCACGAAGATGTCGAGCGCGCCGTGGTTGAGCGTGAGCCAGCCGATCAGGTCGCCGAACTGCTCATGAGCGAACGCGAGCTGATACGACCACATCGGATGCGGCCCGACCGGGCGCTCGTGAAAGCGGCCCATTTGCAGTTTGCCCTGCCAGTGCGCTTCGATTCGCTCACGAAACGCCCACGCGCTGTCGCGAGTCGTCGCGTCGAAATAGACATGCGCGTGCCAGCTGCGAATGCTGGAGGTTGGACGAAGGGTCATGCCGGCTCCGTGATGAGTCAGTCGTTATCCGCCATTTGTTCTGCTGGGATTTCCGGCGAGGCGGTGTCGGGCCGCGCCGCCCGTTAGTAAGAATGGGTGTGAATTGTCGCGCTGCCAGCGCTTTTTTACCATGCAGGGTCTGTCCGGTGTGCGGACCTGGAGTCGGAAGCCGCCACATTGCAGTGGGTGCGGCCGGCAAAAGCGACGCCCGCCGCTACTGCTTTATCCGCGACGCATCAGGCGCTGCGGATGTTTGTCGCCCGCACGTTGCCTCGTGCTCACGGCTGACTCGGCGAGCGGGACGGCCAATGCGCTGCGCTCGGTGTCGATTGGCATGTGCCTTGCTTTTGCCCTACCCGGATCGACGCGCGCCGACAGGGGCGCAGCCCAACCTCCCACGAGCAATGCTGACTACCGAACCACACATTCTGACGCGCGCCATAGAGGGCGAGGTGACGACGCTTGTGTTCTATCCGGACACAGGGTGTCTCCGTTTTGCCGATTCGCGCGGTGTGGTACGCCACGAATTACGGCCGCCGCATTCCTGGTTCGCGATTGCATCCGCGTCGCGCGGAGTGCGCGCCGGGACACACGCGATGTCCGAAGGCTTGAGTACGCTATTGCATGACTTCTGTGTGAAACGTTCGCACGCTGTGAGGGCTGCGCCGCGCTGGCCGACACTCGCGCACGCGCGTGCGTTTCCGTCGACGCCGGGTGGCACGCGCGCGCCAGTGTATCCGCCGGAACACACAGACATGCACGCGCGCTCACCTTCGCTTACGATGGATATAACGGCTGCGTAGCGGCGGATTCATCTGCGGAAAAGGCGATGCGGGCTGGCGTGTCTATTCAGTTTTGTTCGGTGTCGTTCGTTGAATAGGGCGGACGGCATAACCAACTTTGCGAGGTGGGCCATGGAGATTATCGAGCTTGAACCTAGCGTCTCGCCAGACGGACGCGCGGTGATTTTCCAGCTTTCGGCGCGAGGACGGGACCTTGAATGCGCCGTCACGCGTGAAGCGCTGGAGCAGTATTTCTGGCTGCAACGCGGCGCCGCGGAAGACCGCATGCTGAAGACATTTGCGGATGGCCGCAAACGCATCACCGCGGTGGCCGAAAGAAAGATGCTGGCGCGACCCGGCGAAAAAGTGCTGCTGACGATCAGCGACTTTGCCGCGCGGTAATGACGCGTCGTGATGTCGCGCGCTGATGTCGACTGATCTGCTCGCACGCAACGTTTTGCTGACGTTGTGTGCGCATTCTTCGTTGCATGCCTGATTGCGCTGAGCGTGTCTCGCGGCGTTCGGGTGCGCTCGCATTCCTGCTCGCCGCGCTGTTCTCCGGTTGTTCGTCTGTTGTTCCTCCCACATGCGTCCCCGATTGTTACGCCCATTCGTTAAACAGGCGTGGCAAATCCCTTCCTTTTGCCGAATTGCTTGAGCGTTCGCTCGCCTAAACTGTTTTCCATGGAGCGACAGAACACCGCGCCCATCGACGCGGTCTTCCCCCCGCGTCGCTTTGAACCGTACCGTTGATGGCAGTGTGCCGCGGTGGTCGATGCGGCAAGGCAGTAAGCAACACGAAGTAGAAGCAAGGCATATGGCGCAGTAGCAGTAACCATGCATTCGCAGCAAAGAGCACTATCAGTTGAATTTGCAACGGAAGTCTTCGCAGTAGCAGTCAAGCTGGCCATAAACTTTTTTCGCAGCAGCAACAACACAAGCAGCAACAACACAAGCAGTAACAGCTCTCGTGGTTTCGATGGTTAAAGGTCGGCGGGCATCCACGCGCACGCACGACGCTTCCATCCTGTCCGGCCCTGTTCTCTCGCGGGAACAGGGCTTTTTTTTCGTCGATGCGGTGAAGGTCCGGGAATTCCGCCGTTTAAGTCGGTCTTAATAAAGGCTTGCCATGATGCTTGCACAGACTCACATTAGAGGCTGTCGAGCCGCCGGCGCATCGGCGGCATTCGTCGCCGGAAAATCGTACCGATCCGGCGACGAAGCCGAGAGTTAGCGAAGGAGGTTGAACCTATGTCCAGTAAATCGCGAGTCCGCAAACACAACGCGCCGGCCATGTCGCCGCTGCTGCGTGCGCTGACCCATAGCCGCAGCGCTCACGCGCCCGTCACCGACGCGATGATCCTGCAGTGCTATGCGGCCCTCGACGCATTTCAGCGTGGCCACGGCTCGCGCGATCTGCACATCGCGCTGAGCCGGCATTTGCTGGTGTCGCAGGAACTCGCGGGTCTCGGTCTCGGTGAAGATGCACTCGACGATATTCAGCGCGGACATGCCGCCATGGTTCATCTCGACGAACGCGAACAGCGGACCGGCGCATGGACGTTGAGCAGCGACGAATACGCGCAACTCTGCACGTCGCTCGCTATTCTGGACGGGCAATTGTCGGCGGCATCGCTGAGCGAGATCGCGAGCGCGCAGGCGCGCATGATAGAAGGCTTGATGCGGTCCGCGCGGACGAAGGCTATCGCCGAAGCGGTGCTGTGAGCTGCCGGCAAGCCGGAGATGAGGAAACGCCCCACATGGGGTCACGCCGTTCGGCTAGTGTCTTTCTAAGGTACCGAACGGTGTAACGTGAAGGGCAGCATTTGACGACCCGGTCGCATGCGCGGCCGGGTCGTTTTTCTTTATACAGGGACTTCAGCCATTCAAGTAGGCGCTGCAGACAGGCGGCAGTTTTGCATAGGCCGGGGTGATGGCAGCCCACATCGTTTCGCATTGGATCGTATGGAGGGCTCGCACGACGCTAATTTCGGTCGATGCGAGATTCGCTTCCCATGCGGTGCAGGCAATCATCTCACCGTGACCGGGTCGTAGGCGATCAGTTCGCCTCGTATCTCCTGATACAGCGCCTCGACGCTTATGTTCAGTCATCTTCAGTTCCAGATTGCTTCAGGTATAAGAACCTGGATTTAGGATCCGCAAACCGTATTTTGAATACCCAACTGTCCCAATCTTCATCTGAAATGTATGACTTCGTTCTTGCTCGCCAATCTTCGATGAACTTGTCTTGCTCCTCCAGACTCAAGCTCAACCAATACGGCGACCAAACATAGACAGACCAATACTCTTCATTTCCTTGACTGGAAGAATGAGGCCCGAGGTCATGCCAGACAATCCAAGGTGGAGGCGGCCCGTACCTCGCTTTAGCCAGCGATCTTATAAGCTCAATATCATTAGTGAGGAGGCGAATGTTCCTTCCACCAAACTCATCGTCATGAGCAACCAGCGTATGCCTTCCATCTTGCTCAAAAATGATTGAGCGAGACTTCTTTCTTTCCAGCCTTGATCAAGTTAAAGCACAGCGGGAAGGAGTTAATCTCCACATTAAAAATAACGAGGAAGGCCTCAATTCCAAGATTCCCCAGATTCTCAGCCCTTGGATAATCAGAATTGAAGTTTTCTGTTGGTTTTGAGAAAAATCCCTTCAATGTTTCCAGTGGAATACCGAAGACATTTTCAAGAGCATTGAGGCGGCCAGCCTCAACCTTCCTGGACAAAACTTTCTCTTGTCTTTTAATCGAAAATTCTTCAATAGCACGGGACAGGGAGAACATAGCTTCCTCAATTGTTCGGAATCTGGTCAGCAACGGCGCTGCCGCCCCTGTAACCAATCGCACCGAACACTATGCCACCAATCAGACCCGTAATGATTGCACCTGGGCCCGTTTCGATACCCACCAGAGCGCCGGCGGCAGCCCCCTCTTCGCACCAGCCACGGCACCACCCCAGCCGGCAATCTGTCTGGCAACCTCTTTCTCAATAGGGCGCACGCTCTTGATCTTGAATGACTGGTCACTGGCAACACCGAGATCGTAAGCCGTGAAGCCAATCCCAATTACTTGCACAACTCGAGCGTATTTCACAATGCCGAGAGACGCCTTCAAGCCCGTTTGGCTAAACACTCCAGACGGCGGAACACGAGGACGAGGCTGAATAAGAATCTCCTTGTCTATGTTCGTGACCTTTTGCTTGATACGCTCAGCCTCACGTCTCCCCTTGGAATTCAAGCTCATCTTGTATTCGTCAATGGCACGAACGATTTCCTGTGTCGTGACGAGCTTTGCACCAGATCTTTTTGCTTTGGCAATATCAACATAAACCGTCTTGCCATTCATGCGAAGTGTACCATCCGGGTAAGTGCCGCTTGTGGAGGCATAAGAGGTTATTTTCTCAAACTCCAACACATGCTCAGCAACACTTACTTTTGATTCTGGACCGCCTCTTGACCACAAGCCATACTCTTCAGGATAGACCTCACGAAGATTGCCGATGGGCGTCAAATTTAACTGGATAAGATACGGATCTTCAATGGAGCTGTAAACACGGCGAACAAGAAAGCCGTCTTTCCCAGGTTCATCAACAACGACAAAAACGAAAATACGGGCAGGCATGAGATGCCCAAGCACGTCATAGTGAGAACCCTTCTTGTCGTTCGTTGGAATGTTGTAGGTAAAGGTACTCATGCGTGCCACCGCTCCACAGCTTTGTAGCCGATAGCAATATCAAGTTTCTCAGCATGGGTCGTATAGATCCGGGGGCAATACCCTTCGGAATCCGTAACACCCTTGTGAATGGCACCGCTTCTGGCCTTTATATGGAATGGAACACCGGAGAGAGGGCGACCAGAGCCGTCGAGCACTCTCACCCTTTCGTCAAAGTTACCAACGGGGTCTTTCCTCAACGGAGTGCCGTTGCAAGCGAAGCCCTGTCCGTCAGGTGATGAGACTCAAACCTTTGAGACATCGTGCTTTGCGAGGCGAGCATGACGGGATGCGGATAGCAGTTGCAGGCACACAGATCGCCGTCTAGAGCCGCCTCCTTGCCCATCATGTTGTCCGGCCACCGCGGCCCCTTCGGGACGATTCGGCCCGTAGAGCCACAAGCAGAACAGACCACCTGAGCTCCAAGGAACGTCAGAGGCGTTCCGTGATGGATGCATGACGGTATCGCTCCAATGATCGTGCCTCCCGTCGAGGACTTGTCGCCCACCTTCAGATAGAACCTCCGCATATCACACTATAGTAAGAATGGAGAATCCCGACACTTATCACAGGGCTGTCGACGCAGCAAAAACTGTTACGACGGTTGAGAATTTCCTTAACAATCTCCGGCAAAGCCACCAAGAAAAATGCCCCTCTAGGCGCTCCCCACATGGGGCGTTTTTCTTGCGCGACGGCTAATCGTTGTACTGCGTCACATCGCCATAGCGGATTCCATTCTGACCGCCGCCGAGTTCCACCGCACGCGATGCGCCCGCGGTCAATGCGGGGAACGGGCAATTGGTGCACGTGCGCGCGCCCGATGAATCGATGCCCGCGCTGACCGTCGTCTGATATTGCCCAAACGTCGTATTGTTCGGACTGCCGATTGCAAAGCCATCGATTTCGCCGCTCGTGCCCGCGAGCGTGAGACCGGATGCGCGAATCTGCACCGAGTTCACCGGATAAGCCACGTTCTGTCCGTTGACGAGGCTCGACCAGCTCACGCTCATCGCGTACTGACTGCCGGCAAGCGAGCCGCCCGGCGTGAGGAATTGCGTCGCGAAGTCCGACAGCAAGGTCGGCCATGAGACCGTCGCGCCGGCTGCCGCGCCGAGCGGGCTGCCAGGGTTCATCACCTGCGACTGGCCGAGTTGCGCGCCGTTGCTGTCGTAGAACGTCACCGTGTAGGTTGCGTAGAGCGGCACGGTGCTCGCGTCGACGGATTGCGGGGCATACACGCCGCTGGCAGCCGGCGGCGCGAAGCTCGCCGTCGAGGACAGCGATTGCCACGACCAGCGGTACATGGACGTGCCGCTCGCACTCGCCGCCGGCGAGACGGGCGCGGCGCCAAGCGCGCTGTCGGCGAGACCGAGCGTGCCGCTGCCGGCCGCATTGCGCGGCAGCAGCCAAACCGGCGCGGCGAGCCCCGGACCGCTGACGGACGCCGAATACACGCTCGGGTTCCTCGCCGTGGGAATCGTGATGTCGAGGCCGGACTCGTAGCGGTTCACGTCGTTGAGCCGCGTATCGAGGAACGTGCGGCGCTCGATCCGCGAATTGATCGACACTGCAAATTGCGATTGATTGCCGATCAGGTTCCAGCCGAGCTGCGTGCCTTGCGTTGCGTTGGCAAGCGCCACGGGCGCGGCCATTTGCTGCGCGACGCTGTACAGCACGACTGCCGTGCCGTCCGCGAGCGTGAACGGAATCCGCACGAGCGCCTGCTGCTTGCCGCCGCGCGTGAAGAACGCGAGCGTTTCCGGCGAGCCGAAGCGCGCGCCGGTCAGCAAGGCGTCGGTCAAGCCGTGGCCGACCGCCAGGTCGCTCGAACCGTTCTCCAGGAAGGTTGCGTCGATGGCGGGCGAGCATGACGTATTCAGCGTGCCCTTCGCGGCACACGCGGTCAGCAGCGAGGCGAGCGGCTCCAGATAGTTCGCCGCGACCGATGGCGCCGCGAGCTTCGTCGAGAGTCCCGTCTGCTTGTTCAGTGCGATGGTCGTCCCGGGCGCGGCATTGGAGAGCAGCAGCAAGCCGCCGTTGGCGCCGGTGACGAGCGAGACGGTGTCGATCACCGCGTCCGCGCCCGTGTGGTTCGCGGTGAACGCGGTGCCGACAGGATTGAAGCCGGCCGCCTGCAGCCCGTTCTGGGTGAGGACGTCCGCGAGGATTGCGTCGAGCGTGATGATCGCAATCTGAACCGACGACAGCGTGACTTTTGCAAGTGCCGTGCTGGACGCGAGCTCGGACGGATTGCCCGACGCCGTCAACATGGCGGCCATCGCGGTGGTCAGCGTCGTAATGTTGACGACAGCCGGCGCCGTGCCGCTGGGCAGCGTCGCAAGCACGGACACGAGCGGGCTAGAGAGGCCGCTCGCGTCTTTTGCGGTCAGCAGAAAGGGCGCGGTCATGCCTTTGACCGAGAGGGTGTAGGCACCTTGGGCGTCGGTGCTGGCAGTGACCTGGGCGCCGATGGCATCCATCAAGGTGACGCTCGCGCCCACCCACGCGCTGCCGCTCGCCACGGTGCCCGTCACCGAAGTCGGCGTGACAGTTTGCGTGCTGGACGAGCCGGAACCCGAGCCCGAACCGCCGCCGCTGCAAGCGCCCAGTTGAAGAAAAGCAAAAGCCACGGCGGCCGCAATGGCGCTGCGCGCTGACAGTCTGTGCATGTAGTTCCCCGATGCTGTGATTTCTTGTGGTCTCGTATCGGCTGATTATGCCGACGAGCGTTTTTAATCCGCCGCGCGCCCCGCGCCGTGGCTTTGCGGGAGTTGCCTCGGTCAGACAAACGCTCATAGATTTTCTCGCCGATTAATGGCCGCTTTTACCGCGACGTTCGGCGCGTTGGGAGAATACTTCAATCGACACCATTGCGCCGCGCGACAAATGTCAATTTGCTTGCGGCGAAGCTATTACGAGTCTTCGTAAAACAGCACGGCTAGCCGCGGATTACCCGCGCGAGCCGGTTTACCTGAGCGATCCGCGCTTGTTAGACTGGCTTTCCGCGCTCACGCTGGGCGCGTCTATCCCGCCGTACGACTGCCGGGCTGCCGGTCCGCAGCGTAATCATTGGAGACGCCATGTCTTATATGCTGCTGATCGTCGAGCCCCCCGAACAGCGCGCCGAGCGCGGCGAGGCCATGGGCCGCGAAGTGTACGACCAAATGCTCCGTTTTGCCGCCGACCTCAAGGAGCGCGGCAAACTGCTCGCGGCCGAAGCGCTCACTTCTTCTCGCGACGCCGTGCGCGTTCAGGTGCGCGGCGGCCAGCCGAAACTGCTCGACGGCCCGTTCGCCGAAGCCAAGGAAATGATCGGCGGCTTCTACCTGCTCAACTGCGATTCGCGTGAGGAAGCCGTCGCCATCGCGCAGGCCTGTCCGGCCGCCACCTGGTGCACCGTCGAGGTACGCAAGCTCGGTCCGTGCTTCATGTAGGCGATTTTTTGCTCGGGGTTTTCCCCAGGCGGCGCGCGGAATGTGTCGAATCGCGTGCGCATTGCCCGTCGTGTGAGTAAGAGCGGCCCACGCGCCGCGCTGCACCTCACCACTTACGACGAAAGGAGTCACGGCGATGCGATTCATGATCCTGGTCAAAGCGACCGCAGCAAGCGAAGCCGGCGAAATGCCCAAGGCCTCACTCATGGCCGCGATGGGCGCGTACCACGAAGAGCTGGCCCGCGCCGGCGTGCTGCTCGATGCCACCGGCTTGCAGCCGAGCTCCAAGGGATGGCGGGTTCGCTACAGCCGCGGCCAGCGCTCGGTGATCGACGGGCCGTTTGCCGAAACGAAAGAACTGATCGCCGGCTACACGCTGATCCAGGTTCGCTCGCGCGAAGAAGCCATGGAATGGGCGCGGCGTTTTCCCGCGCCCTTCGGCGACGAGGCCGATGGCGAAATCGAAGTGCGCCAACTCTACGAACTGGAGGACTTCGAGCCGAGTCCGGAACTCGAGCGTTTCCGCGAGCTGGAAGCGGGCCGTCGCTGATTGATCGCTAACCGATTATCGGATTCCATCATGCATAAACAGATCTTCGTGAATCTGGCCGTTGAAAATCTTGAACGGTCGAAGGCGTTTTTCAATGCGCTCGGTTTCAGTTTCGATCCGCAATTCACCAACGATCAGGCGGCGTGTCTCGTCCTCGGTGAAAATCTTTACGCCATGCTGCTCGTAAAAGACCTGTTCAAGTCGTTCACGCGCAAATCGCTTTGTAATCCGAAAGAAAGCACCGAGGCGCTCGTGGGCTTGTCATGCGAAAGCCGGGGCGAAGTTGACGCGCTCGTCGCGAAAGCGGTTGCCGCGGGCGGCAGCGTGCCGCGCGCGCCGCAGGACTACGGCTTCATGTACGGCCATGGCTTTGAAGACATCGACGGACACATCTGGGAGCTGATCTACATGGACCCGAATGCCAAGGCGGCGGGCTGAACCCGTGACGAAACTGGCCACACATCGTGCCATCGAGGCCGTGTGGCGGATCGAGTCCGCCAAGGTCATCGCCCACGTCGCGCGCATGGTGCGCGACGTCGGGCTCGCCGAAGAACTGGCGCAGGACGCGCTCGTCTCGGCGCTGGAGCACTGGCCCGACGCGGGCGTGCCCGACAATCCGGGAGCGTGGCTGATGGCGACTGCAAAGAATCGCGCGCTCGACCGCTTGCGGCAGGAAGCGCTGCACGCGCGCAAGCGTCAGGAGCTGGGCCACGACATGGATGCGCTGGAGGCGCATCTCGTGCCCGATTTCGTCGACGCTCTCGACGCCGCGCGAGCCGACGATATCGGTGACGATCTGCTGCGGCTGGTGTTCACCGCCTGCCATCCGGTGTTGTCGACGGATGCGCGCGTCGCGCTCACGCTGCGCCTGCTCGGCGGGCTGACCACGGACGAGATCGCGCGCGCCTTCCTGGTGCCCGAGCCGACCATCGCGCAACGGATCGTGCGGGCGAAGCGCACCTTGTCGGCGGCGAAAGTGCCGTTCGAGGTGCCGCAGGCCGAGGCGCGCGCGCCGAGGCTCGCGTCGGTGCTGCAGGTGATTTATCTGATTTTCAACGAAGGCTATTCCGCCACGGCCGGCGACGACTGGATGCGGCCGGCGCTCTGCGAAGAAGCGCTGCGCCTCGGGCGCGTGCTGAGCGGTCTGGTACCCGACGAAAGCGAGGTGCACGGGCTCGTCGCGCTGATGGAAATTCAGGCGTCGCGCACGCACGCACGCACCGACGCGCAAGGCCGCCCGGTGTTGCTGCTCGATCAGGATCGCAGCCGCTGGGATCCGCTTCTGATTCGTCGCGGGTTGGCGGCGCTCGGCGCGGCGCATGCGCTGGGTGGCGCAAGCGGGCCCTATGCGCTGCAAGCGGCGCTCGCCGCGTGTCATGCGCGCGCGCATCGGGCGGAAGAGACGGATTGGGCGCAGATTGTCGCGCTCTACGACGCGTTGGCGCAAGTCGCGCCGTCGCCGGTGGTCGAGTTGAATCGCGCGGTCGCGGTGGGCATGGCGTTCGGGCCGGCCGCGGGACTCGAAATCGTGGACGCGCTTGCCGGCGATGCGACCCTCGCGAACTATCACTGGCTACCGAGTGTGCGCGGCGATCTGCTGGCCAAACTCGGCCGCCTGGAGGAAGCGCGGAGTTCGAGCGCGCCGCGGCGATGACGCGCAATGCGCGCGAGCGCGAACTGTTGCTTGAGCGCGCGCACTCGGTGATGCAATAGGGCGCGGGCAGTTTGTGCGCATAAACTCCGTGAAGGGGCGGGCGGGCATCGCAGACCGTGGAGATCTCTCGGACCTCTCGGCGTCGGCGGTCGTCGCGGGCTTCCCAGGCCTTGCCCGTGGCGGGCGTCACCGCCGGCAGGCGTGGCGCGGCTCGCTCACCCGGCGGCTCGCTCACCCGGCGGCTCGCTCACCCGGCGGCTCGCTCACCCGGCGGCCCGCCAGGCCACATCGCGCACGCCCATCCACGAGATCGAGCGCCCCGGAACAACGCTTACCGCATAAACTGCCGCACACCCAACGCAATAATCACGCCGCCGCACACGCGATCCACCCACGCCTTGCTGCGCCGGTACGCGGACGAAATCCGCGAATGCGATAGCGTGAGCGCGACAAAGCCATACCAGCTGCTGGCTACGACGAACACCATCCCGAGCATCGCGGCGAAGGTGCCGATGCTCTCATGCGGCGGCGCCGCCGACGAAAACACCGCGGCAAAAAACGCGACGGACTTCGGATTAGCGATATTGGTCGCGAAGCCTTGCGCGAACGCCTGACGGACGCTGCCGACGGGCGCTTGCGCGAGCGGCTGTGGCTTGCCCGCCGAAGCTTTAACAATGAGCCGTGCGCCGAACCACAACAGATACGCGGCGCCGGCCACCTTCACGGCAAACGCGAGCCATGGAAAAGCGGCGAACACAATGCCGACGCCCAAAATCGCACAACTCGCCCAGAAGAGATTGACGAGGACGATGCCCGCGACCACCGCAAGCGCTTCGATGCGCGTGGCCGATGCGGCCTTGTGCGCGACGGCCACGAAGTTCGGGCCGGGAATGACCACGCCGGCCACATACACGGATAACACGCCGAGAACGGCAGAACTATCGACCACGTCAAGCTCCCATCAAGCCGAGAAAAAAGCGAGCGCTCCGGTAGCAACGCCCGCCGCGGCGACCACGAACGACAGATTGCGCAGCCACTTCTTGCGTGTCAACAACGTAATGGCGCACAGCGCGATGGCAACCTGAATCAGCGTGGTGGCCTGTGCCCACCGATGGTGGCCATGCAGCAGCGCTTCGCTTTTCGCGTCGTTGTCGAGCACTTCTTTTTCGATGGCTTCGGCTTTGGCGCGAATCGGCTCTTTTTGCTGCTTGTATTTGTCGACGTCGGCGACAAATTTGGCGTGCGCCTCCGAATTGCCTTCCGACAGCGCCGCGCCGAGTTCCGCGAGGTTCTGCTTCTCGCCCTTGGCCTGATAGTAGCTCCACTGATTCGCCGCCTCGGTCTTTTTGATCGCGGCTTCGTTCTTGTAATAGAGCGCGAGGTTTTCGCTGTTCCCGCTTTGATAGGCGCACAGCGCGCCGATTGTCGCGAGGACCGCCGTGATGACGGCCATGCGGCTCCCGAAAGAGT
Source organism: Paraburkholderia phenoliruptrix (assembly GCF_902859825.1). Taxonomy (GTDB): domain Bacteria; phylum Pseudomonadota; class Gammaproteobacteria; order Burkholderiales; family Burkholderiaceae; genus Paraburkholderia; species Paraburkholderia phenoliruptrix. The sequence goes on along the minus strand of NZ_CADIKB010000002.1, from coordinate 204,061 downwards.
CGGCGTCGTGATGGCCGGCGTGCTCTACCGCATGGTCGTGCGGACCATGCACTTCATACTCTTCAGACATCACATTCTCCGAGGCAGACGTTCTTGTCGTGTCCGGGCGGCGCGTGGGCCCGGTGGCCTCAATCTTAGCCTGTGATGCGGTGCGGCTGGAAAAGCGTGCGTTCGGCGTACGCCACGGCGTTTCGATTCACGTGCGATGGCCCATCTCTAGCAGGAGTAGCGAGAGGGTCACGACGGAGCCGAGCGTCGACAGCAAAATCGTGCGCGACGTGATGTGCGCCTCGCGCTCGTAGAACTCGGCCAGCATGAACGGGCCCGTGCCGGTAGGCAGCGCGGCCAGCACGACGGCCATGTCGACCAGCGCCGGCGAGAGCCCGAAGACGCGCGCGGCGAGCCACCATGTCAGCGCCGGTTGCACGATCAGCTTGACGAGCGTGAGCAGCCACGCGACGCCGCGGGTGCCCGATTCGGACGGCCGCTTTTCCGCGAGGAACAAGCCGAGACTCACCAGCGCGCAGGGGCTGGCCGCGCCGCTCAGCAGCTTCAGAAAGGTTTCGGCGCTGGTGGGCAACGCGACATGAAGGCTGGCGAAGAGCGCGCCGGCAATCGGCGACACGATCAGCGGATTGCGCGCCAGCGAGCCCAGCACTTTGAGGCCGAGCTTGTGCGGTGTGCGCTCGGTCTGCAAGCCCACTTCGATCAACACGATCGCGCCCGCGAACAGCACGCATGCCACCAGAATCGTCGCGATAGTGGTGGGCGTGAGACTCGCGTTGCCGAACGCAATGATGCCGAGCGGAAAGCCGATATAGCCCGTATTCGGATACGACGCGGCGATAGCGTCGACACTCGCATCGGCGAGATGGCGTCCGCTCACGAGCCGCAGGACCAGAATGAGCGCGAAGATGCCGGCGCACGCCACCGAAAACGTGACCACAAACGCCGGCTGATACAGCTGTTCCCACGTGGCGCGCGCCATGGTGTCGAAGAGCAGCGCGGGCAGCGCGAGCCAGACCACGAAGCGATTCAGTTCCGACGCCGAGTTTGGCCCGAGCACACCCCGCCGGCGGCACGCAAAGCCCGCAAAAATGAGGCCGAAGACGGGGAGCAGGATCTCGAGCGTGGCTAACATCGGTGCAAATATCGGTGCAAATTTGTGCGAAAGGCACGGGCAACAGGGCGCGAATAAGCGGGCGACTTGTCAGCGTAGTGATTTGCGTTGATACAATCCAATACTGTTTTTTAGCGCCGACAATACCTTTCCTGCATCGTCGAAATGAGGTGAATGCCACTGTGATCGACATCAAGCCGCTGCGCTACTTCGTGACGCTGGCCGAAACGCGCCATTTCGGCCGCGCGGCGGCGCGTCTGAATCTGTCGCAGCCACCGTTGAGCCGCCAGCTCGCCGCGCTGGAGGCGAGTCTCGGTGTGACGCTGATCGAGCGCAGCCCGCGCAGCGTCACGCTCACCGCCGCAGGTGAGCGCTTTTACGCCGACGCCAAGGCGATTCTCGCCTCCGTCGAGCGGGCCGTGAGCAATGCGCAAGCAGCGGCGTCCGGCGAGGCGGGCAAGCTCGCCATCGGCTTCACGATGTGCGCGGCCTATAGCGTCGTGCCCGGTTATGCGCGCGCGTTCGGTACTGCTTATCCCGAGATTGCCTTGAATTTGCGCGAGGTTGTCTCGAACGATCTGGCCGCGCAAGTGGTGGCGGGGCACATCGACGCCGCCATCATGTTTCCGCATGTGCCCGGCAAGGGGCTCGCCACGCGCACGATCTTGCGCGAGCCGCTGTGCGTGGCGTTATCGCGGGGGCATCCGCGGGCTCGCGCGCGGCGGCTCGAGATTGCGCAACTGGCCGGCGAACCGTTCGTGCTGGCATCCGAGGAAGTGGCGCCCACGTTGCACGCGACGATTCTCGAACATTGCCGCTCAGGCGGCTTCGAGCCGGATATTCGCTTCGAGGTGCAGTTGCAGCAGACGGTGCTGAGTCTCGTCGACGAAGGCGTGGGCGTTGCACTTGTGCCTGCTTCCATGCGCAAGGCGCAGCTGGCGGGCGTGGTGTTCAAGCCGCTGGCGGATGCGCCATTGATCGAGCAGGTGCTGGCGTGGTCGCCGGCGAATCGGAACCCCTGTTTGGGGCGGTTTTTGGAGTTGGTGTAGGGGCGGCTGCTGGAATCTGCGATGATCGAGTGGATTCGCGTTCAAAACTTTTAGCCGCCCGCTGCAAGCCATAGCCGATAAATTGCCGTCCTTCCCCATGCCGACCCAGCCTTTGACCCTCACCACCCCCCGCTTAACCCTCCGCCCTCACACGCGCGACGACTTTCCCGACAGCCTCGCGATGTGGTCCGATCCCGAGGTCGCCCGTCATATCGGCGGCAAGCCTTTTACGCACGAAGAAGTGTGGGCGCGGCTGCTGCGCTATGTCGGTCACTGGACGCTGCTCGGCTTCGGCTATTGGGTCGTGCGCGAAACGCAAACCGGACGCTTTGTCGGCGAAGTCGGCTTCGCGGATTTTCAGCGCGAGATCGAGCCTGCCTTGACGGGCACGCCCGAAATCGGCTGGGCTTTGAGTCCTGCGATGCACGGCAAAGGCTACGCGATAGAAGCCGTGCAAGCCGCAGTCGATTGGGCGGATGAAGAATGGCCGGGTGCGCAAACGGCATGCATCATTGCACCGGAGAACGAAGCGTCGCTGCGAGTCGCGCACAAGGCCGGCTATCGCGAGCAGATTCGAACGACATACAAAGGGCAGCCGACTATCATGTTCCGCCGGCCGCCGCGCGCGGCAGCGTGAATAAGCCGGCGTGAAAGCCGGCTTACCTGACTGAATGCGTGACTCAATGCGAGTTATCAGCGGCCGTCTTAAGAAGCCGCCCTCTGCCGCGCAATCAAATCTGCGAGCTTTTGAATCTGCCGCCCTTCGGCGTCGAAATTCGCATCGTCCAGCCAACGCGGATAGCTCGCACGCAGCGCCGGCCATTCACTGTCGATAATCGAAAACCACGCCGTATCGCGATTGCGCTGACGATAAACAATCGCCTGCCGGAATATGCCTTCAAACGTGAAGCCATAACGCAGCGCGGCCGCGCGCGACGGTTCGTTCAGCGAATCGCATTTCCATTCGAAGCGCCGATAGCCGAGTTCATCGAATACATATTGCATCAGCAGGAACATCGCTTCTGTCGCGATGCGGGTGCGCTTCAGGCGCGGCGAATAAACGACGTGCCCCACTTCGATCACGCCGTTGGCCGGGTCGATGCGCATCAGCGCAAACGTGCCGACTGCCTTGCCGGACGCGTTGTCGATCACCGTGTAGTGCAGCGGATCAGCCGACGCGGCGAGCCGCCCCAGATGCTCGCGATACGCCTCTGCAGTCTCGAACGGCCCGACGCCGAGATAGGTCCAGTCGCGGCCATCGGCGGCCGAGTGGTAGGCGTCGAACAGATCCGCCGCATGCGCGTCGACGTTCACCGGTTCGATGCGGCAATAGCGGCCCGCAAGCTGCGCGCGCCCGGGCGGCTGTGCGCCGCGCCACTCCGGCAGCGGCTCGCCGATGGGCTGGCCGAAGGCGTTACGTCGCGGTTCCATTTTGCACTCCTCGCGTGGTGTTTGTGATTGATCGTGAAGATGCCGCTAAAGATCATGAAGAACGATACGTCAATCGTGGTATGTTAAAAAGATCCAGCTCAAACGAATTCGATAGGTCCAGCCGTCATGATCGAGATTATTGGCCCGCTTGTTCATACGGCCGCGCAGCGTGGCGCCGGCGGCGGCGCGCACAAGCCTGCGCCCTTGCAGAAGCAACTGATCGAGCGGCTGCAGCAGGCCATTCTCGGAGGACGCCTGCCGGCGGGATCGCTGTTGCCGTCGTCGCGGTTGCTATCGGCGGAAATGGGCGTGTCGCGCAACACCGTGGTGATTGCGTACGAGCACCTGGCGGCGGTCGGCTATGTGGTCGCTGACAAGAAAGGCACGCGCGTGAGCCCGCTGTCGAGCCGCGCGGCGCGGGGCGAGCCCTCCGCGCCGCCCGCCGCGCCCGAAGTGGCGTACGCGGCGCGCGTCGGCCAGTTTACGGCGACGCGCAAGCCTGTCGATAACGCGTTGCCGCTCACGCCCGGCACGCCCGCGCTGGACCGCTTTCCGCTCGCCGCCTGGCGGCGCGCACTGGAACGCGCGATGGAGCGCTCGCTGCCGCGCGCGCTCGGCTACGGCACGCCGGCCGGCGAGCCCGCGTTGCGCGACGCGATTGCCGCGCATCTGCGGATGGCGCGCGGCGTACGCTGCGAGGGCTCGCAAGTGGTGATCACCGAGGGCGCGCAGGAGGCGCTCAACCTCTGCGTGCGGCTTTTCACCAATCCCGGGGAGGTCGCGTGGATCGAGGACCCCGGCTATCGCGGCGCGAAAGCCGCCTTCCGGCAGGGCGACCTGACCATCCAGCCGATGCCCGTCGACGGCGAAGGCATCTGCGTGCCGCCCGCCGCGTGGGCCGCGCAGCCGCCGAAGCTGATCTACACGTCGCCCGCGCACCAGTATCCGACGGGCGCTGTGCTGTCGGTGGCGCGCCGGCTCGAGCTGATTGCCGAGGCGCGCCGCGCGGGCGCATGGCTGATCGAAGACGACTACGACGGCGAATTCCGCTACTCCGGCGAGCCGATCGCCAGCATGCAAGGGCTCGTGGACGACGCGCCGGTTCTGTACGTCGGCTCGTTCAGCAAGACGATGTTTCCGGCGCTGCGCATCGGCTTTGTCGTGCTGCCGCGCGCCATTGCCGAGCACGCCGAAGTGGCGTTGTACGAGATGCTGCGCGGCGGGCATCGGCTGGAGCAACTGGCGCTCGCGCATTTCATGGAAAGCGGCGAATTCGGCCGACACCTCGGGCGCATGCGGCGGCTGTATCGCGAGCGGCAGCAGGCATTGCGCGAAGCGCTTAGCGAAGATTTCGCGGCGTCGGAGATTCTGGGCGGCGAGTCCGGCATGCATCTGACGCTGCGCCTGCCCGCGGGCATCGACGACGAGACGCTGACCGGGCGCGCGTTCGCCAAGGGCCTGGGTCCGCGAGCGCTGTCCAGCTTCGCGCTCAAGCCGCACGCCGGCACCAACGGGCTCGTGATCGGCTACGGCAACACGCCCGCCGAGCAGCTCGCGCCGGCCGTCCGCGTGCTGGCGGAGCTGGCCGGACTGGCTGTGGGCAGGGAAAAACCGCGCCGGCGGCGGGTGTGATTTTTGGGTTTGTCCGCGCGGGCCATGTCGCGCTATCGTGTCGTTTATGCGCGGTGACCGAACACGCAATGTCGACGGATTGCCCGCATCATGTTCCGCGCGCCGTCGGGTGCGCGTCGCCGGATGGCTGTACGGTCCGGGCATGAAGCATCCCTTTGGTGTGGTTTTCTATGACGATTAATCCGAGTGGAGATGACATGAAGGAAATCGAACCGACCCCGTGGTTTGAACTGGCCGCTCACTCGCCCGTGCGCGACGGCTGGTACGAGGTGCAACTGACGGGCGGGGACACGGCCTTTGCGAAGTACGGCGAGGGCGAGTGGACCGACAAGCCCGACGACGCGTTCACGCACTGGCGCGGCCTGTCCGCGGATCCGTCGCACGCGGCGGATGGCAAGGCGGACGGCCAGGCCGAAGCGGCCGACGACGGCGCCGCAGCACCCGCCGAGGCTAAAGGCGCGGACGAACCTATCGATGCGGAAGCCACCGCGGCGAACGGCGTGCGAGCCGCGTGGAACGCGTTTTTCCCGAGTCTCGGGGAAGAGCAGCATAAGCCGGTGAACGCGGTACCCAACGGAAAAGCGCCGCATTGACGCATGAAGGGCGGCGGCTTGCCGGCTGCCGCTCTGACGGACCAGATCTTCGGGCAAAAACCAAGTATGAAAGTTACCCGGGAGCCCGTGGCCTTGCCGCGGGCCACGCAGTTACTCAATCATGGGCCTGTGACGATCATCACGAGCGCGCACAGCGGGCGGTCGAATGTGATGGCGGCTTCATGGGCCATGCCGCTCGACTTCAACCCGCCCAAGATGGTCGTGGTGGTGGACAGCCGCACGCTGACGCGGCAATTGATCAAAGCAAGCGGCGTGTTCGGGCTGCAACTGCCGAGCCGCAAGTTCGCGGCGCAGACGCTGGCTGTGGGCACGAACGCGGGGCTTGCGATCGACAAGTTCTCGGCCTTTGAACTCGAAACCTTCGCCGCGGAAAAAATCGACGTGCCGATGCTGGCCGGCTGCATTACGTGGATGGAATGCAAGGTGATTCCGGACGACAGCCAGCGGCACGATCTGATCATCGGCGAGGTGGTGGCGGCGTACGCGGACAGCCGCGTGTACTCGAACAACCGCTGGCATTTCGGCGACGACCCCGATCTGCGCACCTGCCATTACGTGGCGGGCGGGACGTTTTTTGCGACGGGTGAGGCGTTCGAGGTGTCGCCTGCGGCAAATGCCTTGAGCGCTTCGCCGGCGAGCCGGTAGCGGACCCATTCGCTTTGCGCGCTCGCGCCGATGGATTCATAGAAACCGATGGCGGGCGCATTCCAGTCGAGCACGCTCCATTCGAAGCGGCCGCAGCCGGTCTCGCACGCGATGCCCGCGAGGTGGCGCAGCATCTGTTTGCCCGCGCCGCTGCCGCGCGCTTTCGGCGAGACGTACAGGTCTTCCAGATACAGTCCTTTCCTGCCGAGCCACGTGGAGTAGGAAAAGAAGTAGACACAGAAGCCGATGGGCTCGCCGTTCATTTCGCAGATGAGCGCCGTGGCTGTGGATGCGTCGGAAAAGAGGCTGGTTTCGATGTCTTTTACCGTGGCGACGACTTCGTGCTCGGCCTTTTCGTACACCGCGAGTTCGGTGATGAAGTGGAGGATGAGCGGGGCGTCGGCGGCGGTGGCGGGGCGGAGGTGGGTGGTCAAGGGTGGTTCGATCGGGTTGGTGCGTTGGGTGCTTGATTGCTGGCGCGATGTTGGATCGTGCTGTTTAGCTTGGACAGTAAGCATAGCAGGGACACGGCCGGCGTTCTTGGGGGACTGGATTCGTCAAGATCGGTCGCAGAGGGTTGGCGGGTTTTGCGGTGGTATGAAGATGGTGGTTTGCCTGTTGGAAGGTCAACCAACGTCTTGTTCGCTTATGAAGGTTTCGATGAAGCTCGCCGTGTTTTCTGTCGTGGTTGCTGCCGCCGTTCCCGTCTGCCTCACCGATCGCACGCCGCGTGGTTCCGACTGTCATCAGTCGACATCGCCTGGCGGTGTCTATTTGGCCGAGCGCTGTCTGTTAGATTGGGTTCCTGGAGGAAACTCGGAATACGTCGGGCGCCTCTTCGACGCAAAGAGCGGGAGACTGTTGGCCCAACACACATTCAGCACGCCGGTTCCTGACCTGGCTTGGTCGTCCGGGTTTTTTATTCGTTGGAACCGCGTGGGCCGCTTCGATACTTTGGGCCCTCGATAGGGTTTTCTAAAGGGGATGGCGACGATGACGCTACGTATATCCCGCTGCCGCCTTCGAGGTGGGATCGGGTGATGGCGTTGCGGGCGCGGTTGTAACGGCCGGTCATGCGCCGGGGAAAGAAAGGGAAGTCAACGAATCGACGTCAGGAAGAGTAAAGGCACGTCGAGGGGCGCTCGGTTTGAAACGAGATGCCCGTCCAATCACAGTGATTTGGCGGCTGGAATCAGTCTGGCCTGTTGTCGGGTTGGCAGAGATTCACGGATCGCAAGGGCACTGCGCCGGCAAGATTCTCTCGGGGTATCAGGGAAAATGCCAGCCAATCTCGCTCATTGACATACACGACTCCTTCCTTACAGCGTATGTGCGCCTGTCTCGGAGGTTTGTCGCAGTGGGCGCCGTCGATCACGCAGCGCTCCCATTGTGGAATTGTTCTAATGGGCTCGGTAGAGCCGTCGTGAACTTTCGTGTATGTCTGTACATCCCGCGTTGCGATTGCCATGTACATAAAATCGAGATCGGGGGAAACGGGATTCGCCGCAACAGCTTTCACATAATGCCTGTGCAGATCGAAAACATAACGGCCGCAGGCAGCGGCGAGGAGTGCCATCGTCAAAGAGGCCGACACAATGAGAGTGCGCTGCGGTGTCAGACGTTGACCGCGAGTGAAAACGGTCCCTACGATTGGGAATGCGAGCAGTACGACCATGCCAGATAAGGCTGCGACATTTTCGTCTCGAGTTGCACAATCAGCACCGCATCCAGGATTATGGTCGAAAGCTAAACCGATCCACCCCACTGTTGATTTGCACGGAATCCTGACCCACCGGGGATGCGGACAAAATCCTGGACTACTTTGGAGGTAGTCCATGTATTCATACGAAGACCGCGTTCGGGCGGTCGAGCTGTACCTGAAGCTTGGGAAGCGCGTCAAGGCAACAATCCGCCAGTTGGGTTACCCGACGAAGAATTCTCTCAAGGCGTGGTGTGCGGAATTCGAGAGCAGTGGCGATCTGCAGAAAGAGTATGTTCGCGCCAAGCCGAAGTACTCAGAGGAACAGAAGAAACAAGCACTCGAGCATTACGTCAATCACGGGCGGTGCTTCAGCTTCACCCTCCGGGCATTAGGCTACCCCTGTCGCCAGACACTGACGGCGTGGGTTCGCGAGCGCTATCCGGAAGCCAGGAAATACGTGGTTGGCAAACGAGGGCGACCGGCCGCGTCATTAGCCTCCAGGCAGACCGCGGTATACGAACTGTGCACACGGCAAGGAAGCGCACAGGCGGTGGCGCGAAAGCTGGACGTCGACAGGGTGACGCTGTACAACTGGAAGAACCAGTTACTCGGCCGGGAGGCCCCTGCATCCATGAAACGCGACAAGAGATCACGTACAGAGACAGATCGGGATGAACTGGAGCGGCAGATCGAAGGGCTCCGGCGCGACATTCGCAATCTGCAGCTTGAACACGACCTGCTAAAGAAGGCGAATGAACTCATAAAAAAAGACCTGGGCGTCGACCTGCCACTCCTGAGCAACCGGGAGAAGACGACGCTGGTTGACGCCCTGAGAGAAGAATACGGTTTGGCTGAGCTGCTTGCGCGGTTGGATCTGGCGCGCAGCTCCTATTTCTACCATCGGTCGTCCATACGACTTGCTGACAAATATGCAGAGGTCCGTTGTACCGTTGCTGAGATCTTCGAGGACAATCACCGATCCTACGGCTATCGTCGAGTGCAGGCAGCGCTCAGCCGACAACGGGTGTTTCTATCGGAGAAGGTCGTGCGTCGCCTCATGAAACAGGGCGGCCTCCACGCGGCCAGGCCCAAGCGTCGCCGATATCGTTCTTATATCGGAGAAATCAGCCCTGCCCCAGATAACATCATCAATCGCGATTTCCACGCTGACGCCCCGAACGAAAAGTGGGTCACGGATATCTCCGAATTCCAGATTCCCGCGGGAAAGGTATATCTATCACCCATGATCGACTGCTTCGATGGCATGGTAGTCAGTTGGACGATTGGCACAAGCCCCGACGCAGAGCTCGTGAATACCATGCTAGATGCGGCTATCGAGACCGTGACCGAGGACGATGAGACGCCGATCGTGCATTCCGATCGGGGTGGCCACTACCGTTGGCCGGGCTGGCTATCGCGGGTTGCAAAAGCTAATCTGGTCCGATCCATGTCGCGTAAAGCCTGTTCGCCGGACAACGCGGCCTGTGAGGGATTCTTCGGCAGGCTGAAGACCGAGATGTTCTATCCGGGAGACTGGCGTTCGACGACCATCGCGGAGTTCGTTGAGATACTGAACGCCTACATTCGCTGGTACAACGAGAAACGGATCAAGGGCTCGCTTGGCTATCTCAGCCCCATCGAGTACCGTGAAAGCCTCGGGCTAACGACGTAAATCAGTCCAGGAAAATGTCCGCATCCCCCGTGGGTCAGGATTCCGTGCAAATCAACACTATGGGAACACGCGGGCCTGATTGCCGCGACGCGAGGCGATCTGATTTTCGCCGAGGCGTGCTTCCATCGTTCGCTCACGCTCGCTGGCGACACGGCGACACTTCATCGAAATCTGGCCGACTGTCTCCGGCAATCTGCGCGCCTCGCCGAAGCTCGATACCACTACACGCGAGCCCTGGAAATCGAACCTCAATTGCTTCATGCCGTTCGCGCACTCGCTCTAATCAGCGCGGAGAACTCCATCACTACGCGGCTAGTGCGCTGAGTCTCTGCGGGCAAATTGACGAAAGCCTCCCGCACAGTATCGAGGCGGCGCGGCTCTTGCCGGAAGATCCCTTCATGCAATATCACCTCGCTGTTCTCCAACTGATGACGGGAGACTATAAAGACGGGTGGGCGCGGCACAAAGCATATTACGCGCTGCCTGATAAGCAACGCCGGCTGTCTTTCCCGAGTTTTCGCGAGTGGAACGGGGAGCTGGTTAAGGGCTCCAGATTTCTACTCGTATCAGATCAGGGACACGGTGACGAGATTCAGTGCCTTCGCTTCGCTGTATGGTTACATGAGCAGGGCGCCGTCGTCGATTTGCTCACAAGCGAGTGGGTTGCGCCGCTCGCGGCAAGCTTGAGGGGAGTGCGCTGCGTCTTGACGAAGCCGCCGTCCGGTCCGTATGAATTCTGGTCGCACTTGTTGCGAATGCCGGAGTATATGCAGCTTGAGGTCTCGAATCTTCCATCTGTAAGGATGCCTTACCTTATCGCGCCGTCCGACAAGGTTAACCGTTGGCGGACACGCATAGAAAATTTTTCGCGGCACAATACACGCACCGTTCCTCGACGCGTTGGCATAGTGTGGTCGGGCGATCCGACATTCATGCTCGATCGTTTCAGATCCATTCCGCTGAGTAAGTTCGTTGCATGCTTTGAGGAGCCGGGGCTGACGTGGCTCGCGTTGCAGAAAGGCGCCAAAGAGCGAGAAGCTGAACGTCTTGCGGATGCGTTCCAGATTCACACGCTAGGCCCGGATATCAACGACTTCGTCGATACACTGGCCATCCTCGAGACGCTTGATCTGTTGATCACCGTCGATACTTCCGTCGCTCATCTCGCTGGTGCCGCGGGGCGGCCGGTGTGGGTGCTTGTCCCTGCCTATGCTGAGTGGCGATGGCTGCGGAATCGGGACGATAGTCCGTGGTATCCGTCCATGCGTCTATTCCGCCAGCGGAAATTAGGTAACTGGGACCCAGTCATTGAGGAAGTAACAAAGGCACTACGCTTGTGGCGCGATGCGTGCATTCCGCCAGCGGGCACGTAACGGTTTCAGTGCCGCGCAGGCAGAGCGTCATCGCCGGATGTCGCCCCGCTCATCCGTTTTCCGTCGCCGCCGTATTGCCCGCTGGGCGTGGGCGCTCGGCGGCGGACACGCCGTGTCCATCGTCCATATCCAGATGGGCAGCCGTCTCCGCACCACCCGGCCGTCCCGCGCGCAACATCACCCCGCCGATCACCCCCGCAGCCGCCGCGAAAACAGCACCAAACGCAAACGCCACGTGATACCCGCTGTTGAGCGCGGCGACCGCGCTCTGCGTCGCCAGCATGTCGCCGCTGCGCGCCGCCGCGAGACTCGCGAGCACCGCGAGGCCGAGTGCGCCGCCCATCATGAACGACGTATTGACGATGCCCGACGCGAGCCCTGAATCGGCGGGATCGACGTCGCTCATCGCCGCGAGCAGCACGGGATTGAACGCGATGCCCGCGCCGAAGCCGAGCAGCATCATGCCGGGCAGCACGTCGAGCACGAAGCTGCCGTCCACCGGCGCGCGCGCGAACAGCGCGAGACCGCACGCGGCAACCAGCAGCCCGACCGCGAGCGGAATACGCAGACCAAAGCGCATCACGACGCGCGCCGACAATCCGAGCGAAAAGAATCCCATGATGAGGTTCGCCGGCAAGAACGCGAGCCCGACTTGCAGCGGCCGATAGCCGAGCACGCGCTGCAAATACAGCGCGGAAATGAAGAACCACGCGAACATCGCCGCGGCCCACAGCACGCCGACGACATTCGCCGTCGCGACATTGCGCAAGCGGAACAGGCCGAGCGGCATCAACGGATGCTGCACGCGCGACTCGATGACGAGGAACGCCGCGAGCAACGCCAGTGCGACGAGCAGCAAGCCGAGCGTTTGCGCCGAAGTCCAGCCGGCCTCGTTGCCATTGACGACGGCATACACGGCGAGCATCAACGAAACCGTGACTGACACGGCGCCGGCCACGTCGAGCCGTTCGCCGTGCGCATGACCGCGTGCGGAGGGCAGCAGCGCGACGCACAACGCATACACGGCAATGCCGATAGGCAGATTGACAAGAAAGATCCAATGCCAGCTGAGCAGGTTGGTCAGCAATCCGCCGAGCAACACGCCGATACTGCCGCCGCCTGCGCAGACGAAGCCATACACGCCCATCGCTTTGGCGCGCTCACCCGGCTCGGTGAACAGATTCATGATGAGCGACAGCGACACGGCGGACACAATAGCGCCGCCAAGACCCTGCACGGCGCGCGCGCAGACGAGCAGCACCTGCGAGTTGGCGAGCCCGCACGCGAGCGACGCCAAAGTGAACAGCGTAATACCGCCGAGAAACAACCGGCGATGACCGTACAGATCGCCGAGCCGTCCACCGAGCAGCAGACAGCCGCCGAACGTCAGCATGTACGCATTGACGACCCACACGAGCGAGGTTTCCGTGAAGCCGAGATCCGCAGCAATGGACGGCAACGCGACGTTCACAATGGTCGTGTCGAGCACGATCATCAGGACACCGAGGCACAGCACCATGAGTGCAAGCCAGCGCTTATTGCCGTGGATGGAATGAGTCATGCGAGCGCTCCTGTGCCGCGGTCGTGTGGGAAACCGGCGGCTTCGAGCGTCATGCCTGATTCAACGCGATGCCGGACGGGCCCGCCGCCCGGCGCGATGTGGACCAACCTGGTGTCAAGTGCTTGAGGGCGAGGGGTTTTTCAGTCTAGCACTCGCGGGTTTTGCGTCACAACTACGAGTTCCAGGGCGCACCTGCGCCTGGGCTGCTGGCCTCCAGCCGCAGCCCAAAAAAAATCACACTCGCGACTTACTTCCCATCAACGCATTAGAAGGCAACGCCTCATCAAGCAACTTACGCGCGCATTCAATACCAGCCACCGGCAATCCTTCAGGATTGAGCAAACCGACCTGCACCAACACGCTGGCCTGATCCCAATAGATATGCTCGTTATACAGCTTGTCGCCGCGAAAGCAGACCACGGCCAGCATCGGCACTTCGAAGTACTTCCCCGTCGGCGCCACGCCCGGCAGCAACCAGTCGATCTCGCAACTATGCGTGCAGCTGAAAATGAATTCGTCGACGATACGATCCGCACCGATCGTCCGCGAAATCGGAATCAGCTTTGTATCAGGCGGATTGGAGTTGACGAAGTGATGCGTATAAAACCGCTTGAGGTTGTCATGTCCCACGCCGCCCGTCATCGTGGGAACGTGATTGACGTACGGCTCGGCCACCATGGTCGGCATCACGGCTTCCACGTCGCGCGTGGCGAACTCGTGATAGCAATGCGCCTCCCACAGCGCATTCAGATCGTAGACCGGCCCGAGCACTTTTCGCAGCAACGCGAGCGTGCGCGAATACGCCATCATTGCAGCGGGCTTGTTGTATTGCGGACGCGAAGGCGCGGCAAACGCATGATCGCAACCCGGGTAGACGTACTGCTCGATCTGGCCACGCGTGCGCAACGCAGCGCTGATGCGTTCGCGCGTTTCAGGCGGACACAGCGCGTCGTTTTCAGGGAAATGAAACACCATCGGGCAACGCACGGCCGGCACTTCGTCGAGGTACGCGTCGAGGCCGACGCCGTAGTAGCTCACCGCGCAATCCACATCGGTACGCGCCGCGCTGAGAAACGCGAGCTTGCCGCCGAGGCAGTAGCCGACCGCGCCGACCTTGCCGACCTGCTCGGGCATCGCGCGCAACGCGGCCACGGTGGCGGCGATATCGTCGACGGCGAGGTCGGTGTCGAACTGCGCGAGATAGTCGAGCGCCTGCTTCATGTCGGCCTCGCCATAACCGAGCTCGATACCGGGCTTGATCCGCCAGAACAGATCCGGCACCAGCACCATGTAGCCCTCTTCGGCGAAGCGGTCGGCCGTCGCCTTCATGGTGTCGTTGATGCCGAAAATTTCCTGCAACACAACGAGCCCAGGGCCCGAGCCTTGCGCGGGTCGCGCCACATACGCGTTGAAACGGCCGCCGTCCTGGGCGACCACTTCCGTGAAAGAGCCGGCCATGCGTGTGTCTCCTGAAGTTGGCGAGGAAGAGCCTATGCCATCGTACGTAATTCAAAGCGCTTGAGCTTGCCTGTTTCCGTGCGCGGCAACGAATCGACAAACACGATGACACGCGGATACTTATACGGCGCTACCGTATTCTTCACGAATTCCTGCAGCTGCGCGACCAGTTTGTCGTCCGGCGTATGGCCGGGATTCAGCACGACGAACGCCTTGACGATCTGGCCGCGCGTATCGTCGGGTACGCCCACCACGCCGCATTCGGACACGGCATCATGCTGCAGCAGCACGCTTTCCACTTCGGGACCGGAGATGTTGTAGCCGGCCGAAACGATCATGTCGTCGGCGCGCGCCTGGTAGAACACGTAGCCGTCTTCGTCGAGATAGACGGAATCGCCCGGCAGATTCCAGCCGTCGCGCACGAATTTCAATTGACGCTCATCGGCGAGATAACGGCAACCCGTCGGCCCGCGTACCGCGAGCTTGCCGATGGTGCCGGGCGCAACCGGTTGCATGGCATCATCAACGGCTTGCACCACATAGCCCGGCACCGCGCGGCCAATGGCATGCGGCCGTATTTCGCTGCCCTGCGACGAAATGAAAATATGAATCAGCTCAGTGCCGCCAATGCCGTCGATCATGTCGATGCCGGTCGCGTCATGCCATAGACGCCGCGTCGAATCGGGCAACGCCTCGCCCGCCGACACGGTCTTCTGCAAGCTGGACACATCGTGCTGCGCAACGAGCGGCGCCATCTGCCGATAGAACGTCGGCGCAGTGAACATGATGGTCGCGTGAAAACGCTCGACCGTTTGTAACAGGGTCTCCGGCGTGAGCTTCTCGATCAATACCGTCGACGCGCCCACGCGCAGCGGAAAACACAGCAGGCCGCCCAGGCCGAAGGTGAAGGCGAGCGGCGGCGTGCCGCAGAAAATATCGCTCGCGGAAGGCTTTAATACGTGACGCGGAAACAGATCGCACATCGCGAGCACGTCGCGATGAAAATGCATGCAGCCTTTCGGCGCGCCCGTCGTGCCGCTCGTGAACGCGATCAGACAAACGTCGTCTGCTGAGGTATCGCAAGCGGTGAACTCCGCGGGCTTGTTGATGGCCAGCGTATCCAGCGAGTCCGCTGCATCGTCATGAAACAGCAGCGTTTGTTTTAACTCGGCGCAGTAGAACTCGCTTTGCGGATCGGTGCAGCGCGCAAGTTCTTCGGTCAGTCGTGCATCGCACAGCGCGGCGCTCACTTGCGCTTTCACGATGATCTGCTTCAACTCCTTTGCGCGAAGCAACGGCATGGTCGGCACGACAACCAGTCCGACCTTCAGCGATGCCAGTGCCGCCACGGCCATCTGCAACGTATTCGGCCCGCGCAGCAGAACGCGATTGCCCGGCTGCAAACCCATCTCGTCGACGAGCACATGCGCGCTGCGATTCACCATCGCGAGGAGTTCGTTGTAGGTGGTCGCGCGCGGCTCGCCGTCGACCAGCGACCACACGGCAGGACGCTCGCCGTGGCCCGCTTCGATCGGGCTGTCGAGCAATTCGGTCGCGCAATTGAATCGCGCCGGATACGCGAGCTCAGGGTTGTCCAGCAGAAAGACGGGCCATTGATCCTGCGGCGGAAGATTGTCGCGCGCGAAAGTATCGACGTGTGCTGACGGTTCCATCGTGGTCTCCCCGGTATCGAGCCGGCTGTATGCGCTTCAGTTGACGAGGGGTTGCGTGTCCTTACTGCGGAATGACGGCGGTTGCTTCGATCTCGACCTTGGCTTCGTCTTCAATCAATGCGACGACTTGTACCGCGCTCATCGCGATGTCGTAGTCTCCGATCAGCTCGCGAAACGCACGGCCAATTTCCTTTAGTGATGCCAGGTACTCGC
The DNA here is from genome assembly GCF_902859825.1 of Paraburkholderia phenoliruptrix. Lineage (GTDB taxonomy): Bacteria > Pseudomonadota > Gammaproteobacteria > Burkholderiales > Burkholderiaceae > Paraburkholderia > Paraburkholderia phenoliruptrix. The sequence continues at coordinate 187,918 of NZ_CADIKB010000002.1, read as the reverse complement.
GCTTGTCCGTGACATACCACGTCATACGCACAAGATGCTCGGGCCTGCCGCCTGCCTCATGCAGCACGGCAAGCACATTCTTCAGCGCCTGAATGGCCTGACCGGCGAAGTTGCCGGTCTGGAAATGCGCCTGCTCGTCCCAGCCGATCTGGCCGGCAATAAATACTTGCACGCCGGTGGCCGCGACGCCGTTTGCATAACCGCGCGGTTTGATCCAGCCGGCGGGAAGGAGAGCTTTTTTCATGAGCGTTGCGCCTCGCTGAGTTCGGGCTGTGGAGCAAACATCGCAAGTGCTGTCGCGATGTCGGTGGGAATGTCGATCGAGCGGCCGCTTTCCAGCGATGTCGTCACAAGCACCTGCTTCGCGCGAAAACGCGTTTCGCCGTTGCAATGACCGACTATCTCGATGCCGATCGAGCGCCGGCCGATTGCGGTGACGGCGAGCGTCAACATGATCGTTTCGCCCATTTGGCTCGGCCGCGAAAACTCGCAATCCAGCTTGACGATAGGCAGGCCGACGCGGCGCTGGCCGATCATCTGCGCGTAATCGATCTGCAGGCCCTCGTTGAACCAGTCTTCGACAAGCGCGTTGGTCATCACCAGATACTGCGGAAAGAACACGATGCCCGCCGGATCGCAATGCGAAAAGCGGATCCGCATGGGCCTTTCGAAGTGCATGGTCATTTCGCGTGTTCCCCGGCGGCTGCGGCGGCGTGCACTTTCAACAGATCGCGACCCACGATCAATTGCTGCACTTCCGTCGCGCCTTCGTATATGCGCAACGCGCGAATCTCGCGATACAGCATCTCGACCGCGACGCCGCTTTGCACGCCCATGCCGCCATACAACTGCACGGCAGCGTCGATCACCTGCTGGGCGCCCTCGCTCGCGTGCCACTTCGCCATGGCCGCTTCGCGCGTCACGCTTTCGCCCTGGTCGCGCAGCCATGCCGCGCGATAGACGAGCAGGGCGCTGCTGTCGATCGTCAACGCCATCTGCGCGAGCTTGGCCTGCGTCAGTTGGAAATCAGCGAGCGTCTGGCCAAACATCGTGCGCGATGCGGCGCGCGCGATCCCCTCGGCCATCGCATGCCGAGCGAAACCGAGCGACGCCGCCGCGACAGACGTGCGGAAAATATCAAGCGTGCGCATGGCGAGCTTGAAGCCTTCGCCGGGCGCGCCGAGCATCTGGCTGCGCGGCACGCGTGCGCCCGCGAAATGCAGACGCGCGAGCGGATGCGGCGCGATCACGTCGATGCGCTCGGCAATTTCGAGCCCCGGCGTGTCGGCGTCCACGATAAACGCGCTGATGCCGCGCGCGCCGGGCGCTTCGCCAGTGCGTGCGAACACGACGTAGAAATCGGCGATGCCGCCGTTCGAGATCCACGTCTTCTCGCCGTCGAGCACATAGGCGTCGCCGTCTTCACGCGCGGCCAGCGACATGGCTGCCACGTCCGACCCGGCTTCCGGTTCGGACAACGCGAATGCGGCGATCGCCGTGCCGTGCGCGACGCGCGGCAAATAGCGGTTCTTTTGCTCGTGCGTGCCGCCGAGGGAGATCGCGCCCGAGCCGAGCCCTTGCATGGCGAGGGCGAAGTCCGCGAGACCCGAATGCTTTGCCAGCGTTTCGCGCAGCAGACAGACCGCGCGCGTGTCGATTGTATCGCCGTGCCCGCCGTAGGCGACACCGCCCACGCCGTACTTGAGCCAGCCAGCTGCGCCGAGTTCGCGAACGAGTTGACGGCAGGCGGCATCCACAGCGCCGCGTTCGACATGTTCGGCGTGCGACAGATGCTCGCGGCACCATGCCTCGATACCCACGGCCAGTTCCCGATGGCGCGGCTCGAAAAAAGGCCACGCCAATGCGCTGTGCAGATCGATGTTCGTATCGGCGCTCAACTCAGTCTCCTTCGAACACGGGGCGCGACTTCGCGGCAAAGGCCTGATACGCGCGCTCGAAATCGCGCGTGCTCATGCAAATGGCCTGCGCTTGCGCCTCGGATTCGATGGCCTCGTCGATGCTCATGCTCCATTCCTGGTGCAGCATTTTCTTCGTGATGCCGTGCGCGAAGGTCGGGCCGGCGACGAGGTCGGCGGCGAGCTTGTGCGCGTCTTCGAGAAGCGCGGCCGGTTCGCAAAGCCGGTTATAGAAACCCCATGCATAGCCTTCGTCACCGCTTGCGGCGCGTCCCGTGAACAGCAATTCGGCGGCGCGCCCTTGACCGATAATGCGCGGCAGAATTGCGCACGCGCCCATGTCGCAACCTGCCAGACCGACGCGCGAAAACAGAAAGGCGAGTTTGCTGCGCGCGGTGCCAAGACGCATGTCGGACGCCATCGCGAGAATGGCGCCCGCGCCCGCGCATACGCCATCGACAGCGGCAATGACCGGCTGTGGGCAATGACGCATGGCTTTGACGAGATCGCCCGTCATGCGCGTGAACAGCAGCAGCTCCGGCATGGGCAGGTCGATCAAGGGCGCGATGATGTCGTGCACGTCGCCGCCCGAGCAGAAGTTTTCACCCGCACCGTGGATCACGACGGCCTTCACGTCGGTTGCATAGGTAAGCTGACGGAATAGATCGCGCAACTCAGCATACGATTCGAAGGTGAGCGGATTCTTGCGCTCCGGGCGATTCAATGTGATGGTCGCGACCTTGTTCGCGACCGACCAGCCGAAGTGCTGCGCTTCGTAGCCCGCGAGTGTGACGCGGTTGCTGGCCAGGAGGGCGTCGGCGTTGGCTTGTGGCATGAGCTTGTCTCCACGCAAAGCGTAGTGGCGTTGATCAATCAGTCTTTCAGACTATCCAGCAGATGCTTTTTCAGTTTGCCGAGCCGCTGATGCGTGCGCGACTTTTCCTCGAGACTCAGGCCGCCAAACAGTTCGACGACCCATTGCTCGTGGGCGGCTGCCATCCTGTCGAAGGCTTTGCGGCCCGCAGGCGTGAGGCAGACGCTGATCGAGCGGCGATCGTTCGGATCGGTGTCGCGCGACACGATGCCTTCTTTTTCCAGTTGATCGGTAATGCCGGTCACATTGCCGCCCGTCACCATCAAGCGACGCGACAATTCGGTCATCTTCAATCCTTCAGGATGGCGCTCGAGCTGCGCCATCAAGTCGAAACGCGGCAACGTGGTGTCGAATTCGTTGCGCAGACGCTTGCGCAATTCCGCCTGCACGAGGTTCGTCGTGGTCAGCATGCGCAGCCATAAACGCAGGCCCATATGACTGTCGGCGCCGGTGCTCATTTCCAGATCCACGACGTTCTCCGCGGGTTTCGCGACGCCTTTGCGCGGCGCTCGGGTCTCGGCTGCTTTCGCATCGCCGGTCGCAATCTTTTTGATGTTGGATGACTTGCTCACATGACTTCTCCACCGGAGATGGAAATAGATTGCCCCGTGATCGCATCCGAATCCGGCTGGCATAGCCACAACACGGCATGGGCAACCTGTTCGGGACTCACGAAGCGATGTTGCGGGTTCGAGCGAAGCAGGCTCGCGCGCGCCTCTTCTTCGGTGCGCGATGTTTTGCTGGTGATTTGCTGGAGCGACGCGTGCAGTAACTCCGTTTCCGTGTAACCGGGACAGACCGCATTCACGGTGATGCCCTTCGTCGCGACTTCGAGTGCCAGCGAGCGCGTGAGACCGATCACACCGTGTTTGGCCGCGCAATACGCGGCGACATACGCATAGCCGATTTGGCCCGCGGTGCTCGCCACATTGACGATCCGTCCGCGTCCGCGCTCCAGCATGCCCGGCAATACCGCGCGCGTACCGAGGAAAACTCCGGTGAGGTTGACGTCGAGCATGCGCTGCCACAGCGTCACGTCGGTATGCGTAAAGGGCGCGGCTTGTGCCTGGCCCGCGTTATTGATCAATATGTCGACTGCGCCCGCTTTGTTGAAGGCTCTTTGCACTGAGTCTTCCTGCGTGACGTCGACGGTCATACATGCAACGTCACCTAATGCGCGACATTTTTCACGCTGCGCGTCGAGCCTTTCCGCGTGGCGACCCATCAACGTGACGCGCGCGCCGGCGCGAAGCAGCGCTTCTGCTATCGAGGCGCCGATGCCGCTGCCGCCGCCCGTGACGACCGCGTGTTGCCCCGCAAGTGACGAATGGTTTGTGTTCACGTGGTTCCTTCCGCACGCTGTGCGCGCTCCTGTGCAGAAAGCCCTGCATTCGCCGCGGCCTGTGCGCGTTCGCGTTCCAGATTGCGTTCGAGTTGCGACTTCGCGGCGATGTACTGATTCGGCCATGTCACGTCGAAATAGCCGATTTTGGCGGCCTCGTTCAGTGTCCACGACGGATTGGCGAGATGCGGGCGCGCAATCGCGCACAGATCGGCGCGGCCCGCTGCGATGATGCTGTTCACGTGGTCCGCCTCGGAAATCGCGCCCACGGCAATGGTCGCGATGCCCGCTTCGTTGCGCACGCGGTCCGCGAACGGCGTCTGGAACATGCGGCCATACACGGGCTTTTCTTCCTTGCTGACCTGACCCGACGACACGTCGATCATGTCGGCGCCCGCGGCCCTGAAGGCACGCGCGATCTGCACGGCGTCGTCGGGCGTCGTGCCGCCTTGAACCCAATCGTTCGCGGAAATCCGCACAGAAATAGGCTTGTCTTGCGGCCACACCGCGCGAATCGCCTTGAAGACCTGAAGCGGATACCGCAAACGGTTTTCGAGCGAGCCGCCGTATTCGTCCGTGCGATGGTTGGTGAGCGGCGACAGAAAGCTCGACAGAAAATAGCCGTGCGCGCAGTGCAATTCGAGCCAGTCGAAACCGGCCTCGGCGGACATCTGCGTGGCGCGCACGAACTGCGCTTCTATTTCGCGCAGATCGTCATGCGTGGCTTCGCGCGAATACTGGCTGATGCCGCTCAGATACTGCTGCGGCGAAGCCGAAATGAGCGGCCAGTTCCCTTCGGTGAGCGGTTGATCGATACCTTCCCACGCGACGCGCGTCGAGCCCTTGGCGCCGGAGTGACCGAGCTGGATGCCGATTTTCGCGTCGGACTGGCGATGCACGAGGTCGACAATGCGCTCCCATGCGGTGAGATGCTCGGGCGCATACATGCCGGGACAGGCGGGCGTGATGCGCGCTTGCGGCGACACGCAGGTCATCTCAGTCATGACGAGGCCGGCGCCGCCCATGGCGCGCGCGCCGAGGTGCATCAAATGGTAGTCGCCCGCGATGCCGTCGACGGCGGAGTATTGCGCCATCGGCGAAACCACCACGCGGTTTTTCAGCGTCACGCCGCGCAATGTGAACGGCGTGAACATCGGCGGAATGGAGTGCTTTTGCGGTGCACGCTCCACGCCTGAACGCGCCGCGAGCCAGTCTTCGAAACCGGACACATAACGCGCGTCGCGCTCGCGCAGGTTTTCGTGCGAGATGCGCTGGGAGCGCGTGAGCAGCGAATACGCGAACTGTTCGGGCTCGAACGACGTGTAGCGATCCACGTGCTCGAACCATTCCGTCGAATTGCGCGCGGCATTCTGAATACGCAATACGTCGACGCTGCGCACTGCCGTGTAGTGCTTCAACGCGGCGCGCAGATCGCCGGGATGTGCGTCCATGCTGTTGGCGAGCTCGATTGAATCTTCGAGTGCGAGCTTGGTGCCCGAGCCGATGGAAAAGTGCGCGGTGTGCGCCGCATCGCCCATCAGCACGATCGGCGTTTGACTGCCCTCGGCATTGCTGCGCCAGTGAACCCATTCTTCGTTGACGACGCGCGGAAAGCGAATCCATTGCGACGAGCCGCGCAAATGCGCTGCGTTCGAGAGCAGCGCATTGCCGTCCAGGTACTTCGCAAAGAGTTTCTCGCAGAATGCGATGCTGTCTTCCTTGCTCATTTCGTCGAGTCCCGCGGCGCGCCACACGCGCTCGGGTGTTTCGACGATGAAGGTGGAGGTCTGGTCGTCGAAACGATAGGCGTGAGCCTGAAACCAGCCGAATTCAGTTTTTTCGAACGCGAAGGTGAAGGCGTCGAATAGTTTCCTGGTGCCGAGCCAGACGAAACGGCAGTCGCGCACGTCGACGTTCGGCTTGTACGTGGCCGCGTATTTCTGGCGGATCGCGCTGTTTGCTCCGTCGCACGCGACAATCAGGTCGGCCTGATACTCGGCGTCGTCCGTCACCTGCGTTTCGAAGACGAGCTTCACGCCCAGTTCCTCGCAACGCGCCTGGAGGATATTCAGCAGACGTTTGCGGCCGATGCCGCAAAAGCCGTGGCCGGACGAACGAACCTTGCGGCCGCCGAAGTGGATCTCGATGTCGTCCCAATGATTGAACGCGTCGAGTATGGCGTCTGCGCTGGGCGCGTCTGCGGCGCGCAGATTGCCGAGTGTCTGGTCCGAGAACACGACGCCCCAGCCGAATGTGTCGTAGGGACGGTTGCGTTCGACGACGGTGACGTCGTGCGCCGGGTTGCGGCTTTTCATCAACAGGCCGAAGTACAACCCCGCCGGGCCGCCGCCGATACAGACGATGCGCATGCTCTTCCCCACTGTCGCTTTGCTGGTGGGTTTAATTTAGGCCTTGATAGTTTAGGTGTCAAGTAAACGTTCGGCGCGCGAGGCGCGCGGATGGACGGCTGATCCGGGCGAATAAAGTCTGTCGTGGCGGAATTTGCGATGCCGGGAACGGGCACATCGAGGCCTGGTAGAGTTCGGCCACGCCCGGGTGAGCGGCGTGCAGGGCGCCGCTCACGGACGAACACGTCAGTCAGGAATCGAGATGGACCTGCACACCGCTCGATGTATAGATAGGCGTGACATTGAAGCCGTCAACAGCAATAGTCGAAAACTTCACGTTCGAACCATTGCCGCTTATCAGGTTGAGCGTATCGCCGACCTTGGGTGCGAAGCCGTTGACGAACTTGACATGCAGCGTTCCCCCAACAACCGTGGTCTGAGCGCCCACTTTCATCGATCCTTGCCCATTCGCACCGACATCGAGTTCCAGCGTCGTATTCGCAAGTTGCGTGTATTTGCCGACCACAGACACGACACCAGGCGCATTGATGACCACGGTGCCCGCACCGAGGTAGACATCCCCCGTGCCGAATGCGGTCGTCGAGTCCGCTTCGAGTGTACCGCCGCTGACCTGGGAGCCGCCGGAGAAGGTGTTGGCGCCAGCCAGCCTGAGCGTTCCGCTGCCCTGGACGGTCAGCTTGCCGGCTCCCGAGATCGGATTGCGCCACGTGTCGGACGCGTTGAAGCCGCCCTGGCTGGCGTCCATGGACACGATGACGTTGCCGTTGAATGCGCCGTAGCCATCCGCCGCTGCGAACATGTTCAGACGTCCCCAGCCTTCCCCATCGTCCATGACCGGATAGCCTGACGGGAGTTCGGTCGTCTTCAGCACGACCCGGCGCTGATCTGCGCTGAGGTAGGGGAAACGGGTTTCAAGCAGCGTTTCTGCGCCCTTCGGAACTAGTGGCGCGGCATCGGTCGCCTCGATCTGAGAAAAGCCAAAGGTCATGCGACGCAGGTAGTTGGACTGGTTGGTCCGATAGTCGGCAAAGCGGTCGGTTGAGGGTGTGCCCGAATGCGCGAAGGTATAGAGCGTGCGATTCGTCGTGTTTGTCTGGGACATCAACGCGCTTTGGGCCTGTGCATAGGCCGCCGCCTTCAACGAGGTGTTTGCCGGGTTGTAGAGGTTGGCCGCCACCACGGCGAGGCCCAGCATGCGGCCACCCATTACGTCGAGTGGCGAATGCATGCCCGCGATGATCCGGTTTTCTCCCAGCTCCATTGCGCGGCTCATCAATTCCTGGAAGCGCTGAGGAACCACGTAAGCCATGGCCAGCGAGTCACGCATCGCTTCGGCGGTATGGCCGCTAATGAAGCCACCGTCTGTTGCCGGCGTTGTGCTTTCGGCCGGTACCAATGTCGGATCGACGACCACCGAACTGCTCCACCGGAACGGTCTCGCATACTTATAAAAGCGCTTGGCGGGCTCCGTCGAACCGTTCGTGCTCATGGCATTCACAAAGTCGACCACGGTGCCGAAAGTCGTGTTATTAGGACTGCCAACGCCTGTGTTGTTGCCTGCGTCGTTGTACAGCGTCGTGGTGGCGTTGGCCGGGACGGAGGTGATCGTCGTGGTTTGCTGCGTGAGGCCTAGCCATGCGCTCGTCAATGGCCCCAAACCGTCGGTCACGCTGTATCCCTTATTGCGGCGGTCGTCGAAATAAGCCGCGTCAGCCTGCGCCTGTGTCCGGGAGACGGTTTCGTTGACGACGAACTGCGTATTCTGGCCCAACACGGCAGCATTGAGGACAGTGCCGCAGGGCGTGCCCGAGTTGACGATGCCTGAGCACGTGGAAGCGACCACGGCCGGGAACCCATCGACGGCCGGTGCCGTAGCGCCCGCGTCGACGATCATGGTTGACGGCTGCCAAAGGTCGAGGAAACGAGCAACAACGCGTACGCCGGCGTTCGTATCCAGTGTCGCGAAGTGGGCGTCGTTTCGCTGGTTCGAGGCGGCATTGTCGACGAACGCCGGTACAGGAGGGATGGACGCGCTGTCCACAAAGCCCGGATCTGCCGGCGGGGCGGGAACAACGGCCGCACTACTTTGGACGTCATCACTGCTCCCGCAGGCACTCAGCGTCAGCATGGCACACAGGACAATGAAACTGGACAGCGGGCGGGGGCGGACGAGTCGCAACAGCATAGGTTTCCCAAGTCGGTGGCAATAGAGTCAATGGGGGCAGATCTTGGGCGAGCTAAGTGAAGCCCCGATGACATTGGGAAAGGTTTGACGACAAAAAGCGCTTCCACGGCCGTGGGCCTGGCAGCTTCGTCCTGGATTGGTGCGCTAGCCAGGTCGGCATGCTGAACCGACGTTGTGTTCAGCTTGGATGGGACGCGACGAACACCAGACTAGATGCCTGCTATGAATCGCTTGGCTTCGTCCGGGTAGGACGACAGAACCTCGAGCGCTGGCTTCACGTTGTCGAGAAGCCGTTGACCTTCCTCCGTCAGGCTCAGCTTGCGAGTGGTCCGATGAAAGAGACGGACACCCAGCTGCTCTTCCAATTGCAAGAAACTGGTGTGCAACTGTTCTCTATATCGTTCCAAACAACGCTCGCGGCCGGTCGCGCAATGCTTGCGCGAGCGTCTGCAACGCGCTCACCAGTTGCTCGCGTGACGACGCGCACGCGAGGTTGATCCGCACGCCGTGCTCGACTTCGGCACGATCCACCGCAAACGCCGACGAAGGCATTACGACCACGCCGCGCGCTTTCGCATTCGCCGCGAAATCATCGGCGCGCCACGGCGGCGGCAAACGCAACCACACGAACATGCAGGCAGGATCGGCGTCGAGCCATTCCTGCGGCAGGATTTGCCGCGCCAGATCGTGGCGCACGCGAATCTCTGCAAGCTGCGCATCCATGATGCGGCGCGCGGTGCCGTCCTCGATCCACATCGTCGCGATCAGCATCGACATCGGCGCGGGCATCCATGCCGTGGTGCGCACTGCCTCGGCCGCGAGCGCGGAACGTTCGGCCGGACTCAGCAGATAGCCCAGACGCAAGCCGGGCGCGAGAATCTTCGAGGTGGCGGCGATATGAAACGTCAGCTCCGGACACAGACTCGCGATCGTCGGCAGACGTTGCGACACGAGCGGACCGTACACGTCGTCTTCGATGATCGCCGCGCCATAGCGCCGCGCGATATCGACGAGCGCGACGCGCCGTTCGAGACTCATCGTCGTGACGGTCGGATTCTGCAGATTCGGCACCGTGAAGATCGCCTTTACGGGCACGCGGCTGCAGATGCGTTCGACTTCATCGGTGATCAGACCGTCGCGGTCGCTCGGCACACTGACGATCTCGAACTGGAACACGGGCGCGAGCGCCTTCAGCCCGTAATACGTGAGCCGGTCGGCAACGATCACGCCATCCGTGCCGATCAGGCTGTTGAGCACGGCATACAAACCGTGCTGCGCGCCGCTCGTCACGACGACATGCTCGGGCGCGGGCGCGAAGCCGGGCGCCGCCATCCAGCGCGCGCCCGCCGCGCGCGCCCAGTCGGGCCCTTGCGGCGGCTGATATTCCTGAAGCGCTGCGTAGCGCGGATCGCGCGGCAATTCTGCGAGCGTCGTCGCGAGGCACGACAGAAACTCCCCCGTCGCCGGCCGGTTGACAGTTAGATCGATGACACCGCCCGGCGCCGCATTGGGCGCAACGGACGCTTCCACGCGCGGCATCGCGCCACCCGTGACGAGCGAGCCGCGCCGCTTGCTGCCGATCACGAGACCGCGCAACTGCAACTCCTTATATGCACGCGACACCGTCGACACGTTGATGCCGAGCTCGGTCGCGAGCTGCCGTTGCGGCGGCAGGCGGCTGCCGGGCGGATAGACGCCCCCGCGAATCTCGTCTTCGATCGACGCCGATACCTCGATATAGGTCGGGCGTTTTGTCTGGACGGGATCGCCGTTTGTCTGGTCGATTTCCGCCGAAGTGCCGTTGCTGCGCGCTGTTTTAGGTCTGCCGGAAGCCATTGTCTTGCCTGTCTCCATACAAAACAGGTTTTGTGTGCCTGTTTGTGCCAGTTCGCCGGATTTTATACCAGTTATGCGTATGCGCCACGTCTTTGCCACGTCTTTCAAGGCCGGCAAGGACCACGCCCGGCTACGCCAGGGAAAATCCTGGACCACACAACATGGTTTTTAATTGCACACAAAAAATTGTTGTGTGATTCTTTGAATCAGGTTTTGTGTGGATTTTGAATTCAGGAACGAGCTGGAAGGAGATTTCGTATGGCTGGAAGCATGAGACAGACGCACGCGCAGGAACGGCCGCAGGACAGCGCAAATGAAGGCTCGACGCCGCGCCTCGGCGTCGCCTTGCGTCAACGCCACGTCACGATGATTTCGCTGGGCGGCATCATCGGCGCCGGGCTTTTTGTCGGCAGCAGCGCGACGTTGAACACGGTCGGGCCGGCTGCATGCCTGTCGTATCTGGTGGCGGGCATCGTCGTGCTGATGGTGATGCGCATGCTCGGCGAAATGGCGCTCGCCGTGCCGGGCATCGGATCGTTCACGGAATACGCGCGCATCGGTCTCGGCGACTGGGCGGGCTTCACGAGCGGCTGGCTCTACTGGTACTTCTGGGTGATCGTCGTGGCCGTCGAAGCGGTCGCGGGCGCGGCCATCCTGCAACGCTGGATACCCGCGCCCGTGTGGATGATCGGCCTCGTGCTGCTGTCGGTGATGACCTTCATCAACTTGATGTCGGTGAAGTCATACGGCGAGTTCGAGTTCTGGTTCGCGTCGATCAAGGTCGCGGCCATCATCGTGTTCATCGCGATCGGCGCGGCCTGGGTGTTCGGCTTCGGTCATACGCACAGCGCGTGGAGCAATCTCACGGCGTCGAAGGGTTTCTTGCCGTTCGGCACGATGTCGGTGTTCGCGGCCGTGCCGACGGTGATCTTCGCGGTCGGCGGCGCGGAAATCGCGACCATCGCCGCCGCCGAATCGGATAACCCTGCAAAGAGCGTCGCCGCGATGACACGCTCGGTGATCCTGCGTGTCATCACGTTCTACGTCGGCTCCATGTTCCTGATCGCCTGCATCGTGCCGTGGACGAGCATCGTCACGGGTCATTCGCCGTTCGTCTCCGCGCTCGAAACGATGCGCGTGCCGGGCGCCGCCGACATCATGAACGCGATCGTGCTGGTTGCTGTGCTGTCCGCGCTGAACTCGGGCCTGTATGTGTCGTCGCGGATTCTGTTCCGTCTCGCGGGCCGTGGCGATGCGCCGCGCGCGCTGCTGCGCCTCACGCGGTCGCGTGTGCCGCGTCTCGCCGTGCTGCTGAGCAGCGTGGTCGGCTATGTCGCGATCATCGCCGCGATCGTTTCGCCGCAGGGCGTGTTCCTGTTCCTCGTGAATGCATCGGGCGCGGTGATGCTGTTCGTCTACCTCGCGACGGCGCTTGCGCAGATCCGCATTCGCCGCCGGCTCGAACGCAAGGGCGTGCTGCCCGAGCTGCCGATGTGGCTGTTCCCGTGGCTGTCGTATGCGGTCGTTGCCGCGATCGTCGGCGTGCTGATCGCGATGGGCACCGATGCGGGATTGCGTCCGCAACTGATGGCGAGCATCGCGAGTCTCGCGGTCGCGTCTGCTGCGTGGCTGCTGGCAGCACGGCGCCGTCATGCAGATGAAGGCACGCGCACAGGGTATCTCGCGTCGATCGAAAGACACGCGATGCAGGGAGACCGGTAAATGGCGGACGTGGGCATTGTCGGCGCGGGTTTCATCGGGCTTGCGAGCGCCGGCTGGCTGATGCGCGACGGACATCGCGTGACGCTGTTCGATCCGTCGGGCGTCGCGCAAGGCGCGTCGTTCGGCAACGCGGGCACGTTCGCGCCGTATGGCTGCATCCCCGTCAACAACCCGTCGGTGTTCCGCGATCTGCCGCGTTTTCTGCTGTCGAATACGAGCCCGTTCCGCATGCGCTGGGGTTATCTGCCGCATCTGCTGCCATGGCTCGCGCGCTTCATGCTGAGTTCGACGCAGCGTCGTTACGAAGCGAGCGCGGGCGCGCTCGCCGCGCTGCTCGCGCAGGCTCAGGCGGGCTACGCGCCTCTGCTGGAAGAGCCTGCGCTGGCGAAGTTCGTGCGGCCGCGCGAATGTCTTTATCTGTATTCGAGCGGCGCATCGTTCGACGCGTCGCGTGCTTCGCTGGACTTGCGCAAGCAGCTCGGCGTGTCGTTCGAAGTACTGCGTGGCGAGGATGTGCGCGAACTGGAACCGTCGCTTGCACCGATCTTCGAGCGCGCCGTGCTGTTCAGCAATAGCTGGCATTTCTCGGACCCGCAGGCTTATCTGCGGACGCTGCACGATACGCTGGCGGCGCGCGGACTCAAGCTCGAACGCAAGAGCGTGAACGGGATTTCGTCCGCACCGGACGGTGTTGCATTGACAACCGACGACGGCATGTCGCGCCATTTCGATCATGTGGTGATCGCAACGGGCGCGCGCTCCGCGAAGCTGGCGGAGCAATGCGGCGACCACGTGCCGCTCGATACCGAACGCGGTTATCACGTGCGTTATCGCGGCGCGTCGCAACTGATTTCGCGGCCTTGCGGCTGGGCCGAACGCGGCTTCTACATGACGCCGATGGAAGACGGCATTCGCGTCGCGGGCACGGTCGAACTGGGCGGCTTTACCGAAACACGCAACCGCTCACTGCTCGATCTGCTGACGTTTTCATCGAAGCGCGCTTTACCAGACCTGCAACAGCCCGACAGCACGTGGTTGGGCTTCCGCCCCACGCTGCCCGATGGCGTGCCCGTGCTGGGCCGTGCAAGCGGTAATGAGCGTGTGATTTATGCATTCGGCCACCAGCATCTCGGTCTGACGCTGGCGGGCGTGACTGGGTGCATCGTCGCGGATCTGGTCGCGCGGCGCGATTCGTCAACGGGCGCGTTGCTGGATCTGTCGCGTTATGCACCGACGCGATTTTGACAATTTCAATCGACAGGAGCGCATCATGAATCGACGTACATGCATCATCAGGCTGGCCGCTTGCGCTGTGGCAGCGCACGCATCGTTCGCCGCAACGTCTGCCTTTGCCGACGATCCGCAGGTGGTAAAGATCGGCTTCGTCGGTCCGCTGACGGGCCCCGTCGCGCGCGTCGGCAAGGACCTGCAATACGGCGCGCAGCTCGCCATTGACGAAGAGAACGCGAAGCATCCAACGGTTGCGGGCAAGCCCGTGAAATTCGTGCTGGATGTGCAGGACGATCAGGCCGATCCGCGCGTGGCGATTCAGGTTGCGCAAAAGCTCGTCGACGACGGCGTGGTCGGTGTGATCGGCCATTACAACTCCGGATGCAGCATTCCGGCATCGACGGTCTATCACAACGCCAACGTCGCGATGATCACGCCCGGCTCAACCAATCCGCAACTGACGAAGCAGGGCTACAAGAACGTATTCCGCACGATGGGGCATGACGGCGTCGGCGGCGTGGTGGCGGGACATTTCGTCGTCGAGCAGATCAAGGCGAAGCGGATCGGCATCATCGATGACCGCACGGCGTTCGGGCAGGGTCTTGCCGATGCCTTCGAGAAGGGCGTGAAAGAGGCGAACGGCAATATCGTCGATCGCGAATTCACGAACGACAAGGCCGTCGATTTCCGCGCGATTCTCACTTCGTTGAAGGCAAAGAACGTCGACGTGATTTTCTTCGGCGGTCTTGATGAACAGGGCGCAATGCTCGTCAAGCAGATGCGCTCGCTCGGCATGGCGACGCAACTGTTCGGCGCAGGCGCGCTAAAGAGCAATGCGTTCCTGCAGATCGCGGGGCCATCGGGCGAACGCACGCAGGATCTCGAACCCGGCCCCGCGCTCGACAAATTGCCTGCCGCGCAAGACTTCGGCAGGCGTTATAAGGTGCGCTTCAACCAGGACGTCGAACTGTATGCACCGTTCGCTTACGACGCGGCGCTCGCGATGCTGAAGGCGATTCATGACGCGAATTCGCTCGACCGGCAGAGGATCGTCGACAGCCTCGCGAAAGTGTCGATCCCAGGCGTGACGGGCAAGATCACGTTCGATCCGTACGGCGATCTGATCAAGCCGCCTTATACGCTCTTCGAAGTGCAGCAGGGGCAATGGAAGAGCATCAAAACTGTCGGCGGTGGTGGGTGAGGGTGTTTCGGGTGCGGATACATTGTTTACGTTCGCTTTCCTACGATTGCGCTCGTGCGAAGTCCTTTACCCGGAGTTCTGTGGATTCGACGTAAGTTGTCATAGAGGGCGAGTGCGAGTCCAGTTTGATTGCCGGGTAGCTGTTTGCGGCTAGCAGTGAATGTCAGAAAAACTTCCGAAGCGGGGCATCGACGTGCCCGTTCCCGGCATCGCAAAGTTCGCAAGACAGGCCTTATTACGCGGCCGCATTGCTGAATCGCGGTTTCGTGGCGTCGCGACGGACTTTGCGTCTGAGCACGCCTTCTGCGACGACCATTTCGATTCAACGACTTACGACCGGACCCTCAGACGCCGCCCCGCCCCTTTGCAACCGCGCCGCGACATCAGGCGTGGCGCGCGGCGTGCGGGCGGCCGATCATCAGGTAGTGCGCCAGCGCGATCAGCGGAAAGGCCGTGGCGACCGCAGCCACGAGCGGCCAGCCGCCGTGTTCATAGAGCGGACTCGCGAGCGCCGAGCCCAGCGCGCCGCCCACGAAGATGCTGGTCATGTACAGCGCGTTCAGCCGGTTGCGGCTCGCCGCATGCAGTGCGTAGATCTCGCGCTGGCCCAGCACCATGTTCATCTGCACGGCGAAGTCGAGCACGATGCCGCTCGCGACGAGACCCGCCACGCCCCACGCCGGATGGATCAACGCGGGTGCATACGCGAGGGCGCCCACCACCAGCGCGATCAGCGTTGCGCGCATCGTGTGGCCGGCATCGGCGAGGCGGCCCGCCAGGGGAGCCGAGGTTGCACCGATTGCGCCGACCAGCGCGAAGATGCCGATCTGCGTCTGCGTGAGACCGAAGTGGCGCGTCAGTTCGACGGGAATCGCGGTCCAGAACAGGCTGAACGAGGCGAACATCAGTGCCTGGTACAACGAACGATGGCGCAATACCGGCATCGTGCGCACGAGGTGGCCGAGCGAGCCGAACAGTTCAAAGTACGTGGCCTGGTGCGCGGGCTGGCGGCGCGGAATGGTCAGCGCGAGCACGGTCGTCACAAGCGCCATCAGCACGGCGGCGGAACCGAACACCGCGCGCCAGCCGAAGTGTCCGGCGACCACGCTCGAGATCGGACGCGACAGCAGAATGCCGAGCAGCAGACCGCTCATGATCGTGCCGACCACCTTGCCGCGCGATTCGTCGGGCGCGAGATGCGCGGCGAGCGGAATCAGAATCTGCACGGCGACCGAGCTGAATCCGACCAGCAGCGAGATGACGAGAAACGCGCTGGGCTGATGCGCGAAGGCCGCGGCGGCCAGACTCGCGATCGACACGAGCGCCGTAGCGATCATCAGCTTGCGGTTTTCCAGCAGGTCGCCGAGCGGCACGAGAAAAAACAGCCCGAAGGCATAGCCGATTTGCGTGAGCGAGACGATCACGCTCGCCATGCCGCCGGACAGGTGAACGTCCGGTGCGATCAGTTCGGTAATGGGCTGCGCGTAATAGAGATTGGCGACGATGGCGCCGCAGCAGAACGCAAAGAGCGCGATGAGACCGTGCGTCAGTTTGACGGGACTGCCGGCGCTAGTCGCGGTGGTTAGCTGGGTTGACATGACAACTCCGTAAAGTGAAGACGCCGAAAACGAGGGGTCCGTGCGACCGGGGGGACGCGAGGCCTGTTACGTGCCTGAACGCGTCAAGCCCTGCATCGAAGCTTAAGCGTTGCGTTTGCGCGGGAGAATACGAATAGAATGCAAGCTAACGTTGCGTTTTTTGCAACGAAACTCCCCATGCGGTCACACATGGACAAATTCCTCGCCGTCAAAACCTTGCTGGAAGTCGCCGATGCCGGCGGCTTTTCGAAGGCCGCACGACGCCTCGGCGTGGCGACCTCTTCGGTGACTCGCCTGATGGATTCGCTGGAGGCGTCGCTTGGCGCGGCGCTGTTGACCCGCACGCCGCGCAAGGTCAGCCTGACCGACGCCGGCCTTGCGTACGTCGAACAGGTGTCGAAAGTCCTCGACGATCTGGCCGAGGCCGACGAGAGCGTATTTGACAGCGGCGCGGCGCCCGTCGGCTCGCTGCGCGTTTCGGTGCCGTCCACCTACAGCCGGTTATGCCTCGCGCCGCATCTGGCGGCCTTTCTTGCCGAGCATCCGCGCGTGGTGCTCGACGTCGCGGTGGGCGACCAGTTTGTCGATCTCGCGGTTGACCGGATCGACGTCGCCATCCGCATCGGCTTTGCGGAGCGCGACGCCAATCTGGTCGTGAAGAAACTCGCGGACAATCCGCGCTATGTCGTGGCGAGCCACGACTACCTGCAGCGCAGCGGCACCCCGCAGACACCCGCGGACCTCGCCGGGCACGAGTGCGTGCGCTTCGCCTATGGCGGCGGCTACCGCGCGCGCCAGAACTGGACGTTCGAGCGCGACGGCGTAGAGGAACGCGTCGACGTGCGCGGCCATCTGCTTTCGAACAATCTGGACATCCTCTTCGAAGCTGCGGTGGCCGGACGCGGCATCGCATTGCTGCCCGCCTGGCAGGTCGCCGCGGAAATCCATGCGGGACGCCTCATGCGACTCTTCGAGTCTTTCGACGCGCGGCTTCATTCAGGCGACGCGGTCGTGTATGCCGCGTATCTGCCGAATCGCCGCCAGTCGAGCAAGGTGCGTGCATTCGTGCAGTTTCTCGAATCGCGGTTGCGGGCGTCGCTCGAAGGTTGAGTGTCGAGCTCGGCTGTGCTCACCGAGCTTCGGGTGCGTGTGCAAGGCGCAAGGCGCCGCATCAAGCCTGCTGGTCGTTGTTCAGCATGCTCTTCGGGATGGACAGGATCAACACGCAACTGACGAGCAGACAGGCTCCCAGCGCGTAAGTGCCGTTGTTGATATTGCCCGTCATGTCCTTTGCAACACTCGTGATCATCGAACCTGTGAAGCCGGACAGGTTGCCCACGGAATTGATGAGGGCAATGCCCGCCGCCGCGGCCGTCCCGGAGAGAATCTGCCCTGGAAAGGTCCAGAATATCGGCATCAGACCCAGGATCGCGCAGGTCGCAATCGTCAGAAAGAGAATGGACAGCGGCACATTGTTCGCGAAGCTCGCGCTGAGAATCAGACCGATGCCGCCGATGCACGCCGGAACCGCTGCATGCAGCCGCCGCTCACCCGTCTTGCGCGAATGGCGTGCGTTCCAGATCATCGCCACGACAGCGCTCAGGTACGGGATGGCCGTCAGCAGGCCGATATTGAGCGTGCTCTTGACGCCGGACGCCTTGATGATGGACGGCAGCCAGAACGCGAGCCCGTAGAACCCCGTGTTGAACGTGAGCAGGATGAAGGTCAGCAGCCACACACGCGGGCTCTTGAGCGCGGCGCCAATGCTGTGGGTCTTCTTCGAACTCTCCTGTTCGAGGTTCTTTTGCAGCAGGGCCTTTTCGGAGGCTGTCAGCCATTTCGCCGACTCGATGCCGTCGCCCATGCGAGACAGCACGAGGAAGGCGACGAGAATCGACGGAATGCCTTCCACCAGCAGCATCCACTGCCAGCCTTCCATACCGAACGCACCGTGTGTGTTTTCCATGAGCCAGCCGGACAGGACACCACCGAGCGTCAGGCTCACAGGAATGGCGATCAGGAACCCGGACATCGCAATGCTCTGGCGCCGTGCGGGAAACCAGTAGTTCATATAGAGGATGATGCCGGGAAAGAAGCCCGCCTCGCAGACGCCCAGTAGAAAACGCAGGATGTAGAACATCGTGGACGTTTGCACATGAAAGAACGCGGCCAGCGGCGCAATAAATGCCAGTGACGAAGAGACCACGCCCCACGACACCATGATGCGCGCGATCCAGAATCGCGCGCCGTACCGGTGAAGCAGAAGGTTGCTGGGCATCTCGAAGAGGAAGTAGCCCCAGAAGAAGATGCTCGCGCCGACGGCGTACACGGCGTCGCTGAGCCCCAGCGAATCGAGCATCTGCAGTTTGGCAAAGCCGACGTTGACACGGTCGAGATAGGCCACGACGTAACACAGCAAAAGCAGCGGCAGGATCCGCTTCAGAACCTTCCGGTACAGCAGTTCTTCGGCATGATCGACCGCGACCGGCGCACCCGCGGTCTGAGCGATGGTTGGCATTCGGTTGTCTCCTTTATGCATGTCTTGAGCGCGAAAGCGGAGCGGGCCGCGCACATCGACTCGACGCTTGCCCGCGTGCAAGCCTCGACCCGGTCGCCGGGTCAGGAATTGACCGGCTATGTTACCGATAACAATTCGGGTCGAAGCTTTTCTCTCTGTTGTTATGTTATCGGTAACGAAGTTAGCATGGTGCGCCCTGAAGACGCAAGCTAGGGGAATCTACCTACGCCGTATGAGGCGTCGCGTCTATCATGGCGATTAGCCGTGAGCCGACGCGTGCTGTGCAACGGCTCGCCCCTCGTACAAGTACCCCAAAGCCCGATGGCCACCACCACCCGAACGCCGCGAACCGCGCGGCCGGCGCGCGCAACGCAGCCCGCCAACCCGCCGCGCATGGCGGACGTCGCGCATATCGCGCGGGTCAGCAAAATGACCGTTTCCCGCGTGCTGGCAGGGCACAGTGTTGCGCCGGCCACGCGCGAACGCGTCGAGCAGGCTATCGCGCAGTTGGGTTACGTGGCCGATGCGGCAGCAGGCGCACTCTCATCGGGCCGTTCCGATTTCGTCGCGGTGCTGGTGCCGTCGCTCGCGAGTTCGAACTTCTCCGATACGGTGCGTGGACTCACGTCCGTCCTGGAACCGGAAGGCCTGCAACTGCTGCTCGGCGATACCGACTATGGCCTCGAAAGAGAAGAGCGCCTCGTGCGCTCGATGTTGCGCTACCAGCCGCGCTGTATCGCGCTGACCGGCTCGCAGCACACGGACGGCACGCGGCACTTGCTGGAGCGCGCACGCATACCGGTTGTGGAGATGTGGGACCTTCCCGCCAAACCGATCGATCTGGCGGTCGGCTTTTCGAATGCCCGGGCGGCGCGCGAGATGGTGCGCTATCTCAGCGCCAAGGGCTATCGCAAGATCGGCTTTCTGTGCGGCGCGAGCGACCTCGACCGTCGCGGCCTCGAGCGGCTCAAGGGCTACCTCCAGGAGATGAAAGCACAGGGTCTAGGCGAGCCTCGCGTGGTGCGTCTCGGCGAGTCGCCCATCACGATGACGCACGGCGCGCCCGCGCTCGATGCACTGCTCGAGCAATGGCCCGATACCGACGCAGTCATGTGTGTGAGCGATATGTCCGCGTTCGGGGCCATCATGCAATGTCACCGTCGCGGGCTTCGCGTGCCGCGCGACATCGCCGTGGCGGGCTTCGGTAATTTCGAAGTTGCGCTCTGCAGCAATCCGACCATCACGACGGTGTCGGTCGACGCCTACGGCATCGGCCGGCGCACGGGCGAGCTGCTGCTGGCCGCTCAGGCGGGAAGCACGCACGCCGCGCGAGCGCAACGCAAGGTGGTTATCGACTATGCCGTCGTGGAGCGCGAGAGCGCCTAGATCTTCCCGTCTCGAAGATGCACAGCGCGTTCGCGCATGCTAATATCAAAAGATGTTACCGATAACACAGCGGCGCGAACAATACGGGTGATGATCCGGCGCAGCAGGCCGGCGCCCGGCATACAGATGAGCGCACAAGAGACGCCTCGCGCCTGACGATCTTCGGCAGGCCAGCATAAAGGAGTACGGTATGACCCCACCCAGCACACGCCGCCTGCGCAGTCAGGAATGGTTCGACGATCCCTCGCACGCCGACATGACCGCGCTCTACGTCGAGCGCTTCATGAACTATGGGCTCACACGTGAAGAATTGCAGTCGGGCCGCCCGATTATCGGCATTGCACAGACGGGCAGCGACCTCGCGCCCTGCAATCGGCACCACATCGAACTCGCCGAGCGCACCAAGGCGGGCATTCGCGACGCGGGCGGCATTCCGATGGAGTTTCCCGTCCATCCGCTCGCGGAGCAGAGCCGCAGGCCGACGGCCGCGCTCGACCGCAACTTGGCCTATCTCGGCCTCGTGGAAATCCTGCACGGTTTTCCGCTCGACGGGGTCGTGCTCACCACCGGCTGCGACAAGACGACGCCCGCCTGCCTGATGGCCGCCGCGACTGTCGATTTGCCGGCTATCGTTCTGTCAGGCGGCCCCATGCTCGACGGCTGGCATCAGGGAAAGCGCGTGGGTTCAGGCACGGTCATCTGGCATGCGCGCAACCTGCTTGCGGCAGGCGAGATCGATTACGAAGGATTCATGGAACTGACGACCGCTTCGTCGCCGTCCATCGGTCACTGCAATACCATGGGCACGGCGCTCTCGATGAACAGTCTTGCGGAAGCATTGGGCATGTCGTTGCCCGGCTGCGCGAGCATCCCGGCGGCGTATCGCGAGCGAGGCCAGATGGCTTACGCAACGGGCAAGCGCATTGTCGACCTGGTACGCGACGACGTGCGACCGTCGCACATCATGACCAAGGAAGCGTTCGAGAACGCGATCGTGGTGGCCTCGGCGCTGGGCGCATCCAGCAACTGCCCGCCGCATCTGATTGCGATTGCCCGGCACATCGGTGTGGACCTGAGCCTCGACGACTGGCAGCGCGTGGGCGAGCGGGTGCCGCTCATCGTGAACTGCATGCCTGCCGGCGAGTATCTGGGCGAGAGCTTTCACCGGGCAGGCGGCGTGCCCGGCGTGCTGCGCGAGCTCGACAAGGCAGGGCTGCTGCACCGCGATTGCGCGACCGTGTCGGGCCGCATCATCGGGGCAATCGCCGGCAGCACTGCCGAGCCTGACCGCGAGGTCATCAGGTCGACTGCGGAGCCGCTCAAGCACGGGGCGGGATTCATCGTGCTGTCGGGCAACTTCTTTGACAGCGCCATCATGAAGATGTCGGTGGTCGGCGACGCGTTCCGCCAAACCTATCTGAGCGAGCCAGGCGCGGAAAACACGTTCGAGGCGCGGGCAATCGTGTTCGACGGTCCCGAGGATTACCACGCGCGCATCAATGACCCGTCTCTTCACATCGACCGGAACTGCATTCTCGTCATTCGCGGAGCAGGCACGGTGGGTTATCCGGGCAGCGCGGAAGTCGTCAATATGGCGCCGCCCGCGGAACTGGTGCGACAGGGCATCACCTCGCTGCCCACGCTCGGGGACGGACGCCAGAGCGGCACGTCCGCGAGCCCTTCTATCCTCAACATGTCGCCGGAAGCGGCCGTCGGCGGTGGACTCGCGCTGCTGCAAACGGGTGACCGCATTCGCGTCGACCTGAACGCCCGCAAGGTCGACGTACTGGTTGACGAAGCCGAACTCGCGCGTCGGCGCGAGCATGCCACGTTTGCGATTCCCGAGGCGCAGACGCCCTGGCAGGAGCTTTATCGCAAGACAGTTGGGCAACTGTCCACGGGCGGCTGCCTGGAACCCGCTACGCTGTACCTGAACGTCATTGAAAAGCGCGGCAACCCGCGCCACTCTCACTAACGGACCGACAAGGAGACATCACAAATGAACGCCATTTCCGCAGCATCCTTCCTTCCGCGCGATGTCGGGCAGGCGCTGCTCGTCGGCCGCGTGTGGCGCAAACTGCATACACCCTCAGGCGAACTTCACGGCCCCTGCGTCGTGCTGGTGCGCAACGGCGAGGTGCTGGACATTACGGCAAGCGCGCCGACGACGGCCGACCTGTTCGAGCGGGAAGACCTCGTCGCGTTCGCGCGAACGGTGTCGGGCGAGTCGCTCGGCCCAGTGGACAAGCTGGTCGAGGCAGCGCTGCGCTCGGGATCGGCGGACGGCCTGCGCCTGCTCGCGCCCAACGATCTGCAGGCCATCAAGGCATGCGGTGTGACGTTTGCCGTGAGCCTCATCGAACGGGTTATCGAGGAACAGGCGGGAGGCGATCCGGCCAAGGCGCAGGAAGTGCGTGCGACCATTGCTGCAACCATCGGCACTGATCTCTCGAAGATCCAGCCCGGCTCCGATGCGGCGATGAAGCTCAAGGCGGAACTCGAGCGCCGCGGGGCGTGGTCGCAGTACATGGAGGTCGGCATCGGCCCCGATGCGGAGGTGTTTTCGAAGTCGCAGCCGATGTCGGCCGTCGGTCCCGGCGCAGACGTCGGCTTGCTCGCAGCATCGAACTGGAACAACCCTGAGCCGGAGATCGTGCTGGCTGTGAACAGCCGCGGAGAGATCGTCGGCGCAACGCTCGGCAACGACGTGAATCTGCGCGACATCGAGGGGCGCTCGGCGCTGCTGCTCGGCAAGTGCAAGGACAATAACGCGTCGTGCGCCATCGGTCCTTTCGTGCGCCTGTTCGACGACGAATTCAGTCTCGACGACGTGCGCAACACCAGCGTGAGCCTGCGCGTGGAAGGGGCGGATGACGATTTCGTGCTCGAGGGCGTGAGCCACATGAGCGAAATCAGCCGCGATCCACAGGATCTGGTTGCGCAGACATGGGGGCGCCATCATCAGTATCCGGACGGCTTCATGCTTTTTCTGGGGACGATGTTCTCGCCCATCAAGGATCGCGACACACCCGGCGGCGGATTCACGCATCACCTGGGCGATGTGGTCACCATCTCGGCCCCCGAGCTGGGCGCGCTCGTCAACACCGTGCGGCTCAGCACGGAAGTCGCGCCTTGGACCTTTGGCGTGCGCGCCCTGTACCGCAACCTGGCGCAACGCGAACTGATCCAGGTCGGCGGAAGGCGGTAGCCGTCGCGCGAATGGCGCCGACTACCTGATCGCCGATCGGGCCGCCGGCGTTGAACCTTTGCATCTTGCTCGACCAGCAGATCAATTCCGCCACGGAATCGGGTCGAAGGCGCGCTTCGCGGCATCAAGAAACGCACGCTGACGAATGGTGAGACCGTGGCGCGTGGGCACGAGCGCCATGACCGGTGCCGGTTCGAGATGCCATGCCGGCAACACGCGGCGCAGCTTGCCTCGCGCAATCAGGTGCGCGCAGTCCCATTCGGACCGCGCGGCCACGCCGAGCCCGTCGAGCGCCCAGTCTCGGACCACCGTGCCGTCGTTCGAGGACAAAGCGCCGTTCAACCGGACCGTGACAGGTTTGCTGACCCGCCTGCCCGCCGCATCGAGTTGAATGAAACGCAGACGGGTCACGTCTTCGTCGTTTTCGCGTAAGGTCAGGTACTCGCAGCGCGACAGTTCCGACGGATGCTTAAGCTTCGAGAGGCCGCGAGCAAGCGCGGGGCTCGCGCAAAGAATGCGTTCGTTCGGAGCCAGAAAATGCCCGATCCACGAGGACGCCTTGACCTGACCAATGGAAATCGCCACGTCGGCGCCCGATGCCGCCGCCAAAGGGCTTTCGACCAGAATCAGCGAGATCGTGAGATGAGGGTGCGAGCGACGCAGGTCGCGCACGAGCGGCGCGATATACGCGCGGCCGAAGCCGAACGGCGCCACCACGCGCAAATGGCCGCTTACGCCGTGCGACTCGCCGGACACGCGCGACGGAATGGATTCGATCCGCTCCAGGATTTCAATTGCCTCCTGAACGAGGCGCTGGCCTTCGTCAGTGAGCGATATGCCTCGCGCCGCGCGCGTGGCGAGGCGCACCGCCATCCGTTCTTCAATGCGCTGAAGACGCACCGTCACTGCAGGCGGCGTGAGATTCAGAAGCCTTGCGGCTGCGGCAAGCGATTGCGACACGCCGAGCGCACGCAGCAGTTGCATGTCTTCCAACTGAAGCATTAAGGCCTCTTTAATTGCGGGTTCATTGGATATTAAACAAGACAAAAACATTTTTCTCTATAGTGGATCGCACGAATCCGGCAACCGCAGTTCTTCTGGCGAGAGCGTGTCGGGTCTCATGGTGTAGGCCGAGTGGCACCGGCTCGAGGACACACTGCAATGAATTCACCTCTTCGTCACCTCCTGCAAGCGGGAAGGCTCGATCGGTTCTTTATCGACGGCGAGTGGGTCGCGCCGGAAGGTGCGGATCGCGTCGCGGTCGTATGCCCGTCCACGGAAAACACGCTCTGCGACATTCCGCTTGGCAACGCGCGCGATGTCGAGCGGGCGGTGCAGGCTGCGCGCAACGCGTTCGAAAGCTGGTCCGCGACTTCGCAGGAGGAGCGCGCCGCGGTGCTCGCGCGCGTTCATGCGCTGATGCTGGAGCGCAGCGAACTATTTGCCACGGCGCTGACCATGGAAATGGGCGCGCCCATCAGCTATGCGCGCGCGGCGCACGTGCCGCTCGCCGCCGAACACCTCCGCGTGGCACGCGACAACCTGAGGCATTACTCGTTCCGGACCCAGCGCGGAACGACCGCGATCGTGCGCGAACCCATTGGCGTGTGCGCGCTCATCACGCCATGGAACTGGCCGATCTATCAGATCACGGCCAAGGTCGGTCCCGCGCTCGCAGCGGGCTGCACCGTGGTTCTGAAACCGAGCGAGCTGTCGCCGCTCAGTGCCCTGCTGTTTGCCGAAGTGATCGCCGATGCCGGCGTTCCTGCCGGTGTATTCAACCTGGTGAGCGGAACGGGCGCGGAAGTGGGCACGTCGCTCGCGTTGCACCCGCAGGTCGATATGGTGTCGATCACCGGCTCCACGCGCGCCGGCGTGCTGGTCGCACAAGCGGCTGCGCCGACTGTCAAGCGCGTCGCGCAGGAGCTTGGCGGCAAGTCGCCCAACATCGTGCTACCTGATGCCGACCTGCGGCGTGCTATTGCGCCTGGCGTTGCGGCCGCTTTCCGGAACATGGGCCAGTCGTGCAGCGCGCCGACCCGCCTGATCGTGCCGCGCAATGCGCTCGATGCAGTCAATCAATTGGCCGTGGCCGCAACCGGACAGATGATCGTCGGCGATCCGTTTGCCGAAGCGACGACGCACGGCCCGCTCGCCAATCGCATGCAGTTCGCGAGAGTGCAGCAGATGATCGAAGCCGGCATCGACGAAGGCGCAGAGCTGATCGCCGGCGGTCCAGGAAGACCGGCAGGTTTCAGCAAAGGCTTCTATGCGCGCCCGACCGTTTTTACCGACGTCCGCACCGATATGAAGATTGCGCAGCAGGAGATCTTTGGTCCGGTGCTCGCGATCCTTCCTTACGACAGCGTCGACGAAGCCGTCGCGATCGCGAACGACACCGTGTATGGGCTCGGCGCGCATGTTCAAGGCACCGACATGGCACTCGTGCGCGCGGTGGCCGCGCGCATTCGCTCAGGCCAGGTGCATCTGAACTATCCGGCGTGGGATCCGCAGGCTCCGTTTGGCGGGTACAAGCAATCCGGCAATGGTCGCGAGTATGGGATCGAGGGTATGGAGGAGTACATGGAGGTGAAGTCGATCCTCGGGTACGACGATTGACCCCGCCGCTATGCCTCGCCCTGCAATTTGCCGACGAGGCATGCAGGGCTCGGGTTTATTACCAGCCGTAGAAGCGCGGCCACGTTTCTACGGTGCCGTCGGATTGCACCGCCAGATAGGCGGGATGCTGCGCCCCCGTGGCGCAGGCGTGGTTGGGCAGAATGCGCAGACGCGTGCCGACGGGAAAGCGCTTCTCGATCTGCTGGTCGGGGCTGCCGGCTCGCGAAATGATGCCGTGCTCCTGGTTAGCACCACTCATCAAATACTCTCCCAGCACCTCGCCGGTCTCGAGGCACACGAGCCCGTAGCCAAAGTCCTGTTTCTGGCGCTGTGTGCCGCGGTCGCGGCTCATGGCCATCCAGCCTGCGTCGACAATGGCCCAGCCTTTTTCGCTCTGATGGCCGATCACGGTGGTCAATACGCTCAAGGCAATTTCGGAGATGTCGTTGACGCCCACGTTGTGCATCACGAGATCGAACATTACGTAGACGCCGGCACGAACTTCGGTCACACCCTGCAGATGCTCGGCAGCCAGCGCCGTCGGCGTCGATCCCACGCTCACCACGTTGCATGGCAGGCCCGCCGCGCGAAGGCGCTGGGCGGCCCGCACGCAGCCTGCACGTTCCTGCTCGGCGATGCGAACCAGTTTGTCATGGGTATCGTAGTCGTAGCTCGAACCCGCATGCGCCAGCACTCCGCCGGCAGGCATGCCGCCGTCGGAGAGAATCTTCGCGACAGTCAGCAGCATGTCGTCCTCGGGCGCGATGCCCGAACGATGGCCGTCCACGTCGATCTCGATCCACACCTCGAATCGCTCGTCATGCTCCCTGCCAAAAGCGACGATGGCTTCCGCGCACGCGACGCTGTCGGCGACGACCTTGAGATCGCAGCCTTGTCGCCGCAGCGCGAGCGCCTGCGGTAGTTTGGTCGGCGCCATGCCGACAGCGTAGACAATGTCGCGAACGCCGCCGGCAAAGAACTGCTCGGCTTCCTTGAGTGTCGACACCGTGATGCCGCTTGCGCCTGCATCCATTTGTGCTCTGACGACCTGCTCGCATTTCGTGGTCTTCACGTGCGGGCGAAACTTGACGCCTAGCGCGTTCATGCGTTGCTGCATTCGCGCGATGTTGCGCTGCATGCGCTCGACGTCGATCAAGGCCGCGGGCGTGTTCAGCGACTCCAGGTTCATCTGTGGCTCCTTGCGATTCTTCGCGCCGCCGGCATGACGAGCCGGGCGCGTGGTGACAAGCCGCCACTATAGAAGTTGGGCGCGAAGTTGTGCTTAATGGCCGATAAACCGGGAGTTAAGCCCAGTTAAATGCGCGCTCGCACCAACCTCACGCGAGCCCCACCGTCTTCCTCACCCCGGAATCGACCGGGCCGGCCGGCATGAAACGGCGCAGTTTGCTGAGCAAAGAAGCCTTCCCCGACGGCGTGCGGCGCATGCGCCACGCGCCGAGGCCTGCTTCCACGATCGTGCTGGCTACGCCGTCGGGCTCGGGAGCGTCCTTTAGATTGTTGGCGACGGAGCGCGCCGCAATGTCGCGTTCGCGATCGTAGTCGGCGATAGTCGAGGCGGCCAGCGGCGAATTCGCGTCCAGACTCGTGCGCGTGTAAGACGGCTGGACCAGCGTGACGCGGATGCCGAATTGGCGCACTTCGTGATCGAGTGTTTCCGACAAGCCTTCCACCGCATGTTTGGACGCCGAATAAATGCCCATATACGGTGCCGGCAGAAAGCCGAGCACGGAGCTCACATTGACGATGCGTCCGCGACGCTGCGCTCGCATGTGCGGAAGGACAGCCTGTGTTGTCCGGAGGACGCCGAACACATTGGTGTCGAATAGAGATGTCGCCTCGGTAACGGCGGTTTCCTCGACCGCGCCGATCATGTTCATGCCCGCGTTGTTCACGAGCACGTCGATACGGCCTGCCCGGTTGATGATGGTTTGAATGCCGCGTTGAACGGAAGCGTCGTCGCGGATATCCATCTCGATCAGCTCGACGCCGGGCAAGGGCGTCGCTTGGGCAAGACGGCGCACGGTGCCGAACACCCGGCATCCGCGCTTCGCAAACTTCGTGGCGGCAGCGCGCCCGATACCCGACGACACGCCGGTGACAACGACGACGGTGGAATTCGACATGGTAGTTCCTTCGATAAGCGTAAGTAAGCAGGAGTGCAGATCAATGTCAATTTATCTTGCGCGCGAGGAGCGCGTCGTTCAACTTTGCCCCGCAGGCGACTCCTCGAGCATCTCTGTCAGAGGCGGCGCGTGCTTGTGCCGCTCGTTCCCTCTCTCCGTACTTCCGGGCCGGATCTTGAACCAGATCGAATACATGGCCGGCAGGAAGACGAGCGTCAGAATCGTTCCCGCAAAAGTGCCGCCGATCAGCGTGTACGCGAGCGTTCCCCAGAACACCGAATGCGTCAGCGGGATGAAGGCGAGAATCGCCGCCAGCGCGGTCAGGATCACGGGGCGCGCACGTTGCACGGTGGCCTCGACAACGGCATGAAACGGATCGAGGCCTGTCTGTTCGTTCTGATGGATCTGCCCGATGAGAATCAGCGTGTTACGCATCAGAATGCCGGACAGTGCGATCAGCCCAACCAGCGCATTAATGCCGAAGGGTTGCCGGAACAGGATCAGCGTCGGCACCACGCCGATCAAGCCCAATGGACTCGTCAGGAACACCATCACCATGGCGGAGATGGAGCGCACCTGCAAAATGATGATGAGCAGCGTGATCGCGAGCATGATCGGAAACAACGGCAGCATGGCGACCGTCGCCTTGCCCGATTCTTCGATGGAGCCCGCCTGCTCGATGCGATAGCCGTTGGGCAGCTTCGCGACGATCGGCTGCAGTTGCTTCGTGATCGCCGCCGACACGTCGGGCGGCTGCAGATCGTCGGCAATATCGCCGCGCACGGTCATGGTGGGCATGCGGTCGCGACGCCGGATGATCGGCTCCTCCATCCGCACGTCGACCTGGCCTACCTGAGACAGCGGAATGCGCTGACCATTCGCGCCGGCCAGCGTGAAGTCGCCGATTCTGGCCGGATCGAGCCGCACGTCGCCGGCCGAACGCGCCATAACCTGCACCGTGCGGATGTCCTCGCGCACGGTGGTGACCGGCACGCCGGACAGCAGGAATTGCAGCTGTTGCGCAACCGCGCTGGAGGTGAGCCCGACCGCCTGCAGCCGGTCCTGCTGCAACGTGAAGTGCAGCGTGGGCGTACGCGTGCCCCAGTCGGTGTTGACTGTGCGCATCATCGGACTGGCGTTCATGACGTGCTCGACTTGAGCGGCAATGCCGCGCAGCTTGTCAGGGTCGGGACCGGAGACGCGGTAGGCAACAGGGAACGGCGAGTACGGGCCGAAGACGAGTTGCGTGACCCGCACCCGCGCTTCGGAGGCGAGCCCGCCTGCCACCGCTTTGCGCAGTCGCAGCTTCAACGCGTCGCGTTCGTGCTGACTGTCCGTGCGGACCACGATCTTCGCGAACGACGGATCGGGCAGTTCCGGTCCCATCGCGAGATAAAAGCGCGGCGCACCCTGGCCGATGTAGGCGGTGACGATTCGCGCTTCCTTTTGCCCGGCGAGCCACGCTTCCACTTTTGCCGTGGCGGCGCTCGTCTCATCAATGGACGTGCCGTAGGGCATCTGCAGCTCGACGAGCACTTCGGGCCGGTCGGAGATCGGAAAGAACTGTTTCTTCACGACAGACATGCCGAGTACGGCCAGCACGAAAAGACCGACCACGGAACCGGCGACCCACCATTTGCGCCCGATCGCCCGCCCGAGCACCTGGCGAAACCGGTTGTAGCGCGGCGTGTCGTAGATCGCACCGTGGCCGCCTTCGACCTTTTTGAAGTCGGGCAGCAGCTTGACGCCCAGGTAGGGTGTGAAGACGACGGCGACAACCCACGAGGCAATCAGCGCAATGCCGACGATCCAGAACATGTTGCTCGTGTATTCGCCGGCGGTGGATCGCGCGAAGCCGTTAGGCATGAAGCCGACGGCGGTCACGAGCGTGCCCGCCAGCATCGGCGCGGCGGTATGGCTCCATGCATAGCCGGAAGCGGCCATGCGGCTGTAGCCCTCTTCCATCTTCACCACCATCATTTCGATGGCGATGATGGCGTCGTCCACCAGCAGGCCGAGCGCGAGTATCAGGGACCCGAGCGTGATGCGATCGAAATTCTTGCCGGTCGCGGCCATCACGACGAAGACCGCCGCCAGCGTCAGCGGCACGGCCGCGGCGACCACGAGACCCACCCGCCAGCCCATGCTGACGAAGCTCACCAGCATGACTACGAGCAATGCGGCGAAGAACTTGACCATGAACTCGTCGACGGCCGAGTTGATGTTCACCGCCTGATCCGTAACCTTGGTCAGGCTCATGCCGAGCGGCAGTTCAGCGTTGATCGAGCGGGCCTCGCCGTCCAGCGCCTTGCCGAGATCGAGCCCGTTCCAGCCGTCGCGCATCACGATGCCGAGCAGCAGCGCGGGTTCGCCGCCGTTGCGGATCATGAACGTTGCCGGATCTTCATAGCCGCGCGTGACGGTAGCAATGTCCGAGAGCTTCAGCGTGCGGCCTTGCACCACGACCGGCGTATCGCGAATTTTCTGCAGCTTGTCGAAAGCGCCGTCCACACGAACGAGCACCTCGGGTCCTTTCGTCTCCACCGAGCCGGCCGGCGTCAGCACATTCTGGCTATTGAGCGCGGCGAACACGTCCTGCGGACTCACGCCGAGAGTGGCGAGGCGGTCATGCGAGAACTGCACATAAATCCGCTCCGCCTGCTCCCCAATGATGTTCACCTTCTTCACACCCGGCACGTGCAACAGGCGCTGACGCAGCGTCTCCGCGTCGCGCACCAGGAGGCGCTGAGGCTCGCCCTTCGCCTTGAGCGCAAAGAGCGCGAAGGTGACGTCCGAGTATTCGTCGTTGACGATGGGCCCAATCACGCCGGGCGGAAGATTGCTTATTTCGTCGCCGACTTTCTTGCGGGCCTGGTAGAACTCCTCCTGCACTTCGGAGGGCGGCGTGCTGTCGAGCAACGTCAGCGTCGTGAAGGCGAGGCCGGGTCTCGTGTAGGTTTCCGTACGATCGTACCAGCGCAGTTCCTGCATGCGCTTTTCGATCTTCTCGGCGACCTGGTCCTGCATTTCCTGCGCGGTGGCGCCGGGCCAGGCGGTGACGATGGTCATCACCTTGACCGTGAAAGCCGGGTCTTCCGCGCGCCCGAGCTTGAAGAATGAAACGAGGCCGGCCAGCGAAATCAGGCAGATCAGGAACAGCGTGACGGAGCGCTCGCGCACGGCGAGCGCCGACAGGTTGAAACGGCGTTCGCTCACGGACGTGCTCCTTGAGTGGCGGCGGCCTGACCGGCGACGCGGACCACCTCGCCTTCGCGCAGCAGATGTGCGCCGAGCGCGACGACCCGCTCGCCCGGCTGAAGTCCACCGGCGATGTTGGCGCCGTCGTCGCCGAGATGCTGGACGGCAACGGGCCGCCAGGCGACCTTTGCCGGTTCACCCTTGATGACCCACACGCCGGGCCCCTTGCCCGCGTCGAACAGTGAGCCGATCGGCACCTGCAACCCGCCCTGCGCGGCGGAATTCGCATCGGGAATGCGGATTGTGACGGTCGTGCCCAAGGGCGCGTTGGCGAGCTCCCCGTCGAGCACATAGCGCGCCTCGAAGGTGCGCGTCAGGCGATCCGCCGTGTCCGAGAGCTGCCGCAGCGTGGCGGTAACGCTCACGTCTTCCTTGCCGAAGAGCGTGGCTTGCGCAATCGAGCCGACCGCGGGGCGCAGTGTTTCGGGCAACTGAATGACCGCTTCGCGGCGCCCCGCATGAGCGAGCCGCACGACGGGCTGCCCCGCGCTGACGACCTGGCCGGGCTCGGCCAGCGTTTCCATGACGACGCCGTCGCCGTCGGCGACCAGCTCCGCGTAGCGGCTCGCATTGCGAGCCACGTCGGCCTGGGCTTCGGCCGCGCTGAGCTGCGCTTTGGCGGCGTCCGCCGCTGCCTTGACCTGGTCGTACGCAGACGCCGAGATCGCGCCGGTGCCGCGCAGGTCGCGGTAGCGGGCTTCATCTTCAGCGGTCTGTTGGGCGCGCGCCCGGGCGGCGCTCACCGCTTCCTGCTGTGCCTGGGCGGCGAGCTTCAGATCGACAGGGTCGATGCGCATGAGCGGCTGCCCGCGCCGCACGCTCTGTCCGGCGTCCACGAGCCGCTCCAGCACCTTGCCGGACACGCGAAAACCGAGGTCGCTTTGCACCCGGGCGGCGACGGTGCCCGTGAAGGAACGCGACGCCGGCGTCGCGCTCTGGACGATGGCGGAGCGCACGAGCGGCGCCTCCGTGCGCGGATCGGATGGGGCTTTGGCGCCGCAAGCGGCCAGCGCAAAGGGCAACGCACAGACGACGGCAGAAGTGGCGAGGCGACGCGAGAACATGGAAGTCCCATCCGCGAAATGATGATGGCTCACATTATGGTTCTAGTGACCAAATCAGTCAATGGTCACAACGACTTCTTTTTCTCAGGGCGAGAGGCTGCGCAGAACGAGGCTCGACAGCTGCGCCGGCGCTTCCTCGGCAGAGTCGAAGCTGTGCTGCAGGATCAGCGGATTCAGATAGGGGCGCATGACCAGGTAAATAGCGGCGGCGGTCTCGTCGAGCGGCGTCTTGCGCTCGAAGTCGCCGCTTTGCCGGCCTTCCTGCAGGATTGCCTGAAGCATCTCCTGAATTCGTTTTTCGTAGGCGAGCGTGACCTGCCAGTGCTCGGTGGCGGCCGACGCGGCGATCTCGTACAGCTTCTGGTCTTCGGAAAAGAGCCGCAGGCTCGCCTCGACGATTGCCTTGAACATGCGGCGCAGCTTCTCCGGCGGGCGGTCGGCCTCGTCGACCGCGGCCTTCACCGCGCATTCCATTTCGCGCAGGCAGTTCGCGCAGATCATTTCTCCGATCGCCTGCTTGGACTCGAAGAACTTGTAGATATAGGCCTTGGAAAAGCCGATTGCCTTGGCGAGGTCGGACACGGTCGTCTTCTCGTAGCCATACCGGCTGAAGTGCTCGGTGGCGGCCGCGACGATCTGGTCGCGGACATCGTGATCGGCCGGGCCGCGGCCCGAGATGGGATAGGTAAGAGCGTTTTTCATAGGGTCCTAGGTTACCGCCGCATGTGAGAATCGACAACGTGTGACCAAAATGTATTATAGTCACTATGACGAGTCGTCACATGACGGGTCGTCTCGTCCCTCATCCTCTCGCCGGAAAAAGCTCATGCTGCTCACACGCACTTTTGCCATGCTCATTGTCGCCGGCCTGGCGGCAGGCTGCGCCGTCGGCCCCGACTACGTCCGGCCAGAGGTGGCCATGCCGGCGCGGTTCGAGGGCCAGGCCGCGGTCGATCAGCGGCAGGCCGCCGCGACTGCAGACCTTGCAACATGGTGGGCCGGCTTTGGCGATCCGCAACTGACCCGCTACGTCGCGCTTGCGCTCGAAACGAACCTCAATCTCGCGCAGGCGTCGGCGCGCGTCGCGCAGGCCCGTGCCGGACTGGGCGCGGCGAACGCGGCGCTGCTGCCTTCGGGCAATGTCAGCGGCCAGGCGGCGAGAGCCTACCAATCCATTGAAACACCGCTCGGGCGGCTCCAGAACGCCACGCCGGGCTTTGACCGCTACGGCAACGACTACGAAGCCAATCTCAACGCGAGCTGGGAACTGGACGTGTTCGGCGGATTGCGGCGCGGCCGGGAAGCGGCGCTTGCCGACTACGAGGCGTCGGAGGCGGGCGCAGCGGCCACGCGCCTCGCCGTGGCCGCACAGACCGCGGACATCTACATCAGCATTCGTGGCTTGCAGGCGCGTCTGAATGTCGCCCGCCGGCAGGTGCAGACGCAACAGGACCTGCTCTCGACCATCAAGCTTCTGTATGGCAAAGGGTTGGCGGCCGAGCTTCAGGTGAGTCAGGCGGAGGGCGCGCTCGCCCAGGTCAAGGCGTCGGTGCCGGTGCTCGAAACCGGTCTCGACGCGGCTATGAACGCTCTCGACGTGATGCTGGGCGCGCAGCCCGGCACGCATCGCGCCGAACTGCTGGAGGGCGGCGACATTCCCGCCGCGCCGCGCATCGGGGCGACCGGCTCGCCGGGCGAGCTTCTCAGACGCAGGCCTGACCTGATCGTGGCGGAGCGGCGCCTCGCGGCATCTAATGCGCGGATTGGCGTCGCGATTGCCGAGTACTACCCCAAGCTGTCGTTGAGCGGACTGATCGGCAGTGCGACTTCCGTGGCGAGCGGCAATCTGTTTTCGAGCGGCGCGAATCAGGCTGCCGGCGTGCTGGGTCTGCGCTGGCGTCTGTTCGACTTCGGCCGCATCAATGCGCAGATCGACGAGGCGAAGGGCCAGAAGGCCGAGATGCTGGCAGCCTATCGGCTCACGGCGCTCCACGCGACGGAGGACGTCGAGAACGCTTTTTCGGCACTGGTCAAGCGCGAGGAGCAGGCCGCTCTTCTGGCTGACGGCGTCGACTCGCTCAGCCGCGCGCGCGCGGCGTCGTTCGCGGCGTATCAGCACGGCGTCGTCAGTCTGATCGAGGTGCTGCAGGCCGACGACAGCCTGTTGCGCGCCTCGGATGCACGAGTGCAGGCGCAAGCGGAGTCAGCGCAAGCGGCTGTCGCCGCCTTCAAGGCGCTGGGCGGCGGCTGGCAGCCGGCGGGGGCGGAGGCGGTGGCCGTGAGGTGACGGAACCTGGCTCCCATCCGCGTGTCAATACAGCATGTCGCGCATTCGTTCGGGGATGCCAAATGACTGCCATACAACCGGGGGCGGCGCCCCTCTCCGAAGAGGACGCACGGCGCCAGCTGCGCCGCGCCGTTCTAGCCAGCACGATCGGTACGACGATCGAATGGTATGACTTCTTTCTCTACAGCACGGTAACCGGTCTCGTCTTTGCCAAGCTGTACTTTCCAAAATCGGACCCGCTCGTCGGCACGCTGGAAGCGTTTCTGATCTACGCGGTGGGCTTCATTGCGAGGCCGGTGGGCGCGGCCATATTCGGGCATTACGGCGACCGTATCGGCCGCAAAGCGACGCTCATCGTCACGCTGCTGCTCATGGGGCTCGCCACGTTCGCCGTGGCGTTTGTTCCGACCTATGCGTCGATCGGAGTCTGGGGCGCCGTAATTCTCACGGTGCTGCGCTTTATTCAGGGCGTGGGTGTGGGCGGCGAGTGGGGCGGCTCAGTGCTGATGTCGATGGAATGGGCCCGCACCAACGCGCACCGCGGCTTCGTCGCGTCGTGGCCGCAGTTCGGCGTGCCTGCGGGGCTCTTCGTCGCGAATCTCGCGGTGCTCGCCATGAGCGCCATTTCCGGCGACGCGTTCGTCACATGGGGCTGGCGCGTGCCGTTCTTTTTGAGCATCGTGCTGGTCGGAATCGGCCTCTATATTCGGCTGAACATTCTCGAAACGCCCATTTTCGCGAAGCTTCTCGCGGAGCGCAAAATCGAAAAGACGCCGATGCTCGAAGTCATTCGCCGCCAGCCGAAAGATATTCTGCTGTCGGCCTTTGCGCGCATGGCCGAACAGGCGCCGTTCTACATCTTCACGGCGTTTGTTTTCACGTATGGTGTGCGGACGCTGGGCGCCTCGCGCGATCTGCTGCTGACGGCGGTGCTCGCGGCATCGGTGCTGGAATTCTTCACCATTCCGCTCTTCGGCCATGTGTCCGATCTGATTGGGCGCCGCCGCATGTATATGATCGGCGCGGCCGCCGCCGGCCTGTTCGGCTTCGTGTATTTCGCCATGGTCGATACGCGCAACCCGACGTGGATCTTCGTGGCCATCGTGCTTTCGCTCGTGCCCCACGCGATGATGTACGGACCGCAAGCGGCGCTGATCGCGGAGTCGTTCACGGGGCGGCTGCGTTATAGCGGCGCATCGCTCGGTTATCAGCTGGCGTCGGTGATCGCGGGCGGCCCGGCGCCGCTCATTGCAACCGCGTTGTTCGCCTACTATCGCTCGGGCTATGCCATCGCCTTCTATGTGTTCGTGTGCGGGCTGCTGAGCCTGTTCGCCGCTTCCCGTCTCGGGGACTACACGAACAAGGACATCTCAGCGGAGTACGACGAGCCGCAGTCGATTAGCGGTAGCGGGCACGGCCATCGGCATGCCTGAATGAACCGGGCAGCGAGCCGGGCCGCGTGCAACGCAATCTGACGCGGCCCGGCTGTTCGTTGCTGCGGCTCAGGCCTTATAGCGCGCGGCCGGCGTATTGGTGGACAGCAGCGGGGCCATCGCGCGGCGCGCAGCCTCGTAGTCTTCCCACTTCTCCACCGCGTGCAGCGACGGAATGGTGACCAGCTCGCGGCGATCGAAGCCGACCAACGCGGCGTCGACCATGTCGTCGGCGGACATCACAATGGACTTGTCGAGGTTATCGAGCGGCAGGCCACCCGTCTGCCAGAATTCGGTCGCCGTCGCGCCCGGCAGAACGGCCTGCACCTGAAC
Source organism: Paraburkholderia phenoliruptrix (assembly GCF_902859825.1). Classification (GTDB taxonomy): domain Bacteria; phylum Pseudomonadota; class Gammaproteobacteria; order Burkholderiales; family Burkholderiaceae; genus Paraburkholderia; species Paraburkholderia phenoliruptrix. The sequence goes on along the minus strand of NZ_CADIKB010000002.1, from coordinate 151,395 downwards.
GCCCTTGTCGCCCAGTTCATGATGCAGCGACTGGCTGAAGGCCAGCACGAACGCCTTGCTGCCGCCGTACACGCCGTTCAGCACCTCGGGCGCGATGGCCACGATCGACGCAATGTTGATCAACGCACCCTTGCCGCGCGCAACGAAACCCGGCACCGCCGCATAGGTGAGCCGAGTCAGCGCGCTGACGTTGAGGTCGATCATGCGCTGCATCGCGTCAACGTTGCTCCCGAGGAGCGGCGTATGCGTGCCGACGCCCGCGTTATTGACGAGCAACGTAATGCTCGCGTCTTCCTTCAGTTTTGCTTCGACGGCGGCAAGGCCCGCCTTGTCGTTCAGGTCCGCGTCCAGAATCTCGACGCTACGGCGCGTGCCGGTCGTGATACGGCTCGACAGCGCGGCGAGGCGCTCGCGGTTGCGGGCCACCAGAATCAGGTCGTAGCCGCGTTTCGCAAGACGGTCGGCATAAATGGCGCCGATGCCCGACGACGCGCCCGTGATCAGTGCAGTGCCTTTGTATGTTTCAGCCATGGTGTCGCTCCTTCGCATTGGGTTGTGACGGTGTGAGCGAATTCTGGTCTGTTTTGACGGCGGCGCAAATGACATATATCGTCATGTTTTCGGACATGGGAGGCTTCCGCATGCACCGCATCGGATATTTGCTGAGCGACGGTTTCCAGGTGATGGCGATCGCGACTCAGGCCGCCTTCGAATATGCAAACCTGGTGGTGGGCGAGCCGTTCTACCACGTGGAGAATTTTTCGACGGCGGGCGGCGAGGTGCGTTCGTCGCTGGGCATGAGCATCAGTACGCGGCCGGTCCGGTCACGCCGCCAGGTCGACACATGGATCGTCGCGGGCGTCAACGATCCAGTGGGTATGCCGCCGCCTGAGGACGTGCTCGCGTTTCTGCGCAGGACGGGACCGCGCGCGCGGCGCATCGGCGGTATTTGCACGGGCGGCTTCGTGGTCGCGGAGGCGGGTCTGCTCGCGCAGCGCCGCGCCACCACACATTGGGCCTACGCGCGCGACATGCAGAAGCGCTTTCCGGACGTTCGGGTGGAAGACGACCGCATTTATATCGTCGACGGTCCGGTGTGGACGTCAGCTGGCATGACTGCTGGTCTCGACATGGCGCTTGCGATGGTCGAAAAAGATCTCGGCGCCGAGGTGGCGCGCTCGGTCGCGCACAAGCTCGTCATGCACCAACGGCGCTCGGGCGGCCAGTCGCAGCACTCGGAAATGCTCAACCTCGCGCCGAAGTCGGACCGCATCCAGCGCGCGCTGAATTACGCGCGCGAGAACCTGAGCCGCCCGCTCACCGTCGACGAACTGGCGGAGCAAGTGAACCTCAGCCCGCGTCAGTTCAGCCGCGTCTTTACGCTGGAAACGGGACAGTCGCCGGCGCGTGCCGTGGAAAGCCTGCGACTCGAAGCGGCGCGCCTGATGATCGAGCAGAGCCGGCATCCGCTCGACGTGATTGCGAAAGAGACCGGCTTTCGCGACCGGCGCCATTTGCGCGAGGCGTTCATACGCGGTTTTGGACTGCCGCCGCAAGCCGTGCGGCGCGAGGCGCGCAACGCCGCGTGACCCGCGCACGCGCACAGGCGCGATTTGCGGCCCGATGCGAATGCTGCTTATCTGACTTCGGCTTCGCCCGTCTCACGTTGAGGACGTCGCACCGCGCGCACTTTGCCGCTATTGCCGCCGCCGCAGAAGAACTGTTCGCCGCCGTCCGATTCGAGACCCGACACGCCGACGCCCGCGGGCATCTTCAGGCTTTCCAGCACCTCGCCGGTACGCGGATCGATATGCCGCAGCTCGCTCGCATCGTCTTCCCACGTGCCGTGCCAAAGCTCGCCCTCGACCCATGTGACGCCGGTCACGAAGCGATTTGACTGAAGGGTGGAGAGCACCGCGCCCGTCTGCGGATCGATCTGGTGGATCCTGCGCTCCCGATACTCGCCGATCCAGAGCGACCCCTCGGCCCACGCGAGTCCCGAAGCGCCCTCGCCGCCGGGCGCGGGAATGGTTGCCAGGATGCGGCCGCTGGCCGGATCGATCTTGTGGATGCGGCCCCCGGCGATCTGGAACAGATGCTGGCCGTCGAAAGCCGTGCCTGCGTCGGCGGCGATCTCGATGGCGCGCAGCGTTTCGCCGCTCGCGGGATCTAACGCGTTCAGCGTCTTGCCGGCCGCGATCCAGACCTGCCGGCCGTCGTAAGTGACGCCGCCCACTTGCTCGACGCCGGGAAACGGGCCGTATTCACGGATGATAGTGGCGTTTGATTGGTTCATGCTGTCATCCTAATTGAGCGTAACCGGCGTGGGGAGTAACAAGGTTGTCGCGAATCCGGAGGCGGGCGGCGCGGTCCAGCGGCGCGCGCGTCCGTGGCCGAAAGACTGGGCCTTGCCCGCGGCCGCGAGCGAATCGAGCGCGCGTTGCACGGTGCGCTGGCTTGCGCCGAGCGCCAGCGCGAGGGCCGAACTCGACCATGACTCACCGTCGGCGAGAAGCGCGAGCATCGCCGCGTGCGCTTCGTCGACGGGGCGCGCGAGCAGCACAACCCGGTTGCCGCGATGCGGCGCCAACGCGAAGCCGCGCCGCGTCGCGCCGACATCGGCGAATGCGCGCAGCATCGTGCGCAGCCGGCCCATTTCGACGCGCAAGCGCGCGCGATGCGAGTCATCGGCATGCTTTGTCCTGAAAGCGCCTGCGATCAGCGTGTCGCGCGGCACATCGGCGGGCCATGTCTCTGCAAGCTGATAGGCGAGATTGAACAGCACCGGACGCCGTGTCAGCGAGACAACCGTTCCGCCCGTTTGCACGACGTGCCGGCATGCATCGACAACCAGCGCGTCCGAGGCGAGCAAGGCCTCCACCTCGTCGAGCAGCAGGAGCTGCGCTTCGCCGCCCGCGATCAGCCGCGCGGCCGGCAGTCTCAAGGTGTGCGAAGCATTGTCTACTTCGGCAATCAGCGCGGGAATACCGGCTTCATGCGCGGCATGCCTCGCCCGGGCAAACGCGACGCGCGCCGCGGCAGTCTGCAAACGCCGCAGCGCGACGCCTGCTGCGACCAGCTCGTGCGCGGCCCTGAGGGCAGGCGGCAGCGGTTCGGGGTCGAGTGCGCCGAGCATGCGCTCGGCGTCGTCGATATGGCCGATCAGCACCAGCTGCCGGACCTCCAGATAGCCTGCATGCGCGGCGTTGGCGCGGTCGCCTGAGGCTTCGAGTGTCGCGCGTGCGTCGGCGAGCGCCTTGGCCGGCCACGCCAGATCGCGCGACGCGAGCGCGATTTCCGCTTCTGCGACGACGCACCGCGCGCGGGCGACCGCGTGTCTCGCGCCGAACGCGCGCGCCGCGCTTCGCACGAGCGCTTTCGCCCGGATCAGATCGCCGAGCTGCGCCATCGCGATGCCTCGCAGCGCGAGCGCCGGCGCGTCGTCGCGCAACGCGACGCGCTTCAGTGCGCCAAGCGGATCACCGGCTGCGAGCGCCTGCGCTGCAGCCTGAATCAGCGGATCCGTCTTCATCGAAATCGCGCCACACTTGTCACTCCCACCGTCAGGAATCCCGGTACTAATCTAGCACGACCGCTAACCAGTACGTCGTATCGAAACCGACCGAACGACGATGCCAACCCGACGGAGAAAGCCATGGCCACGACACACACCACCGGAACCCGCGAGCAATGGCTCGCGGCGCGCCTCGATCTGCTGAAGGCGGAAAAGGAGCTGACGCGGCGCAGCGACGAACTGGCGCGGCGCCGCCAGGAACTGCCCTGGGTTCGCGTCGACAAAAGCTACCGGTTCGAGACCGAGGAAGGCAGCGCCTCCCTCGCCGATCTGTTTGCGGGGCGCTCGCAGCTGCTTGTCTATCACTTCATGTTCGGGCCGGATTACAAGGCGGGTTGCCCGTCGTGCTCGTCGATTGCGGACGGCTTCGACGGATTCGCGGTTCATCTGGCGAATCACGACGTGCGGTTGATGGCGATATCGCGCGCGCCGCTCGCGAAACTTCAGGAATACAAGCGGCGTATGGGGTGGACGTTTCCGTGGGCGTCATCCGCGGGCAGCGACTTCAACTTCGACTTCAATATCTCGTTCACCGAGGCGCAGCAGCGCGAGGGCACGGTCGAATACAACTATCAGCGCGGGCACCATGCCATGGACGCCGTGCCGGCGCCGGAGCCCGTCGCGCAGTTCGCGGCGACCTGCGGAACGGACGCGTCCACCTACACGCGCGACCGGCCCGGGCTGAGCGCGTTCGTGCTCGAGGACGGCGCCGTGTACCACACGTATTCGACCTATGCGCGTGGACTGGACGGCCTGTGGGGCATGTACCAGTGGCTCGACCGTGCGCCGAAGGGGCGCAACGAGACGGGCATCTGGTGGCGTCGGCACGACGAATACGGACAGCGCTGAGGGCGTGATGGACTGCGTGAGCTCAGACGCATCCGGCAAGCCGGCAAGCAATGAGACCCGTGCGCGGGCCTGTTCGCGGGCGGCTTTCTACGGCGTGTGCGGCTTGCTGTTCGCCGTCAGCGCGGCAGCGACTATCGCGGCATGCATGCCCATGCCCGGCGGCTCCGCGCCCTCGATGATGTGGATGCCTACCTGCGGGCGGACGTGGCTGCGCGTCGCGGCATCGTTCGTGGGCATGTGGCTTGTCATGATGATCGCGATGATGATGCCTTCGTTGGCGCCGGCGTTATGGCGCTATGGCGAAGCGCTCCGCGGTGCAGGACACGCGCGAGTGGCATCGCTCACATGGCTTGCGGGCGCCGGTTATTTCGCCGTCTGGGGCGTGCTGGGTGCGACGGTGTTCGCACTCGGCGGGGCGTTCGCCGCGCTCCAGATGCGCATGCCGGCACTCTCGCATGCCGCCCCGGCGGTAGCCGGCATAATCGTGTTGCTTGCCGGTGCATTGCAATTGTCCGGGTGGAAGACGCATTATCTCGGCTGCTGCCAAAGGGCGCCGCAATGCGGGCAACCTGCATTGCCGTCGCGTGCTAGTGCTGCATTGCGCTACGGTTTGCGCCTCGGCATGCATTGCTGCTTGTGCTGTGCGAGCCTGACCGCGGTGCTCGTCGTGACCGGTGCGATGAATCTGCGTGCGATGGCGCTGGTGACGGCTGCCATGACGCTTGAACGCCTTGCGCCGCGCGGTCAGCTTGTTGCGCGAGGGGTGGGATGGTCGATCATCGGCATGGGTGCGCTGATGATTGTGCGAGCCGCCGCGCTTGTATAAAAAACTGATTCGCAAAACTGAATAAAACACCACGAGACCGATGACCCGATATATCGCTTTTCTGCGCGCCGTGAACGTCGGCGGCACCGGCAAGCTTCCCATGGCTGACTTGCGCGCCATGTGCGAGTCCCTCAGCTTTACTCGCGTCCGCACGTACATTGCGAGCGGCAACGTCGTGTTCGAAAGCAAGCTCGGCGAAGCCTCGGTGAAGAGCCGGCTCGAGCGTTGTCTCGAGGAATACGCGGGCAAGCCGGTGGGCGTCGCGGTTCGCACGGGAGCGGAACTCGCGCAGGTGCTGGCCGCCAATCCCTTCAAGTCGGCAGCGCCCAACCGGACCGTCGCGATTTTTCTCGACGCGCCCCCGCCTGCCGATGCACTCGCTCACGCGAGCGGCCAGCGCGACGAAGAAATGGCGCTCGGCACACGCGAAATCTACGTGCATTACAACGACGGCATGGCGGATACGAAACTGAAAATCCCGGCCGCCAGGACTGGAACGGCACGCAACATGAATACGGTTGCGAAACTTGTCGAGATGGCGAACGAGTAGCACGCAGCTTTCGCGTCGAAATCAGGGTTAACCTTAGGAAAGACTGACATCTGCGAGCGTCGCTTGCCGCCACCGCCTGGCGGAATTAACCTTTTGACCAACGTTTACGTAATAATCAGCGCGCACGCTGCCGGATTCGATCCACCCACCATTAAAAATGCGTAGGTCATGGCTTTTAGCGAACCAAGGTCTCCATTTTTCAGGTGGATCGTCTCTTCCGCTCAGAACCTGAGCGCCGAAAACCGGCAGATACTCCTCGCCAATCTTTTCACGCGCACCGCGTCTATTCTCTTCGCGTCCATCTGCGAAATCAGCGTCTGCGCGACCGCTTACTATTTGCACCCCAGCCTGCTGTACGCCACGTGGACGGGCGCCGTGGTCGCGCTGCTGTTCGTGCGTCTTGCGCTGATCTGGCTGTGCCGCCATCGCAGCGCGCAGAATCTGCCTACGCCCACCGCGGCTTTCCTGTTTGCGAGCATTCTGTGGAGCGCGTTATTCGGGTTCGGCGCGCTGCTCTGCAATATCAGCGCAGACGCGACGCTTTTTCTGCTCGGCAATGTGTGCGCGGTGGGCGTTGTCGGCGGCCTGGCGGGACGTAATGCGGCCACGCCGCGGCTCGTGATGCTGCAAATCGGCTTCATTCTCGGTTTGCTCGGCCTTGGCGCCGCGCTGTCGCCCGGTTCCGGGAAACTCGTGCTGCTGTTTCAGGCGCCGTTTTGCGCAGCGGGTTTTCTGACCGTGGCGCTGCGCAGCAATCGCGACACCGTGGCCCTGCTGCTCGCACGCGAAAGCAGTCAGCGGCTCGCGCATCACGACAGCCTGACGGGCCTGCCGAACCGGGCGCGCATCAACGAGCTGCTGCTCGAACGCACGGCGGCCGGCGCTGCGCAACGCGACGGGTTGTTCGCTGTTCTACTGATCGACCTGGACGGCTTCAAGGCGATCAACGATAGTCTCGGCCATGCCGCGGGCGACCAGATTCTGCAGGAAGCCGCGGTTCGGCTGCGTGAAGTGATGCCGGCCACCGACATTGTCGGACGCCTTGCAGGCGATGAATTCGTGGTCATTTCGGAAGCGCCCGAACCGTCGCGCGATGTGCGCTTGCTTGCCGACAGCATCGTCAAGACGCTGGCGCGGCCATTCTCTTTGAGCGAAGCGCTCGTGCATATCGGCGCCAGCGTGGGCGTGGCGCTGTACCCCGAGCATGCGTCGACCGGGCCCCAACTGCTGATCTGCGCCGACCGTGCGCTGTACGCTGTCAAGCGCAGCGGCAAGAGCGCCTACGCTATTTTCGATGCCGAGCAGCATGTCTCCGACGAAAGCCTGAGCCTGCTGCGTAGCGACCTGGAAGGCGCGTTGCGTACGTTCGGCGGACTGCGCATGGAGTACCAGCCGATTGTGGATCTCGCGAGCGGCGCGGTAACGGGCCGCGAAGCGCTGATTCGCTGGACGCATCCGACGCGCGGCGAACTCTCCCCGTCCGCGTTCATTCCCACTGCGGAACGCACCGGACTGATACTCGCGCTCGGCGAGTGGGCGCTGCTGCAGTCGTGCAAGGAAGCGGTCATGTGGCGTGACAAGGTGCCGGTTGCCGTCAACGTGTCGCCGGTGCAACTGCGCGAGGAGACGTTTGCTTCCATCGTGGCGGGCGTGCTGCGCAAGACGCGCCTGCCGCCCGAGCGCCTGAACATCGAAGTGACGGAGACCGTGCTGCTGAACGACGACATCGTGACGCGGCGCAATATTTCGCGGCTGCGTGCGTTGGGCATCGGCCTTGCGCTCGACGATTTCGGCACCGGCTTTTCGACAATGTCCACGCTCGTGCGCTTCACGTTCGACAAGCTGAAAATCGACAGCTCGTTCGTCAAGGAGTCCGTGCACCGGCGCGAGTCCGCCGCGGTGGTGCGAGGGATCGTTGCATTGGCGCGCGAGATCGGCATGCCGACCACGGCCGAGGGTATCGAAACCGAGGAGCAACTGGACTTCGTGCGGCGCTCCGGTTGCACGCATGCCCAAGGCTTCCTGCTTGGCCGACCCGTGCACGGCAGCGAAATTGCACGTATCGACGAAAGGCTGTCTGCGCAGTCCTTGAACCAGGCGTAAGCGGCCGGCCGCTTTGTCTTGATGCCCGCCCTTGCTGATGCCGCTTTCACGTGAAAGGGCGGTTGTGCGCGGGCGCCGTTTTCATCGAACAGCGAGGCACACGTGGACGCGACACTGAAATTTCAACTCCGGCTCACCGTGTCGGAGGAACTCGCAAACGCGCTGCGCGCCGATTCTTCGGGCGACGCGCACCTGAGGCTTGCGCAAGTCTTGCATCGGCATGATGCGACGGTGAAATGCCAGTACGACGCTTTTGCGGACTACGTGAGCGAAGCCGGGCGATTCGGCATCCACAGGTACCCGCTTTATGAGTGGACGCGCGACACGATCGCAAATCCAGACAAGAAAGCCAAGTACCTGCGATCGTTCACGGTGTACGTGAAGGGCGAACAGATCTACGAGAAGCAGGTGGCCGATGCCATGGAGAACGAACTATTGAAGCTCGTCGGCGAACACGGCATTGAAAGCGTTTCGAAGTTCGACACGAATCCCGCCCACAGCCCGCAGCCGCCAACGCGTTAGTGGCGGCCGTCCGCGAGAGCGTATTGGCGATGCGCCTTTTCATTCAACTGTCACCGTTTCGCGACTAGGATCACGGGTCAAAAGCCGCCTGTCCTTCCTACCCACAAACACAGACATGTCGAATACAAAAAACGCTAAGGCCTCGCCAGCCGATCAGGGCGCTTCCATCGTTTCGCGTCGCGGGTTTCTGAAGTTTGCCGGCGCATCCGGTCTTGCTTCGGCCGCCAATGCGCTGTCGACGGCGCGCGCCGCGAGCAGCACGCCGGACGGCACGCCAGAACAGGTTCACCTGACGTGGGGCAACGATCCGTCGAGTGAAGTGACGGTGTCGTGGGCGTCGCTCGCGGCCGCCGTGAAGCCGCACTTGCGCATTGGCCGCACGGGCGACGCGAAGCACGTCGTGCATGGTGTGCAAACCACCTACACGGACGGCTTGAACGGCGAGGTCGTGTTCAACTATCACGCGCGTCTGCGCGATCTCAAGCCAGACACCCGCTACGAATACGAAGTCACGGCCGAGAATGACAGCAACGCGGCGCAGCCCTTTAGCGGCAGCTTCCGCACAGCGCCGCGCGGCCGCGCGCCGTTTCGCTTCACGAGTTATGGCGACCTCGCCACACCGAACACCGGCTGGGTGTTGTCGTCGCCGCAAAGCCGCTTCGCGGTGCAGGCAGTCGAGCGCTTTCAGCCGCTGTTCCATCTGCTCAACGGCGACCTGTGCTATGCGAATCTGAACCCGACGCACCAGCCCGACGTGTGGCGCGATTTCGGCAACAACTGTCAGACGTCCGCGGCGAATCGTCCATGGATGCCGTGCCCCGGCAACCACGAAATCGAATTCCATAACGGTGAGCAAGGCTTTGCGTCGTATCTCGCGCGCTATACGCTGCCGGAAAATCACACGCGTTTTCCGGGCCGCTGGTATAGCTTCCGCGTGAGCTCGGTGCTGTTTATTTCGCTCGATGCCGACGACGTCGTCTATCAGGACGCCGCCGCCTTCGTGGCCGGACCGAATCCGCTCGTGCCGGCCGCGAGCACCGGCAATCCGTCGATCCAGCCGGGGACCTCCTTCTATGTGCGCGGCTACAGCGGCGGCGAGCAGACCCGCTGGCTCGAAAAGACCTTGCGCCACGCGGCCGAAGACGACGACATCGACTGGATCGTCGTGCAGATGCATCAGGACGCGCTGAGCTCGTCGAAGACGGGGAACGGTTCAGACAAGGGCATTCGCGAGGCGTGGCTGCCGCTCTTCGACCGCTACGGCGTGGACCTCGTGCTGTGCGGCCACGATCACGACTACGAGCGCAGCTACCCCGTGCGCGGCTGCAATCATCACAAGGGCACCGACATCGCAACCGGCCACCCGGTCGATACCTTGCAGCCGAAGCCGGTCATGTCGGCAATCTCGGCGGGCGCGTCGACCTTCGACACGAGCCAGGGCACGATCCACCTGATTCTCGGCGGCGGCGGCACGAGTGCGCCGCTCGACGTCTATGGTGTCGACGCCGGCACCGGCCTGCCGCAAGCGCGTATCTTCACGCGGCCCAACCGTCCGGTGCCGGGCACGACGGCGGGCACCTTCGTCCGGGCAAGCGCCGATGCCGTCGAAGACGCGATCTGGTCCGCGCAACGCGACACCGGCACGGGCTACGGCATCGCCGTGTTCGATCATGATCCGGGCCAGGCCGGCGGCGAAACCACCATCACGATGAACTACTACCATGCGCCCGGTGCCGATCAGACGCCGACTGCCAACTACGAACTGTTCGAAACCATCCAGCTGAAGAAGAAGCGCAAACGCTGAGCCGCGGACAGTAAAGGTAAAAATGACGGCGCCATCATTTGTTACACGTCTTACCGGTAAGGCGTGCCGTAGTTACAGGATGCTTTCATGCCACCGGTTATACTCGGCGCCGTCTCATAAAAAACACAGACCTTTTATGTCCAGAAAAATCCTCCAGATTGTGGCTGTTGCAGCGCTCGCGAGCGCGGCGTCGTTGTCGGCGGTGGCCGGCGACATGAACAACGCGCTGGGCGGCGCGCTCGGTGGCGTCGCGGGTGCGGCACTGGGTGGCGCGGTCGGCGGCAGCACGGGTGCCGTGATCGGTGGTGCCGTGGGCGGCGGCGCGGGCGGCGCGGTGACGTCGAATCGCCGCGAGCGCACGGGCGCGATTATCGGCGGCGCGCTGGGCGGCGGCGCGGGCACGGCGGCAGGCAACGCAATGGGCGGCCGCGGTGGCGGCCTCGTGGGCGCAGCGTTGGGCGGCGGCGCAGGCGCGGCGCTCGGCGGCAATATCTCGCGCTCGAACTCCTATGCCGACGACTACTCGCGCGGCTATCGGTCGGGCGGCAAGAAGCATCATAAGCACCGGCACTACGATTGAGTGATGCGTGACGAGAAGGCGCCGCAATTGCGGCGTTTTTTTGCGTTTTAGCAGTGGTGCTCTACCGTCACCTCTTCGAAGAACTAAACGCCACCACCGCCTCCTTGAAACGGCTGCTGCCGTATACCGCTTCGATCAGATCCTCGTCGTCGAGCCGCTGTTCGATCACGATGCGGCGCAAGCTTTCCTTCACCGCCTGCTGCGTGACCGGCGATAGCGCTATCAACCGTTGCGCGAGCGCATGTGCCGCGTCCTCCAGCGCCTCGCGCGCGCAGATCTCGTGCACATATCCGCATGCGAGCGCTTCGTCCGCGCCCAGGTAGTCCGCGAGCATGAGCATCTTCTTGACGCGCGGCGTGCCGAACGCCGCCTGAAGCCGCGCGAGATTGCGCGAAGACAGCGTGTTCGACAGCGTCTTTGCAATCGGCGCGCCGAAACGCGACGCGCCGGTGCACACGCGAAAATCGCAGGCAGTGGCGAGCGCAAGACCGCCGCCCACGGCCCAGCCGTCGATCACGGCGATGGTCGGTACCGCAATTCGCTCGACGGTGTCGATCACGCGCTCGACAAACGCTTCATACGCGAGCCCATCGCGTCCGTCGCGGAAGTCCCTGAAATAGCCGATGTCCGTGCCGGAAATGAAAGACTTGCCGCCGGCCCCGCGCAGCAGCACGCAGCGCACCCCGCTGTTTGCTTCGCACTGCGCAATGTGCGCGAGCAGCGACTCGTACATGGCGAGCGTCATTGCGTTGTGCCGCTCGGGTCTGTCGATCAGGATTTCTGCCACGCCCGAGGCATGAACGGTAAGGCGAACCGGTTCGCTCATGACGCACCTCCGTTGATCTCCGCGAAAATTTCGTCGTTGTGCTCGCCAAGCAGCGGAGGGTGGCGCCGCACGGTCGGCGGCGTGCCGAGCAGTTTGACCGGGAAGCCGATGTTCTTCACGGTGCCCTCGTTCGGATGCTCGATCTCCATGCACATGTTGCGATGCCGTGCGTGCTCGCTCCCAAATGCTTCGGGATACGAAAGAATAGGTCCAGAAGGAATGCCGGCAGCGAGCAGCACCTCGACCCACTCCGCGCTGTCGCGTTTGCCGAATTCCTGCTCCAGCACCTCGATCATCGCCTCGCGATTTTTCAGGCGCAGCGCGACACTCGCGTAATCGGCGTGATCGATCAGATCGCGGCGATCGAGCACTTCGCACAACCTCGTCCATAGCTTCTGATTGGTTGCACCCATGACAAAGTACCCGTCGCGGGCCTTGACGGCCTGATAGGGCGCGCTCATCTTGTTGCTCGTGCCGAGCGGCGTGGGCGGCACGCCTGTGCCCCAATAGTCGGACATGTCCCAGATCGAGAACGCCATGATCGAGTCGAACAACGACGCGTCGATATGCTGGCCTTCTCCGCTTCGCTGCGCACCGATATAGGCCGACAGCACGCCGTACACGGCAAAGAGCGCGCAACCGATATCCGCGACGGGCACGCCGGCTTTCACCGGTTTGCCGCCCTTATAGCCGGTCACGCTCATCACGCCGGACATGGCCTGGGCCATCAGGTCGAAGCCCGGCCGCGACGCCCATGGCCCGCTTTGTCCGAAGCCGGAAATGCTCGCATAAACGATCTTCGGATTGATCGCCTTGATGGACTCGTAGTCGATCCGCAAACGCTGCACGACACCGGGCCGATAGTTCTCGACGATGACGTCCGCTGTTTTGGCGAGCTTGTAGAACATTTCGCGCCCTTCGTCGCTTTTCAGGTCCAGCGTGACGGAGCGCTTGTTGCGGTTGAGGTTCAGAAAGCCCATGCTGTCGGGGCCCTTCATCTTGAAGCCCATCGAGCTGCGCGTCTGGTCGCCCTCGGGCGGCTCGACCTTGATGACGTCCGCGCCCAGGTCCGCGAGCATCATGCAGGCGAACGGACCTGCCATGACCTGGCTCACGTCGAGCACGCGTATGCCTTGCAGCGGTAATTGCGGTAATTGCGCCATGGGGGCCTTCTCCTCGATCGGGTGACTCGTGTCGTGGCTCCACTGTCGCCGAGTGCGAGGGCGCGCCGCAAGAATCGCCGCGTCATGGCTGGTTTCGCGGTTCGCGAAACCGCGGTGTGTGGAAACGCGCTAGCCGCCTGCCAGCAGCTCAGCGACGACATTGCGCAGCGTCTCTTCCTGCGCGTGTCCTTCGACGCAGGACAACACGTAACTGCGCCGTGACCAGTCTCCGTCGAGGTCAGTCGACGCAAGCGCTCCCTCAGGGTGGAAGCTCTGCAAGACATCAGGCGGCATGAGACCGACGCCGAGGCCGTGACGCACCATCGCCAGCATGGTGTCGAAGCCGGTCACCGTGAAATTGTTCGGAAAGAGCCGGCCGCGGCTGCGATACGCGCGCTCCACGGCCGACAGCACCGCCGAGCCCCTGCCGAGGCTCACAATGGGAACATCGAGAATATCGTCGATGCCGACGGGCCCCTTGCCGAATTCGAAATGCGTTCGGCTATACACCAGCACGAGGCGATCTTCGCGGTAAGCGGATTTGTCGAGATCGAGAAAGCCGCTTTTCTTCTCGTAGATGCCGACGTCGATCACTCTGTCGCGCAGCAGCTGCTGGACGATCTTGCTGTTTTCTTCGACGATCTTGAGCGCGATGCGTGGATACTTGCGCTGGATCGCGGCGATCTCGCGGGCCAGAAACTGGATCACGACAGCCTTCGGCGCGCCGATGATGATGCGTCCTTCGAGGCCGTGAATGAGCGCCTGCGCGTCGCCTTCCATGCGGTCTATCAGGTTGTCGATCTGCCGAACGTATTCCACCAGCCTGGCGCCCGACTCGGTCAGTTCCGCGCCGTGCGGCACGCGCCGGAAAAGCTTCGCGCCGAGTTGCTCCTCGAGGTCCGACACGCGCCGCGACGCAGCCGCGACGGCCAGGCTGAGCTTGTCGGCGGCTCGCGAGATGCTGCCTTCTTCCGCAATCGCAAGAATAAGCCGGACGGTGGTCGTGTCGAATTTCACTTCGTCTCCGTGGGTATGGAATCAGGCATCAAACAAGTATCAACGACGAACCGGCGCCTGCATTGCCCGATAGTGTAGTGCGCCGCGCGCGGCGGCTCGACCTGGCGATGCATGGGCGCACGCGCCGCCACGATAACGAAAACGCTATCGCCCCATGCAGTTTCGACATTGGAGGTCTCGCGTTCCGGTCCGTACACTTGTCGTTCAGTACATGCATACAAGTGCGGCGTTCTGCTGCACCGTGCATGTCCGCAACGACGAATGGTCGTGCATGGCCATCTGGACGGAGACACGATTTGGACAAGCCCACTGGTTCGCTCACGGCCGCCGCAGTGCAGCCCACACGCCTAAACTTCCGCTGGCACGTGCTCATCTGGCTGCTGATCGGCGGGATCATCAACTACATGGACCGTGCGAGTCTTTCCATTGCCGCGCCGGGCATGATTCAGGACCTCGGTCTCACTCGCACGCAGATCGGTTTGCTGGGCAGTGTGTTTGCGTGGACCTATGCGGTGATGCAATTGCCGGCCGGCTGGGTGATCGACCGCTTCGGCGCAAAGCGCGCCTACGCGCTCGCGATGATCTGGTGGAGCGTGGCGACGTGGCTCACCGGCGTGGTGGGTTCCATTTCCGGTCTGCTCGTGATGCGTGCCTTGCTTGCTGTCGGCGAGGCGCCGTGCTGGCCGACCTCCGCGAAAATCACCGCTGCATGGTTTCCGGCAAAAGAGCGTGGCTTCGCAACCGGCGTATGGGATTCGTCGTCCAAGTGGGGACCCGCCATTGCGCCCGTGGTGCTTGTCGCGCTGATGGTCGCGTTTGGCTGGCGCTCGCTCTTTCACGTGACGGGCGCATTTGGCATTGCATTCGCGCTGCTGTTCCTGATGTTGTATCGCAATCCGGTGGACAGCAAGCGTCTTTCGAGCGACGAGCGCGAGTACATTGAAGCGGGCGGCGGCGGTCATGAACGATCGCTCGTCCATTCATCGCTGCGCTGGCGTTCGCTATTCGCGCGACGCAGCGTGTGGGGCATGATTCTCGGCTACTTCTGCACAATCTGGCTGTGGAATATTTTCCTCGTGTTCCTGCCGCTCTATCTGCTCGACCGCTTTCATATTTCATTCGCGCAGCTTGGCGTCTATGCGGGTATCCCTTGGGCCGGCGGCGCGCTCGGCGAGATTGCGGTCGGCTATCTTGCGAAGAAAATGGTCGATCGCCAGTTCGCTTCGCCGATTGCCGCGAAGCGTCTCCTGATTGCATGTTGCGCGGTGGGTGCCGCCGTGTGCGCAATCGCGCTGCCGTTCACGCAATCGTTCAATGTGACGCTCGCGCTGTTCACGGTAGGCCTCGCTTTCGTCGCGGCCGTGGTGGGCTCCGCGTGGGCGCTTGCGGCGGACATCGCGCCTTCGTCGATGATCGCCTCGGTCAGCGCGATCCAGAACTTCGGCGGCTATTTTGGCGGCGCGTTTTCGCCGGTCGTTGCCGGGTTCATCGTGGATCGTACCGGGTCATACGCGCTTGCCTTTATTTCAGGCGGCGCGATTGCCGGATGCGCCGCGCTGTTTTACTGGTTCATGGCGCGCAAGCCGATTGTCGAGGACGCCGCTGCGTAAGCGGCATGACAAAAAAAAGCCTGCCGCCCGAGGGAACGGCAGGCCGAAAGTCGAGGGACGGGGTAGTCCTGAAATAGCGATCCCTCGAAGACCGAAGCGGAGTGTAGTCGCGCGGGAGCACCGGTTGCCGACGCGCGGCTGTTTTACCCAAGCTCTTGGCCGAACGCGACAATCGCGCCGCATAAAAGCTTCGCAATACAGATGAATGTGCGCCGGCTACCCGTCAGGCAATCGGCGCCTTTGCAGCCGACGTCTTCATCACGTCTTCCACGCGAGCGCCGACCGGCGCGCATAGCGTAGCGTTCCGTCAGTTCAATCTCCTCGCACCCGTCCTGAGCGCGCTTGGTCGCATCCGCCAATAGCTGGATGCAATCGGACACCTTCAAATTGAGCGTGAAATGAAGCGCCTATGATGCACCGCAGAAAAAGCGGATTTCGCCATGTTGCGGGGGCAGCCATATGAATTGTGCGTGCGATCTACTCTGGACCGGAACAGCGGCGCCGATGCGCGCGAGCATCGAAACGCCGGAGTCGCAACCGAGCGAGCCGATTCGCGCAGCGGCGGAGCAGTTGCGCGTAGGCGTGGAAGGGCGCGTCTCGATCGCTGCGGTCGCGCGTGCGGCGGCGATGAGCGAGCGCAACTTTCTGCGGCGCTTCAGAAAGGAAATCGGTGTAACGCCGACCGAATTCGTTCTGCGTTTGCGGCTGGAAAAAGCCTGCCACATGCTGATTCAAACGGAGTTGCCCGCCGACAAGATCGCGCGGCGCACCGGTCTAAGCAGCGGCGACCGGCTCGCGAAGCTCTTCAGGCAGCATCTCGCGATATCGCCCACCGGCTATCGGAACGCGGAGCGTCAGCGTCTCGCTGCCATCGCGTTGTCGACACCGCAAGAGCTAGCGGAACGCGAGGGCCACGATGACTGATCTGCATCGTCTGCTGAAGGACGCCCAACTCGCGTCGCTCCTCGACCGCCTCGGCATGCGGCGCGGCGAATCGCGCGACGGTGCGATGCCGCTGTGCCTCGTCGCGTCCATCTTCAACGTGCGGCAGATCGAGGCGGCGTACGAGCGTGCACTCGGCGCCACCGTGCGGCGCGCGGTGCTGGAACGCGCGCGTCAGCTCGTTGCCGCGGAAGGCGGCATGGTCGCGCGCAGCGGCGATCACATTCTGTTTGCGTTCGACGCCGGTTCGCCGGCCGAGTCGCTGAGCGGCGCATTGCCGATGCGCGAGGCGAGTTTGCCGGACCGCATCGTCGAGGCGCTCGGCGGCGCTCCCGTGTATGGAGAGAGCGGAACCGTTTATCCGGCTATTTCCGTGCGCATCGCAGGCTATGGCGATGGACCGTTCGACATCGACGCGATCGGAGCGGCTTCGCTTGCGCCGGGCCGACTGCCGGGCTGGCGCGAGCAGTACCACGGCGACATGGCCACCGCCATCGCGCTGTTTCGCGCGATGGACGAGGGACGGCTCGCACTCGAACTCACGCCGCTACGTGAAGGGCTGGATGCCCAGGTCACGACCTATTGTGCGCTTGCATTGACCGAGCGGACGGGCGGCAAGACGAGGCCGCTGGGCATTGCGCTGGAGGCCGTCGAACGGCTTGGCCTGACGCGCCGTCTTGACAGATGGGTCGTCAGCAGCCTGCGCGAGCGGCTCGTGCTGGATCCGTCGCTCAAGGTGAAGCTGAACACGTCGATTGACGGCATGCCGCCCGAAGCGTGGCGGCTGCGCGTCATGAACGCGTTGCTGCTGTCGCCCGACACGGCTGCGCGCGTGAGCATCGACGCGGCTGATGCGGCGGCATCGCCGACTCAGCGCGGCGCCGCCTGATAGCTTGCGGCGCGGCCGCAACGGCGAGCGCCGGATTCGATTCGAGCGCATTTCGCATCTGCTGGCGCGAGGCAAATCTTCTGCAAGCGGCGCGAATTCGCAGACATTCAATGGTCTATTGCGGGGTGCAATATGTTGAAAGTGACGAAGGCCGTCTTTCCGGTGGCGGGGTTGGGCACTCGGTTTCTGCCTGCAACGAAGGCAAGTCCGAAAGAGATGCTGCCGGTTGTCGACAAGCCGCTGATTCAATATGCAGTGGAAGAAGCGATTGCCGCGGGCATCACCGAAATGATCTTCGTGACCGGCCGAAGCAAACGGGCGATTGAAGACCACTTCGACAAGTCGTACGAGATCGAGGCGGAACTCGAAGCACGCGGCAAGCAGAAGCTGCTGGAGCTCGTGCGCGGCATTAAACCGGCCAACGTCGACTGCTTTTATGTGCGTCAGGCCGATGCACTCGGCCTCGGCCACGCGGTGCTATGCGCGGAGAAGCTGGTGGGCAATCAGCCGTTCGCCGTGATTCTCGCCGACGACCTGTTGCACGGCGAGCCGCCCGTGCTGACGCAAATGGTCGACGTGTTCAACCATTACCATAGCTCGGTCATCGGCGTGGAAAGCATTTCGCGCGAGCACAGCAGTTCATATGGCGTGGTAGGTGGACGCGAGTGGGACGACGGCTTGCTGAAGGTGTCGACGATCGTCGAGAAGCCTGCACCGAAAGATGCGCCGTCCAATCTCGGCGTGGTGGGGCGCTATATCCTCACGCCGGCGATTTTCCGGCATATCCGCAACCTGTCGCCGGGAGCGGGCGGCGAATATCAGCTCACCGATGCATTGCAATCGCTGCTCGCGGACGAGCAGGTGCTCGCGCACCGTTACGCGGGCACACGCTTCGATTGCGGCAGCAAGCTCGGCTACCTGAAGGCGACCGTGGAGTTCGCGTTACGGCATCCAGAAGTCGCAGAGGCATTCGATGCGTATCTGCGCGAGCAACTCGCCTCGAGAATGCAGTTCCCTGACGCCGTGGATATGGCCGCTGCGTGACCCAGTCCGTGGCAAGCGCGGCGCTTGCGTCGGCCGCTGCGTCGGCCGTTGCGTCTATTGCGTGCCCGGCTGCTTTTGCGTGCCGGACGCGGGCGCCACGCGCGCGGACTCCTTGACGAGTTGATCGGTCATCGCGGCTGCGACGGGATTCGAGCTGCGGCGATTCAGGTCGACGGGATCGGTCGGCGGCGGCGGGGGCAACGAAGGATCGAGTTTCGCCGACTCGCGCACCAGCAACTCCGTCATCAATGCGCCAACCTCGTTGGAACCGTGGCGGCGCAGATCCTCGTGGCCGCGCGAGTCGTCGGCGTGCTGCGTGGTTTTCGACCTCGCGTAGGAGCGTTGGGGCTGTGCCTGCTGCTGCGCTTGCACTTGCACCTGTTGCTGCTGCTGCATGGGCTGCTGCGCCGCCGCTTGCGGAACTTGCGAAAGCGGCGCCTGCGTTTGCATATCCACGGCGGGCATATTCGCGAGGTTCGTGGCAGGGGCAGCAGGAGCCGCTGGCATGGCCGGCATTGCAGGCTGGAGCGCTGCTATCTGAGCCGAAGACGGCGACGGCCGCACATCCACGCGGCTCACCTTCGTGCCGTTTTGAGCGCTGCCGTTGTTCGCGTTCGCAGCCGTCTCGGGCGACCCGGGACGAACGATGCTGCCCGCGATCACATGCGTTTCGGCGGGGCGGGAATCGACGACGTCAGGCGCGGTGAGCGCCGCCTCGGGCGCAGCCGCCGACTTCTTTT
The DNA here is from genome assembly GCF_902859825.1 of Paraburkholderia phenoliruptrix. Classification (GTDB taxonomy): domain Bacteria; phylum Pseudomonadota; class Gammaproteobacteria; order Burkholderiales; family Burkholderiaceae; genus Paraburkholderia; species Paraburkholderia phenoliruptrix. Next base: position 132,356 of record NZ_CADIKB010000002.1, on the reverse strand, counting down.
CCTCGCGCGGATAGAGTAAATAGGCGCAGATCACCAGGTCCGCCAGCACGAGGCCGACGATCAGCGTCTTTCCGGTATTGGTCATATCTGAAACTGAAGCTTCTTCGAAAGGCACACGTCCATGATAAACGACGACTCGTTGCCTTACCGTGAACGCGACTCGCTGCGTTTTAAACACGAACGGTCGATCATCGACACATCGCGTGGATCGTACGGAGAGTTTCTATACAACTCGGCGGTTTGTCACCCGCCGCGGTTCAACGTTTTGGGCCATCTTTTCCAGCCGCGTGGCGCGATTTGACGAATCGAACCTGCGTATGGGCCGGTTCGGGCGATGGACCCTCGCTCCGATAGGGCCGCGAGGGGCAGAACTAGGCGCTGCGCAATCTCTGTTACGCTCCTGCATCATCATCAACCACGAGGAGCGTCACATGAGCAAGGGGTATTGGGTAACCACGTATCGCAAGATCAACGACCCGTCGAAGCTGGCGGCCTACGGTCAGTTGGCGGCTCCGGCGGTGGCGGCCGCGGGCGGCAAGTTCATCGTGCGTGGCGTGGCGGACGAGGTTCGCGAGCACGGCATCAAGGAGCGGACGGTGGTGATCGAATTTCCGTCGTATGAAGAGGCAGTCGCCGCCTACGATAGCGACGACTACAAGAAAGCGCTTGCGGCGCTGGGCGACGCCGTCGAGCGCGATTTGCGGATTGTCCGCGGCGCGGAATAAGGCTTCGGGAGTTCAGCGCGGCGCGCGTCGAGCTCGCTGACCATGCATGACCGCGCTGAGGCAGTCAGACATCAGCGCGGCCCGCTAAACTCAACTCAACGCTACTTCACGGCCCCGAGCGCGAGGCCTTTCACCAGATACCGCTGCAACCACGCGAACACGACCGACACCGGCAGCGTGGCGCACAGCGTGGCGGCCATCACCAGATGCCACTCCACCACGTATTTGCCGGCGACCATATCGGTCACCTGGACGGTCAGCGTCTTGTTTTCCGGCGAGCGTATCAGCGTGTACACCACGGCAAATTCATTCCACGCGTTGATGAACGTGAAGATCGCCGTGACGACAATTGCGGGTACGGCAAGCGGCAGGAACACCTTGAAAACGGCTCTCGCTCGTCCGCATCCTTCGAGCCACGCTGACTCCTCGAGATCGCGCGGCACTGTTTGAAAATACGAGGACAGCATCCACACGGCGAACGCGATATTGAAGGCCGCATACGAGACGATCACGCCGATTTTCGAATCGACGAGATTACCGTCGCCATAAGGAATCATTGCAGCAAGCCGGAACAGGCCGACCACGAGCAGAATAGGCGAGAGCATCTGCGTGACGAGCAGAAACTGGCGGTACGGTCCGCGTCCGCGAAACGGGAAGCGCGCCAATGCATAAGCGGCGGGCAAGCTCACCGCGAGTGCAAGCAACGTCGACAGTAAGCTGATGACGGTGCTGTTGCGCAGCGCCACGCCGAAGTTCGCGGCCTGCCACATATCGACAAAGTTGTTCCACTGCCAATGCACCGGCAGCCAGCGCGCCGGATACACAAAAATCTCCGAAGCGGGTTTCAATGCAGTGAAGAGCATGACCGCAAACGGGAACAGCACGACCACCACCAGCGGCGACAACGCGAGCCAGCACCACAGCGAGCGTTGGGCTTTCGTGCTGAGCGTCATGACGGCTCTCCTTCTTTTGCCGGCTGCAGGCGCAGATATGCCATCGAGAAAACGAACAGCATGACGAGCATGATGAGCGACACGGCGGCGGCTTCGCCGGGTCGTCCGAGCCTGAAGCCGAGTTCGTAGAGATAAGTCACGAGAATATGCGTGCTGTTGTCCGGACCGCCTTGCGTCATCACCCAGATAATCGGGAAGGAGTTGAACACATAGATCACGTTCAACAATATGGCCATATTGATGAAGGGCCGCAGCAACGGCAGCGTCAGCTGGCGAACCTGCTGCCACGCACTCGCACCGTCAATGCGCGCCGCTTCGTAAATGTCGCCCGGCACCGAAGAGAGCCCGCCGAGCAGAATGGTGACGGTAAACGGAATCGACACGAGGATGCCCACGGCGATTTCGACCGGGAACGCGAGCTCGGGAGTGGCGAGCCAGTGAATCGGGCCGCCAATGAGGCCGAGGCGTTGCAGCGTGACGTTGACCATGCCGTAGTCGTCGTTGAAAGCCCAGCGCCACACCACCGCCGTCATGGTCAGCGAAACGGACCACGGCAGCATGACGATGGTTCGCGCAATGCCGCGTCCGTAAAAGTCCTGATTCAGTACCAGCGCGACCGGCACCGAGATGACGACGGTGCCGCCCACCACGAAGACCGTCCACACAATCGTGCGGCGCGCAGCCGCGAGAAAGGTGGGGTCGCCGAAGATCGAGTAGAAGTTCTGCAAGCCGGTGAAATCGCGAATCGCGCCGAAGCGCGATACCTCATGCAGCGATTGCCACACGATATTGAAAATCGGATAGCTGATGATAAACAGCGCCAGCACCAGGCTCGGTGCAATCAGTAACCACGGCGCTTGCAGACGTGAAGAGGCGGAACGGCGCATACGTGCTCGATCGTGAGACGCGCCCGCATGAAGCTTGCGAGCTCGCCGGAATGGGCCGGATTGTCGGGGGCGGCCAGCGTAAAGGTCGGGAAGGGCCCAAAAGGGCCGGAAAGCGCGCCGCGCTTTTTGCAAAGGCGGCAATCGCAACGAGGCGACGCGCTTCCTGTACAGCGGATCACCGCAAGTTCGCCGTGTCGGCCGCTTAGTGGCCCAGCGACTTGTTGGCTTGTGCGGCTGCCGCGTTCAGTGCATCGGCCGGCTTTGCCTTGCCCAGATAGATGGACTGCATGGCGTCGGTGACGGCTTTCGCGGTATCTTCCCAACCCGTCACAGTCGGTGCAAAGCGCGCGGTGGGCAGTAGTGCGACAAACGCTTTGGTGTCCGGATCATTGAACGCCGGGTCCGAAGATTCCGCCTTGGTGGTCGGCAGGAAGCCTTCCGTTGTCGTGAATTCGACGCGCGGTTCCTTCGTGAACAGATAGTCGAGGAACTTCCACGCAGACTTCTTCACCTTCGAATTCTTGAACATCACGATCGAATCGGTGACCGCGTAGGTGGCGTGTGTGGTGCCCATCGGAATCGGATCGATGCCGTACTTGAGGTTGGGCGCTTCCTTCTTGATCTGCTTGGCGAGGAACGGCGCGGAAATCATCATCGCCACGCGGCCTTGCTTGAAGAGGTTCTGCACGTCCTCGCGGCTATAGCCGGTCACGCCCGGCTGCGTGAGGCCCTGATCGATCAGCGATTTGTACAGCGTGGCCGCTTTCACGCCCGCCGCCGAGTTGAAGGCCGCCTTGTTGTCCTTGCCGACCACCTCGCCGCCGTTGGTCCACAGTGCATAGTAAAAGTAGACGTCCGTTTCGATTTCCTTGCCCTGCAGACCGAAGCCGGCAATGCCCTGCGCCTTCAGCTTCTTCGACGCTTCGATGACGTCGTTCCACGTTTTCGGGCCGTCCGGATAGCCGGCCTTGGCGAGCAGCTCCTTGTTGTAGTACAGCGCCCGCGCGGACGCGGCAATCGGCAAGCCATAGACCTTCCCGTTGATCTCGCCCGGCGCGAGGAAGGGACCGATGAAGCGTCCCTTGAAGTTCGCGTCCATATAGCCGTCGAGCGGTTCGGCCACGTCGTCCTTCACGAAGTCGAGCAGCCAGCGTGTGCCCACAATCGCGAGGTCGGCATTGGCGTTGCCGGAAATGTCCGTTTGCAGCTTCTGTTGCAACGTATCCCAGTTCACATCTTCGATCTTGATGGTGGTGCCGGGATTGGCTTTCTCGAAGTTGCGAGCCATCTTTTCGAAGTACGGCGCGGTGGCGTCGCTGTAATGCGCGACGGTCACGCGGACCGTGTCGGCCTGAGCCGCCACGGCGATACCTGCAAACGCGAGCGCCACGGCGACTTTGCCGAGCGCGAGGGAAGCACGGGCATGCAACGACATTTCTCTCTCCTCAATGGGTCCGCTGCCGTCGCCGGCCGCCGGGGTTGCGTTGTTGGTTAAATTGTTTGAAAAAATCCTACACGGCTAAAAACGCCTTGTCACGTAGGGTCTGCGATATTTTTTATCGCCCGGGTTTGTGCATAAGATGCCTGTAAAACAGGCGTATTTTCGGCCTGGCTAAGCAGCCGATTGCCCAATATTCGGGATGCCGAACATGATGCGCCGCACGGTGCTGTAAGAAATTTTCACGGTCTGCGAAGACGCATGTCGGCCTGAAGGCGAGGGAAAAATGAATCGAGTCGTATTAGTCACGGGCGCCTGCGGCGGTATCGGCAGCGTGTTATGCAAGCGTTTCGTCGAGCAAGGCGATACGGTGCTGGCGCTCGACCTCGACGCGTCGGCGCTCGCGCGCCTTTCGAAGCAACTCGGCGAAACGCAGGTCACGCCGCTGGTTGCCGATCTCGGCGACGCCGCCGCGGTGCAGCAAGCCGTGGCCGCAGCGGTCGCAAAACGCGGACCGGTGGACGTACTGGTCGCGAACGCGGGCGCAGCCGAAGGCCTCACGCTCGCCACGACCGACGCCGCCAGCTGGCAGCGCGATATTCATCTGAACCTGAACGGCACGTATCACACGGTCGAAGCCGTACGCGCGTCGATGATCGAACGCCAGCAGGGCGCGCTCGTGCTGATTGGCTCCGTGAACGGCATGGCCGCGCTCGGGCATCCTGCATACAGCGCGGCAAAAGCGGGCTTGATCAGTTACACGAAGGCGCTCGCGCTCGAACTCGGCCGCCATGGCATTCGCGCGAATATCGTGTGTCCGGGCACCGTGAAGACGCAGGCATGGCAAGCGCGCGTCGACAAGAACCCCCAGGTCTTCGAAGATCTGAAAAAGTGGTATCCGTTGCGCGATTTCGCCACGCCCGACGATATCGCCGACGCCGTGCTCTTTCTCGCCTCGCCGATGGCGCGCGTGATCACCGGCGTCGCGTTGCCCGTGGACGGCGGCCTGATGGCCGGCAACCGTCTGATGGCGCAAGAACTGACGCTCGAATCGCTTTGACCCAAACCCGCAGACGATGAGGACAGCATGGCAGCAGTGCAACTGAGCGGCATCTTCAAGCGCTACGGCGATACGCAGGTGGTGCATGGCATCGACCTTCACATCGACGACGGCGAGTTCGTCGTGTTAGTCGGCCCGTCGGGCTGCGGCAAGAGCACGCTGATGCGAATGGTGGCGGGGCTCGAGGAAATCAGCGGCGGTGATCTGATGATCGGCGGAACGCGCGCGAACACGCTTGCGCCGCAGCAGCGCAATATCTCGATGGTATTTCAGAGCTACGCGCTCTATCCGCATCTGTCGGTCTACGAAAATATCGCCTTCGGTCCGCGCATTCGTAAGGAGTCCCCCGCGAATTTCAAGCCGCGAATCGAGGCTGCCGCAAAGATGCTCAATCTCGGCGGCTACCTTGACCGTTTGCCGCGTGCCTTGTCGGGCGGTCAGCGGCAGCGCGTGGCGATGGGGCGCGCTGTGGTGCGCGAGCCGTCGCTATTTTTGTTCGACGAGCCGCTCTCCAATCTCGACGCGAAATTGCGTGTGCAGATGCGCACGGAAATCAAGGCGCTGCATCAGCGACTGAAAAACACGGTGATTTACGTGACGCACGATCAGATCGAAGCGATGACGATGGCCGATCGCATTGTCGTGATGAACGCGGGGCGGATTGAACAGATCGGACGCCCGCTCGAGCTGTACGACTGTCCGGCGAATCTGTTTGTCGCGAGCTTTCTCGGCTCGCCGTCGATGAATTTCGCCGAAGGCGTCGTGGTGAACCGTGCTCAGGGCTCGGGGCTCGCGTTGAAACTCGCGGACGGCAGCGAGATCACGCTGGAAGGCGCCCCGGCTTCGGCCACGGCCGGCGCGAAGGTCACTTTAGGCGTGCGGCCCGAGCACATCGAAACGGTCACGCAGACGCCCGACGCGGCGATGGAAGTCGAGGTCATCGAGCCGACTGGCGCGGAGACGCATTTGTACGGGAAAATAGGCGGCAACACGTGGTGCGTGACGACGCGTCAACGCTCGAACCTCGAGCACGGCGAGCGTATCGCGCTGCATTTGCCGGCTAGTCACATTCACCTGTTCGATACGGAGAGTGGACGCAGACTGGCCTGAGCCGCGTGTTGCCGATTGAAGCTGCGAGCGACGCGGATTCATTTAACCCTCAAGGAACACCGGGTGTCCGCACCGAATCTGATTCCCCACATCCGCAGCGCACTCGCCAGTTTGCGGCCCGCCGAACGCAAGGTCGCCGACATGGTGCTGAACGACGTCGACTTCGCCATGCGCGCGAGCATTACCGAACTCGCGCAGCGCGCGGACGTCTCCGAGCCTTCGGTCACGCGTTTTTGCCGGGCGATCGGGGCGCATGGTCTGCGCGACTTCAAGATGCAGCTTGCGCAGAGCGTGGCGGGCGGGTTGCCGTATGCGTCGGCCGCCATTGCGCGCGACGACGACGTGCAAACGCTGATGGACAAAGTAGGCGAAGCCGCCGTCGACGGCATCACGCACGCGCGCGGCGCGCTGGATCCGGCGGTGGTCGAGAGCGCGATTGCGGCGCTCTCGGGGGCGCGGCGTGTGTTCTTTTTCGGCGTCGGGTCAGGCTCCGGCCTCGTCGCGCAAGATGCGGCGTTGCGGTTTTTGCGCCTCGACATCGCGTCCACCGCTTTTACCGACGCGCACCTTCAACGTCTCTATGCCGGCATGATGGAGCCAGGCGACGTGGCCTTTGCGATTTCGCATTCGGGGCGCAGCGTCGAAGTGAACGAGAGTATTCAGATCGCGAAGGAACGCGGCGCCACCACCATCGCGCTCACCAATGTGGGCTCGCGCCTCGCGTGGCTCGTGGATATACCGCTGCTGCTGCGCGTGCCGAGTCCCATTGATCCGAATACGCCGGGCGTGTCGCGGCTCGTGCACCTTTGCATCATGGACGCGCTCGCCATCGGCGTCGCGCTCAAAGCGGGGCCGAAGACGCTGGAGAAGATGCGGCACGCGAAGGCAAGGTTGTCCTCGCACGAGCCGCAGACGGGCGATTAGGGGCTGGCTTCATCGGCGAAGGCTTCGGCGATCGCGTTGACGATCGCCACGCCGCCCGCATCAGTTTCGGTTATTCGTCCGCCAAAACGATTACAAAACGCCGTTTTCACGAAAAAACGATTACCGAAGGGGGCGCAAGAGCGCCTGCCCGCCTCACGTCACCCCATCCACCCAAACCGCCGCGACAACCGCAGCGCGGCGGCCTGCAACGTCTGCGCAGGCCCGGCTGTGGCGGCGCTGTCGAAGCTGCCGCTCGGTCCCATCAGGGCGAGCACGAGGCAGATGCTGCCGGTGTGATCGAGCACCGGCGCGGCCAGCGTGTCGATGCCGGGCACGGGCCGGCTGAGCGCGGTATCGATCCCCTCGGCACGAATCTGGGCGAGTCGCTGCGCGTAGGTTTCCTTCAGCGCCGTCGGCGCGCCTTTGCCCACCGGAACGTCCGTTTCCTCGGCGCCCGCCAGCCGCAGATGGTCCTGGGCGAGCAGCCCGGCCCGTACGTCGTCAGCGACGTGGGCGGCGAAAACGCGCCCGATTGCCGTGTTCACGAGCGACATGACCGTGCCGACCCGCAAACTCACATGCAGTGGCCGCGGCGATTCCTCCAGCCGCACGACCGTCGGTCCGAGCGGGCCGAGCACCGCCATTGCGACGCTCATCGCCGTGGATGCCGCCAGTTCCACCACCTCGGGCTCGGCCTCGCGCACGGGCGACAGCCGCTGCAGGCTGATCAACCCGAGCTCCAGCGCAAGCGACCCCGCTTCGAAGCAGCCGGCGGCGTCGCGGCTCAGCAGGCCGATCTTCAGCAAGCTCACCAGATGCGGAAAGGCTTTGGCCGGCGGCATGCCGGCTGCGGCTGCGAGGTCGCGCAAGGTCAACGGCCGCGCCGCGGCGACGAGCGCTGCCAGCAGCTCGCCGGTGTTGTCGAGCGACTGGATGCCGCGCTGCGGTTTGGCATCCGCGGAAAGGGGGGGAAGGTTATCGGATGACGCAGTCACGATATAGACGAGGCAAGCCGTGAGGATTGAGCCGCCAGCTCGGCGCCGATCTCTCGAGCGGTACCGAGCAACGCACGGGCGATCGGACCGTCGGCGGCCACATTCATTGCGCCCGTCGAGCCGATCACCGTCAATGCCAGTGCCAGATGCCCCTGCGGGTCGAGCACCGGCGCGCTCACACTGCTGATGCCGGGGCTCGGAGCATCCACGCTGCTTTCGAGGCCGCGCGCGCGGATTTTCTCCAGCGACGCCTGGAAAGACGCGTCGCGCGGCGCGGCCCGCATGCTTTTTTCGGCACCAGACTGATTGGCCCACATCGCGTCGAGCGTTTCGCGCGGCAAGTAAGCGCAGAAAACGCGTCCCGTCGATGTGGCGGGCAGCGACATCACCGTGCCCACGTGCAGATTCACATGCAATGGAAAGCCCGCATGTTCGTATCGAACGATGGTCGGCCCCTGCGGACCGGCGATGCAAATGGCCACGCTAAAGCCGATGGCTTCGGCCAGCGCGGCCACGCGTGGCACGGCGGCGCGAAATGCCGGCTGGTGTTCCAGGTGCAGCAGGCCCAGCCGCAGCGACAGCGGACCGGGCTCGTAACGGCCCGACAACTCGTCGCGCTTGACGAGGCCGAGGCGGCTCAAGCTCACCAGATATGCATGCGCCTGCCCCGGCGCGAGATCCGCCGCGATGGCGAGATCGGACAGCGCGAGGGGCACGCGCGCCTGCGCGAGCGCGAAGAGCAGCCGGCCGCCGACTTCCACGCTCTGAATGCCGCGCTGCGTCTTGCCGCCATTCGCGGTTTCGTTTCCGCCTGCGCCCGTGCCGACTGCCTTGGCCGCGTTGGCTGCTTTGCTGACCACCGTGCTTGTCCGTAAAAAGGGTCTATGTTAACCGAACCGTGAGGGCAAACCGCCACTGCCCATGGTGTCTATCTTAGGCTTGGGAAGATTTGCGTATAGCGATACATTTCGCTATTGACAAATAAATCGCCGCGGTCATAAGATGCATTCACCCCGACATACCGGCGCAGTCACAGAGTCAAAACGGGGCGAGACAATCTCCAGTACTGTCAGCCTGCCCACGTCGCGCGGCCGGCCGTCTCGCCTCACATCCAACTTTTGAGGGAGACGAGCATGGCAAAGGCATTCGCATCGCAGGCCGATCTGGAAGTCAAGAAAGTCACATGGACGCAGTTGTCCGATAACGCCTACGCGTACACCGCGGAAGGCGACCCGAATTCGGGCGTGATCATCGGCGACGACGGTGTGCTGATCGTTGACACCACCGCCACGCCGGCCATGGCACAAGACCTCATCGCAAAAATCCGCAGCGTCACCGATAAGCCCATCAAATACGTCGTGCTCTCGCACTATCACGCGGTGCGCGTGCTCGGCGCGTCGGCGTACTTTCAGGAAGGCGCGCAGGAAATCATTGCGAGCCGCGGTACCTACGAGATGATCGTCGAACGCGGCGAAGCGGACATGAAGTCGGAAATTGAGCGCTTTCCGCGTCTTTTTGCCGGCGTCGAGACGGTGCCGGGGCTGACATGGCCGACGCTCGTCTTCGAAAAGGAAATCACGCTGTTTCTCGGCAAGCTCGAAGTGCGCATCGCGCATCTGGGCGCGGGTCACACGAAGGGCGACACAGTCGTGTGGCTGCCGTCGCAAAAGGTGCTGTTCTCCGGCGATCTCGTCGAATACGACGCAGCTTGCTATTGCGGCGACGCGCAACTCGAACAATGGCCGGCGACGCTCGAAGCACTGCGCGCGCTCAATGCGGAAAAGCTGGTGCCGGGCCGCGGCCCCGCGCTGACCACGCCGCAAGACGTCAACAAAGGCCTCGATTACACGAAGGATTTTGTCACGACGCTGCTGCAGCAAGGCCGCGAAGCCGTCGCGCAGAAGCTCGATCTGAAAGCCGCCATGGCGCACACGCGCAAGGCCATGGATCCGAAGTTCGGCCATGTGTTCATCTACGAGCACTGCCTGCCGTTCGACGTTTCGCGTGCTTACGACGAAGCGAGCGGCATCACCCATCCGCGCATCTGGACCGCACAGCGCGACAAGGAAATGTGGGACGCGCTGCAAGCCTGACAGGCCTATAACAATAAAAGCGAAGCGCAGCGCGGACGTAGAGCAGAGAAAGCGGAGAAGGACGGAGACACAAGATGAGCATCAACTACCAGACGCTGTCGTTCGAATATCAGCCGTGCCGGGAGCAAAGCCCGCAGACCGGCACGGAGCAGACGGTCTATCCGGTGATCGTGGTCGGCGCGGGGCCCGTGGGCCTCGCCACCGCAATCGACCTCGCGCAGCAGGGCGTGGCCGTGGTTCTGGTGGACGACGATTGTTCGTTGTCCACAGGTTCGCGCGCGATCTGCTTTTCAAAACGGTCCCTCGATATTTTCGACCGGCTCGGATGCGGCGACCGGATGGTGGACAAGGGCATCAGCTGGAATGTCGGCAAGGTGTTCCTGAAAGACGAACTCGTCTACACGTTCAATCTGCAGCCGGAGGCGGGGCATCACCGGCCCGCGTTCATCAATCTTCAGCAGTACTATGTTGAAGGCTTCCTGCTCGAACGCGCGCAGGAAATGCCCAACATCGAGATTCGCTGGAAAAGCAAAGTGGTCGGCGTCGAGCAGAGCGGAACGCCGGGCACATGCGACGCCGCCGTCACGCTGACGGTCGACACGCCGAACGGTCAATACGCATTGCGTGGCCGCTATGTGGTCGCCGCCGACGGCTCGCGCAGCCCGATCCGCAATCTGATGGGGCTCGACAGCAAAGGCGTGACCTTCAAGGATCGTTTCCTGATCGCCGACGTGAAAATGGAAGCCGACTTTCCGACCGAGCGCTGGTTCTGGTTCGATCCGCCGTTTCATCCGAATCAGTCGGTGCTGCTGCATCGTCAGCCGGACAATGTGTGGCGTATCGACTTCCAGCTTGGATGGGACGCCGATCCGGTGCTCGAAAAAACGCCTGAGCGCGTCATTCCGCGTGTGCGCGCGTTGCTCGGGCCGGATGCGAAGTTCGAGCTCGAATGGGTGAGCGTCTATACGTTTTCGTGCTTGCGCATGGAGCGCTTCCGCCATGGCAATGTGCTGTTTGCGGGCGATTCCGCTCACGGCGTGTCGCCGTTCGGCGCGCGGGGCGCGAATAGCGGCGTGCAGGACGCGGAAAATCTCGCGTGGAAGCTCGCCATGGTGCTGGACGGCAAGGCAGCGGACGCACTGCTCGACACGTATGCGAGCGAGCGCGAATTTGCCGCCGACGAAAACATCCGCAACTCCACCCGCTCCACCGATTTCATCACGCCCAAGAGCCCGGTGAGCCGCGTGTTTCGCGACGCCGTGCTGAAGCTCGCGCGTCATCATCCGTTTGCCCGGCAACTGACGAACAGCGGCCGCCTGTCGGTGCCCGCGGTGTTGAGCGATTCGCCGCTCAATACGGTGGATTGCGACAGCTTCGCGGGCCTCATGGTGCCGGGCGCCTCGTGTGTCGATGCGCCGGTGCGGGCGGCTGGCGAACCCGCGTGGCTGCTTCGGCATCTCGGCCAGCAATTCACCGGTGTGCTGTTTTGCGGCGATAAAGGCATCGACGCCGCCACCGAAGCCGCGCTCAATGCGCTGCGCACGAGCGCGATTCCGTTGAAGCTCGTCGTGATCGCGCGCGGCGACACAGAGCCGCCCGCCATCGCGGATGTGACGATTCTGCGCGACGCCGAGGGCCTCGCCGGCGCGCGCTACGACGCGCAGCCCGGCACGTTCTATCTGATCCGCCCGGACCAGCATGTGTGCGCGCGCTGGCGGCAACTCGAGCCGCTTGCGGTGGAGCATGCGCTCAAGCGCGCGCTGTGCGTCGAAGGTATAGCGTAACGGCCGCGGCATAAGCGCAAAAAATAGAATCTGGAGACACACCATGGCACTGAACACGCAACCGAACCTCGCGCGTCCGGACGATTTCTACGAGGCGCTGATCGACATGCATCGCGACCTCGACGACGCACGGAGTCAGTCGGCGAATGCGCAACTCATTTTGCTGCTGGCCAACCATATCGGCGATCACGCGACGCTGCTCGAAGCGATTCGATACGCGCGCGAAGGCGTGGCCGATGCATCGCCGGAAGGCGGCGAGGTCCACCCGCTCGCGGCCTGATTCGCGGTTCCGTACAGCGCAACACTGCCGGACCCGCGGGTCCGTTGGACGCATCACGCCTCATGTCTGGAGATAAACGATGAGTCAATCCCTCGCCTCGGCGCTCGAGCCCGGTTCAAGCGCCGCCGCGCATGACGATCTGCTGTATCGCAAGGTGTCGCTGCGCATTATTCCTTTTCTGTTTCTCTGCTACGTGGTGTCGTTTCTGGACCGCATCAACATCGGCTTCGCGCAGTTGCAGATGAAGCACGACCTCGGTTTCAGCGACGCGATGTACGGGCTCGGCGCGGCCGTGTTCTATGTCGGCTATGTGTTGTGCGAAGTGCCGAGCAACCTGCTGCTCGCCAAATTCGGCGCGCGCCGCACTTTCACGCGGATCATGTTGCTGTGGGGCGTGGCGTCGGTCGGCATGATGATGGTGTCGGCGCCCGCACATTTCTACTTGCTGCGCTTCATGCTCGGCGTGTTCGAGGCGGGCTTCTTTCCGGGCATCGTGCTGTATCTCACGTATTGGTACCCGGCCCGGCGACGCGCGGCCGTGCTCTCGGTGTTCTTTGCGGGCGTCGCGGTGGCGGGTGTGCTGGGCGGCCTCGTGTCGGGCTGGATCATGCGCGATATGGGCGGCGTGCTCGGCCTCTTCGGCTGGCAGTGGATGTTCGTTATCGAGGGGGCGCCCGCGGTGATCCTCGGTCTCGTCGCGGCCGTCTATCTGGTCGACGGTCCACAGCACGCGAAGTGGCTCAGCGCCGACGAAAAGGCGCGGCTCATCGCGCAACGCGACGAGGAAGGCGCCGCATCGTCGCACGCGGCACATTCATCGCACTCGTTCGTGCAGGCTTTGCGCAATCCGCGCGTCTATCTGTTCGCGTTCATCTATTTCTCGTTGACGTGCGCGTCGTTGACGCTCAACTTCTGGATGCCGTTGATGATCCGCGACTTCGGCATTCGCGATGTGCTCGCAATCAGCCTGTACAGCGTGATTCCGAATGCGGTCGGCGCCGTCGGCCTGATTCTGATTGCCCGTCATTCGGACCGGCGCGGCGAACGCCGGCGGCATTTCACCGTATGCACGATTGGCGGCGGCCTCGCGCTTTCGCTTTTGACGCTGCATTTAAGCAGTTTTGCTGCGATGCTCGCGATTCTCTCGCTCGCTGCCGTGCTGATTTTTGCGGCACTGCCGATCTTCTGGACCGTGCCGTCGCGCTATCTGTCGGGCGCGGCGGCGGCAGGCGGCATCGCGTTGATCAGCAGCATCGGCATTACGAGCGGCATTGTGAGCCCCTGGGTGATCGGGCAGATCAAGACGCACACCGGCAGCATGGACAACGCGCTGTATCTGCTGACCGTGCTGTTGTTTGCAAGCGGCATTGCGCTGCTGATCGGCGTGCCGAAGGAGAGCCGGCCCGTCTGAACGCAGCGCACGTTGCACGAGGCTCATCGTGTAGAGTCGCGGTAATTTCATTGCGCCCCGTTCTTGCGATGTCGGCCACTATCCAGGTTGTTCCGCTGCAACACGAAGGCCCGCCCGATGTGTCGGTGTGGCGGGTCGATTTTTCTTTCGACGCATCGCTCGACGCCGCAATCTTCCAATCGCTCAGCGACGACGAACGCGACAGAGCGCGGCGATTCCGTCGACAAGAAGACGCGCTGCGCTTCGCGACCACGCGCGCCGCGCTGCGCGAACTGCTCGCGCGCAACCTCGGCATCGACGCTCGCGCCGTGCGTTTGACGGCCGACGCAAACCGGCGCCCGCAGCTCGCAGATACGACGGCACTCGACTTCAACGTGTCGCACGCGGGCGCGTACGGTCTGATCGCGATGTCAGCGGCGCGGCGCGTGGGCGTCGACATCGAGCAGTGCAACGACACCTTCGACTGGCGCGCTATCGTCGCCCTGACGCTCGACCCGGACGAGGCTGCATGGATCGAGCGCCTCGATGCCTCGGCGCAACTGGCGGCGTTTTACGACGCCTGGACGGCCAAGGAAGCGCTCGTGAAGACGACGGGCGCGGGCATCGCGCGCGGCCTGCAGCATTTGACCGTGTTGCCGCGCGAAGGCCTGCGCGTGACGCTGCGCAACGCCATTGCGGATGACATGCGCGCGCTGGCGGCGCAATGGCTCGCCGCGCCGCGCGGTTACGCGGCGTGCCTGGCATGGTCTGCCGCGCCGCGTGATGGGTAGCGCGCCGACGTCAAACGCGTTCCATCGGCTTTTTTTGCTTGGCAAGATGCAACTAACTGTCAGCCCCGCGCGGCGTCTCCAGATATGATGGCGAAGCGCGAAAAATCCTGCATCGACCAGCAAAACGGCCTCGCAACAAGGTCCCGTCTTCCGCACTAACGCATGCCGACCCATCCATCCGAAGCTGCTGATTCCAACGTCGTCGACGAAGCCGCACAACGCTTGCCGACCCTGCTGCAAGCCGCCGCGCTGTCCCTGGGAAGCGCGATCGCGCTGGGGCTTGCGCGCTTCGCCTACGCGCTGCTGTTGCCGTCGATGAAACTCGACCTGAACTGGAGCTTCGCCGAAGCCGGCGCGATGAACACCGCGAATGCGCTCGGTTATCTGCTCGGCGCGCTGGCTTTCCCGCGAATTGCGCGTCGCTCGAGGGTGGACACGTTATTCGTCGCGGGTTGCGTCGCGACGGCATTGTTGATGGCCGGCAGTGGTCTCGTCGCGGACACCAACCTGCTCCTGCTGTTGCGCGTGATCACAGGCGCGGCCAGCGCGGCGATCTTCATCAGCGGCGGCGTGCTGGCGGCGCGGCTCGCATCGGCAAGACCACGCGATGCGGGACTCGTGCTCGGCTTGTACTACGGCGGCACGGGATGGGGCATTGTTGCTGCGTCGCTGCTCGTGCCGTTGACGATTCTCAACCGCGCGCATGGCTGGCAGTTCGCGTGGTTTGCGCTGGCTGCCGCGTGCGCTGTATTGACCGTGGCGGCCGTTGGCGCCGCGCGAAAAATCGAGGGCTTGCACGCTACTGCGGCACCGGCCGCGCAACGCGTGGCCACAGATCACGCCGCGCGCTGGCCCCGCTTTGCTTGCGCGCTCGCCGGCTATGCGTTGTTCGGCGTCGGCTATATCGGCTACATGACGTTTATCGTCGCGCTGTTGCGCAACGCGGGCATGAGCGCCGCAGTCGTAACGGCGTTCTACCTGTTGCTGGGCGTTACGACGGTGCTTTCCGCGCGTGTGTGGTCAGGGCTGCTCGACCGCATGCGCGGCGGTCAGGCGCTCGCCGTGCTCAATGCGCTGCTCGCCGTCGCAACGCTGTTGCCCGCGCTCTTCACGCAACCGTGGATCGCCTTTGCGTCCGGCGCGCTGTTCGGCGCGACGTTCCTGTCCGCTGTGGCATCGACGACGGCATTCGTGCGCCACAATCTGCCGGCGAGCCATTGGGCCAAGGGCATCAGCGCGTTCACCATCGCTTTCGCGTTCGGGCAGATCGTCGGGCCGATGGTGATCGGCTGGGTGTCGGACGGAGCGGGTCTGGCTCGCGGTCTCATCTATTCCGCGCTGCTGCTCGCGGGGGGTGCGCTGCTCGCCGCGTGTCAAAAACCGCTGCGCGAAAGTTGAGGCCCGTGGCCGCGCGTCAGATCTGCACCGACGGAATGCTCTTCATGCAACGCAGCGCGAACATGGAACGGCTATGACGAATGCCCGCGATCTTGTAGAGCTTTTCGCGTAGAAAGCGCTCATAACCCGCCGTGCCGTCCACGGCCACTTTGACCAGATAGTCGTAATCGCCGGACACCAGATACGCCTCGAGTACTTCGGTGAGGGTCGCCAGTTCCGCGCCGAAGCGGGCGAGGGCGTCGTCGTCGTGACGATCGAGCGTGACTTCGAGCAGCACGATATCGGCGAGGCCGAGTTTCTGTTGGTCGAGCAGCGCAACATAGCCGCGAATGTAGCCCTCGCTTTCGAGTTGACGCGTGCGGTTCCAGCAAGCCGTCGTCGACATGCCGACCTGTTCGGCAAGCTCCGCATTGCTCACGCGCGCATTCTTTTGCAATGCGCGGAGGATTCTGCGGTCCTGATTGTCCAGCGCGCGGGTCTTGGTGCTCATGTCGGGGATAGGAAGATTGTTCGGTCAGACGTCATTCTATCGGAAGAACATTCCTGGAGTCGCCGTGTGGGCTCGCGCTTTAGGAAGCCTATCCAGCACGGCTGCCGGTATATTTTCAGGGTGCATTCGCGCCCGGGAGAACCGTCCGGCTCGCCAACCGTCCGGCAGCCACGCGCGGCCACAAGCCGCTACGGGTATGACGCTGCTTTTACCGAAGCCAGCATGAGGGGAAACTGCGACACTACCAGGTCGCAGCCAACGCTCGCTCGGGCCCGAACGCATGTAGGGCACTGGCGCGCGAATCGAGGCATGAAAGAGACGCGCGGCCACGTAAGGGCCGCGCCACGGAGCGTGTTTCGAATGATCAATGGAAGATCAGGTACAGAATCACCAGCACGATCACCGGAACACCCAGAAGCCAGCCAAGTAGGTAAGGCATGATGTCTCTCCTTTCGTATCGAGTTGGAATACGACGGAGATTCAGCATGGCGCGTGCCTGAGGTATTCACCGCGCGTGCCGCCGCCGCGTTCCAAATGTCGCACTGTTTAGCCGTTGCCGACGAATCCCGGATAGAGCGTCATTCCGCCGTCCACGAATAAGGTTGTGCCCACAACATAATCGCTTTCGTCGGATGCGAGCCACACGGCGGCCTTGCCGATATCTTCTACTTCGCCGACCCGCCCGTAAGGGATCAATTGCAGTAACTTTTCGCGTGCGGCGCTCGTGTCCCACGCGTCGTGATTGATCTTGGTGCGAATCGCGCCAGGCGCAATCGAGTTGACGCGAATCCGCTCCGGCGCTACTTCCTGCGCGAGCGACTTCATGAACATCTGAATGCCGCCCTTCGACGCGGTGTAGTTGACATGCCCGGCCCACGGAATGACTTCGTGCACCGAGCTCATACAGATAATTTTGCCGAGCGCTTTCGACACGGACGTTGCCCCGCGCCGGCGGAATTCTTTCACTGCGGCTTGTGCCGTGAGGAACTGTCCCGTGAGATTGGTGCCAAGCACGGTCTGCCAATCGTCCATCGACATATCGGCAATTTTTCCATCGCAATTCCTCGGCGCTTATGCGCGCCTCTGTACCTTCAGATGTGACGAGGCCGCCGGAAGGCGAGCAGTTCCCTGCATCGCGATCCGGCGGCCAGGCTCGTGTTGATCGACTGATTTATTGCGTCGCGCGACTCGCTAGATGACGCCCGCGACAAGCAGCACGATCACGATGATCAGCACGAGGCCAAGACCACCCGTAGGCGCATAGCCCCACGAGCGGCTATGCGGCCAGGTCGGCAACGCGCCAATGAGGAGAAGAATCAGCACAACCAGAAGAATAGTTCCCAACATATATGACCTCCGCTTGGTGATGGAGCCGCCTCGCAAGCAACGGTGCACATGGTGCGATGTGCCCCGCGCGTGCATCGGACAGCGTCGTCACCTAGCCGGAGCAAGCATCGTGCCCAAGGCGGGGCGAGTCGGCGCTCACACCGCCGGCGTGCGCGTGGTTGCGGCCCGCGAAGCAATGAGATCCGCAACGAATGCCAGCGCCAGCGCGACTGCGCCGCAGGCAAAGATGAGCGCGTAATCGTTATGCGAATGCGAGAACAGGTATGAATAGCCGTAGCCGGCAAGCGCCTGGAAGAGTGCGAACGCTGTTGTCGCGCGGCTCCACGAGGCGCGCTGTTCGGTGTGATCGTGCGGCACGAGTTCATGAATGCGGCCAAGCGCGAGCGGCACCACGCCCGGCGTGAAGATGCCGAGAATCACCGTCGACACGGCCAGCACCCACGGGTTGCCTGACGCCGCGAGCATGGCGACAGCCGCTGCCTGCAGCAGCAGTGCCACGCGATAAGCCTTGCCGTAACCGATACGATCCGCGATGTTGCCCGCGATCACAGGCCCTGCTATCGCCGCAAGCCCATACAGCACCCAGTAGTTCGCGCCGATTGCCGCGCCTTTGCCGAGACCACGGGCCACGTAATCGACGAGCAGGATCATGGCCGGCACAAGACCGAGCGCGTTGGCCGCGTACTGCGCATACAGCACGCGCAGCGCGAGCGTATTGCTTTGCGGAGCAAGATGACGAGTCGCCGAGGCAATGGGCGCGGGCGGATTGCTCGACGGCCAGCCGAACCAGCTCACCGCTGTCAGTACGAGCGCGACAGCGCCAAGACCGAGCCAGGCCGTGCGCAGACCGAAATGCAGCAGTTCGGGAATCAGCGTGCCGGACGCGGCAATGCCGAGGCCGAGTCCCAGAAAGATCATGCCGCTGACAAAGCCGCGGCGCGGCACCGGAATGTGCGGAAGAATCGATGTAGCCACCAGCACCATGATGGCGCCGCCGGAGATGCCCGACAGCAAACGCCACAAGAAAAACCAGCTTATCGAGAGCGGATACGCGCACGCGAAGAACGCGGCGGTCACCACGGCCATCAACATGCGCAACGCGGTGCGGTTGGATAACGCGGACGCAAGCGGCCGGCCGATCAGCGCGCCGATCAGATAGCCGGCGAAGTTCGCGGCGCCGAGCGTGACGGCTTGCGACGACGTGAACCAGTGCGCCTGAATCAGCGAGGGAATCAGCGGCGTGTACGCAAAGCGTGCGAGCCCGATTGCGACGAGACTGCCGCTCAGTCCGGCGAACGTGGCAAAGAGCGCGCGGGCATCGAGCGATGTCGAGCCCGAAGAGGTCAATGAGGGCGCTGTAGACATGACGACTCCTTTACCGGGGAACGTGCATGACGTCGCGCCGGATGTCGGTGAAAGTGCGAAAGGGGCGCCGCGTGAGGCGCGTGGCTTTAGACGTCGCCGTGCCTTGCCGGCAGCGCCGGCAGCCCGAGCAACGCGAGCGCGCTGGCTACAGCGCTCGTGAGCACGGCACGCTGCGGATCGATGCGCGCCAGCACGCGCATGCCCAGCACGGTGGCGAGCAGATGCGCGGCGGCGTGATCGGCGGAAACGGTTTTGGCTATTGCGCCGCTCTTTTGAGCCGCAACGAGGCAGCGATAAAAGAACGCGCGAATCTCGGCGATCTCAGTCGCGACAAGCTGGCGGAATGCTTCGTCCTCCGATGAAATTTCGAGCGCAGAATTCACGAGCATGCAGCCGCGCTTGTGCGGATCGGCGACCGACCTTTCGATGGTTTCGTCGAAAAAGCCGGTAATGGCTTCGGCGGGCGGCATGCTGGTCTCGAAGCGCCTGATGCGCTCGCGCAACGAGTGGTCCAGGTAGTGCTCCAGCGCGCGCAGATACAGCCCACGTTTGTCTCCGAAGGCGTTGTACAGGCTCGGCTGGGTGAGGCCGGTGCACTTGACCAGGTCGCGCGTGGAGGTGGCTTCATAGCCCTTCTGCCAGAAGGTTGCGCTTGCTGCTTCCAGCACCTCGTTCTCATCGAATCCGCGGGGGCGCGCCATGATGAATGTCCTTTACCACCGGACCCGGTGGGTTCTGTATCAGTCGATATAGAACTGCATTATATATCGATTGATACAGAAAGCAAGGGCGAGGTGGCCGGCGCGCTGGGGGACCGCCGCGTCTCGCGCAGCAGCGCGGCGCGCGGCGGTTTCCAATTGCGGGCATCTCGAGCGTCCTACAGATAGGTGCCTTTGATGCGGCCTTCGAAGATGGCGGTGTTGATGCCGAAGTCGTCGACGTGGCCGGCGCCGCCGCCGTCGACTGTAACGACGACAGAACGGCCGCCGCGGACGAGCTTGCGCTGCTCGGCCGAGAGCGTGACTTCTTCGTCGGCCGCGTCGACGCCGCGGGGTAGGTCCTTGATGATGACGGTGGATTTCATGGCAATACTCCTTGAAGTGGTTGAACGAGCACGACGGAGTGCTCGTTGCGATTTCTGCAAGGCGTATGCCAATTTGCGCGAGATTGAGCGCCGGTCGGCCCAGTGTCCGCGGACGCGAGGCCAGGCAGGCAAGCGCGCCGCGCCTCCGCCCAGAACCGATTGCGATGGAGAAAAATTAGCGGCCAGGTGTGCGGGCGGAACCCACAGAAAGCGCGCGAAGTGTTGGCTCGCGGGGGCGCTCAGGAGCTCACGGCACGAGGGCGTCGCTCAACGTCGCACGGAAAAGACAGAGGCGGCACGTGCTCATGACACGTGCCGCCGCCGAGTTGAATTAAGCGGGAACGTAAGGGCGAATCAAAGCGCGAATCCAGGCGCGAATCCAGGCGTAGATTTAACCGCGCCGCGTGTTGCGCGTCGCGGCCACCTTCACGATGGTCTGATGCGCGGCGGGAAAGCCGGGCGGGTATTCGACGACGCGCGCGGAGGTGGGCACGAGCGGCGCGGCGCTTGTCAGTCGCGCGCCAATGCGTGCGCCGCCGACGATGGCGGCCATGGCCGCACGGTCGAGTTCGACGCTGTCTGCGAGGTCTTTGATGAGAAGCTTGGCCATGATGTGTTCGCCGGGAAAGCCGAGCGATCGACCGTCGCGATGGTCCGGTTGGCGCTCGTAGGTGCCGTGCAATGTGCTGAGGTCTCGTCGCACTATGAGTATAGGAAATCTGTTTTTAACCTGCCTGCCGGATGTGGCAAGACGGCAGTAGGGAAGCCCCCGGTCCTTCGCTACTGCACGCCGTCACACAACAGCGGTGTTGGCTGCCCACAGCGATGGGCTGACATTCAGGTGCAGCGGAACGAAGCCAGCGCCGATCACGCCGACGTTGTTGAGCGCCGCAACATTCACGTACTGCAGCTGGTTCAGGTTCTGGTTCACCGAGACGTTGACGTTGGCGATGCCGCTCAGGCCGCCGACCGTGGGCACGCCCGGCACGCTGCTGCCGGTGCCGCCGGACACTGCGGACATGGCGCGGCGGTCGAGTTCGCGGGTGCGGGAAAGATCGCGAATCATGAGGGATGACATGGTGTTTCTCCAAAGGTGCGAGGAAGAAGGCGGTGCGCAGCGCGAGGCGAAACGGCCCGAACAGGCGGCCGCTTCGCCTCGTCGCGTGTTACACGTGGATGTTGTTGCTCGACGTGACGGACGGGTTGATCGTCGAGCTGAGACCGGCAGCGAACGCGACGTTGTTGCCGTTGGCGTTCTGGATGTTGAGTTCGTTGCTGATCAGTTGCGTCGCGTTGACCTTCTTGCTGTAGTCGGGCGCGTAGACCGGGCTGAAGTTGAAGTACGACGTGGAGGGGCCGAAGCCGCCGCGCACGGCGCTCATCGCCTTGCTGTCGAGTTGTTCGGTGATGGACAGGTCTTTGATCATCAGCGTGTTCATGGTGAGTCTCCTGAAAGGGAAGGTTGCGGTTCTGCGGTTGGGTTCGAGCAACTTGTCTGCTCGAGCGTCACTAATGCACGGCCTGTGCCAGATTTATTCAAGGTTCCTAATAAAGTTCGTGATGCCTTGACCCGCAAGGCTTTCGGCGCAGCGCACCGGTTGTTTATCAGTTCGCTGAAGGCGTGCCGCGGGTTGCGAGTGGTGGCGTGCGCCCGACAACGCACCGCATTCTGTTGGATCGCGCGCGACAAGCGCGATACGCGAGACGCGCGCCGCGCGCGGGGCAATCCTGGTTTGCGAAAGCACAGGGCGGGAGCTAGTATCGAAGCGGCACATGTAACTGGTTACGACAGCTTTCCTATCGGCCGGAGCGCCCCTGTTCGCATGCGATCGGGGCGGACGGCAGCGGCGGCATTTCGCACAACATGGCAAGCCTTGCGCGTGTAATTCACGACTTCCAGAACGGCGAGCTGTCCCGCGAGGAGTTCGTCGCTCAACTCGACAGCACGCTGGTGACCGAAGGCCTCGGCCCCACGCAGCTGCTGGAGATGCTCGGCACCGCGCATCGCAAGGCGCCGCTGCCTGAGGACCTGTATATCGAAGTGAGGCGTCGTATCGAGCTGCTGCGCGTATCGAATGTCGCAGCCGGCGGCGAGGAGACCGGTATCCAGACCACAGTGGAGATTCCCTCGGTGGTTCCGGCTGGCGCGGGACGTACAGGCGCATCGGCAAGTACAGCTAACGGAATCCACGCGGCGGGACACGATCAGATCAAGGGCATCGGCGATACGCTGAATAACCGCTTCGTTCTCGAAGAGTGCCTCGGTGTCGGCGGAATGGGGACGGTGTACAAGGCGCTGGATTTGCGCAAGCTCGAGGCATCGGACAGAAAACCCTATCTTGCGATCAAGGTCCTGAACGTCCAGTTCCGCGGCAATCCGAATTCGCTCGTGGCGTTGCAGCGCGAGGCGCGCAAGGCGCAGGTGCTCGCGCATCGCAACATCATCACGGTGTATGACTTCGATCGCGATGGTCCTATCGTCTATCTGACGATGGAATACCTGTCCGGCAAGCCGCTCAGCCAATTGTTGCGCACGCCGGGCTATCAGGGCATGCCGGTTCGTGCGGCGCTGCCCATCGTGCGCGGCATGTGCAGCGCGCTTGCGTACGCGCACGAACGCGGCTTCGTGCATTGCGACTTCAAACCCGCCAATGTCTTTCTCACGACGAATGCCGAGGTCAAGGTGATCGACTTCGGCATCGCCCGCGTGTTTCAGCGGCCGGAAGAAGAGAGCGATGCCACCGTGTTCGATCCCGGCAGCCTTGGCGCGCTGACGCCCGCCTACGCGAGCCCGGAGATGATCGAGCATCGCGAGCCCGACCCGCGCGACGATATCTATGCGCTTGGCTGCATCACGTATGAATTGCTCACCGGACATCACCCGTTTGATCGCCTGTCGGCTACGCAGGCGCGCAACGCCGAATTCAAGCCGCAGCGTCCGCCCAATCTCGATGCAAGGCAGTGGCGCGCGTTGCGCGCCGCGCTTTCCTTCGACCGGGCCACGCGCATGCCGAGCGTGACACGCTTCATCGCCGAGTTCGACAACGAGGCTCGCGCGGAGAAGTCGGGGACGTTGGCGAAGGCAGGGCTCGCCGGCGCTGCAGTGATTTGCGCGGCGGCTGTCGCGGTGTTTGCGTGGCGCTCGGGGCCGAGCCGTCACAGCGAAGCACAGGTGGCCGCCGGCGCGTCGCAAGGCGCGAGCGGCGAAGCCGCTTCATTGCCGGCGCAGACGAGCGGAACAGTGGCTGCGGCGACGAGCGGGACAGAGGGCCCCGCGAGCGGGGCAGCGGACGCCGCGAGCGCGAATCTGCCTTCGGCAAGCGCTTCGGCGGCCAATGCTTCCGCGGCGTTCGTCGCGCCGCCGCCTCCTGTGCCGAAGCCCGCGCTGACACTCTCCGCGGTCACGCCGGTGCTCGCGCAGGTGCCATGCTCGGCGCTATCGGCCGCGACGCAGGATCACACGTTGAGCGTTCGCGGCTACCTGTCGCAACGCTATAGCGTTGCGCGGCTGAAGGATGGTTTGATGGCGCTGCCTGGCGTGGATGCGCTGAAGCTCGACGTCGCCCCGCTTGCCGACGACAAATGCGACACCGTGAAGGCGCTCGCGCCGTACTGGACGCAGAACTGGCAAGCGGGACACGTTGCGGGCTTGCAGGTGCGTCCGCCGAGCGGTCAACTGAGCGAGGGGGATGCACTGGTTGTCGATGTCAGCACGCCCGGCTACGACTCGTATGTGAACCTCGACTATTACCAGCTCGACGGCAATGTCGTTCATATGGTGCCGAGCCCGCGTGCGAAGGACAACCAGGCACCGCCGCACTACGCGGCGACGGTCGGCAGCGCGGGCGACTGGGTGATTGCCAAACCGTTCGGCTCGGAGATGGTCGTGCTGCTGATCACGCCCGCGCCGCTATTCGACAAGCCGCGTCCCGAAGCGGAACCGCGCGCCGATTATCTGCGTGCACTCGACACGCGGCTCGCGCAAATTGCCGCGAAATACGGCCGCGACCGAATCCTGGCCGATTTTGCGCCGATTACCACAAAGCCTCACGCGCCGTGACGTGCATACGGCGCGTTGTCGAGCTTCGTTCAGCAGATCACTTCAGGTCTTTGACGACGCGGAAACCGTCTTGCGACTGGCGCACGCCCGCGCTGTATTTGAAGCGCGTCGCGCTCAGCATGTAGCCGCCGCCTTCGCGCCACGAGCCGCCGCGAATCACGCGCATGTCGCAACCCGGGCTGTCCCACGCGCGGCCGTCGGCGGGGGCGGACTGGTATGAGTTGTGCCAGCAGTCGGCGGTCCATTCCCAGACGCTGCCGTTCATGTCGTAGAGGCCGTACGGGTTCGGTGCGAAAGAACCCACGGCTTCGGGGCCCTCCTTGTGCCACGGCTCGCCGCAGTCCTTGCAGTTCGCGTTGCCCTTGCGCATCTGGTCGCCCCACCAATAAGCGGTGCTCGTGCCGCCGCGCACCGCGTATTCCCATTCGGCTTCGGTGGGCAGACGGTACGGTTTTCCCGTGGTTTTGGTGAGCCATTTGACGTACTGCTGCGCGTCGTCCCAACTGAGATCACGCGCGGGAGCAGCCTTGTTCGTGTTCGTTTCGGGTGTGAGCTTCGGGCATGCATTCGCAGCGACGCAGGCATTCCACTGCTCGACGGTCACTTCGTACTTGCCGATAGCGAACGGCGCGCCGATCGTCACGTGATGGACGGGCTTCTCCGACGGGTCGTCGCTGTTGCTACCCATCGAAAACGACCCAGCGGGCAGCGCGATCATGACAGGACACGTCGCGCAGTCGCGGCTTTCTCCGGCTGATGGCGCATGGGCGGCCGGTTTTTGCGCCGCTGACGACACCGGCGGCGCGGCAGGCGCAGCCGTGCTCGCGGCGGGCGGCGTCGCGGCGGTGCGCGCGCGCTCTTGCGTGGCGGAGGCTGCGGGCGCGGCAGGCGCAGCGGGTGTCGCGGGCCGCGCGCTCTGCTGCGCAGGCTGAACCGGGGGCGCGGGGTGCTGCGCCGGCGCGGTCGGCGTGGGCGTATTGGATGCCGCCGCCCGCAGCCGATCGATTCGCGCATGCGCGAGCGTGGCGAAGCGCCCATTCGGATAGGCCTTCAAATACGCTTCGTAATCCGCGGGGTAGTTGCTGTCCTTGATCGAATCCCAGAAGGTGATTTCGTATTGCTCGCTGCTGTCCTTCGGCAAAATGCCTCGGCTGTGCGGTGCGACGACCGTGTCGTCATTGGGGAGCGGCCCGGCGGCCGCGCTGCCGGCAGCCTGCGCGGCCGCCTCGTAACCAGGCAACGATGACGCGATCCACGGTCTCTGTTCGCCTCCGGTCGCTTGCTCGACTTCCGCGGCAACGCTGGCCAGCATGGTCGCGAGGGGCTGCGAGGGTGTCTCGTCGAGGGCGCGCAGCAACGCATGGGTGTAGATGCCATGACCCCTGCCGTCCGCTGCGAAGCTGCCCGGCGCGGTTGCGTACGCAACGAGCGTGTTGGGCGGAAGCGCCGACGCGCCCGCGACTTCGCCGGTGAAGGGATTGTCGAGACACGCGTCGATAATTGCGATATTCAGCGCGCCGTTACCCGACGCGTGCATGGTCTGCAAGACGTCGCTCAGATCGACGCCCTCGCGGACCAGCGAGGCGGGCGAGCGGAGGTCGAGACCGGCGGGAATCAGCAGGGTTTGTGCGCCGACGCGCATGCCATGGCCGGCGAAATAGAACAGGCCGACATCGCCGGCACGCAGACGCTTGCCGAATCGGGCAACCGCACGCCGCATTTGCAGCGGTGTTGGATTCACCAGCACGTCGACGTTGTAGCCGCGCGCACGCAAGCGGTCGCCCATGGCCTGTGCGTCACGCGGTGCGTTGCGCTCGATAGCGTCCGCGGAATCTGCACCGTTCGCGGAATGCAGACCATAGGCGCCATTGCCTATGACAAGCGCAATGGGCGACGCGCCGGCGTGCCGCAGGGCAAAGGGTGGGAGCGCTAAAAGCGCCGGCTCCGCCGCTGCCGCATTCGCCGCGCTTGTGCTCTCACGCGGCGCTGAGGCAAAAGCACTGCCGCAATCCAACAGAATGGCCCCGGCCATCCACACCAGCAGGAATATTCGCCACATCTTCGCATCCTGTTTGTTCCGGACAGAACATAGGCATTCGAGCACCGCGTCATCGCCGCTATGGGTTGCATCCACGCGCTTTCCAAGAGCCGCGTTGCAGCGTATCAACAACCATAGCACGCGCGTGGCGGGCCACAACCAACACTTTTACCGAGTGCGCTATACGGTTAACGAGCATGGCGTATCTTTTTGGCAAGTTACGTCCTAAGCTAATTCACAAAGCAACGCGGCACGGTCGTTTTAACTACGCGGCGGCCGCATCGCGCGCGCGCCCGCGACCGCAGCACCAACGCCTTTGCTGCCTTTACGCAGTCGAGGTGGTCACGACCGCT
Organism: Paraburkholderia phenoliruptrix; assembly: GCF_902859825.1. Lineage (GTDB taxonomy): Bacteria > Pseudomonadota > Gammaproteobacteria > Burkholderiales > Burkholderiaceae > Paraburkholderia > Paraburkholderia phenoliruptrix. The sequence continues at coordinate 105,791 of NZ_CADIKB010000002.1, read as the reverse complement.
CTTCGGGAGAGTGCGCCATGCGAAGAACCAACGTCCCCGCTGTTCCCAACCCGAGTTCGATAGCCATGATGCGGCTGTGCGTCACACGTGCAGTTTCGCGTGCGGTGCTCGCCGTGGCCATTGCCGGCGCCGCTCTGCCGCTCGCGGCTTTCGCGGAATCGACTGCGTCGCCGCCCGGTGCGGAGGAGTACATCATCTGGCCACCCGACGGCGCCGTGATTCACGGCGGCAAGCTGTGGGTGCGGATGGGTTTGCGCAACATGGGTGTGTGCCCGAAAGGCATCGTGTTTCCCAACACCGGGCACCATCACCTTCTGATCGATACAGATCTGCCCGCGCTCGACCAGGAAATTCCGTCGGACCGCAATCACCTGCATTTCGGCGCAGGCGAAACGGATGCGCGTATCGAGCTGCCGCCAGGCAAGCACACGCTGCAACTGATTCTGGGTGACCACAATCACGTGCCGCATACGCCGCCCGTGTACTCGAAAAAAATCACCATCACCGTGCAGAAAGACTAGCGCGTTCCGCGCGTTCATTGCGGCCTGCTCAGGACGGAGAGACCTTCATGTACAAGCTCATCGCAGTGGCGGCACTGGTCGTGTCGGCCACATGGGGCGCGGCGGATTTCGCCGCGGCGGCCGGAGCGCCTTCCCCTCACGGCGCATATGCCTATATCGGCTATCCGAACGACGGCCAGGTGGTGCCCGCCAACAAGCCGTTTCGCGTGTGGTTCGGACTGCGTTATATGGGCGTCGCGCCGAAGGGCGTCAAGTATCCGAACACGGGGCATCATCATCTGCTGATCGATACCGACTTGCCGCCGCTGGACCAGGAGATACCCTCGGACCGCAATCACCTGCACTGCGGCGCAGGCGAAACCGAAACCACGATCCAGCTGCCGCCGGGCAAGCATACGTTGCAGCTGCTGATGGGCGACGACATGCATGTCCCGCACAGCCCGCCCGTGTATTCGAAGAAGATCACGGTCATCGCGCGTTGACTGCGGCAATCGCGGCGCGCGTTACGATTCAATGCATGTCACCCCGCAGCCAACCGTTTCGCGCCGGTTGTTGGCTGCGATCCATCACATTGAGTACGACGGGGCGCCGTCACATGCGCGGTCAGCGGCGCCCCATTTCTCTCAAAGCCTTGATTCAAGGCCCTTTCGCAGATTTCTTAGGACCGGGAAATAAAACTGGCACAGCCCATGCGTTAGTGATGCTCGAGCAGACAAGTTGCTCGAACCCAACCGAAACGCTGTGACCTTCCCTTCAGGAGATTTGCCATGAACACGCTGATGATCAAAGACCTGTCCATCACCGAACAACTCGACAGCAAGGCGATGAGCGCTGTGCGCGGCGGCACGGGCTTCCTGTATCCGTCGTCGTCGTATCTGAACTTCGCGCCGGTCTATGCGCCGAACAACAGCAAGAAGGTAGATGCGACGCAACTGATCAGCACGACGATGAACATCCAGAACGCGAACGGCAACAACGCCGCCTTCGTTGCCGGTGTCTCGACCACCATCGATCCGCATGTGACGTCGAGCAACAACATCTACGTGTCGTAAGCGGCATGGGCGGACGCAAAGGCCAGCCGGCCCGCGCGTCCGCCAGCCGATCCTCAAAAAGTCCGCAGGTCCAATCGTTCTTTTCACGCGACATCTCTTCACCGCACATCTCCCCGGTCCATGTTCATGCACTGCTTCGATGGTGAAGCGGCGCGGGAGATGCTTTACTGAAAGCGTGCGACTCGTGTCGCGCAGTGAAGTGGCGTCACCGGAGACAATCGTGTCAGCGTTGCCTGATTCACAGATCGTTCAGCGCTTCTTCAAGCACCCCACAACGGCGGCGTTGCGCGGGCTATGCGCTGCAACGCTATGCGCCGCCGCGCTGTGTGCCTGTGTCGATGTGAGCATGCCGGACTACAAGCGGCCCGACACACCGGCGAAAACGTCATGGACCGGCCAGAAGGGCGCCCCTGTCTCGGCGGCGGCCACGATCGAGCCGGAGTGGTGGAAGGGCTTTAACGATCCGACGCTCGACTCGCTGATTGCGAAGGCCATAGGCGGCAACTTCGACATCAAGGTGCTGGCCGCGCGTATCGACGTGGCGCGCACACAGATCGGCGAGGCCAAAGCGGGCGCCCTGCCGACGATGGATCTCGGCGGCGGCGCCGATTTCCAGAAAACCACGGGCCAGACGTTCTCCAAGCAATATAACGTGGCGACCCAGGTGAACTGGGACATCGACATATGGGGCAAAGTCGAAAAAGGCGTGCAGGCGCAGAAGGCGGAATTCCATGCCAGTGAAGCCGACTGGCGTGCCGGTTATCTGGAACTGGTGTCGAACGTATCGAGCACCTATTTTCAGATCCTTCAATTCGACGACCAGATCGACCAGCAGCAAAAAACCCTCGCCGCGAACCGGCAGATTCTATCCATCTACGAAGGGCAGCGCCGCAGCGGCCTGATCCCGCAGACGCAGGTGCTGCGGCAACAGGCGGAAATCAATCGCCTGACGAATCAGTTGCTCGAATTGGGGCGCTCGCGCGATCTGGCCAATAACGCGCTGTGTACTCTGACGGGCGTACCCGCGGGCGAATTCCGCTTGCCTAAAGGTCATTTGCAGCAACGCGTCCAGCTGCCTGGCGTGCCCGACGGCTTGCCCGCCCAACTGCTTGCGCGGCGCCCGGACATCGTGGCCGCGGAGTTCCGTGTACTCGAGGCGTATGACCTCGTCGGTCAGGCGAAGCTCGCGCAATTGCCTTCTATCAGTTTGACCGGGCACGGCGGCACCGCCAGCTTCGCGCTGACCGACTTGCTGAAGTCGTTCACCTTCGGCTTCATGCCGAGCATCAACATTCCACTACTCGACCCCGGTGTGCGTGCGCACGTGAAAGTGACGCAGGCGCAATCGACAGTCGCGGAGCAGCAATACCGCGCCACGGTAATGGGCGCATTCGAGGAAGTGGAAAACGCGCTGGTCAATCTGAATGCGCACAAGGCGCAGAGAGTTGAATTGCAGCAACAGGTGGATCGTCTGCAGATCGTGGCCGATCAGATTCAGTCGCAACTGCGGCTCGGTGTCGTGTCGCAACTCGAGGTATTCGAAACCGAACGCACGCTGCTCGATGCACAGCAGTCGCTGTTGGCCAATCATCAATTGATTTTGTCCGACACGGTGCTGCTATATAAGGCACTCGGCGGCGGCTGGCCGACTGTGGACGTGCAGGCGCAGGTCAAAGAGAAGTAGTGCAGAAGGCGTGCACAAGTAAAGGAACATTGAGCTAATCCGCCATGCTGTGCACACGACGTCGCTTGTGGATTTCGGGCCGCACGCCGGGCGGCTCTCAAACCGGCGACTGGCCGACGACTGGCAATTGACACTCGCGATGCGTGACTTACAATCTTTGAGGGGCCGCGTTTACGACGGCTCCTTAAAACAAGGTCTTTTCGCCGTCGTCCTTCGTGCTGAGTCCGTTGCGCTCCCGCCGCAGCGGGTAAACGATTAGTGATCCGGATAAAATGGCCGACGGCGAAACATCGATTGCTGAGACGCGTGCGACAGTCGAAACCGCTTTCGACGTGCTGCTTGCTCCCGTTGCGTCAGGGCAGCCCCCCGCGCTGGACGCGATCCGCATTGTCGACAGTCTGTTCGCCATTGGCCGCAGCGAAGCGCCGTTCAACGATTACCCCGCCGAGCGCATTGCGCGTCTGTCGCGCCGTCATGCCCGCGTCTTTATCGAGCATGGCGCAGTTTATGTCGCGGACCTCGGCAGCAAGAACGGCACCACCGTCAACGGCATCGCGGTACGGCAGACCCCGGCCCGCGTGCGTGCCGGCGACGAACTGTGCTTTGGCGGCGACCTGTGTTATCGCGTGAGCATCGAGCCGCGCGCACGCATTGTCGCGGGCAGCAGCGCAAGCTGCACGCCGCGCCTGGTGCTCGTGCCGCAGCGAGACGATCTCGGGCTTCAGCCTGTTGAAGTACAGGCCTTTCCATTTCTGGTCAGCAAGGCCGACGAAGTCTTCGCGCGTTACAAGGACCGCTACCCGCATCAGGTCAACTACATTTCGCGCCGGCACGCGCACATCTATCTGAAGGGCGAGCAGCTTTACGTGGAAGACCTTGGCAGCACGAACGGCACATTCGTCGGGGGAAAGCGGCTTGACGAATCCGCGCTGCCGCTTGCAGATGGCGACGTCGTTGCATTTGGCGGAGACCACTTCGTCTACAGGGTGACGCTGCAAACACCGCCTGAGGTCGAACCGACCGTGACGCAACTGCTCCTCGATCCCGCCGCCGACCAGGCCGCCGACGCCGACAAGACGACGTTCGTCGGCGCGGCGAATTCGTTCCTCGACATTTTCTGCGTCGATCCGGCGCGGCAGCGCGAGGACGAAATCAACGAGGCCGCGAACGCCGCGAGCCTACAGGCAAAACGCGGGCCGTCGGGCGGTGCAGCGGCGGCGGGCGCGGCCAAAGTCGCAAATGGCGGCCATGCCGCGACGAGCGCCGCTAACGGCTCGGGCGCTGGCCGCGTCGCCGGTGCAACGAGACGCAAGCCGCAACGCTGGCGGCTCGTGGCGAGCGAACTAGGAAAGGCATTTGCCGGCGACGACCGCGCGAGCCTGCGGCGCATCGCGGCATGGGGCAGCGCCGGGGTCGTGCTCATCGCCGCCGTCGCGTTGACGCTTTACATGCGTGGCTCGTCCGAGCGCGAGCTGAAGAGCCTGCTGGCGAGCGGCGACTATACGAGTGCGGTGCAGTCCGCGAAGAGCTATCTCGCGAGTCATCCCACGGACACGAGAGTCAGCGCGCTCGCGAGCGAAGCGCTGCTCAAGGCGAAGCTGCCCGGCTGGCTCAATGCGCTGCAGAAGGCCCAGTTCCAGGAGGCGGATGCGCTGCTTGCGGACATGAAGTCGTCGACCGCGAACAATGCTGATGCGGCGTCCCTGCTTGGAGAACTGCAGTGGGTGGGCGATCTGGAGCGCTTCGTCACCGGGCGCGGCGGCGTGGAGGCGCCGATTCGCATCTATCACGACGAACCCGCGATCGACGGTTTGCTGCAGCGCTGGGAGGACGACCCGAAAAGCCACCAGCGTGCGCTCGACAGAATCGCGTCATATGTGCCCGTATTTACGGAGCCTTACGCGCAAGCGATGAGTCATCTGCGCAAGCTGGAAAGCGACGATTCGGTTTACCTTGCCGCGATCGAGCGCCTGGATGGCACGATTCGCACCGAGCTCGCGCGTGACAAGCCCGCAGCGCTGCCATCCGTACTCGACGATTACGCGCAGCGCTATCCGCGGCTCGCCGGCCTTGACCGCGTGCGCGACGATCTGCGCCAATACAGTGCTGTGCTGGAGGCGGCGCTCGGCCGTCAGTTGAGCACGTTGCTCGCGCTCATGAAGACTGCGCGTTTCAGCACGCCGCCGTTTCAGGCGCAGTATGCGCAACTGGCGGCGACGCGTCTGCCTTCCGCCGAGGTGGTCCAGCAGCACGACGCCGTAACGGCGGCATGGCAACGCGGTGACACCCAGCAGGCGCTGGCCGGATTGCAGTCGATGCCTGCCGGCCCGTGGTCCGATGTCCTCGCTGCCGAAGCGGCCCACAAGAAAGCGCTTCTCGATCAATACAACGACTTGCAGAAAACGCGCGGCGGCAAGGATTACGACCAGCGTCTGCTGTCCTTTTACGCGAGCCTCGATCCTGCAACGGACGTGTGGTTTGCACAATCCATCCAGAAAGACGTCGCCGCGCTGCACGATAAAGCGCTGGCGCGCGCGCAAGACCTGATGCTGCGCGCGCAAAGCCTGTGGAAGCAGTATCGCGCGAGCGGGCCGATTGGCGGCACGCAGCGTCTGGAGGCGGGCATTTCACCGGGTTTTCGCAATGAGGCGCGGCTCCTGTCCGACGCACAGGCGGCGGCACAGCAGGGTGTGCGCATCTATTCGCAACTGAAAGCGGACCATCCCGCGGATTTCGACCGCCTGCTCGCGGATATCGACGCGGAGACGACGTTGCAGCGCCGCTCGCTGACCGAGCTGCGGATGGTACTGGATCCCTCGCTTCTGAAGGCGAAGCTGGCGTTGATTGGAGGCGAGCAGAGTGAAACGCGACAGTTACCCTAGGCCGCTGGCGGAAGCGCTGGAGGACCACAGCGTGGAAGGCATCGCGATACTCACCGCCGAGCCGGTGCGGATCGCGCGTGCGCTGATCTGGACCATGGTCGCGCTCGTCGTGGCGGGCTTGCTGTGGTCGTTCGTCGGGCGCGCCGATGTGATCGTCACCGCGCAGGGCACGCTGTCGCCCGAATCGGAAGTGCGCCGCATCTACGCGCCTATCGACGGCGAGCTGGCTGATCTCTATATCGCGGAAGGACAGCCCGTGTCGAAAGGCGACATACTCGCGCGATTGAATGCGCGCGGCGCGATAGAGGCCGCGAGCAATGCGTTGCAAGCGCAACTGAAACTCGAGGATGCCGAGCGCGACTGGAAGCAGTTCCCGCAGAAGAAAGCGCTGATGGAGCGAAAAGCCGCTGCATTGAAGGCGCAAATGGAAGTGGAAGCCCGTCTGCACGAAAACCGTGTTTCGGAAGGCACGACCAAGCTTGCCGAAGGGCAGAAGGCCGAACTCGACGAAGCACGCAGTGTGCTCGACAACGCGCGGCGTGTGCGCGAGGCCGCCCATCAGGAACTGGACCGCTATTCGCAGCTATTTGCGCAGCCCGGTGGAGGCGGCATTGCGCAATTGCAGGTGGAGCAGAAACGAACGGCGGCGCTGGAAGCGGACAACGCTTACCGCGTCGCGCAGTCGAAGCTCGCGGAACTGGACTTCCGTTTGAGCCACGAGTATGCGAAAGCGAATGCGGAGCTGGAAACGAGCGGCCAGCAAACCACCGATCTGCAACTGCAATACGACGCCGCGGTGCGCGACATCACCGACGCGGAAGACAAAGTGCGGCTGCAACTGCAAAGCGCACGGCTCGTATCCGAAGCCGCCGCGCGAATCCGTTTCGAGAACATCGACAAGGACAATTTTCTGCTGATTCTCGCACCGGTTTCCGGTGTGATTACCGATGTCACGTCCACCCAGCGAGGCGACAAGATCCAGGCGAATTCACCATTGGGCGGCATTGCGCCTAAAGACGCCAAGCCGATACTGAAGATCGAAATCGCCGAGCATGATCGCGCATTTCTGCACGAGGGACTGCCCGTCAAGCTCAAGTTCAACGCATTTCCGTATCAGCGCTACGGCTTGATCAGCGGCACGCTCGCCTACATTTCTCCGGCCACCAAGCCCTCGCTGCCGGACAAGCAGCCCGTCTACGAGGGCCGCGTCACGCTGGAGAAGAACTACTACGAGATCGCCGGTACTCGCTATCCGTTGCGTTACGGCATGACTGCCAGCGCGGAAATCGTGGTGCGGGAGCGGCGGCTGATCGACCTGGGCCTCGATCCGTTCAGACAGGTGGCAGGTTGACTGTGCGGATTACCCATTAATCAAAGGAGCGGACAACATGACCGCGATAGTGCGAATTGACGATGAAGTCGTGGATGTGGGCGAGTTCATTCGTCTTCTGAAACTGACAGGGCAGTTCGAAAGCCTGATAGAGCAGATCGTGCGCGACAAGCTGACCGTGCATGCGGCGAAAAAGCAGGGCATTGTCGTCACCGCCGACGAAATCCAGGAGCGCGCCGATCAATTTCGCCGCGTGCGCGGACTGCATCGCGCGACCGACATGAACCAGTACCTCGACGTTCTCAACGTAAGCCTCGATGAATTCGAGGCCTTCATTACAGACGGCCTCTATCAGGAGAAGATGCTCGACGAGGTCGGCAACGACGCGGCGGTCAGAGACTACTTCGCGCTGAATTCACCGAAGTTCGATGCCATCGAGGTGAGTCACATCGTGCTGGACAGCGAGGGCAAGGCGAAGGAAATGATCTCGTATCTGCACGACGATCCGGACAGTTTCGCCGACATGGCACGCGAACATTCCATTGCGGATACGCGCGAAGCGGGCGGTGTGATCGGCAAGGTGCTGCGCGGTTCGTTGAAGCCCGACATCGAGGCGAAGATCTTCAATGCCGCCGTGGGCGATCTGCTCGGGCCGTTCCCCTCGGCGGATCGCTCATGTTTCGAGATCTTTGCGGTGACCGCCAAATATCCTGCCACGCTCGACGCGGACGTGGCCGCCGAAGTCCGGCGGCTGCTGCGCGAAAGTTGGTTGATCGCGCGGGCTCAGGAGCACGTGATCGAAGCGCGCTGACCGGGCGCCACCATCAGAAGCAAAACCGAGGCACGCACGCTTATGGATGCACCCCAGACTGCGCCATCCGCCGCCGAATTCCTTGCTTCGGTGGAGATACTGTCCCCCTTCTCGCGCGACGAGATCGAGCGCCTAGCCGAATATGCGCAAGCGCGTTTCTACTCGTTCGGCGAAACGGTGTGTTCCGCGGGCGAGACAGCCGATGGTCTCTACATAGTCCGCTCGGGCTCGGTTCGCATCTTTGTCGAGGAGCATGGCAAGGAGACGAGCATGGGCGTGCGCAAGTCGGGCGAAATTTTCGCCGACATTGCCATGCTCCGCACGTATGTGCATGAAGCGTCGGTGCGGGCATCCGCGAAAACCGAGCTGCTGTTCATTCCGCGTGCCGCGATCGAGCCGGTGATCACGGGCAATCAGGCGGCGCTTGCCTTTGTCGCGAGCTATGTGGCGATCAATTCGGCCGGTGGATTTGTCGCGCAACTGTTCGATTTGCGCGGCAAACTGAACAAGGCGGAACTCGAAGAGTATGTGCGAAGCGTCGGCGTGAAGCGCGTGGCCGCGGGCAAGGAAATTCTCAGGCAGGACGCGCGCGACGACCGACGGCTATACGTGGTGCGCCAGGGCGAGGTGCGGATCGTTCGACATGAGGAAGGGCGCGACTATACGCTCGCCACATTAGGCGAAGGCGAGATATTCGGCGAGAAGGCGTGTTTGATGCGGCAGGAGCAGATGGCTTCCGCGATTGCGTCGACCGATACGCGGCTTCTCGTCATTCCCGAGCGTACGGTGCATTTCATCCTCGAGCGCAACCCGAAACTGCGCGAAGTGCTGGACGAGCGCATTCGTTACGGCGACCGTGAGTTGCAGCGGCAAAAGCGGCTGGAGCAACGCCGCAAGTTGCCGCTCATGCTCGATTTGCAGAGCAAGCCCGAGTTCGGCGAAAAAGTCATCCGGCGCTTCCCGCTCGTCGAGCAGGCGGAAGAAATGGACTGCGGGGCTGCGTGTCTCGCGATGATCTGCCGTCATTACAGCATTCCCATGACGCTCGGCAAACTGCGCGAACTCGCCAATGTGACGACGCAGGGCGCGACGCTCGACAGTCTCGCGCGCGCGGGGGAATCGCTCGGCTTTACCGCGCGCGGCGTGCAGTGCACGTTCGATTCGCTGCGTGGGTTCGATTTGCCGTTTATCGTGCATTGGGAAGGCTATCACTATGTCGTGGTGTACGGCCTATCCAGCGAGTACGTGTGGCTTGCCGATCCGGCACTCGGCTTTCGCAAGTTGACGGTCGAAGACTTTGAGCGCGGCTGGAGCGGCACCTGTCTGCTGTTTACTGGCGGGCCGCATCTGGTGCACATGTCGGCGGCGCGTTCGCCGTGGATACGTTTTGTCGGCTACCTCAAGCCCTACAGAAAGATTCTCGGGCATCTGTTTCTCGCGACATTCGTGATTCAGGTGCTGGGCGTGATTCCACCGCTCATCATCCAGAACATTCTCGACGGCGTGATCGTGCACCAGAACGTGAGCCTCCTGCATCTGCTGATAGGCGGGCTCATTATTGCCAATGTGTTCTCGCAGCTGATGGCGTCAATACGCGCTTATCTGGCGAACTTCATGGTGCGCAACATGGACTTCGCGATGATGTCGCAGTTCTTCAAACACACGTTGTCGCTGCCTTTCTCGTTCTTCGCCAAGCGCAAAACTGGCGACATCTTCGCGCGCTTTCAGGAGAACCAGACCATTCGCGCGTTCCTCACCGAATCCACCGTGACAACGGCATTGAATCTGCTCATGGTGTTCATCTACTTCACGATTATGTTCGTCTACAACGTGAAGATGACACTGGTATTGATCGGATTTGTCATTCCCATCATGGCGCTGACCGCGCTCGCCACGCCCAAGATCAAGAACTACGCGCGCGAGGTATTCACTGCGTCGACGGAATCGAAGTCCTTCCTCATGGAAGCGCTGGCAGGCGTGGAAACCGTCAAGGGCATGGGCATCGAGCGGCCCGTGCGTTTGCGCTGGGAAAAGAAATACGCAAAAGCACTGGAAGTGCAGTACCGCGCACACGCGTTCAATATTCTCGTCGGGCTCGGCAGTCAGTTGCTTAATGCTGCGACCACAATTGCGATTCTGTGGGTCGGCGCCAATCTCGTCCTCGCGCGCGAGATGACGATTGGGCAGTTGATCGCCTTCAATGCATTCATGGGCAGCGTGCTCGGTCCACTCATGGGGCTCGTCGGGTTGTGGAGCATGCTGAACGACGCGGGCGTGGCAATGGAACGTCTCGGCGATGTGCTCGACATCGAGCCTGAACAGAAGCCGGAGGATCTGCCGTCACGTGTGATGCTTCCGGAACTGCAGGGCGAAATCAGCTTAAGCGGTGTCTACTTCCGTTACGGCGACAACGATTCCGCTTATGTGCTGGAAAACATCAGCTTCGACATCAAGCCCGGCGAACTGGTGGCGATTGTCGGGCGCAGCGGCTCGGGCAAGACGACGCTCGCGAAGCTGCTGGTCGGCTTTTATGCACCGAGCGAAGGGAAAATGTCGATCGACGGTTATGACCTCAGCGTGGTCGACAAAGCCTATTACCGCGCGCAAATCGGCTACGTGATGCAAAGCAATCTGCTGTTCTCCGGCACGATTGCCGAGAACATCGCCAGCGGCGACGACGCGCCGGACCGCAGACGTATAGAGGAAGTGGCAAAGATGGCCGACGCCCACGCATTCATCAGCAAAATGCCGCTCGGTTATGAGCAGATTGTCGGCGAGCGCGGAATCGGTTTGTCAGGCGGCCAGATTCAACGGCTCTGCATTGCGCGGGCGCTGTATCACGATCCGCGTCTGCTGGTATTCGACGAAGCGACGTCCGCGCTGGATTCGCAATCGGAAAGCAACATCCTCGGCAATATGCACGACATATTGAAGGGGCGCACGGCGGTGATCATTGCGCACCGGCTGAGCACCATTATGCGGGCGGACAAGATTCTTGTGCTGTATGAAGGCGCGATTGTCGAACAGGGCCGTCACGAAGAACTGCTTCAGCGCGGTGGCATGTACTACCAACTGGTGCAGAAACAACTGAGTGCGTGATGATGAAAATACTCGACCAGATCGAAGACATCAGTCCGGCGATTTCCTATGCGGGTTTGATCGAGCGTATCGAGATTTTGCGCTCGACGCTGCGCTGGTCGTCGCGGCTGGAACGTACCGACATTGACAAACTGCTGAGGCAGGCCACCTCGCTGCGCGACGAAGTCATGCAGCTATCGCACAAGGAGCGCTTCGTGCAAGCCGCGGTGGCGGCGGAGCCGGAACAGCGCGCCGAACAGTCGCGCGGTGCGCGCAGACAGGCGCTGCTTGAGCGCAGCTTCATTTTCGAAGGGACGTTCGGCGACAATCCGCGCCTGCTCGAATCGCTTGAAATTGCGGAGAAGGCGGCGCCGACCGACTTGCCTGTCCTGATCGACGGGGAGAGCGGTACCGGCAAGGAACTCATGGCGAAGGTCATTCATGCGAACGGCTCGCGTTCGGACAAGCCGTTTATTTCCGTGAATTGCGGCGCGATTCCGGATAACCTGCTGGAGTCCGAACTATTCGGTCATCGCAAGGGCGCGTTTACGGGCGCGGCAAACGACCGCAAAGGCAAATTTGAAAGCGCGCATACAGGTACGATTTTTCTCGACGAAATCGGCGAGTTGCCGCTCGCGGGCCAGGTCAAACTGCTGCGCGTGCTGGAAGCGCACGAGATTCAACGCGTGGGTTCCGACGAAACCATTGCGGTGGATACGCGCATTGTCGCGGCTACGAATCGGAACCTGCGCAAGCTCAGCGAGGAGGGCAAGTTCCGCGAGGATCTTTTCTACCGGCTCAGTGTGATTCACGTCACGCTGCCGCCGCTGCGCGAGCGCCGCGACGAAATTCCGCTGCTGATTGCATGGTTCGGCGATGAAGCGGCCGGCACACTGAAGCGCAGGCCGGTGAGATTGACACCGCGTTTACGGGACTTTCTGCTCAACTACGCGTACCCAGGCAACATTCGCGAGCTGCGCAATGTGATGTACCGCATTTCGTGCCTCGCGGGCGATATGGCCGACATCGACCACTTGCCGACCGACATGCGGCCCGCGGCGCCCGGCTCGGCGGCGGCCTTGCAAGGGCTCGCCAACGGCGCAGGCCAGCAGCCGATCAGCGTGGCGAATCTGATGTCGCTCAGCGATGCGAAGCGCGCCGCGAGCGACGATGCGGAGAAAGCCTTTCTCGAACGCGGGCTGCGGGAAGTGAACGGCACGGTGGCAGAGTTGGCGCGGCGCATCGACATGAACCGCTCGCATCTGCAAATGCTGCTGAAAAAACACGGGCTTCATTCGAAGGACTTTCGCAATCGCAACCTCGCCGCACCGAGCAGAAACGGCGCAGCAGAGCATGACGAAGATGACAATGACGCATGACGGCGCCGTTTCCGTTCAAGGAGGGAGCGGTCCCGTGTCTTTCATGGCACGGCATCGAACCCGCGTCATGGCGAGGGATTCAATAGCGTTTTGTCGGCGGCATAAGGATCTTCGGCGCGCACCACGACCGCCGTGATGTTGTCGCGGCCGCCGCGTTCGAGCGCGAGGCTGACCAGCTGGTCGGGCGCGTTGCCGTGCGCGGTGGTGCTCAGCACGGCTAACATGTCGTCTTCGCCGACTTCGTTGCTCAGGCCGTCGCTGCAAAGCAGGAAGATGTCGCCGTCCACGACTTCGATCGCATCGTCGTCGAGTTCGAGCAGGTCCGTCGCGCCGACAGCGCGCGTAATCATGTGTTGCGCCGGATGATGGCGCGCTTCTTCGTCGGTCAGGACACCGAGCGATTTGAGCGCTTCTACCTGACTGTGATCGCGCGTGAGTTGACGCAGTTGTCCGTCGCGAACCAGATAGAGGCGGCTGTCGCCGGCCCACACATAGCCGCAAAAACGGTCGCACGCGAGAAGCACGACGACCGTGCTGCCAATGCGCTGCACCTGGCGGCGCGCCGCCTCTTCTCTCAACTGACGATTGGCTACCTGCAAATGGGCGCGTGCGTCCGCGATAAACGCTTTCATGCTGACAGGCGGGGCGAGCCGCTTGAGGGCGTCGATAACGAGGCGGCTCGCGAGGTCGCCGACCGCGTGGCCGCCCATGCCGTCCGCGACGGCCCAGCGTCCGAGCTCGGCCTCGTCGAGGCACGCATCCTCATTGATTTCGCGCACGCATCCCGCGTCGGAGCGCGACGACGACGTCCATCGAAATTGGCTCGCGCAGACCACAACGGCTACACCATATCGTTTCGGCTGCGTGCGTCAGGGGAGACACTGATGTTCGAGTTTGCGCCGGTGTTGCGCACGTCGACCGACTGGAACTGGTTGATCATCTGGTTAGCATAGAAGTTGTTCGAAACCTCGTACAGGTTCACGACCGGCCCAATGCTTGGCGTTTCCCGCACATAAGGTTGAATCCAGCCATACACCCAGGGCGCACCGCCGCCGCCGCGAATTGCCGCCATGGCTTTGCGGTCGAGCGCGAGGTTGAGCGAAAGGTCGTTCACGGAAATGGAAGCCATGTCGTTCTCCGGTTGACCGCGTGCGCAACGCGCGCGGCTTGAAGGAATCTGGACGGTGATGCTGCAAGTGCTATGCCAATTCGCAAGCGACATCACGCGGTCTGCCGCAATGCATTGCCTGGCGTGGTCATGCGGACTACCTCGACGCTGGGCGCCGGTCTGCGTGCGAGTCAATAGGTCGGGCGCCGGCCAACACGCGCGCACCGCAACCGGTGTGACGCCCAACACTTTTTGGTCGCTAGGAGTCCTCCGGAAAGCGGCCCCGAAACGCCGCTTATCCTCGCGGAGAAAGAGCGCCTCACGCCAACACATGGGCGCGATTTCTGTCGGTTCATGGCCCACACTCGCGTTGCTCAAAGTCGCCGCCGTTCTCCGAAATCCCCATAAACAAAGGCTTTCCGGCACATGGCCCGGATGATGCGGAAGACCTCGCAACAGTGTTGGAAACAAAACGAGGCCAGCCATGAACACGAACTCTCTTCAGACGAGCAGCGAAGCCAGCGGTAAATCGTCATCCACCATCGACTTGCCGATCGGCTCGCACCTCGTCTCCACGCGTTCCGGCTACGAACATCACGGCATCTATGTGGGCAATGGCCGTGTCGTGCATTACGCAGGCTTCGCGGGCTCCGTCCATCGCGGCCCGGTTGAAGAAGTCGAAATCGACCGCTTCGCCGCCGGCCACCCGCTGTCGATCCGCGCGACGCCCTGCGCGCGCTACATCGGCGAAGAAGCGGTGCGCCGCGCGCGTTCACGCCTCGGCGAAAACCGCTACCGCCTGTTGACCAACAACTGCGAACACTTCTGCGCGTGGGTGCTGCTCGGCGAAAGCCGCAGCGAACAGGTGCATTGCAGCCTGCGTCATCCACGCACCGGCATGCACGTGCTGGTGTGCCTCGTGAAGGCATTCATGGAAAACGGCGCGAAGGGCCGCCTTGCTGCACACGCGGCGTGAATCAGTGAACGAAATCAGTGAGGGAATGAAGGAGAACATCATGGCTGCCGCTGAAAAGACCTTGCACTGGGCCGTCGACAAATGGCTTGCACCCACGCCGTCGATGCCCGCACGCGTGGTCGAGTTTTGCCACCGCGCGTCACTGCATCAGCGCTTCGTGCGCGTCGAGGCGCCGCGTCCGGGCGGCCTGCTGTCCATCTTCTTCTTCCGTCACGACGACGGCTCCTGGAACGTGTTTCCCCCGCAAGCGGACCGCCCTGCAATGAACGGCTATCGTCGCACCGGTCTGTGCTGATCCGGCAGGTCAAGAGCCGCTTCCTTGATGAGCCACTGACTGAACAGCAGCATCGCGGGCGACATGGGCTTGCCTTTCAGCCATGTCAGCCAGTAGCTGCCCGCATGCACTTCGATATCGAATGGACGCACGAGACGGCCGGTATTGATCTCGTGATCGAACATCAACGCGGGCGCGAGCGCAATGCCCGCACCCTGCATCGCCGCTTCCACCATCAGTCGCGACGAATCGAACACGGGCCCCCGGATAGGTCGCGGCGCAATGCCGGCCGCGGCGAACCAGCTGCTCCAGTCATCCGCGCGATATGAACGCAACAGCGTTTCGTCGGCGAGATCCGCCGGCTTCGACAATCGCTCTGCAATTTCAGGCGTGCAAAGCAACGCAAGCGGCGCATCGAGCAGGCGCGTGGCGAGCGAACCGGGCCACGTGCCGTCGCCGAAACGGATGGCGAAGTCGAGGCCTTCGGTCGCGAGGTCCACGAGGTTGTTGTTCGTCAGCAGCCGCAGCTCGACAAAGGGATGCGCCTCGCGAAACGATTTGAGCCGGGGCATGAGCCAGCCGACCGCGAACGTGCCTACCACGCCGACCGTCAGCACTTCGTGAAAGTGGCCGCCCTCGAATTGTTTGAGCACCGCTTCGATGCGGTCGAACGCGTCGGTCAGCACAGGGCGCAATGCAAGGCCTTCGTCGGTCATGGCGAGGCCGCGCGGCAGGCGCTTGAAGAGCGCGGTGCCGAGGCGCTCCTCGAACGATCGGACCTGCTGGCTGACGGCGGCCTGCGTGACGTTCAACTCGAGCGCGGCGCGGGTGAAACTGAGATGCCGAGCCGACGACTCGAAAGCGCGCAACGCATTAAGCGGAAGATAAGGTCTCATGGGATCTCATGGCCGAGGCATAAGTTTTTCTTGTGAGCGCATTAACTTATCATCGTTTGTCAGTCAGAGCCGAAAAACCGATAGTTGCGGCTTCACACAAGGAGCAGCAATGATCACGAGAAGAAAATTCGCGGGTGCGATGCTGGGTGTTTCGATAGCGGGTGTTGCGCTCGGTAACAGCGGTGCTTGGGCAAAGAATGCTAAGCCGGCCGCAGGGACAGACGCGGCAAGGCAGCGGCAAGCGTTCGCCGGCGCGGACGCAATTCGCGCGCGGCTCGAGGACATCCAGGCGCAAAGCGGCGGGCGGCTCGGCGTGTCGATCGTCGATACGACTTCGGGTCTGCATGCCGGCTTGCATGCGGACGAGCGCTTTCCGATGTGCAGTACGTTCAAGCTGCTCGCCGCGGGCGCGATTCTCGCGCGTGTCGATCGCGGCGAAGAAGACTTGCAGCGGCGCATCGTCTACTCAAAAAGCGAACTGGTGCCGTATTCGCCCGCGACGTCGAAGCATACGCGCGAGCTCACCGGCAACGCGGGCATGAGCGTCGCGCAGTTGTGCAAGGCGGCGATCACGCTCAGCGACAACACGGCTGCGAACCTCTTGCTGCAGACTTTCGGCGGTCCCGCTGGGTTGACTGCATTTGTGCGCAGTCTCGGCGACGGCATCACGCGTCTGGACCGCAACGAGCCCACGCTGAACGAGGCGACCCCGGGCGATCCGCGCGACACCACCACGCCGAATGCCATGCTCGGCAATCTACGCGAACTCGTGCTCGGCGAGCGTTTGAGTTCCGCGTCGCGAGCGCAATTGCTTGCGTGGCTCGCGGCCAATGAAACCGGCGGCGCGCGAATTCGCGCAAAGCTGCCGAAAAACTGGGGCGTGGGCGACAAGACCGGTACGGGCGATCATGGCACCGCGAACGACGTCGCCATTCTCTGGCCACCGGGGCGCGGACCGATACTCGTGGCGGTTTATCTGACTGAGACGGCAGGCGACGCCGCGCGCGGCAATGCGGCGGTTGCAAACGTCGGCGCGCTGGTGGTCGAGTCTGTTTGACGTCGGCGAGACGGTGCTGAAGCGGTTTCGTACGGGCCGCTAAACCGACATTCGTTGAAGCAAGGCGAGCAGCGCGTCGAATGCAATTGGCTTGCGTGCATATTCGATAGACGGATTGGGCTGCACAGGAATGTCGGCGGCCGCGCTGCACAAAATGATCGGAATGTCGCGCAGTTCAGCGTCGGCATAAAGCGCCGCGCACAATTGAAGGCCCGACATGACCGGCATCATGCAGTCCGACACGATAATGTCGGGCCGCGTCCTGCGTATCTGTTCGAGTGCAACGGCGCCGTTGGACGCCGTCAGCACCGTATAGCCGTGACGTTCCAGCAGCAGCCGCCACACCGTGAGGATGTCGAACTCGTCATCCACAACCAGAATGGTTTTCATGAGCGCTACGCCGGTCGCCGCGGCTGCAAGGTCGCGGACAGGCCTGACGCCGAGGAAACCGTGGTGCTGAGCGGGCTTTCGACAATTTCGAGGCCTTGCGACGAAATCACGAGCTCGTGCGTGGACGGGTCATGCGCGCCTTCGCGCTGTTTGACGACGGAAATGGCGCGACGCAGACCCGCGTCCGTTTCCGTATAACGCAACAGCACGAGATTTTCCGTGAGGGCCGACACGCGCGTGCTTCGCGACTGGCCGTAGTCCGGGTAGAGCGGGACTTCCTCAGTGACGAGCGTCGTCATGCCGGCCTCGCGCAACTGATGCAGCAAGGCGTTCAGAAACAGCCCGAAGCGCTCGACGCGCAGCGCCGAATCGCGAAAGCCCTCGACGCCGTCGATCACCATGCGCGTTGCGCCCAGCTGCCTGGCGGTGGCGAGTGCGCTCGCGGCGATTTCGTCGACGGGGAGTTCGACGGCGGGCTGCCATTGAATCGCAAGCCGGCCATCCCGATGCGCTTCGTCAAGCCGGATAGAGACCGCCTCCGCTTTGCCGATCAGCCTTTGCGGTCCCTCGTAAAAGCCGAGATACAGGCAACGTTCGCCGCGCTGCACGCCGGCTGCCAGAAACTGCAGGCAAAGCATGGTCTTGCCGACACCCGAAGGTCCGATCAAGGTCGTGGTCGAGCCTTGCGACAGGCCGCCGCCGAACATGGTGTCGAGATGCGGCAAACCGAAACTGACCCGCGTTTTCAGATCGACCGGCCCGCTCGGCGCGGCGTGCTGCGCTTCGAGGCGCGGGAACATCAGCAGCCCGCTTTCGGCGATGCGAAAGTAGTGCTTGCCCATCAGGTGGTTGCGTGCGCGCATCTTGTGCACTTCGATTTCGCGCGCGCGGCGCATACCGTCGCTGTAGCGGTTCAGCTCGATGAGCCCGTCGACGAGCGTGTGTTCCGGATGAGGCTCGTTGCCGGAGAGCGGTGCGAGCAGCAGCGTCGTGCAGTCCATTGCGGCGACGAGGGCGTTCAGTTCATGAATGAACTTGGACAGCGACAGCTCCGTCTCGCTGAATTCGCGTGCGCTGCGAAAGCCGTCGATAATCATCAGGCTCGGCCGGTAATCGTAGATGCTCGACGCAATCAGTTTCAGAAAGCCGTCCAGGCCGTCCTGCATCAGCTCGTGATAGCCCGACACAAAAAGCATCTGCTGGGCCACGGCGTTTTCGTCGAAGAAAGTGAGGCGCTTCAGGTGTGCAAGCAGCTTGTCATGCGATTCGGCGATGAGGGTCATGTACAAGACCTTCTCGCCGCGACTGACGCGATGAAAGCCGATCTGACTCGACAGAATCGTTTTGCCGGCGCCGGCCATGCCCTCGAGAAGATACACGCCGCCGCGCACAAGACCGCCGCCGAGAATCTCGTCGAGGCCGGGCACGCCCGTTTCAACGTTAGCGCGAAGAGAGGTCGGCGATTCGTGATTGGTCATTATGATGTGCGGTTGAACTGCGACTAGCGGCCGGTTGCACGCATCGAAGCGTGGCCTAGCCCAACTCAGCGAGCAAAGTGCGTTCCCGACTGTCGACGCGATGAGTCGCAGAGCGTCGCCCACTGAGCATTGAATTCCCGCGATTCTACTTGTCCTGCGAGCTCTGCGCCACGGGCATTCACACGGCGGTCAATGCGGGATCACAACGCAAGATGAAAGCGCCGCGTTGCATCCCGGACGCTGCGCCAACGCGCAGCCGGCGCGGAATTGAAAAGTTGTATTCACAAGCGCCCGAAAATACAAAACAGGTACGCGCGACGCTGGTTAACGACGCACCGCGGTGAGGTGCTTGTCAGGAAATGCCTACCCGACCGAGATCGAGGCATACGCTTCAAGGTCACCTCAAGCGTGCAGGCCGGGTAAGCGCCGGCGAGGGTAGATAGCGATCCTGATTAAAATGCCGGCGGTGCGTTGGCCTTATCCGCGCAGGTTACGCACGAACGTTTCCAGATGGCGCTGCACCGTGCCGGCTGATTCCAGTTCGATGCCGTCGAGCATCTGCTTTTCGATTGCTTTCACTGCCTGTTCGCATTGGCGCAACACGGCGCGGCCCTCGTCAGTCAACTGGAGAAGAACGATGCGGCCATGCGTGGGATCCGGCTCGCGGCTGACCCAATTGCGGCTCGCCATTGCGTTCATCACTTCATTGGCTGATTGCGGCGTAATGAACGAGCGCTCGGCAAGCTGCGCATTGGACGCCTGCCCCTTGGCCTCGAGCACGGATAACGCAGTGAACTGGGCGAGCGTCAAGCCGAGCGGCGCGAGCGCCTCGCTCATCCGGCGCCGCAAGATGCGGTCGAGGCTGCCGATGACATAAGTGAGCCGCAGACTGGGCCGGCGAGCGCGCGTGGCAGTGGCTTCGAGAGTCGAGTTCTGGTTTTTGGTCATGGTGGGCATGAGATTCAGGCTATCCCGCATCTTAGCGCGGCTTGCCGTATACAATTCGGCACCGCCTGAATTTTGCCAATACTGACATCGCAACCATGCCGACTCCGACCCGGGCCTTTCTTCTCGGCCCGCTCCTGAAAGGCGTATCACGCTCGTTCTACCTCACGCTGCGCGTGTTGCCGGCAGGCATGCGCGATCCCATCGGCCTTGCGTATCTGCTGGCGCGGGCCGCGGATACCATCGCGGATACCTCGCTGATTGCGCCCGGGCAGCGCCTCCAGTTGCTGCTCTCGTTACGCGATCAGGTCAACGGCGTCGCGAGCGACGGCGCGCTGTTCCAGCGCATGGCCGCGGAAGTGGCGGGCCAGCAGAGCCAGTCGGACGAGAAGGTATTGCTCGAATCGCTCGGCCCGGCGCTCCAAGTGCTCGCGCAATTGAGCGAGTCCGACCGCAAGGCCGTGCGCGAGATCGTCTCGACGTTGACCGAAGGCATGGAATTCGACTTGCGCACATTTCCCGACGAACGCTCAGGGCGAATTGCCGCGCTGCGCGAGTATGGCGAGCTGGACCGTTATACGTATCTGGTGGCCGGTTGCGTCGGCGAATTCTGGACTGCGATGACTTACGCGCATATGCCCGGCACGCTGAAGGAGCGCCCTGACATCATGGCAACGCGCGGCGTGCGCTTCGGCAAGGCGCTGCAAATGACCAATGTGTTGCGCGATTGCGGAAGGGATCTGCGAATTGGCCGCTGTTATCTCCCGCAAAGCATGCTGGAGCAGCACGGCCTCAGTCCGCAGGACCTCTTGCTGCCGGCCAATTCCTTGCGCGCGCGTCCGCTGATGATCGAGCTGTTGCGCAACACGCTCGATCATTTCCGCGAAGCGCTCGATTACACGCTCGCGATTCCGGCATTGTCCGTGCGGCTGCGGCTGGCGTGCTTGTGGCCCATCCTGATCGGCCTCGAAACGCTGCTGCTGCTCGTGGACAACGCTGCGTGGCTCGATCCGCAGCGGGTTTCGAAAGTGTCGCGCAACAAGGTGTATCGGATCATTGCGTCGTCGCTGCTCGTCGTGCCGTCGAATGCGCGGGTGCGCCAGGCGATAGAGCAGCGTATCCGCGACATCGAAGCGAGGTTCTGACCGCCGACGTATGTGGGGGAACGTACGGATTAAAAGCATGCTGGACCGTAATTTGATCGACACACTTCCTGTTCGATCCAGGTTCAGATGGCATCCCCCGGTAAACCACATTGCGACACGCTGGACCTGATCCGGGCGCTGGCGGCGGGCGCCGTTTGCGTGAGCCATCTGCGCAATCTCATGTTCGTCGATTACCGGTCGAGCGTGAGCATCGGTCTTGCGGGCAAGGCGTTTTATTTCGTCAGCAATTACGGGCATACGGCCGTCATCGTATTCTTCTTGCTGAGCGGCTATTTTGTGGGCGGCTCGGTATTGCGCCAGCTCGACGCCGGCACATGGAGCTGGCAGCGCTATCTGACCGAGCGCTTGTCGCGCCTATGGATCGTCCTCGTGCCGGCCTTGCTGCTCACGCTCTTCTGGGACCGTCTGGGTCTCGAACTGGCAGGCGGGCCTTTTTACCTCGGTACTGAAGGTACATTCGATCAACAGATCAACGTCGCATCGCATCTCGGTGCGGCGACATTTGCCTGCAACCTGGTCTTCCTTCAGAAGTTATCGTGCGGCACCTACGGATCGAACGGCCCGTTATGGAGTCTCGCCAACGAGTTCTGGTATTACCTGTGGTTTCCTGCATGTGCGGTGCTGGTGCGTCGACGTCGCGGGCTCGGCGCCTTTGCGATGGCCGCGTTTGCACTCGGCACGATGATCGCCTTTCCTTCGCTGCTGAGCGGCTTCGGATTGTGGCTCCTCGGCGTAGTGCTCGCCGTGCTTGAAAAGCGCGTGCCCGCGCCCAGCGCGCGCTCAGGCCTTCCGTGGATGACGCTCGCAAGCGGCGCGGCCTTTTTAGCGGCACTCGTCTGCACGCGCTTCTTTCTGCTCGACAACGACTGGATTGTCGGCGTGCCGTGCTTTGTCTTTCTGCACTGCGTGCTGCGTGAAAACGTTCGTTTGCGTCCTGCGGCTTTGTCGCGAGTCGCGATTCTGTTTTCGGGATTTTCCTATTCGCTGTATCTCACGCATTTTTCATTCATTCTCTTTGTCGCTGCCGTGGGTTTCGGGCGGCGAATCCACTTCGATGCGGATGGCGTCCTGGTGCTCGCGGGCATGCTGGTCGCCTGCTATGCGTACGCTTTCGCGGTTTATCTGCTGTTCGAACGGAACACGCGGCGCGTACAGCAGGCGATCCGGCGGCTGCAATCCGGGTGTACCGGCGCCGACGCACCCGCGGCGCGCGCCGGCCAGGGCGGCACCACGAGCTGATTCGCGCGATTCGAATGGCATCGCCATGCACGTCTGAATCGGGAAACCCCTAAGACCGCGCGCGCGGGCTTCGCGTTAGTCTCTTCGAAGGAGGAGACGACCCATGAGACAGGCGTTCAATATTGCAGTGGTGCTGCTGCTCGGCTATCTGATGGCGGATCGCGCGCTCATGCGCGCGCAGGCCGGTGAAGTAGGCACGATCACGTGCCAGCGGGGCGCAGAACTCGTCAAGGCGAGCGCGCTCAAGAAGGGCTTTGGCGAGGCCGGTGCGCGCAGCCAGGGGGAAAATTTCCTGTCGAGTTGCCTCGTCACGGGCCGCGGGCAGGTGGGCGATCTGATCGCGCGCGACTGATTCGCCGCTCAACTGGTTGCACGCGCAACGGGATACGTCGGCGCGGCAAAAAAGTGCCTGGATCTGAGGGATCCAGGCGAAGTCATCGGTAGCCGATGACGGAGGTAACAGATAGGAACTGGCCCGCGACCGGAACAATCGGTCGCGGGCCAGTTTATTTGCAACGGATCAAACGGATTGCGCCCGGCGGTGAATGCCGGATCTTAGTTGCCGAAGTAAATCGACTTTGCACCATTCGCCGACGCAGCGCGGCCCGATTGCGAGGAGCCGTTTGCCACACCGCCATAGCTGGGTACCGCCGGCTGCGCGGTGCCGTTCTGCGCATCAACGCGACCTTGCGCGGCTTGCAGATCGGCCGGGTAGTAGGGGTCCGAGCGGCTCGGCTGGTAGCCGGCTTTTTCGAGTTGAATCAGTTCGGCGCGCACCTGAGCGCGGGTCACCGGCTGGTTGGACTGCGCAAACGAAGCGACAGGAGCGGCCAGTACAGTGGCGATAACAACGGCTTGAATAAGCGATTTCATGATGAACTACCTCCAGTTCGGTGTTTATTGCGCTACGAACCTTGTTGTTCGCAGCCAGTGATTGCATTGTAGGTTTGCAAACTGGAGAGAGTAATCGCCCGTTCTGGTAAACATCGTTGCTGGAATTGAGATAAAAGACGGCATTATGGGCGGCGGCGTTCCGGCCGGTTCTGCGCCCTGAAGTGCGCGCTTTTATCCGTTTCTCATGGGCGGCGCGTGTCCGCCGTGCCGTCAGCCTGTTGCGAAAGCCGCGTGAATGCGTGACTCGTGCGCGCTTCCCGCTCGTCCCTTGCCTGATAGAAGTCTTTGCTGAGCCACTGCCCGAAGCCGATCATCGCCGAAC
Source organism: Paraburkholderia phenoliruptrix (assembly GCF_902859825.1). Classification (GTDB taxonomy): domain Bacteria; phylum Pseudomonadota; class Gammaproteobacteria; order Burkholderiales; family Burkholderiaceae; genus Paraburkholderia; species Paraburkholderia phenoliruptrix. The sequence continues at coordinate 82,309 of NZ_CADIKB010000002.1, read as the reverse complement.
CCAGCGCGCTTTTCAGCCGTGCCCAACGGCTTTCTGCGCGTGCCATGTTTGCAGCCGAGATGACCGCGCCCGTGGCCAACCGGTCGAGTTCAGCGTGAAGAAAATCCGCGAAGTGGTGGAGCCCGAGTTGATTGCTGTTTGACGACTTCTTTTCCAGTTCCACGTGATCCGGAATCAGCGATTGATTGCTCACGCGAATGAATTGCGGCGTATCGGCGCGCGCAGTGCCGGTGGTCCGGATCGCCAGTCCGACGCTGGCCGCCGCCTGTGCGCGCTTGCCGAGCGGCGCCAGATTCCACTTGTCGCAGAGATATTTGAGCACGCTGCAATGATCGAACTGCGCGTGACAGACGCCGCGGTCGCACCACGGCGAAACCAGAATGGCGGGCACGCGCACGCCCAGCTGCCTGAAGTCGAAGGCGCTCGTATGTTCGTCGGGCGCGACTGCATCGGGCGGCGGCGGAACGTGGTCGTAAAATCCGCCATGCTCATCGTAGAGGACGACTAACAAAGTGCTCTGCCACAATGGCTCGTTCGAGCGCAGCGCATTATAGGTATCCGCGATCAACTTCTCCGCTTTCATCACGTTATGCGGCGGGTGGTCGTCGTTCTGCGCCTCGCCGAAGTACTTCGGCTCGATCAGCACGAACTCGGGAAATGCATCGGCGGGGCCCGCGGCATCGCGAAAGAAAGTGTCGAAGTAGCGGTAATTTGCCAGATTCTCCGCTTTGCGCTGGTTCCTCAACAGCAATGACGCGGGAAAGTCGTAGAAGTAGACGCGCCACGTTTTTTCCGCGCTATTCAGGCGGTCGAAAATCGTATCCTGATCCTGCTCCGTGTACCACTTCGGGTTGAGCCCATCGAGACCGGATGGCATGCCCACCTGCCCTTTGGAGGTGCCGGTAAGCGCGAAATAGCGATTAGGCCATGTCGGGCCGGGTAACGGTGAAAACCACCGGTCGCAAACGGTGAAGTGCTCCCCGAGCGTATGAAGCGCCGGCAAGAAGCCACGCGGGTAGTAGCCCATGATGTCTTGCCGCGCGGCAAGACTGCTCTTCGGATAGTCCTTCACGAAAGAGCGCACGAAGCCGCTGTTGTTTCCGTCAATCTGGCTCAATACCGCCGAGTGCCCATGATCCGGATCCAGCTTCATTTGCCGCGAGCGGGTGGGACGTGGGTAGAAGGTGTGGCCGTGGCCGTCGTCGTTCGTTTTCGAGGCCGCATTGCGTATGCCGTCCAGCCCTTCGTGCACCTCGTCGAGGCAGCCGAGCATCTGATCGAAGGAATGGTTTTCCATGAGCAGAACCACCACGTGGCGGATGGGGTCGTTCTGCGCATGTGCTTGCTGTTGTGCCGCCTTGCCGAATTGGACGTCGCCCATGTGCATCGCTCCTGCAGAGTGTGTGCAAGACTGAACCTGTGAGGCGTCAGCGTTGCAAACGTATCGCAAAACGGGCTATGGCGAAAGGCCTTGATGGCAGCGGCCGGTTCGTGGGCGAGTTATCAGTCTCGCCGCGCGTGCCAGCCGCCCTGCAACAAGTGAAACCCTCTTCAAAAAGGACTCACGACGCACCCGAGAAGATCGGACCTTGTGCGCCGGGTGCGAACGGTTGGAACACGTCTGCGTGGGGCGTCGGAGCCGCTTGCGTGGACGGAGCCGGGGGCGTTGCCGGCTCTCGCAGCGTCACGGCGCTGTCGGGCGTGATGGGAACGCTCGGCTTGGCAAGCAACTCGGTCTTTCTCATCGATCCAACCGAAGTGCCGAAGTAGTAGCCGATGATGCTGATCCACGCCGTGCCCAACGCGCCGACGATGACATTGACGAGGTCCTTGTTGACGCCCGGCAAAGGCTGGAAAGCCATCAGCAGCAGGATGCCGAAGAAGCCCGCGGTGACCGCCATCGCGAGTACTTTGGGAACCCAATCGCCAGTGGCGAGTGCCATCGCACGCGCGCCGGCGCGGTCGCCGGTTTCGATGCGGGCCATGTCGCTCTCGTGGGCGAGCCGGGCCTGCGCGGCGGTGACCATCAATTGCTGCAATTGAAGGGCGTTGGCGCTTTCCGCCTGCCGGATTTTCTCGAGAGCGCCAGGATCGTTCAATGCCGGCTCGACGTAAGCGGGGTCACTGGGCGTGCCGAGTGCATGAGAAATGATTGCTGCCGCGGCGGATACGCCGATGCCCACGGGGCCGCCAACGAGTCCGGCAAGAAGCGGGGCGGTGCTGCCAATGTTCGTTGCTACTTTCGACCAGTCCATCATGCTGCTCCCAGAAGAAGATTACAGGCCATGCGTTCGGTCCAGCCCCGGCTGAAGCTTGGCCACGCGTGAAGGTTTCTCAGGTACCGCAGCCGATACGCCGCGAACCGCATGACGAATTTCATCGGGTCCGTATTTTTCACTGCTTCCAATGTCTGCGGGCCGAACTTGCCGTCCTCGTTCGCGCCGGACGCTTTCTGCATCCACAGCACGACTAGTCCGCCGTTGTAGTTGGCGTCGAAAATCTGGAAGGCCACGCGCGGATCGAGTTCGTCGAGATGCAGCGGATCCCAGTACTTCTGTTTCGCAATCTGCCTTGCCGTGTCGAGTGGCAGGTCTTTCATGGCGCCGTTGTATCCCTGACTGCGCGCGACACGGGCTGTCACGCCCCACATCGTCTCGCCGCCCGGGTCGGCTGGATTGAAGGAGTAACCGCCTTCGCTTCCGATCAACGCCTTGAATGCATCCTCGAAGTTTTCCATCGATCATCTCCTTCCATGAGTGTCGTGACGAACAGAACGTAGTGGGGTCAAGCCAGTCTGATTGCGTTCGGCTGGAGGTTAGGGCCCGCCGGTTGTGAGGCTTCCAGGCGGGTATCCGCGGGCGGGCTCGAAACGGGCTGGACGTGGGTGTCGCGCCTGGCGGTGCCCGCGTCGTCGGGACCCTGCAGGGCCGCGCCGAATCGCGCGATGCGACTTTCTCCCGCCGACAATGTGCCCGGATCCAGTCGCAACGCCTCGGCGAATTTGCTCGCCGCGCCGCGCATATCCCCTTTCTTCTCGAGCGCTCGGCCCCATTCTGCGTACGACGGCGCGAGGTCGGGGCGCAGCGAGACCGCGTGCGAAAGCTTGTTGATGGCTTCGTCGTACTGGCCCATTGCGACGAGTGCCTCGCCCCAATCGTGAAGGTTGTCGACAGAGTCGGGCTTCATTCGATCCGCCTGCCTGAATGCGTCGAGCGCTTCGAGGTAACGGTCGGCATGCAACAGCACGTCGCCGAGCAGGCGCAGGTTCTCCGCTGTCGTCGATCGACTGTTCGCTCCGGCGCGCAGTGCTTCGAGCGCGTCGTCTATGCGATGCTGCTGCTCCAGCGCAATGCCGAGGCTTGCGTGCAGAATTGCGGAGTTCTGGTAGACAGTCAGCGCTTCGCGCGTCTGCTGCTCGGCTTCTTTCGCGCGCCCCTGGCTTGCGAGGAGCCATGATTTACCGGCGAGCGCCCATTCGCTTTGTTCGGAAGCCGGCATGGCAAGTACTTCGTTGTAGATCGAGAGAATATCGTCGTAGTTGCAGCGCGCGAGCGAGCATTTCGTTTTTTGCACCTCGGAAAAGAGATGGCTCGCGAGGATGTTCGGCTCGGCGAGGCGCATCGCCTTGACCGCGATCTCATGCACGAAGGCCTCAAGGTCGTTTCCATTGAACGATACGGTGCTCTCCCTTGAGTCGAAGGGCCCTCCTTCGATCTGTACATGTGCGACGTAGGAGTCGGCTCGCTCGTCGAGCTTCGTAATGCCGACGCGAACCACGACGTCGGTGCGCCTCACGATGCCTTTGACGAATCTGACCGTCGACGCATACGACATCTCCTGGCCGGGAAGCTGGATGTCGGGCTGCGCATCGTTATCCGCCAACGTGTCGTGCGGAATCGATTCGGCATCCTGACCGATCAGCCTCATTGAAGACATGATCCGTTCGGCGAGGAAATTGGGCGTGTAACCGCGCGCCGCCAGCGATTGCGGTGCTTCGACCGGCGGCACCAGTAGTTGTCGCGTCATCACACCCCGCACGACAAGGCAAAAGAAGGCAATGGTGACGAGCGCGAATACCCACGGCAGGACATATGGCCATAACTCTTTCGGACCGCGGCCAATGATTCCAGCAGTCCGCCAACCGAGCAATATGGGAGCGGCGAAGGGGTGGCCCCTATCGCGGGCTGTAACACCTCGACGCAATGGACGGTTGCGTAGATGCGGGACTCGGCGTTGACTTTGCACACTCGACATGGAGCACCTCGGCCCGATCGATGTTGGGAAGTACGCGACTTCCGGTGGCCGCTATGACGCATTGAGCGTGCCATGCGTGAAAACGCTTGGACAGAGCGTCATCTGCGGGATTGCGTGACGAGTGGGAGACAGAAAGTGTCGCGCGGTGGCCAACTTAAAAGCGAGCAATAGTCGGCTGACGCGCGACAGACGTGCCTGAAAATGAAAAATGCCGTTCGGTCGGCGACCGAACGGCATCGATTGTGTTCTCCCCGCGCTTTAATTGGCGAGGCGGGGCAGACTTACATCGCGGCGGGGCGCCATTTCAGCAGGCGCTGCTCGACAGCGGTCAACAGGTAGTCCGCGGCGAGTGCGACGACCGCCAGCACGATCATCGCCGCGAACACGCCGCTTGCGTTGAATGCGCCTTGCGCGGTGGAAATCAGCAGGCCGATGCCCTGTTTGGAGCCGAGGAATTCGCCCACCACTGCGCCGACGAGCGCAAAGCCGAAGCTCACGTGCAGGCTTGCGAGAATCCAGCTCAAAGCCGACGGAATCACCACCGAGGTGGTCACCTGGCGGCGCGACGCACCGAGAATCTGCGCGTTCGCAATCATGTAGCGGTCGGCCTCGCGCACGCCCTGGAAGGCGTTGGCGAACACGACGAAGAACACCATCACGACGGCGAGCGCCACTTTCGACGCCATGCCGAGGCCCAGTGCGATCACGAACACCGAACCGAGCACCACCCGCGGAATCGAGTTCGCGATCTTGATGTACAGGCTAAATACATCCGACAGCAGCTTGTTGCGGCCGAGCACGATGCCGCAGAACACGCCTGCAACCGAACCGATAATGAAGCCGAGGCCCGTTTCTTCCAACGTGACCCACACCTGAGTGAGAAGCGGACCTTGCGATGTGCCGTTCACGAACCATTCGACGATCTGATCGAAAATCGCGCTTGGCATCGAGAAAAAGAACGGATCGATCCATTTGAGCCGCGCGGCCAGTTCCCAACCGCCGAGCACGACCACGAGCACCGCGATACGCAGCGAAATAACCAGCAGTTGTCTTTGACGGATACGTTTTTGCGCGGCTCGTTCCACCTGTTCCAGCGAAGCCGGGTCGAGGCCTGCGGGCATTGTCTGTTGAGGGGTTGTAGACATGGTTGTCTTTCCTTGATTAACCGATCTGCACTTCTTCGCGCAGGTCGTGCCAGATGTCGCGCGAGATTTCGATGAAACGCGGGTCATACCGAACTTCCGACGTGATGCGCGGACGCGGCAGATCGATTTCGTAGACCTTCTTCAGTGTGGCGGGGCGCGCGGTCAGCACGAACACGCGGTCGGCGAGTGCAATCGCTTCCTCGAGATCGTGCGTGACGAACACCACCGAGCCGGCGCCGCCCCACAATTGCAGCAGTTCGTCCTGCATCAGCGTGCGTGTTTGCATGTCGAGCGCGGAGAACGGCTCGTCCATCAACAGGATTTCCGGACGGTTGATGAAGGTCTGCGCGAGCGCCACGCGCTTGCGCATGCCGCCGGAGAGTTGATGCGGATAGTGCTTGCCGAACTTGTCGAGGCCGACGCGGCGCAGCCACTCGTTGGCCTCGTCGTAGGCGGCGGATTTCGAGCGGCCGCGATACAGCGGACCGGCGGCAACGTTGTCGATGACCGAGCGCCACGGGAACACGGCATCGGCCTGAAACACGAAGCCGATGCGCGGATCGATGCCATCCACAGGCGCGCCCATGACGCGGACTTCGCCGGTCGTGGGCTTCAGCAAGCCCGTAATCATGCTGAGCGTGGTGGACTTGCCGCAACCCGTGGGGCCGACGATAGCGACGAACTCGCCGCGTGCCACCGACATGCTGAAGTCGCGCAACGCAATGGTTGCCTTGCCGTCCGGAGAAATGAAACGGCAGGACACGTTGCGCATTTCGATCGCAGGCGTCTCGCGTGACATTGGTTGGTTCATCGGCTTAAGCCTCGTAGTTCTCGTGGTGTGGGTTGACGTTACTGCGCCGCGGTCTTGACCGGTGCGGCCACGAAGTCGTTCGTGTAGGTCTTTGCGAGGTCGATGTGCTTGCCCTTCACCGAAGGATTGAATGCGGAGAGCACGCGCAGGACCGTTTCCGGGCCGTCGGCAGGCATCTTGCCGTCTTTCGTGAACATCGGCAGCGAGGCCTTCAATGCGCCGACGTACAGGTCCTTGTTGCTGCCGTAGTAGTCCTTCGGCATCTTCGCGGCGATTTCTTCGGCGCTATGCGTGGCGATGAAATTCAGCGTCTTCGCGAAAGCATGCGAGAGTTTCGCGGCGTCGCTCTTGTGCGATTCGACCCACGCGCGCTGCACGTAGAAGCTGGAAGCGGGATACGTGCCGCCGAGCGCCGCGCGCGTGCCTTCCAGCGTGCGCATGTCGATCAGCACCTTGGCGTCGCCGGTTTTCAGCAGTTGCGAGACCGTCGGCTCCGTCGTCATGCCGGCGTCGATCCGGTTCTGCTTGATTGCCGCGATGAAACTGTTGTCCGCGCCCACGGGCAGCAGCGTGTATTGCGTGGACGGCACGCCCGCGCGCTGCGCGAGATATTGCGTGAGGAAGCTCGTGGACGAGCCGAGGCCCGTCACGCCGAGCGTCTTGCCTTTTGCGTCCGCCATGCTTTTGAAGGTGTCGGCAGCTTTGGTGGAGACCATTTCCACTTCGCCCGGCACCTGGCCGAAGATCACCAGCGCCTCGACTTCCTTGCCTTTGCTCTGCAGGTCGATGGTGTGATCGTAGAAGCCCACCACGCCTTGCACGGCGCCCGCGAGCAGTTCGTTTTCCGCGTCCACGCCGGCCGGCTGCGAAAGAATTTCGACGTCGAGACCTTCGTCCTTGAAATAGCCGAGTTGTTCGGTGAGCTTGGCCGGCAGATAGATGATCTTGGCGGCGCCGCCGACCATGATCGTGAGTTTCTCCGCGTGAGCGGCAGCCGAGGCGGCGGCAAGGGCAAACGCAACACCGGATACGGCGGCAATCTGGCGCAAGGTACGCATGAGGCAGTCTCCTGGGTTTAGTCGCCGCCCGACGCTGCAGGCGGCGCTTTTTGGATGAATGACGGCGATTATAGAAATTGGAAACCTTCTGGCAGCTTTCGGCGATGTAGGCAGATCATGGGTGTTAACCCCGAAGTGCCGAAAGCGTGCGTCGCGCCGGGAGTCATACAGAGGCGCGGAGCCGCTTTTTACGGCACAATCGACGCCCTGGACTTTCGCCGTTTCCGCCATGAAGCTGCTGCTCATCGAAGACAATCCCACGCTTTCGCACTGGCTCGCGAAGATGCTGGAGCAGGAGGCATTCGCGCTCGACGCCGTGCAGGACGGCGATTCCGCGGACCGTCTGCTGCAGACGAATCACTACGACGTGATCCTGCTCGACCTGAATCTGCCGAAGCTGTCTGGCAAGAATGTGCTGCGCCGGCTGCGTCAGCGAGGTGACGCAACGCCCGTTCTCATTCTCACGGCGAGCGGCTCGATCGACGAGAAAGTGGAACTGCTCGGCGCCGGCGCAGACGACTATCTGGTGAAGCCGTTCGAAGTGCGCGAGCTGATTGCGCGCATCAAGGTGGCGATCCGGCGGCAGTCGCCCTCCAAGGCGAGCGAAGTCGTGTGCGGCGACCTCGCATTCGACATCGACACGCGCCAGTTCACGCTCAAAGGCATGCCGCTCAATGTCACGCCGCGCGAGCGCACGGTGCTCGAAACGCTGATCTTGAGGCTCGGCAAAACGGTGACCAAGCCGGCGCTCGTCGACGCGATTTTCACGCTCGCCGACGAGCCGAGCGAAGACGCGGTCGAGATCTACATTTCCCGCTTGCGCAAGAAGCTCGACGGCAGTTCGGCGGCTATCGTCACACTGCGCGGACTCGGTTATCTGTTGCGCAAGAAAGAAGATGACCAATAGTTTGCGCGTCCGTCTGCTGTGGTGGTTGCTGGTGCCGCTCGCACTGTACGTGTTCGTGACCGGCAAGACGCAATACGACAATGCACGGCAGACCGCAGACCTCGTGCAGGACAATCAGCTGATTTCCTCGGCGCGAATGATTGCGGGTGAGGTGGAATGGGTGGACGGTTTTCTGCGCGTGGACGTCCCGCCCGCGGCGCTTGAAATTTTTGCGTCGCCCTATCGCGATCAGGTGTTCTATAGCGTGAATGTCGACGGCCGGCAATTGCTCGCGGGCACGCCCGACTTTCCGCCGCGTCCCTCGCAGGCGGCCGACACGCCCGATCGCTACGACACCACGCTCTACGGCCAGGATGTGCGCGCTGTCGGACTCGTGCGGCTCATGTACGACAACGGCGCGACTCGCCGCGTGCGCGTGACGGTCGGCAAGACCGTGCGTTCGCGCGACGCCATGGCCGAGCAGCTCTGGCAGCCGCAACTTGTTCGGCAGATCGAAATGATCGTGCTCGCCGTTGCGCTCGTGTGTATCGGGCTCACGTTCGAACTGCGTCCGCTGATGAAAGTGAAAGAGGAAGTGGCGGACCGCGATCCGATGCAGCTTGAACCAATTCGCGTCGACCGCTTGCACACGGAGTTGCGGCCCATCGTCGAAGCGATCAATCAGTGCATTGCGCGCCTCGGCGTACAGGTTGCCGCGCAGCGTCGTTTTATCGCCGACGCGGCGCATCAATTGCGCACGCCGCTCACGCTGCTCGGCACGCAATTGCAATTCGCGCGACAGCAAAGCGGCCTGGATCCGGCACTCCACGAAGCGCTCGCCGCCATGCATCGCAGTAACCGGTCGATGGTCGGGCTCACCAACAAACTATTGCTGCTCGCGCAAGCGGAGGCGGCGGACAACCGGCAGGTTGTCGTCGAAGCCGTCGACCTCGTGCCGCTTGCCATGGAAGTCGTGGAAGACCTCGCGCTGCTTGCGCAAGGGCGCGGCATCGACCTCGGCGCAGAACTGTGCGACAGCGCGCCGGTGGCGGGACACCGCGGCTTGCTGCAGGCGCTCACTGCCAACCTCGTGGAAAACGCGATCCGCTACACGGGTCGCGGCGGACATGTTACGGTCGCTGTGAAAGCCGATGCGGATAGCGTCGCCGTCAGCGTGCTCGACGACGGGCCAGGTATTCCCGCCGAGTCTCGCAGCCGCATCTTCGAGCCGTTCTTTCGCGCGTCGACGGATACCGAAGGCACGGGCCTCGGGCTCGCAATCGTGCGCGAAATCGCCGACGCGCATCACGGCAACATCACGCTCGAAGCTGGCGAAAACGGCAAAGGCGTGCACATCAGCGTGGCTTTTCCGCGTGCCGTGGCGGCGCACACGCACGCAGCCGCGTAGCAAGCTAGCTGCCGTCACCCGCCGCGTGTTTGAGATTGCACTGGGGCAGACGCTCGTTTACCTGATCGAGCACGCCTGACTTCTTCCACGCCATGTATCGCAGATAGCACGTCTGCTGCGGCGGAAACGTGCCGGGCAGTCTGTGCCACTTTTCATTCGTTTGCTGCAGCCAGAGTATCGCGTTGAGGATCTCGCGATCGCTGCGGCGGGGGCGTCCGCGAGTGGATACCTGCTCCGGAAAGAGGCTTTGGACTCGTGCCCAGTCGGCATCGGAGAGGGGGATCTGTAGCATTGGCCGGCTTGCTTGACTGTACGGATAGGGCAGTCGCTGAGTTGCGTGGCTGACGATGCTATTGAAAGTTGTTTGTCCGGTCAAATTGCCTCCTGCGAATCGATTCGGGGCACTGAGTCAGCGAGCCGAAAGAGGCTCGCGCATTCGGGTTGTTGCTCCTAGCGGAGCGCGCGGGCCATCCTGGCAAAGAGCCCATTTCTGTCGATCCATTCGGCGTATGCGCGGTAATCCGGATCGCTCATCAGGTGTCTTTCTTCGGTTCTCGCGCGCACGAAATAGATCAGGTTGACGGCGACGAGCGCTGCGCAATGCGAGAGCGCGGCTCGCCAACCCAGGGGTTCGACAAACGGCACGGACACCATCCAGTACGACAGGTTCTTGGCGATATAGGCAGGATGTTTCGTCAGACGATAGGGGCCGGAAGTGATGATGCCGCGGTTGGTCAGATTGGAAAACCGCAATCCGAAAGAGATCGTCGCGCACGCATAGCACAGCAACAGCGCGACGATCGCGGCGCCCCACATGATGCGAAGCACCGGCATGGACATGAGCCAGTTGTCCCAGAACACGGAACCTTCATAACGGATGTACTGGCTGGAAATCAGCGACCAGAACGGCTGATAACAGATCAGCGCAACGAGCCAGCCGAGCGCGGTCGGCTCGGCGCTGCGCACGTGGCTGTCCAGGATGCGAAGCGTGCACAGATAGCCGACTGTGCCGAACATCAGATCCATTGCAAACGACAGGTCGTACATGAAGCGAAACGTTGCCAGAGAGAACGGCGCGTTCAGTGCGGCGGAAAGGGACGTGTCGAGTTGAGCGGCATTGGTGGAGAGATAGACCGTCATCAGCGGCAGGAAGAACGCTTTGACCATCCAGCCGGCCAGCATTTCGCGCAGGGGCCGCCAGTTCGAGGGACGCTCGCCGCGTAACAGCAGGCGCGCGAGGAGCAGATACGCATCGTCTATTTCGCGTTGATGCGTGTCCATCCACGCGAAGTAGAGCGGCGCGGCTACTGCCTCATAAGGGGCGAGTGTCGCGATCAGCGACCAGAACGGCTTGTAGAACGCGCCATGATATTCGGGCAAGAGCCAGTAGATCGTGCCTATACCTGCATAGACGCAGGCGAGCGCCGTGAGGCGCATCGCGACGCGCGCGATGCTGAGCGTGCGGATGCCCCGACGCGCGAGCCCCGCGCTCGGGCGCAAATAGACGCGCGCGACGAACAACTCATAAGCGGCCACCGTTGCGATGATCGCGAGACAGGCCACGGTGCTGCGCGCGGCGCCGTCCAGCGCGGTGCTGTCGCGTACCAGCCAGAGCGTCAGCAGGCAGGCCGCCATGCCGGCGAGGCCCACCGTAAAGGGCGTTGCCGAATGCGGAGCCGGGTCGTCGACATGCGCGAGTGTATCGATGCTGGAGGTCATGTCATCCTCGTCGTCATGACATAAGCGGTCGGGCGTTATATTGTTGTGGGCCCGACCGTTTCGGGCTACTACTTATTTTGTGGGGGACACGCCGCCGAGCAATCCGCCGACGAGGCTGGTCACCGGCGCAAGCGGGTTAGTGCTTGACGTTGTGCCGCCCCCTGATCCGCCGCCCGATCCGCCCGTCAAGCCGGTAACGAGCCCCGTGACCGGATTGGCCGCCGTGCCGCTGTGCGATCCGCCGAGTGCGCCGGCCGCCGATGTCAGCGATCCGACGAGTGTGGCGACGGGTGCAAGCGGGCCGCCTGCTGTTGCGGCGCCGCCAGTTGCGCCCGTGCCGCCCGTGCCACTCGAGCCGCCGGTTCCGCTGTTGCCGGCCAATGAGCCCGCGTTGCCGAGCAGTGCAGTAACCGGCGCGAGCAGGCTCGCGACGCCGCCAGGCGTGCTGGCACCCGTGCTGCCGCCCAACGAGCCCAGGTTGCCGATCAGGCCCGTCAAAGGCGGAATGGGCGCGCCGCCGCTTGCGCTCGTGCCGCCGATGGGCCCGAGCACGCCGGTGAGCGGCGCGAGCGGGCTGGTCGTCGCTCCCGTGAACAGTCCGCCGGTGCTCGTGACGGTCTTTCCGAGCTGACTGACAACTCCGCCGACGTCTTTGCCGACCTGATCGCCCGTGGCCGCGCTGACGCTGACGCCGGCCGCGTCGAGTCCGTTGCCGACCGTGCTGAGCAAGGTATTCAGCGGCGAGCCGAGTCCGGTTGCGTTGCCGATGGTCTGCGTCGTGTTCGAGACGGCGAGGGTGATCGGATTGATGGCTGAGCTGAGTTGCGCCTCGACCTGTTGGACCGGCGTGCCGGCTACCGTGGTGTTCAGTCTCGAGCCGGTGGCGCCGAGCCCGCCGCCCACTCCGCCGACGGCGGTGCCAAGCGTCGACGTGAGCGGCGCCAGCGGCGCGAGCTGTCCGCTGCCGAGGCCCGTGACCGCGCCGCCGAGCGAGGTCACCGCGGCAGCCGTATTCGACAGAACGCCGGACGTGGAACCGACCGTCGGGTTGAGCGGATTCGCCGAGCTACCGACTGCACCGAGGCCGGCGGCCGTGCCGTCGCCGAGCGACTTCACCGCGTTGCCGAGATCGGTGATGGTGTTGCCGAGGCCCGCGGTGGTCGTGCTGCCGACGCCCGGCACCGATGTGCCGGCGACTTTGCTGCCGGTATCGGCGACGGTTGTGCCGACAGCGGTAATGAGGTTGCTGGCGTTGATGACCACGTGACCGATTGGCGTGGAGGAGGTGCCGGAAGTACCGGAAGTGCCCGAAGTACCGGAAGTACCGGAAGTACCGGAAGTACCGGAAGTACCGGAAGTACCGGAAGTACCGGAAGTACCGGAAGTACCGGAAGTACCGGAAGTACCGGAAGTACCGGAAGTGCCGGAAGTGCCGGAAGTCCCCGAAGTCCCCGAAGTCCCCGAAGTCCCCGAAGTTCCCGAAGTTCCCGAAGTCCCCGAAGTCCCCGAAGTCCCCGAAGTCCCCGAAGTCCCCGATCCGCCCGAACTTCCCGATGTGCCGCCCAACCCTCCGCCACCGAGCCCGCTCGTGTTTGGCGTGAGTGCGCTCGTGCCTGGTGTATTGAGAGTCGACCCGCAGCCATAAAGCGCGAGCAATGTCGACGTCGCGACAGCGATAGCCGTGCGGCCAGCCAATTTGATCATGATGTCCCCGTTGAACGACAATTAACGGAGACGTCTCTGCAAGGTCCGCGCCATCGGTGTTTAACAACGCAGATGGCGGGAAACGGGAAATTAAATCTCGCCGCGTTGCAGAGTAGCAGAATTAAATACGGAAATTTGCCTGGCGCCCGAGCGGTCGCGCGCCGATGTTCCGCCCCACGCTACGTAACGCGCACGCTTCGACGTAACGGCGCGCGGACAGATCAAAACGCCGCGGTATAGATCGCGAGCGCGTCGTCCTCGCTGACAGGCCGCGGGTTGTTCACGAGCAGTCGCGTCTGCAACATGGCGTCGCTGGCCATCTGTTCGAGCCCTTCGCGCGCGATGCCCACGTCGCGCAATTGCGCCGGAATGCCCGTTGCCGCGATCATCTGTTCAAGTCTCTCGATCAGCGCATTCGTCTTGCGAGGAGCGCTGCCCGACACGCCGGGCACCACGACGTCCGCGAGTTCGGCATAAAGATGCGCCGCGGACTCGGCGTTAAATCGCAAGACATGCGGCAGCACGAGCGCGTTCGACAGTCCATGCGGCACGTGATAAATGCCGCCGATCGGATAAGCGAGCGCATGCACGGCCGCGACCGGCGAGTTCGCAAACGCCTGTCCCGCGAAAGTCGCGCCGAGCAGCATGGCCTCCCGCGCCGCGCGATTCGAGCCGTCCTCGCACGCGGGCAGCAGGTTGCGCGACAGCAGGTCCAGCGCCTTGATCGCGAGCATGTCCGAGACGGGATTTTTCAAATGCGCTGACGTGTACGCCTCGATTGCGTGAACCATGGCGTCGATGCCCGTCGCCGCCGTCGCCGCGACGGGCAAGCCCAGCGTGAGTTCGGCGTCGAGAATGGCGAGATCGGCGATCAGCTGCGGCGCCACGACGCCCATTTTCTTCGCCTCGCCGACCGTGACAATCGACACTGCCGTGACTTCCGAGCCGGTCCCTGCGGTGGTCGGCATCTGCACGAGCGGCAGGCGCGGCACCGCGACCTTGTTCACGCCGTACATGTCGCCAAGCGGCTGTTGTCGCTGCGGAGCCAGCACTGCGATGAGCTTGGCGACGTCCATCGACGAGCCGCCGCCCAGTCCGAGCACGATTTCGGCGCGGGCGTTGCGCGCCCGGGCTGTCGCTTCGAGCACGACAGGCTCGGGCGGATCGGCGATGACGTCGTCGATCACGGTCGCATTCCAGCCATGTGCCGCCAGGTCGGCAAGCGCCGGGTTCAGGAGGCCGCTCCGGTGCAGAAAGCCGTCCGTCACCACGCACAAGCGCTCGAGCGCCGGAAATTGCGCCCGCAACAACGCGCCCAGCCGGCGCGCCGCGCCGAACTCGACGACGAGCGTCGGCACCGTCTGAAAGCGGAATGCGTTCATGTCGCGTCTCCCGACACCATATGGCTCGACACCTCGCGCCGCTCGAGCATGGGAATGATCGTGCCGAAACCCAGCCGCTGGAAATGCTCGGTGTCGCGATGCTCGGCGAGCCCATTGGCGTCGCTGTACTGCTCGAGAATCACGAAGTGATCCGGCGCGAGCGGCGAACGGAAAAACTCGTAGTAGAGATTCTTCGGCTCCGCGCGGGTAGCCGCGGCGAGTTCGCTCAGAGGCTCGACGATCGCGTCGCCCTGACCGGGCTTGGCGAAAAAGTGGGCGATTACCTGCAGGTAGGCATGAGCCATCGGTTGCTCCAGCTAGAACAGGGGTAGTCGGAAACTCGTCGTGTCATGTGCACCGCACCGTCCACGGCGCTTATTTGCCCATGCGGCGAGGGGCGGCACAACTATCGGTTGTACCAGATTCCAGGCGGCCGCTCAGCGGCAAAGTCGGAACCCTTCTGGGAATGCTCAACGGCAATGCTGTCACAGCCTGTGGGCCAATTTGCAGATCGTTATTGAGAATGATTCGCGTTTGCGATAGATTGTCACCGTCTCTTTTCCGACGCCGACGCGCCGCTACTGCAAGAGGATGCCCTATGACCATGCTTTCGATGCCGCGACTCACGCTGGCCGATCTCTCCGTTCAGCCGGGCCTGCCGACTGTCGTCTCGCCGCGCGCGGGCGCGAACCTGTCGTTGAGCGAGGCGGCGCCGCTGCTGCGCGCAATTGTCGATGAAAGGCTGGAGCGTGCCGGCGGCGTGCTCTTCACGGGTTTTCGCGTGGAGTCGATCGACGTGTTTCAAGGTTTCGCGGCTTCGTTCGGGCATCCGCTGATCGGCTATGAATTCGCGTCCACGCCGCGCAGCCAGGTGGAAGGCGCGGTGTACACGTCGACGGAATATCCGTCGCATCGCTCCATTCCTTTGCATAACGAACAGTCCTACACGCGCGAATGGCCGCTGCGCATCTGGTTTCACTGCGCGCTCGCCGCGCGTTCCGGCGGCGCGACGCCGATTGCGAACAGCCGCGCCGTGTATCGCGCGCTCGATCCGGCGCTGGTCGCGCGCTTTGCGAGCCGCGAACTGCTTTACGTGCGCAACTTCGGGCAAGGGCTCGACTTGCCGTGGGAACAGGCCTTCGGCTCGGACGATCCGGCCGTGGTGGAGCGCATCTGTCGCGCGCGCGGCATCGAATGCGAATGGCGCGACAGTGAAGACGGCGAACTGCTGCTGCGCACGCGCGAGCGCTGCCAGGCGGTGGCGCGGCACCCGCGCACGGGCGAGCCGGTCTGGTTCAACCAGGCGAATCTGTTCCACCTTTCTTCACTCGACGAAGACATGCAGGACGCGCTGATCGACTCCGTCGGGCTGGAAAACGTGCCGCGCAATGTGTATTACGGCGACGGCGCGCCGCTCGAAGCCGACGCGCTCGCGCAGATTCGGGGCGTGCTGGATGCACAACGCATTGCGTTTCCGTGGCAGACCGGCGACGTGCTGATGCTCGACAACATGTTGACGGCGCACGCCCGCGACCCATTCGAAGGACCGCGCAAGGTGGTGGTCGCGATGGCGCAGAGCTATCGGGAGGGCGATGGGGTCGGCGGCTGACCGCCGGCTTTCCGCCCGCATGTTAAGCGATTGATTAACTGTTCCGCTCCGCTTCGCCACGGTTGAGAGCGATTCTCATCTGAGTTGAGTTTTTTTGGCGTCAGGTCATCTATAAGACATATGTCTTTGGACCTAGGGCAAATCGCTGAAACCCTTGTCTGTCGGGCCTCCGGCTAGATTCGCCCAGATCTTCGGCCTGTTTGTTTAGCAGCGGAGCGAGGAAAACACGCATATACTCACGGTCGGGCCGTAAAAAGTAGTGCCGCGGGTCGCGCTCCGTTTTGCTGGTCTGTCGCAATTCGCTGGCTTGGCGCTTCCCACGCTCTGTCTCTCACTTCACCTAGCAAAGCATCAAACATGTCCACACCGCCGAAGATCATCTACACCCTCACCGACGAAGCGCCGGCTCTGGCGACTTACTCGCTGCTGCCGATCGTCAAGGCGTTCACGCGCTCGTCTGGCGTTAACGTCGAAACGCGCGACATCTCGCTTGCCGGCCGGATCATCGCTGCATTTCCGGACTACCTGAGCCCGGAACAGAAGGGTTCCGACGATCTGGCGGAACTGGGTGGACTCACCACGCGTCCCGAAGCGAACATCATCAAGCTGCCGAACATCAGCGCTTCGGTGCCGCAACTGAAGGCCGCGATCACTGAATTGCGCGATCAGGGCTACAAGCTGCCGCCGTATCCGGATGTCGCCACGACCGACACGGAAAAAGACGTCAAGGCCCGCTACGACAAGATCAAGGGCAGCGCGGTGAACCCGGTGCTGCGCGAAGGCAACTCGGACCGTCGCGCGCCGCTGTCGGTCAAGAACTACGCGCGCAAGCATCCGCATAAGATGGGTCCGTGGACCGCGGATTCGAAATCGCATGTGGCGCATATGAGCGGCGGCGACTTCTACGGCAGCGAAAAGTCGGCGCTGATCGCCGCGGCAGGTGCGGTGAAGATCGAACTGACGGCCGCTGACGGCACGAAGACGGTCCTGAAGGAAAAGACGCCGGTCCAGGCGGGCGAGATCATTGACGCCTCGGTCCTGAGCAAGAACGCGCTGCGCAGCTTCATCGAAAAAGAGATCAGCGACGCCAAAGCGAACAGCGTGTTGTTCTCGGTCCACCTGAAGGCCACCATGATGAAGGTGTCCGATCCGATCATCTTCGGGCACGTGGTCTCGGTGTTCTACAAGGACGTGCTGACCAAGCACGCGGACGCGCTCGCGCAGGCCGGCTTCAACCCGAACAACGGTATCGGCGACCTGTACGCGCGCCTGAAGGACCTGCCGGCTGAAACGGCTGCGCAGATCGAAGCCGACATCAAGGCTCAGTACGAGCAGCGTCCGCAACTGGCCATGGTCAACTCGGACAAGGGCATTACCAGCCTGCACGTGCCGAGCGACGTGATCGTCGACGCGTCCATGCCGGCCATGATTCGCGAGTCCGGCAAGATGTGGGGCGCCGACGGCGCACTGCACGACGCGAAGGCCGTGATTCCGGACCGCTGCTACGCAGGCGTGTACCAGGCCGTGATCGAAGACTGCAAGAAGAACGGCGCATTCGACCCCGTCACCATGGGCACGGTGCCGAACGTCGGCCTGATGGCGCAAGCGGCCGAAGAATACGGCTCGCACGACAAGACGTTCCAGATTCCGGCCAACGGCGTGGTTCGCGTGACCGACGCGAGCGGCGCGGTGCTGATCGAACAGCCGGTGGAAGCCGGCGACATCTGGCGCATGTGCCAGACGAAAGACGCGCCGGTGCAGGACTGGGTGAAGCTCGCCGTGAACCGCGCGCGCGCCACCAACACGCCGGCCGTGTTCTGGCTGGACGCTGCACGTGCGCATGACGCGCAGATCATCAAGAAGGTCGAGCAGTATCTGAAGGACCACGACACGAACGGTCTCGACATTCGCATCATGACGCCGGTCGAGGCAACGAAGTTTTCGCTGGAACGTATCCGCGCCGGCAAGGACACGATCTCGGTCACCGGCAACGTGCTGCGCGACTATCTGACCGACCTGTTCCCGATCATGGAACTGGGCACCAGCGCGAAGATGCTGTCCATCGTCCCGCTGATGGCAGGCGGCGGCATGTTCGAAACGGGCGCGGGCGGCTCGGCGCCGAAGCATGTCCAGCAACTGGTCGAAGAAGGTTTCCTGCGTTGGGACTCACTGGGCGAGTTCCTCGCGCTGGCAGCGTCGCTCGAACATCTGAGCAGCGCGTATCACAACCCGAAGGCGCAGGTTCTCGCGAAGACGCTCGACCAGGCCACCGGCAAGTTCCTCGACAACGACAAGTCGCCGGCGCGCAAGGTCGGCGGGCTGGATAACCGCGGCAGCCACTTCTACCTCGCGATGTACTGGGCGGAAGCACTGGCCGAGCAGACCGAAGACGCCGCGTTGCAGGCTCAGTTCGCCGGTGTGGCGAAGGCAATGGCCGCGAATGAAGCCAAGATTCTCGAGGAACTGCGTGCAGCACAAGGCAAGCCGGTGGACATTGGCGGTTATTACCGTCCGAACGTCGAACTGACGAGCAAGGCCATGCGCCCGAGCGCCACGCTGAATCAGATCGTGGATTCGATCGCGTAAGGTGGTCGGCCGTGGGCTGACGGGCGAGCGGTGCGAGGCGCGTTTGAATGCGCGGGAGCACGCAAATGTGCACGCACTGAGGCATGCCCAGAAGTAAGCAGTCAACACGACGATGGCGCTTTCGAGCGCCATCGTCGTTTCCGGCTGTGTCACGTGGACGCGCGTCATGCGGTCCCTTAAACGTGAACGATTTCCCAGTCGCTCAGTTTCTCGGGAATTTCGAGCGTCGACGTGTCGACCTCCGACAGATGCGGGCAGGTCAAGCCGCGCGCGAGATCGTCAGCCGCCTGCTGGGGGCTCGAAAACTCGCCCAGTTTGTCGTTGCCGTAGGTTGCTTCCCAACCGTCCTGGCCAGGCAGAATGTAGAACGCGCCCTCAGCCGATCCAAAGCGAAAGCCTTTCATTTTTAGTCTCCCAATTGCCAATAGAAAATCGCGGTCTTCCGGCGACTTCGCGCGGGAGCATCCGGAACGTCTCACAGCGTGTTGTTCCACTCACTCGACTGCACCGCATGAATCGCCTCCTCTTGTAAAAGAGTCTACGTCAGGCCGCAGCCGCACAAGCGGGTGTTAGGCAGTTCGCTCGAATCGAAAAAATTGCGCAATATCAAGCGCTTACGCGTTTCATTTTGCGATGTGCAACGTCGGCGGACATTGCGAAATGAGGGATTTGTGCCACGCACCATGATTTTTTACGAAGCAAGGGCGCGTGTCACATCGTGAAATTTTGGGCGTTTCAGCCCTACAGGCATGTATGCGGTGTCGAAACCGCCTTCACGCCAGCACGCGCGCAGTGAAGGCGAGCATCGTCCGATTGAACAAAGCCGGCCTTTGCAGAGGCGCGAAATGGCTGACGCCGGGCAACATCCGCAGTTGCGCGCCGGGAATGCTGCGGGCCAGATATTCGGCGTGCTCGAGCTTGATGAACTCGTCGTGTTCGCTTTGCACAATAAGCACCGGCACGCGGATGCGGGCGAGATCGCGCGCGGCGTAATTGGGCTCGGTCCTCATCATTTCGCTGACGGCTACGACAAAGGGGTCGAAGTCGTCCGGCGTCGCGGACAGTCGCACATAGTCCCGGCGGTGGCGGTTGAAGCAGCGCTCGATCACCGGCGTCGCGACCAATTCTTTCGTGCCGCCCGGATCCATATTGCAGCCGAAGAAAAACACGCCCGCGACGCGCTCGGGCGCCACCATGCCGAGCACCATCGCCACGCATGCGCCGTCGCTCCAGCCGACCATGGCGGCGCGTGCGAGCGATAGCCTGTCCATGACGGCGAGCAGGTCGGAGGCCATCAGTTCGTATTGGTAAGGCCGCGCATCGCGCGTGCTGCGGCCATGGCCGCGGCTGTCGATCACTACCGCGCGGTGGCCTGCGTCGAGCAGCGCGGGCACCTGATAACCCCAGTTACCGCTATGGCCGAGGCCGCCGTGCAGCAGAATCACCGGCGCGCCCGTGCCATAAGACGCATACCAGATCCGCGCGCCTTGGTGCTCGACCCAGCCTGACTCGTTTGAAGCAGGTAGCGGCGGCGCGCCGTGGGCCTCGAAATGTTCGAGCGTGTCGTCGATGGTGTTGTCGTCGGATGGCGGGGAAGAAGGCATCGCGGTTGTCTCACTACTGTTCGCGCGGGCAAGAGCCGGCATTGCTGCGGCTCACACAGCGTGCCAGCATTGCAGCGCCCAAATCAACCAACCTACGGAATTCAGCCTGTTCGCGCGAGGACAGCGCAGCGATCCCCGCTCATTCGGCCTCCAGCTTCGCAATCAGCATGGCAACGAACGTCTCGGTGACAGGCGGCAACGTCCGCCCGCGCTTCTTGATGAGCGCGATAGGCCGCGTGAATGCCGGATCGTCGACGGGACGCGCCACCAGTTCCGGCTCGGCCCGCACCTCGCGCGCCGACGCCGGCAGGATCGTCACGCCGAGCCCCGCGCGAACCATTGCGACCGCGCTCATCATGTAGGTCGGCTCGCAGGAAATCTCCGGCACGCAGCGCGCCTGCGCAAACGCGCTGTCCACAACCGCCCGCACACTGGTGCCTTGTGCGGTCAGCACGAGCGGCGTCGCGGCGAGATCCGCCAACGCGATGCGCCGCCGTTTCGCGAGCGGATGCCGCTTCGGGCAAATAGCCACCAGCCTGTCGATGCCCGCATGCAGCACTTCGAGGTTCGTGTCGTCGAGCTCGCCGCCCGTTACTCCGATGTCGGCCTCCTCATTGCGCACGAGCGTATTGACCATGCTCGCGACGACATCGCGCACCTGAAAACCGACGCGCGGCACCGCTTTCTTCAGCTCGCGCACCAGCTCGGGCAGCGAACTCGCCGCGAAGGTCGGCAGGCACGCGATCCGCACGGTGCCGCTCGCGCCGTCGCCCAGCGCGCGGGCGTCGACCAGCACCTGCTCCATGTCGTGCAGCGACCTTTGCAGGAGCGGCAGCAGGTCGCGGCCTGTGGGCGTGAGCGCGACGTTGCGGCTATTGCGGTCGAAAAGCCGCAGGCCCAGCGTTTCTTCGAGACGGCGGATCTGCACGGTCAACGCCGGCTGCGAAAGATGCAGCCGCGCGGCCGCCTGCGTGAAGCTGCCCGTTTGCGCGACGGCGATGAAAGCCCGAATGTCCCGAAGATTCAGATCCATGATGGTTTGTAATTGCTCCAATCAATTCATTTCAATTGATTTATCGCTGCCCGGAAATTACGCTGGATCGCAGTAAAAAACAACATCGGAGACAAGCACATGCTGCCATTGCTGGGGCTCGCCACCATCGTCGTGCTGCTCGGCGCCATTCTGTCGAAACGTATGTCGCCGCTGGTGGCGCTCATCATCGTGCCGATCGCCGCGTCGCTGATCGGCGGATTCGGCTTTCAAACGAGCAAGTTCGTGATCGACGGGCTGAAGGGCCTCGCGCCCGTCGTCGGCATGTTCGTGTTCGCGATTCTTTACTTCGGCACCATTACCGACGCGGGCACGCTCGACCCGATCATCGACCGCATTCTGCGCGCGGTCGGCACGCGGCCCACGCGCATTGTGATGGGCACGACGCTGCTCGCGCTCTTGATTCACCTCGACGGCTCGGGCGCGGTGTGTTTCCTCGTCACCATTCCGGCGATGCTGCCGCTCTACGACCGTCTGAAAATGGATCGGCGCGTGCTGGCCGCGGCGGTGTCGATGGCGGCGGGCATCAACTTTCTGCCATGGACGGGCCCGATGATTCGCGCGTCCGCTTCGCTGCATCTGCCGGTTTCGTCGTTGTTCAATCCGCTCATTCCGGTGCAGGCAATCGGCCTTGTCTTCGTGTTCGGCGTCGCGTTCTGGCTCGGGCGCCGCGAGGAAAAGCGGCTTGGCCTCAGCGCAGCAAGCGGCTCCGTGCCGATGCCCAAACGAGAACTGACGCCCGACGAGCAGGCCCTGCGCCGCCCGCAGAACTTCTGGTTCAACATCGTGCTCACGCTCGTCGTGCTCGGCACGATGGTCGTGATGGGCGAAAAGATTCCGCCCGCCATCATGTTCATGGTGGGATTGTGCGTCGCGTTGATGGTCAACTACCCGAACGTCGACATGCAGCGCAAACGTATCGACGCCCACGCGCGCGCGGCGTTGATGATGGCCGGCATCCTGCTCGCGGCCGGCGTGTTCACCGGCGTAATGCAGGGTAGCGGAATGTTGAAGGCAATGGCGCAAGCCGCGGTGGGCTTCGTTCCGCCGGCCATGGCGAGCCATATTCCGTTCGCGCTCGGCATCCTGTCCATGCCGCTTAGCATGCTGTTCGATCCCGACTCGTTTTACTTCGGTGTCCTGCCGGTTATCGCGGAGGTGGCGGGTCAACTGGGCGTGCCCGCGGTCCACGTCGGCCAGGCCGCATTGCTCGGCCAGATGACGACGGGATTTCCGGTCAGCCCGTTGACGCCCGCCACTTTCCTCGTGGTCGGCTTGTGCGGCATCGATCTCGCCGATCATCAGCGATTCACGTTTCCCTTGTTGTTCGGCGCCACTATCGTGATGACGATTGCGTGCGTCGCCTTAGGGGTATTTTCACTTTGAGCTTGACGCAAACAGGTGTGAGCAGCATGACAGCCACTCAGCATCAACGCGTTGTGCGAATCGGCGCGGGCGCGGGCTATTCGGGCGACCGCATCGAGCCCGCGGTCGAACTCGCGGAGCACGGCGCATTGGATTACCTCGTGTTCGAGTGCCTCGCCGAACGCACCATTGCCATTGCGCAGCAGGCGCGCAGCAAAGAGCCCGAACTCGGCTACGACCCGTTGCTCGAAACGCGCATGAAGGCGGTACTGCCCGCGGCGCTGCGCAACGGCGTGCGCATTGTCTCGAACATGGGCGCGGCGAATCCGCTGGCGGCGGCGCGGAAGACGGCGGAAATCGCGCGCTCTCTCGGGCTTGGCGACATCAAGATTGCTGCCGTGACGGGCGACGATGTGCTCGACGCGGTCCGCGCCGGCGACTATCGCTTCGAGGAATCCGGCGAGCGCGTCGCGGACTACGACACCCGGCTTGTCTCCGCGAATGCTTACCTCGGCGCCGGTGCGATTGTCGAGGCGCTCGCGGCCGGCGCCCAGATCGTCCTGACTGGACGCGTGGCCGATCCGTCGTTGTTCGTCGCGCCCCTGATCCACGAGTTCAGCTGGCGCATGGACGACTGGCGGACGCTCGGCCAGGCGACGGTGATCGGCCATCTGCTCGAATGCGCGGGGCAAATCACCGGCGGCTATTTCGCGGATCCTGGCTTCAAGGACGTGCCCTCGCTCGCGAGACTCGGCTTTCCGATCGGGGAAGTCGGGCCGGACGGCGCCGTGGTCATCACCAAGCTTGCGAAAGCAGGCGGACGCGTGACGGAAGCCACCTGCAAGGAGCAACTGCTCTACGAGATTCATGATCCGCAGCGTTATCTGCAGCCCGACGTGGTGGCCGATTTTTCGCAGGTGCGCATCGAGCAGGAAGGCGCGGACCGCGTGCGTGTAAGCGGCGGGAACGGCACGCCGCGGACCGGCACGCTGAAAGTGTCGGTCGCCTACTTCGACGGTCATATCGGCGAGGGGCAGATTTCGTATGCGGGTCCGGGCGCGGTTGCGCGGGCTCGCCTCGCGCTCGAGATCGTGCGCGAGCGGCTCGCGCTGACGGGCGTTAAGACGCAAGAATTGCGCTTCGATCTGATCGGCGTGAATGCTTTGCACGGTGAGACGCTCGCCGCTGACTTTGCCGAGCCGTACGAAGTGCGGGCACGCGTGAGCGGGCGCACGGCGTCGCTGGAACAAGCCGTGCGGATCGGCAATGAAGTCGAGACGCTGTATACAAACGGCCCAGCCGGGGGCGGCGGCGGCGTCAAATCGACGCGCGAAGTCGTTGCTGTGCAGTCCGTATTGTTGCCGCGCGAGCATGTGAAGCCGGCGTTCACAATGGTGGAGGCGTGAAATGAAACTGCGCGAGCTTGCTCATTCCCGAACCGGCGACAAGGGCAATACGCTGAATATTTCGGTGATCTGCTATGAGGCTCGGCACTACGAGCATTTGCGCGCCGTGCTGACACCGGAGCGCGTGAAGGCGCATCTCGCCGATGTCGTGCGCGGCAGCGTGGTGCGCTACGAATTGCCCGCCATCGCGGCGTTCAACTTCGTGCTCGGCGATGCGCTCGGCGGCGGTGTCACGCGTTCGCTGGCGCTCGACGCGCACGGTAAGTCGCTGAGTTCCGCGCTGATGGGGCTGGAGATCGAGGCGCCGGCGGCGGGGTGAGGGGTGGGGGCGTGCCTGGCATCGCGCTGATGGACGGCGCAATTTCCTCGCATGAGCATCGACGTGACGTGGGGCTACTGTTCGCCTTTGCTAGCCTGCATCCGTGCCGAGTTCGGCTTCTATCTGTTCGATAGACGGTAGGTCTGACACAAGAGGTGCGGGGACTTCTCGTAGTAGTTGGTACTTTGCTACCCCGATGGCGTAGCAGCGGAGCTTCAGGTGATAGAACAGCAAGTCGATGAAGAACTCGTCGCCGCCCACGTCCAGCCGGTATTGGCGGCCCACGAATGCAAAACCGGCGCCGAGCTCTATCAGGAAGCGGGTGATGTGCTGGGTCAGCGCCTATTCGAGGTCGCGTTCCTTCGCGTCGTCGGTCAGGCCGAGGAAATCGAAGATACAGGGATCCTTGAGCGTTTCGCGCGCCAGATCCGATTGCGGCGACGAGAGACGGTCGCTAAAGTTGGTGACGGCATTACCCTGCCTTTCATGCAGCCGCGTTTCGATTTGCATGGCGAGCACGTTGCGCGACCAACCGTGTTCGATGGCTTTCGCGGCATACCATTCGCGTTCGGTATTGAGCTTCAGTTTGTCGAGTAGCGTGCACAGGTGAAACCACGGCAATTGTGCAGCAGCCTGCTGCACAAACGTATCGCCTGGCTACGCCTCGGCAAAAGCTCTCATGTATTTGAGGTTCCGTGGCGAGAAACTCCGCATGTCGGGAAATGCGGCTTTCAGGTCCGAGGCGAGCCGGTCGATTACCTTTGCGCCCCAACCTTGACGCTCCTGGCGCTCCAGGATGTCGTGGCCAATTTGCCAATAAAGCCCAATCAATTCGCGATTGACTGAGAGCGCTGCCCGTTGCCGCGCCTGTTCGACGCGCAGTTTGAGGCTGGTTAGCCACAACGCGTAATCGGGAGAGTTGGGAAGCAGGTCGGTCATTCCAGTCGGGCCGGGTGCTCCGGCAAAGACCGCAGATATTCAATTATCGGCGGTGAGGCGACCGTCGGGCAATGGGACTGGCACGCGCCTTCGCCAACGCGAGTCCCCCTGTTTCCGGGACACAGACGATGTCTCACGTCGAAAGAGCGCCTACTCCCCCCGCTCACTCGCCTCATGCGCGCGGCGCAGCCGCTCGCGGCTGTTGCTCAGGTGCATGCGCATCGCCGCGCGGGCGTCGTCGGGATCCTGGCGTTCTATCGCGCGATAGATCAGCTGATGTTCGTTGAGCACGTTGCGCAAGGTTTCGATCTGGTCGAGCTTCGCGATCTCCGCCGAACCGAGGCGCGTGCGCGGGCTGACGCCGCTTCCCAACTGGCTCAGCACGTCGAAAAAATAACGATTGCCGCTTGCGCGCGCAATCTGCAAATGAAACTCGACGTCGTGGGCCAGCGTGTCGGTGCTGCCGCGCTCGAGTTCGGACTCGAAGCGCGCGAGCGCCGCGCGCATCTGCTTGAGGCTCTGCTCGGTGCGCCGCGCGGCGGCGAGTGCGGCCGACGCCGCTTCCACATCAATACGAAATTCGATGATCGCCATCACGTCGAGCATGCTCGACAGATCGGCGGCGGGCAGTTCCATCGGCTTGTCGGCGGCAGGGGCGAGCACGAAGGTGCCGATCCCATGGCGCGTTTCCACGACTTTCGCCGCCTGCAGACGGGAAATCGCTTCGCGTACGACGGAGCGGCTCACCGACAGCTGTTTCATCATCGCGACTTCGGTGGGGATGCGGTCGCCCGGTCTCAGGACGCCGCGGCGGATGTCATCGGAAAGGGTGGCCACCACTTTCTCAGTCAGGCTGCTCATTTCTCGGGATGGTCGGCTGGTAATCGGCTGAAACGCGCGCCGTGCAGGCGCGGGCGACGTCACTCGACGTCTGGACATCAGCCATCATAGCGTCTGTTGTAAAAATACATGGCTTGTTGGCCGGGGCGAGCCGCATCACGACCCAAGACATCGGACGTCTTATTTTGAGCGAAATGAATGCGGCTGGGCTTCGCAAGCAGCCGAGTCGACCGCTCAGAAGAGGAGAAAAGGCGCAATGACAGGGTAAACACCACATTGGAAAGCCACGGGAAACGGTTGTAGACTGTCGTCAGACAACGTATCTCGTGCCGGGTAACCGTCGCCATTTCGGCGGGCTACCCGGCAGACGTCAGACCACGGCTCCCCGACGGCCGACACAGGAGACTTTCTTGAACTCTGCTCTTACCACGGCAATCGACCCATTGGCGTCGGCCGTTTCAAAGGTCAAGCGGCATGTGTTGCCGCTTTTCCTGATCATGTTCATCGCGAACTACATCGACCGCGTGAACATCGGCTTCGTCAACGCTCACATGAAGACAGACCTCGGCATCGGCGCCGCCGCCTATGGCCTCGGAAGCGGCTTGTTCTTCATCGGCTACGCACTCTTCGAAGTGCCGTCGAACGTGCTGATGCAGAAATACGGCGCGCGCGCGTGGCTCACGCGGATCATGGGCACGTGGGGCGTCGTGGCCGCGGCCATGGCGTTCGTGTCGAATGAAACGTCGTTTTACGTGTTGCGGTTTTTGCTCGGCGTCGCCGAGGCCGGTTTCTTTCCGGGCGTGGTGTTCTATTTCACGCAGTGGCTGCCGCAAAAAGAGCGCGGCAAGGCCGTGGCGATTTTCCTCTCGGGCTCGGCCATCGCATCGGTCGTGTCGGGTCCGATCACCGGCAGTCTGCTGTCGATTCGCGGACTGGGCCTGCACGGCTGGCAATGGATGTTCCTGATCGAAGGTGGCTTCTCGATTGTGCTGTGCGCGGTGAGCTGGATCTTCCTCAAGTCGCGCGTTCGCGACGCGTCGTGGCTCACCGCTGACGAACAGCGCGTGCTCGAAGACGCGATCGCCGCCGAGCAGGCCGAGCGCGTCGCGCACGGCGGCGCGCATCTGCCGGCCATCAAGCTGCTGAAGGATCCGCAGATCGCACTGTTCTGCGGCCTCTATTTCGCGATCCAGTTGACGATTTACGCGGCCACTTTCTGGCTGCCGACCATCATCCGCAAGATCGGCGGCCTTTCCGATTTCGAAGTCGGCATGCTGAACGCGATTCCCTGGCTCATCGCCATGGTCGCGATGTACTGCTTCGCGCTGCTTTCCGCGAAGTGGCGTTTCCAGCAGGCGTGGCTCGCCGTTGCGCTGGTGATCGCCGCGTGCGGTCTGTTCGCGTCGACATCGGGCAATCCGGTTCTGTCGTTCGTCGCGATCTGCTTCTCGGCGATCGGCTTCAAGGCGGCGTCTTCGCTGTTCTGGCCGATTCCGCAAGGTTATCTGGATGCGCGCGTCGCCGCGGCGGTGATCGCGCTCATCAACTCCATCGGCAATCTGGGCGGCTTCTTCGCGCCCGCCACTTTCGGCTATCTGCAGCAGCACACGGGTTCCATTACCGGCGGTCTGTATGGGCTCGGCGTCGCCTCGCTGATCGCAGCGGCGGCGGCATTCCTCGCCCGCAATCGCCGCGGCGACGGCAACGGGCTGCGCGATCCGCTGCAAGGCAGCGCCCACTGATTGCTCGTCATCGTCACGCCTAACTCACTTAACTGGTCAAGTTCATATGTCCACGAAACCTTCCCATCCCAACGATACGCCCACCGTCACCGAACTGCGCGTCGTGCCCGTGGCGGGCCGCGACAGCATGCTGATGAACCTGAGCGGCGCGCATGGTCCGTTCTTCACGCGCAACGTCGTGATTCTGCGCGACAGCGCAGGCCATGTGGGCGTCGGCGAAGTGCCGGGCGGCGAGAATATCCGCAAGACGATCGACGACGCGCGTCCGTTCGTCGTCGGCCAGTCGATCGGTAATTTGCAAGCTGTCCTGAACAAAGTGCGCACGCAGTTCGCCGATCGCGATGCGGGCGGCCGCGGCCTGCAGACCTTCGATCTGCGCACCACCATTCACGCGGTGACCGCGCTCGAAGCGGCGTTGCTTGACCTGCTCGGCCAGCATCTCGGCGTGCCGGTTGCGGCGCTGCTCGGCGAAGGCCAGCAACGCGACGAAGTGGAAATGCTCGGCTACCTGTTCTATATCGGCGACCGCAAGAAGACGGACCTGCCCTACGCGAGCGGCGCTGACGGGCGCGACGACTGGGAGCGCCTACGCACGGAAGAAGCCATGACACCCGAAGCGGTGGTGCGCCTCGCCGAGGCCGCGCAGGCCCGTTATGGCTTCAACGACTTCAAGCTGAAGGGCGGCGTCCTGTCCGGCGATGCGGAGATCGAAGCCGTGACGGCACTCGCCGAACGCTTCCCGAACGCGCGCGTCACGCTGGACCCGAACGGCGCATGGTCGCTCGCTGAAGCCGTGCGCCTGTGCCGCGACAAGCATGACGTGCTCGCCTATGCGGAAGACCCGTGCGGCGCGGAAAACGGCTATTCGGGCCGCGAAGTCATGGCGGAATTCCGTCGCGCGACAGGCTTGCCGACGGCGACCAACATGATCGCCACCGACTGGCGTCAGATGGGCCACGCGATCCAGCTGCAGTCCGTGGACATTCCGCTTGCCGATCCGCACTTCTGGACCATGCAAGGCTCGGTGCGGGTCGCGCAGATGTGCAACGACTGGGGCCTCACGTGGGGCTCGCATTCGAACAACCACTTCGACATCTCGCTCGCCATGTTCACGCAGGTCGCGGCCGCCGCGCCCGGCAAGATCACGGCGATCGACACACACTGGATCTGGCAGGACGGCCAGCATCTGACGCGCGAGCCGTTGCAGATTGCCGGCGGCAAGGTGAAGGTGCCGCAGAAGCCGGGTCTTGGCGTCGAAGTGGATATGGACGCGCTCGAAAAGGCTCATGCGCTGTATCAGCAGCACGGGCTCGGCGCACGCGACGACGGCGTCGCGATGCAGTACCTGATTCCCAACTGGAAGTTCGACAACAAGCGCCCGTGCCTCGTGCGCTGATGCTCTGAGGCGCCGCGCGCTCATTCACTATTGACGATATTCACGCCATCCATCATGACTTCACCGCAAGAACTCAAAGCGATCGTATCCGAGGGCCTGTTGTCCTTTCCCGTCACCGACTTCGACGCGCAAGGCGAGTTTCGCGCCGACACCTACGCGAAGCGGCTCGAATGGCTCGCGCCGTACGGCGCCACTGCGCTGTTCGCGGCGGGCGGCACGGGCGAATTCTTTTCGTTGACGAGGAGCGACTACACCAACGTGATCCGCACGGCGACGGAGACCTGCAAAGGCAAAGTGCCGATTCTCGCGGGCGCGGGCGGTCCGACCCGCGTGGCAATCGACTATGCGAAGGAGGCCGAACGACTTGGCGCAAGCGGCGTGCTGTTGATGCCGCACTATCTGACCGAGGCGTCGCAAGAGGGCATTGCGGCGCACGTCGAGCAGGTCTGCAACGCGGTGAAGAACATCGGCGTCATCGTGTATAACCGCGCGAATTCAAAGCTGAATGCGGACATGCTCGAACAGCTCGCGGACCGTTGCCCGAACCTGATCGGCTTCAAGGACGGCGTGGGCGAGATCGAAGCGATGGTGACGATTCGCCGCCGGCTGGGCGACCGGTTCTCGTATCTTGGCGGTCTGCCCACGGCAGAAGTGTATGCGGCGGCGTATAAGGCGCTGGGCGTGCCGGTGTATTCGTCGGCCGTGTTCAACTTCATTCCGAAGACGGCAATGGCGTTCTACCGCGCGATTGCCGCCGACGACCACGCCACCACCTCACGCCTCATCGACGAATTCTTCCTGCCGTATCTGGCCATTCGCAACCGTCGCGCGGGTTATGCCGTGAGTATCGTCAAGGCGGGCGCGAAGCTGGTTGGGCATGATGCCGGTCCGGTGCGCGCGCCGCTGACCGATCTGACCGAAGACGAACTCGCGCAGCTCGACGCGCTGATCAGGAAGCTCGGCCCGCAGTAATGCAGGGCAATGCGTTTCGCCAGCGGCCGCCTGTCTTGAGCGGCCCAGCCCGTGGACGCTAGCCGTGGCGAAACACCACGTGCGAAATCCGCTGCACGAGCAAGGCAGCGGCGAGTGCCGCGACGGCCGTCAGCCACACGCCGATGTGAATGGACTGCACGAGCGCATCGCGCGCGGTGTCGATCAAGGCGAGCGTGTCGAGCCCCGTCGGTTTCATGTCGGCGATCAACTTCAGGCGCGACGCTTCGTCGATCAGAATCCGCAGGTCGACGAAGCGCGGCCGCCACTGCGAGGCCGCCGGCTCACCGAGCACGCTGATGGTGCGCGTGACGACGTCGCGATAGTGATGCTGTACGACCGTCGCCACGATGCTCGTGCCCAGCATGCCCCCCACCATCCGCGTGGACTGCAGCAGCGCGGTCGTGATACCGAAGCGCTCGCGGCCTGCAATCTCCTGGCCGAACACATTCAGATTGTTGAGGATGAAGCCGAGGCCGATGCCGACCGCGGCCATCGGTAACTCGATCCACAGATGCGGCGTGCCGGCGTTGGCGAATGCAATGCCGATAGACGCAAACAACAGCAGCCCGAAGCCGATGGAGAGAATCCGCGTGGGCTTCTTCATGTGAATCACGATGCGCGTGTTGAGCACGCTGCCGATCGCGATACATGCCGCGATAGGCGTGGCGAGCAGACCGGCCTGTTGCGGGGAAAGACCAAACCCGCCTTGCAACAGCAGCGGCGCGAAGAAGATCAGCGAGAACATCACGAAGCCGGACAGCATGCCGAGCGTAAACAGCGTGACGAGCTGCGAGTCCTTGAAGAGGTCGAGCGGGATGATGGGATGCGTGGCGCGCTTCTCGCATACGTATAAAGCGATTGCGCCGACGGCCACGCACACGGCGAGCGTGATGTTGCCGGCCGTCAGGCCGTCTTTCGGCACCGCTTCGATAAACGCCTGCAGGCCGCCGAGCACCGCGGCCACCAGCCCGGCGCCGAGCCAGTCGATCTTGACCTCGCCTTCATGCGGACGCTGGAAGTTCGGCAGATGCACCCAGATGAAATACAGCGCGGCCCCGCCGACCGGCAGGTTGATCAGAAACGTGGAGCGCCAGCCGAGGTGCTCGCTCATCCATCCGCCGAGCGACGGCCCCGCCGCCGTGCCGATGCCGTATGCCGCCGCCATCACCACCTGCCAGCGCACGCGGGCGCGCGGATCGGGAAAGAGGTCCGGTATCGACGCGAACGCGGTGCCCACCATCATGCCGCCGCCCACGCCCTGCAAGCCCCGCGCGATCACGAGGAACAACATGTCGTTTGCGACGCCGCACAGCACGGAGGCCACGGTGAACGTGATGACCGCGGCGATCACAAAGCGCTTGCGGCCGAAGTAGTCACCGAGCCGGCCGAACACCGGCACCGTCACGACCGACGCCAGCAGATAAGCGCTTGCGATCCACGCGTAGTACTCGAAGCCGTGCAACTCGGCCACGATGGACGGCAGCGCGGTGCTGACCACCGTCTGATCGAGGGCGACCAGCATGTTGACGAGACCGATGCCGAGCATCGCGAAGAGGGCGTTCCGGAAGGGCAGCGCGGGAGCAGCGGCAGTGGAAGTCACGGATCTGGGCAGGAAAGCGATGAAAGGTGGATCGCCGGACGGCGCAAGGGAGAGACGGGCTGGACATTCCAGTTGTCTGACCACTTGGGCCATTATACGGGTTTGCCCTTAGTTGAAAATGTGCATGGCGTCTCGCGCAATGGAAAAGCGTGCGCGTGCAACGGAATCGCCGGGCGCTCGCACGCGGTCCATCAGGGCTATGCAGTTAGTGGTTGGCCCACCACTCGGTCACTTTTTGCTTGTCCCACGCCGGCAGGATGTCTCGCTCGATCGAGGCATTGCTCAGGGCGGGGAAGTCCTTTTTGAATTCCGTCACGTCGTGATCGAACTGGTCGCTGACGCTAATGTCCCATGTGCCGCCACTGAAACCCGTTGCCGCCTGGTCGATCAGCGGAATAACGGGGCCCGCGCGCAATTCGCCGTCTTTACGTTCGACCACGGTGGCGTCGATGTGGCCCAGATAAACAATCGAATTCGGTTTGATTTCCCCGGTTTCATGAGGCGGCGTAAAGAACATGCCATGGAAAGGGAATATGCCGCTTTGTCCGGTGATACCGCGCATGACGTATTTGCCGGGCGCAAGCGGAAGCCGGACAAAATAGTGATTGCCGGCGTCGCTCGTCGTGGCCGCCTGATCGTCGAATTTGAAATTGAGGCGGTCGGAACGGCTATCCGCAGCGCCGCGCTCCATGTGGACGACGATCGGACTCGGTTGATAGCTCGTGTGATAGGCGTTGCGCAACGTGACGGTCATGAGCGCGTAGGAGTTTTTGGTCGTATCGACGGAGCTCATGGCCGTGGTCGGCGACATCGGTGCAACAGTTGCACAGCCCGTGGTCAGCAAGGTGCCGGCAATGGCGAAAGTGGCGAAGAGTTTTTTCATCTGGAGTGGGGTTTCGGCTTGCTAGCGTTTTTGTCCGTCGGTGAAATTACCGGATGGTTGAACTATTGGTATTGCATTTATGCGGCGCGAATGAATTCATCTCCGCCGCCTGCCATGTAAACCGACAGCGCTCAACAGAACTTAAGGGGGCGCTTCATACGAAACCACAAGCGCGTCCCCACCTTCGCCATCACAGATTCGCCGGTTCAAACGGGAGAATGAGGAGAGGGTTTGTCTCTACACATGCCGCCCGCTGCGCTGCCGATAAACAGGTCAAGTGGTCGTGTGACACGGCGCGCGTGCTGAACCGTCGGCGGTTCGCGCAGCCGATTACCGGCTTCCGTTGACCGGACGAAACAGGGGGCGCGCGCATGCACCGATTGACTTTCAAGCAGAAGCTCTGGTTGCCGCTCGTGGTGAGCCTGCTGGCGCTCCTCGCCGTGTCGGTGTCGGCGGCGTGGTTGTCGCGCGAGACGCGCATCGAAGAGCGCAAGCACGACCTCGTGAATGTGGGCCACGTCGGGCTTAGCATCGTCAAGGAATATGCGGCGCTCGCGCAAAGCGGCGCGCTCAGCGAAGCCGACGCGCGCAAGCAGGCGCTCGCGCGTCTGCGCGACGTGCGCTACGGCGAGGACGGTTATTTCCTCGTGCTCGATTCGAAGCCGCGCATGATCATGCATGCGATGAAACCGGCGACCGACGGCAAGGATCTCGCGGGCGTCGAGGATGCCGACGGCCGCCATCATTACGTGACCTTCGCGACGGTGGCGCAAGCGCCGCAGGGCGGTTTCGTCGACTACGTGTTCCCGCATCCGGGCAACCCGCCGTCCGCGGCGGTCGGCAAAATCGGTTACGTCGTGCGTTATGCGCCGTGGGACTGGATCATCGCGACCGGCGCCTATGTCGACGATATCGACGCCGCGTTCAAGCAGTCGCTCTACGTGCTGGGCGCGGTGGTCGGCGCGGTTGCGCTGCTGCTATCGGCGCTCGTCGCGTTCACGAATCGCAGCATTCAACGGACCATTGGCGGCGATCCCGCCTACGCCGCGCAGGTGGCCGGCGAAATTTCGAAGGGCAATCTGGTCATTCCGATCGAGATCCGTTCGGACGACGATTCGAGCCTGCTGCACACCATGCGGCAGATGCGCGACGCGCTCGCGAACACCATCGTGCAGATCAGCGGCGCCGCCGACAAAGTGGCGACGGGCGCGCGCGAGATCGCTGCCGGCAACACGGATCTGTCCTCGCGCACCGAGAGCCAGGCGGCTTCTCTGGAAGAAACCGCGGCCAGCATGGAGCAGATGACGGCCATGGTCCGCCAGACCTCGGAGAACGCGCAGACGGCGAGCCAGCTGACGGCGAGCGCCGAGCAGATCGTCACGCAAGGCGGGCAGATGGCGGCTGAGGCCGTGTCGACGATGCAGGAGATATCGACCGAATCGCACAAGATGGTGGAGATCATTTCGGTGATCGAAGGAATTGCGTTCCAGACCAATATCCTCGCACTGAACGCGGCTGTCGAAGCCGCTCGCGCGGGCGACGAAGGACGCGGCTTCGCGGTGGTGGCCGGCGAGGTGCGCACGCTGGCGCAGCGCAGCGCGTCGGCCGCGAAGGAAATCCGCACGCTGATCAGCCGCGCGGTGGGCCGGGTGGAGAACGGCGTCGAACTGGTCGACAAGACCGGCACCACGATTCAGGCGGCGAGCGAGGCTATTGCGAAGCTGTCGGGTGTGATGCGCGACATCGCCGCGGCTGCCGCCGAGCAGAGCGCGGGCATCGATCAGGTCGGCGACGCGGTCTCGCAGATGGACAGCGTCACGCAACAGAACGCGGCGCTGGTGGAGCAGGCTGCTGCGGTGGCGCAGACGCTGACCGAACAGGCGAGGCTGCTCGAGGCGTCGATTCATACTTTTCAGGTGCAGGGCGATGGGCACGGGGATGCGGTGGCCGTTGGCCGGGTCGCGCACAAGCGGCCGCACCCGCTGGCGGTCGCGGCCTGATCACGAATTGAGAGGCTCGCCAGGATTTGCCGTCCTGGCGGTGTTCAGGCGCTATCCTAGCGATTTCGCCCGGAGCCTCGCATGCCACAGCCTATCCGCGCCACGGCCCTCGTCCTTCTGTCATGCGTCGCGTTGACCATCGGCACGAGGGCTCAGGCCGGCTCGAATTGCGATCACGCGTGCCGCGCGCGCGGTCAGCTGCTCGACCATCGCGTCACGTTGCGGCTGAGCGCCGCGGCGCTGTCGGACGTGCTGGCATCCAGCCCCTCCGGGCAGCAACTCATGCAGATGGCGGGCGCGCCTGTCTGCGGCGTGCAGGTCGTGTATTTCCGCTACCGGACCATCGGCGGCGCCGGCGAAGCGGCCACCGCGAGCGCGGCACTGATGATCCC
This sequence comes from Paraburkholderia phenoliruptrix, assembly GCF_902859825.1. Lineage (GTDB taxonomy): Bacteria > Pseudomonadota > Gammaproteobacteria > Burkholderiales > Burkholderiaceae > Paraburkholderia > Paraburkholderia phenoliruptrix. The sequence goes on along the minus strand of NZ_CADIKB010000002.1, from coordinate 47,217 downwards.
GCAAGGTGAGTCCCGAACCTGCAGCGGGCCGCGTCCGCTGATGTTGTATGCCCACGGCACCACCGCGTACAGCCAATACAATCTCGCCGACATTACGCGGACCGACCCGAACAACGAGGGCGCCGGGGAGGGCCTGAGCGTGGCCGCGATGTATGCGGCTCACGGCTACATCGTCGCGGCGAGCAACTATGCGGGCTATGCCGGCTCGGATCTTCCGTACCATCCGTACCTGAACGCCGAGCAGCAATCCGCCGATATGATCGACGCGCTGCACGCGGCGCGCATCGTCATGAAAGACAGCGGCGCGACCGCCGCCGCACGCGAGAACGGCAAGCTGTTCATCACCGGTTATTCGCAGGGCGGCTTTGTCGCGCTCGCGACGCATCGCGCGCTGCAGGCAGCGGGCGTCAGCGTGACGGCTTCCGCTCCGGGTTCCGGGCCCTACGCGCTCGCTGCGACAGCCGACGCGATCACCGCGGGGCAGGTCGCGCTTGGCTCGACGCTCTTCACGACCTTGGCCGTCACAGGTTATCAGCGGGCCTACAAGAACCTGTATCGCCAGCCGGCCGAGTTTTTTGAAGCTGCCTATGCACCTCATATAGAACACCTGCTGCCGAGCGCGCAATCGCTCGATACGCTCTTTTCGCAAGGCAGCTTGCCGCCGTCGCATCTTTTCAGCAGCACGCCGCCGGGTCCGCAGTTTGCGTCTCTGACGCCGCCCGCAGCGCCGTCTCTGACGCCACCGGCATTCGCGCCGCTGTTCGCAGCAGGTTTCGGTGACGCAAACCTCGTGCGCAACAGCTATCGCCGCGCGCTGCTCGAAGATGCCGCCGCGCATCCCGACGGCGCCTTCCCCGATGCAACGCCGGCTCTTGCGCCGGCTGCGAATTCCATGCAGCCGCTGCGGCAGGCGTTCAGGCGCAACGATTTGCGCAACTGGGTGCCGAAAGCGCCGGTCCTGCTGTGCGGCGGCGCGGCCGATCCCATGGTGTTTTTCTTCAATACACGCATGGAAGAGGCGTATTGGTTGAAGGCGAAGGTGCCTGCGGGGCTGACTTCGGTACTGGATGTCGACTCGGCCGCCGGCGGACCGGACGATCCATTTGCGGCGATCAAGCAGGGCTTTGCCGGCGCCAAGGCCGCGGTTGCGAGGGAGGCCGTTGCCGCCGGCGCGAAAGACGGCGGCGCGTCGGCGGTATTGCGTGCCTATCACGGCGAGCTGGTGGCCGGCTTCTGCATGATCGCAGCGCGTGCTTTCTTCGACGGCTTCGAGGCAAGCCTGCTTTCGGTTTCGGCCATGCGGTGACGCGTGCCCTCAATCGTCGAATAATGAGGTTTGCAATTCGCGAGCGGGCGCAGGTGCGGGCGCGGGCCGTGGGCGTTTGTTAGCTTTGTCAGCTTTGTCAGCGGGCTTGACCGTCTCTTTGATCGGCTCTTTGATCGGCTCTTTGATCGGCTCTCTGACCGGACCTCTGATCGGACCTCTGATCGGACCTCTGATCGGACCTTTGATCGGACCTTTAACGGCCGGCGTTCGCCGCTCTGCGCCCGCTTCCAGCGAAGTTTGTCCCGCTTCCAGAGACAGCAACAGCATCTTGTTCGCCAGGCCGCCCGCAAAACCGGTGAGTTCGCCGGACGCGCCGATCACGCGGTGGCAGGGTGCCACGATTGAAATCGGGTTCCGCCCGTTCGCCGCGCCGACTGCGCGCACCGCGTTGATATTGCCGATCTGCGCGGCTATGTGCGCGTAAGTGCGCGTCTGGCCAAAGGGGATCGTCAGCAAGGCGGCCCATACTTTCTTTTGAAACTCGGTGCCCTGAAAGTCGAGCGCAAGGTCGAACGCCTGCCGCTTGCCCGCGAAATACTCGTTCAACTGGCGCTCGGCTTCACGCAGGATCGGCCGGTCCTCGTCATGCATCGCTTCACCCAGCCGCACGCGATTGGGCTTGTCGTTCTCCCACAGAATGGCGGCGAGGCATTCGCCGCGCGCAACCAGTTTCAATTGGCCGACCGGTGAGTCCATCAGCTTGTATGCGTAAGTCACTTGTCTGCTCCTGCAAAGGGAAGTGTGCGTCGCGACGATTTCAGTGTGCACGTTGCGTCGCGCAGAAACACTTCGAATCTTGCTGTCTCTGTGGTCGTCAAGTATGAAGGATTTGGACAGGCGGCGGTGAAGCAGCGCGCTGCCGCGCGACTCAGTAAAATCGACCCTTCGCGCACGATGCAAGGCCGCCACCGGATCTTTCTACCACTGTGACAACGACACTTGAACAACTGCAAGCGGGACAGCTGGCGGGCACACGCCACTTGAAACTCGCGTGCGGGCTGACCGAATTTCCGCGCGAAATTCTGGATCTCGCCGACACGCTCGAAGTTCTCGATCTGTCGGGCAATGCGCTGACCACACTGCCGGACGACTTTGCGCGGCTACGCAAATTGCGCATTCTGTTTGCGTCGAATAATCCGTTCACGGAATTGCCGCCGGTGCTGGGGCAGTGTCCGCAACTGAGCATGGTCGGCTTCAAGGCGAATCGTATTCGCACAGTGGCGGGGCATGCGTTGCCGCCGCGCCTGCGCTGGTTGATTCTCACGGACAACGAAATCGACGCGCTGCCGCCCGAAATCGGCCGTTGCAGTGATCTGCAGAAGTTGATGCTAGCGGGCAATCGTCTGCGTTGTCTTCCCGAACAACTGGCCGCCTGTTCGCGGCTCGAGTTGCTGCGGCTTGCCGCGAATCGGCTCGATGAACTGCCGGCGTGGCTGTTTCGCATGCCGCGCCTCGCATGGCTCGCTTATGCGGGCAATCCATTTGGCGAGGCACTGGAGGCGGCCGCGTTGGACGATACGCCGATAGCCGGAATCGGTTGGAACGATCTGCGTCTGCACGAGCCGCTCGGCGAGGGTGCGTCAGGCGTGATATACCGCGCCGAACTTCGCACGTCGGCGAGTGGGGCGCGGCCTGTCGCAGTGAAGCTGTTCAAGGGCGCGGTCACGAGCGACGGCTTGCCGGACTGTGAAATGGCGGCCTGCATTCAGTCCGGCGATCACCCGAACCTGATTGCCGTCGCCGGAAAAGTGAAGGACCATCCGGCCAATGCGCACGGGCTCGTGATGGAACTGATCGCGCCGCAGTACCGCAATCTGGCCGGGCCGCCGAACTTCGAATCGTGCACGCGCGACATTTACGACGCGGCCGCGCGCTTCAAACCCGCCGACGTGGTCGAGATGGCGTACGGTATTGCCTCCGCTGCCCGCCATTTGCACCGGCAAGGCGTCGTGCATGGCGACCTGTACGCGCACAACATTCTGCACGATGGGCAGGCACGTGTATTGTTAGGAGACTTCGGCGCCGCATCTTTCTATGCGAGGGAGAATCGCGAAGCGGGCGCGGCGCTGGAGCGTCTCGAAGTCAGGGCGTATGGCTGTCTGCTCGAGGAGTTGACCGCGCGCTGCGATTGGAGCGATTCGCTTGCGTCAGCCAAGGTCGCTGCAAAACTGGCCGGCTTGAGGGATAGTTGCCTTAGCGAAAATGTCGCGAGCCGGCCGTTATTCGAACAGATCGCAGCCGAACTGTTCGCGCTGAAGGCTCATTGATGCCCACGAGACGAGCCGCTGGCGGGCCCGCCGGTCCGCGTTCATCCGCTGGCGTTCATGCGGTCGACGAGCGCTGCCACGAAGGAGAGCAACCATGACGCAGAGCATGCGCCGCCGCGTGCTGATCGCCGGTGCACTGGCTGCGGCCGGTCTCGCGCGCGCGGCCGGCGCAGCGGCCGTGGAAAGCGGCACGCCGAAGATCGCGCTCGTGCTGAAGTCGCTGAGCGACCCGTTCACGGTGGCCATGGCGAACGCGGCGAAAAATTATCAGCAGCACTACGCGTCGCAATTCGTGCTGACCGTGAGCGGAACCGCGACGGAGCCCGATACGGCCGGCCAGATCCGCATTGTCGAGCAGATGATCGGCGCGAAGATGAACGCGATCGTGCTTGCGCCGTCGGGCTCGAAAGGGTTGACGTCGGTGGTCGCGCGCGCGATCAAGGCGGGCATCATCGTCATCACGATCGACAATCCGCTCGACGAGGCCTTGCAGGACGCCGCGAAAATCTCCGTGCCGTTCGTCGGCCCTGACAACCGCAAGGGCGCGATGCTGGTGGCGAACTATCTCGCCGAGGGGCTGAAGGCCGGCGATCAGGTGGGGATCATCGAGGGCATTGCGGCCGATCGCAATGCACAGCAGCGCACGGCAGGCTATAGGGAAGCGATGAGCGCTGCCGGCATGCAGGTTGTTGCGACCGAGGCCGGCGACTGGGAGTATGGCAAGGGCCGCGACATCGCCTCGAAAATGCTGGGCCAGCATCCGCAAATCCGCGGTTTGCTATGCGCAAACGACAACATGGCAATGGGCGCGGCCGATGCGGTGCGCGACGCGGGCCGCACCGGCAGCGTGTACATCACCGGCTACAACGCGATCGATGCGATCAAACCGTTGATTGCGGACGGCCACGTGCTCGCCACCGTCAATCAGTTCGCCGACCGTCAGGCCGTGTTCGGCATGGACGTCGCGCTGAAGGCCGTGACCGAGCAGCGAAAACAGAGCGAATTGTCGCCGGTCATCGAGACGCCGCTACAGCTTGTCACGGCGCCGAAGCGCTAATTCGCCCGGTACGTGCGGCGGGCTGTTCGAATTGACGATCAGAAAGTATCCCAGCCCTCACCGTGACCCGTTGCCCCTGCGGAAGCCGTCGCCACAGCGGCCGGCCGCAAGCTCGCCCCTGCCGCGCGTTTGTCCACCACGGGAGTCTTGCGCACAGAAGCAACCCGCGCACGCGGCTGCGCGGGCTGCACAGCGCCGGACGCATGCCGTGTCGCGGCGTCTGCACCGTCGAGACGGAAGAACGACACCGACTGATTCAACTGCTTACCCTGATCTTCAAGCGACTTCGAAGCGGCCGCCGCTTCTTCCACCAGGGCGGCGTTCTGTTGCGTGACTTCGTCCATCTGCGTGATGGCCAGGTTCACCTGTTCGATGCCGCGACTCTGTTCCGCCGACGCCGCCGCGATTTCACCCATGATGTCCGTCACGCGCGCCACGGCCTGGGTGACTTCTGCCATTGTCATGCCCGCTTTGTCGGCCAGTGACGAACCGTCCCGGATCTTTTCCACCGACGTGCTGATCAGGTCCTTGATCTCCTTTGCGGCGCTCGACGAGCGTTGCGCGAGGTTGCGCACTTCGCTCGCCACCACGGCGAAGCCGCGGCCCTGTTCGCCGGCACGCGCCGCTTCCACTGCCGCATTGAGCGCGAGGATGTTGGTCTGGAACGCGATGCCTTCAATCAGGCCTGTAATTTCCGCAATGCGCGTGGAGTTCGCGCTGATCTCGCCCATCGTGCCGACCATTTCACCGACTACGCCATTGCCCTTCATCGCCACTTCAGACGCATTGGCCGACAAGGTGCTGGCCTGCTGCGCGTTCTCCGCGTTCTGCTTCACGGTGGCCGTCAATTCTTCCATGCTGGAGGCGGTTTCCTGAAGAGACGACGCTTGCTGCTCCGTGCGCGACGACAGATCGACATTGCCCGACGCGATCTGGCTCGAACCGGTCGCGATGCTGTCGGCGGCGCTGCGGACATTGCCGATCAGGCGCACGAGGCTCGACTGCATCTCGCCCATCGAAGCCAGCACGCTGCCGGCCGGCGCCTCGCTCGCGCCGGGTACGCTGCGCAGATCGCCCTCGGCCACCCGCCGCGTGACTTCGGCGAGTGCCACAGGTTCGGCGCCGAGCGCGCGCATCAGGCCGCGTGTGATGACAATGCCGGCGCCGATTGCGAGGGCAATCGCGCCGATACAGAACGTGATCAACAGATTGCGCTGTTGCACGAAGCGCTCCTCTGACTCCTGCGCCATCATCTTGGCGCGTTCATGGGTCACGTCGAGGTATGCATTGGTCGCCTTCGTCAACGCAGTCAGCAACGGACGGCATTTCGAGGCGATGTCGGCAATGGCCGCATCGCGCTGACCGCTCAATGCCAGGCTATTGATCTGGAGTGCGACGGGGCGATAGAGCTGTTCGATGCGCGATATTTCACCGGCGAGCGAACGGGCGGTCTCGCTGATGTCCTTGGCTTCGGCCACCATCGCAGTGAATTGTTGGAGCCTCGCTTCCACCTGCTTCTCGGCATCGACCACCGCGGCCTTTTCAATGTCGACGTCCGCAGGCGACGAAACGAGCACGAGGTTGCGCACCGCCATTGCACGGGCGTCGACCGCGTTGCGCAACGACTCCGCCATCTGCGCACGCGCATTGATGCCGCTGACAAAGCCGGCGAAGCGCTCGTTCGCGTCGTTGAGCGCAATCAGCGAGCTCGCGGAGACGATCAACACGACGACCGCAAGCGAACCAAACGCGGCAGTCAGCTTTGCCTTTTCCGACAGATGATGAAAGTTCATGATTCTGGACTCCAGTCGCCACTTGCTGGCCGAAAACTATGTGAAGGCTTCAGACGCCGGGCAATGCCGGGTCGCCAGCACACGATCGGAAATCGTTTTTCGCCGGTGCCAAACTCAATAACGGCGCGCTCGCAGCATGTCTTAGGGCGGGTTGCCCCTGATGAAGTGCGCGCAAAGGTTTGCGGACGATTGAAATTTGCTATGAAGCATTCGCTCAATGGCAAATCGTTATGGCGGCCCGCCGGTTAAGGCAATATGACGGTCGCATGAAGTCGGGATGGCGGCCATCGGCGGTTCATCTTCGGCTGGTAAATTGCGCGTGTGACGAACGGGATGCGGAAAACAAGCCTGAAAGACTTATGAAATCAGAACTCCTGCTGCAAACCTACGGCTCGGACTCGTCCGGCATTGTGTGCGGCTTTGTCTTTTCGCCCACGCAGGCGGGCCGGCCCATTTCCGCCGACGACGCGCTCGACTGGCTGCGCGCGCACCAGGATGGGGCCGCCGCGCATGGGGACGACTTCCTATGGTTGCATTTCAACCTCGCGCACAGCGCGAGCGAGCGTTGGATGCGCGCGCAACTGAATTTGCCCGAGACTTTTTTCGATGCCTTGCGCGAAGGCTCGCACTCCACGCGCATCGAACAGGCGGACGGCGCACTGCGCGCGGTGGTGAACGACGTGATGTTCAATCTCGAGTTCATCCCGTCGGAGATCGCCACACTATGGATTTACGCGCATCAGCGGATCATCGTGACGGCGCGATTGAAGCCGCTGCGCTCAGTGGACCGCTTGCGCGCGTCTGTAAAAGAAGGGGAAATATTTCGCTCGCCGGTCGAACTGCTGGTTCATCTGATGCGTGATCAGGCCGATCTGCTCGTGCAGATCGTTCGACGCACGAGCGCCGACGTCGATCGTATCGAAGACCGTTTTCTCTCGCAGCGTCCCACGCAAAACCGGCTCGATCTGGGCGCGATGCGACGCATGCTGACGCGCTTGCAGCGCATGCTGGCACCGGAACCTGGCGCGATTTTCCGCTTGCTCGCGAGACCGCCGCGCTGGCTTCAGCATGAGGACGTGCAGGACTTGCGCGAGTCGACGGAAGAGTTCTCCGTGGTACTTTCCGACATGGCGGGTTTGATCGAACGCGTGAGGCTGCTGCAGGAAGAGATCATTTCCCGGCTGGAAGAGCAGAATAACCGCACGCTGTTCACACTGACTCTCGTGACGGTTCTCGCGATGCCGATCAATATCGTGGCCGGTTTCTTCGGCATGAATGTGGGCGGTATTCCGTTTGCCGAGAACCATCACGGTTTCTGGGTGATGGTGGCGCTGGTCGCGTGCTTCACGGGATTGACGGCATGGTGGGCATTCCGTCGAAGGAAGGAACGTTAGCGCGATGAGCGATTAAAACGAAGTTTGTCCGTACGAGGGCTGCCGGAGTGGACGGCAGGAGCGGACACCATGTAAAGATGAAAGGCCGCACGCCGCAGAGGCGGCCAAAAAATAACGCCGAAGACCATGTCCAGTTCCGCCGCACTACTCGCCACCGTATTCGTTTCGTGCCTTTCCAGCGCAGCCGTGCTGGGCTATCTCGCACGCTACGAGGTGGCCGGACTGCGTCGCTGGCTTGCGGCGCATTGCCTGTTCGCGGCGGCATCGGGCGTGCTGTTCGTCACGCAGGCTCGTCCGTCCTCGGGTGTCTTGCTCGCTTCGTGTCTGTTCGTGCTCGCGGGCGCGTCGCTCATGCTGCAAGGCTGCCGCGCCTTCGTCGGCAAGCGCGCGGCGCCGGCCGCTGAGCACCTCGCATGGGGCGCAGCGGCGTTCACCCTGGTGTACTGGACGTGGATCTCACCCGATATTAATTCCCGCGCCGCGGTCATGTCGTTTGTGCTCGCGTATTCGCGCATCGCCGTGGGCTGGATCATCTGGAGTTCGCGCGTGGGCGGGCGGCCGCAGTACGGTCATTGGCTCGTGCTTTGCGCCGCGCTGATAGGCGGTGTCGTGTATTTCGCGCGCGGCATGCTGAATGCCTTTTTCGCCGATCCGTCGATGCAATGGCCCACGCACGTCGCGCCCGATTTCGGCTTTCTCGGCATCAGCATTCTTTCGCTGCCGGTTCTCTCTATCGGGCTCGTGATGCTGGCCAACGACCGGCTCATGCAGCAAGTCGAGAACCTCGCTACGTTCGACGACCTGACGGGCGCCCTCGTGCGCCGCGCATTCATCGCTCGCGGCGAGGCGCTTTCGCGCGTGGCCCGTAACGCGGGTGGAGAGCTGAGCGTCGCGATTATCGACATCGACGATTTCAAGGCGATCAACGACCGCCACGGGCACGCCGCGGGCGACCGCGTTCTCGCCGAGTTCGGCGGGGAAGTGCAGCGGCATATGCGCCCGGGCGACGTGTTCGGGCGGCTCGGCGGCGAAGAGTTCGCGATCCTTTTTCCGCAGACGTCGATGGCCGAAGCGGCCCAACGCATCGCCAACGTGCTCGCTGCGGTCAGATGCCCGGTGCCTGGGGCGACCGGCAAGCTGGCGTTTGCGTTTAGCGCGGGCATCAACGACTGCGCGCGAGCGGAGAGCCTCGGCGAAGCGCTGGCCGGCGCCGACGAAATGCTTTATCGCGCGAAACGAGCCGGCAAATGCCGCATCGAACTGGCGCAACGGGAACGCGCCGGCAACAGCTCGGCAGACATGGCGCAATCCGCGCTGTGACGCATCGCCGGGAGCGGCGCGCGCCGTCGCCGCGCCGCACAAAGAGCGCTGGCGTTCAAGCCGCAGCGCCGCCCGTCAGTGCGGTTGCTCGATCATCAGATAGCGGATGACCAGCGCAGGATCGGCGATATCGAGAATCAGGCGCCGCAATATGCGCTTGCGCATGTGGTTTTCGTCCAGCATCCATGGACCGCCTGCATCGCTCAGATAACGGCACAGCGCTGCGCGCGTGTCGGCGTCCGAGGGCAGGTTCAGGCGAACGGCAAGCAGGCCGGCCACCACGTCGTCGAGTTCCAGCGTCAAGGGACGCGAGTCGATAGTGAGCGTCAGTTCCATAGCTATTCGAGGTGTTCGAATGTCATGCAACGCGGCCGCGGCACATGCAAAAAGCGGCTCCGCCGGCCGCGAACGCAATGACGCAGCCGTTGCCGGCACGCCGGCGGAAAACGAAATAAGGCCTCTGCCCGGCGACTTCAAGAGCCGATTGCGCAGTGCGCATGTAACAAAGCTTTTCTATGGATAGAGACGCGTTGGCGGTCTGCATCGCCTGCAAAAAGCGTACTTGAAATTCGTTCGGCGCCGACCTATTTTATTTTCGGCTCCGCAGTCGCGTTGCGACGCGCTGCGTGTTTCGCGAGGCGCGCGTCTGCACCGGTGTGCGGGTTTCGTATCGCACGCGAAGGAGGATACGATGAACACCGATCCGAGAAAGTGGAACCCTTTCAAGTTTCTTCGCGGCTCCGGCCGCAAGCTCGAGGCGGAGAGTGGGCACGACACCTCGGCGAACGAGCAGTGGCGGGCCGCGTGGCCTGACATTTCGCGGCTTTTTCCACGCGATCCGTGGCGCGCAGTGGAGGAGTTCTTTCACGATCCGTTTGCGGGCCGCGGCGCGCTCGAACGATGGTTCGGCGATTTCAGTTCGTCGCGCTTCCAGCCGCGTATCGACGTGGTCGATGAAGGCAAGGTGCTGCGCGTCACAGTCGAGTTGCCGGGCATGGCGCGCGAGGATCTGACCGTCAGTGTGGAAGACAGCGCGCTGGTATTGCGGGGCGAAAAAAAGCAGGACGTGCACAGCGAGGAGGACGGCTGTTACCGGCTCGAACGCGCATACGGAACGTTCGTGCGCACAATCCCGATGCCCGAGGAGGCGGACCCCGAGCGTGCACTGGCCAAATTCGACAAAGGCGTGCTAACTTTAACGGTACCCAAGCGGGAGCCGCTGCGGCCTGCTAGCCGGACGATCGAGATCGGCTAGCAGCGGCGGCATTCGCTTCGCCGTGGGCCTGTGGTCCCGTGGTCAATAGACGCTCCCGGTGACGGGCGCGCAGAGGCGGGTCGTTAGCTCAGCTGGTAGAGCAGCGGACTTTTAATCCGTTGGTCGGCGGTTCGAATCCGCCACGGCCTACCATCGAATTGCTTTGAGGAAGTCAGGCGGCGGCACGGTCGGCGGCCGGCTCATCCCACCACGAGCGGCCGCAACAAGCACATCATGAATATCGATCCAAGTGTCGTCTCCGCTTTCGCGCCCACGGGCAAGCTGCGTGCGTCGCTCAATCTCGGCAATCCGATCCTCGCGAACAAAGACCCGCAAACCGGCGAGCCCTTCGGCGTTTCCGTGGATCTCGCGCGTGCTTTGGCGAAGCAGCTCGGCGTGGAACTGGCGCTCGTGGTGTTCGACACGGCAGGCAAATCGGTGCAGGCGGTGAGCGAGGAGCGCGCCGACTGCGGCTTCTTCGCCGTCGATCCGTTGCGCGGCGAGACCATTGCCTTCACCGCGCCGTATGTGCTGATCGAAGGCTTTTACATGGTGCGCGACGAATCGCCGGTCCGCACGAACGAAGACGTCGATCAGCCGCACAACCGCGTCGCGGTCGGTAAAGGCAGTGCTTACGATCTCTTTCTCACCCGCGAGTTGAAAGCCGCGCAGATCGTGCGTGCACCCTCCTCGCCGACCGTCGTGCGAACCTTCCTCGAACAGGGCCTCGAAGTGGCAGCGGGCGTTAAGCAGCAACTCGAAGCCGATGCGCGAAGCACGCCGGGGCTGCGTCTGCTTGACGAGCGCTTCATGGTGATTCAACAGGCGATGGGCACGCCGAAAAGCCGCGGCGCAGCGGCAGCCGCCGTGCTGTGCATGTTCGTCGAGGAAATGAAGGCCTCGGGCTTCGTTGCCGATTCTCTCGAGCGGCATGGCATTGCGGGCGCGTCCGTGGCGCCCGCGGCCGGATTTCCAACGCGCTCAGCGGCCTGACGCCCGCGGGCGTCTCCTGTCATGCGTCTTGCTGTCACTCTGCATGGGCGGCCTGTTCGACGCGGCCGCGCCCCGCGGCTTTCGCGAGATAGAGCGCGTGATCGGCGGCACGCGTGAGCACCGTGGTCTCGGCGCCGGCATCGATAACACGGCTCGCGACGCCGACACTGATGGTGATCTTGCGAAAGGACGGTGAGCCTTCGTTAGGAATGCAGAGTGCCGCCACGGCGTCGCACATCCGCCGCGCGACGTGCGCCGCCGACGCGGCATTTGTGTCCGGCAACAGCACCACGAACTCTTCGCCGCCATAGCGCGCCACCAGATCGCTGCCGCGCCGCACGGCTCGAGCGAGACATTCGGCGACGAGCACGAGGCAGCGGTCGCCTTCCACATGACCATAGCGGTCGTTGAAGAGCTTGAAGAAGTCGATGTCGATCATCAGCAACGACAGTGTGGACCCGTCGTGCAACGCCCGTTGCCAGTGCGCCGTCAATGCGGCTTCGAATGCGCGGCGGTTGGCGACGCCCGTCAGCGGGTCCGTCGTGGCGAGCCGCTTCAGTTCGTCGAGTGCCGCCGCAAGGCGCGAATGAAGAAAGGTGTTCTCGACTAGCAGCAACAGCAGAACAAAGCTCGTCGCGCACATGCCGTAGATTCGCCCGACATAGAAGCCGAGGTCATAACGGCCCTCGTTGAACACGGCACTGAGCGCGACGTCGCAGATCCACGCGCATAGCACGACCATGAGCCATAGGTCGATGGTCGAGCGCGACTTTTGCCGATACAGCACCACCAGCGCGAGAAGACAGAGGCCCCACGTCGATCCCGCGACCCACTGCATTGCCGGCGCGTAGTGGTGGTTCTGCATGATGTGGGGCAGCAGCGATTCGCCCGCCGTCGCCAGCGCGACCATGGCCGCCGCCAGACCGAGCACGGCGCCCACTGTCAGCGCCAGCGTGCTTGCCGCGACGGACTTGCCTGTCATGCGCGCCTCTTTGCTGTCCTTCAGCAACGCATAGGCGATCACGAAGATCGGAAAGCCGGCGTGCCAGAACATGTAGATCCAGGCCGTGCTTTGCGGTCCCGCGTTCAGAAGCCCCGTCGGCGAAAACAGGCCGGGAAAGCTCAGCATATGAAGAAGCGCCATCGCCGACGTGTACAGATAGCCGCTCGCCAACGCGGCGAGCGCCCGCGAACGGGCGATGACCGACTGGCCGAACAGCAGCACGGCGGTAATCAGATCGTTGAGGACGAGCGCGGACTCATACACCGGGATAAAGGCCGGCACCTGGGCGAGCGGTATCTTCGCGAACGGCACGGCGGCCAGAAAGACCACTACCGACATCAGCGCAACCGCGCCGGGAAGCACACGCGCGCGTCGGCTCGAAGCCTGCGCGTGCGGCGAATCCGTTCGCGCATCGATGAGTTCAGTCGCCAAGCTTTGTTCCGCCGCCATTGTCAACAGTCCGGTCGTGTCATGAGGGATCGGCGCACAGTCGGGCCGCCCGAAAACGCGCAAGACGCAGACTATGAGAGATGTCGTGAACGGACGCAAGCCCGGCACGGTAAGCGCGATCAGAATCGGGTAAGGAAAGCCTGAACGCATGTTCGGCCACGCGCCGCTGCTCGGGCGTGTGGGCAAAGGGCGGCACGATTCCTCACGGCAAATTCAGGAAAACCTGACGGCATTTGTTGTCGACGGAATGTAAGACTTTGGCGCAACCGTGCCGTTAACACAGGTTGAATGGCTGGATTGCCGCGTGCCGGCGCGCCCCGAGGAAATGCGCTACCTCGCGGGCGGGCAGAACAAGGAAATGAACCATGAGTACGAATAGGGGAAAGCGCATGACCGGGAGCCCGTCCGCAACCATCGACATGTCATCATGAAGCTTCGCACGGTATTTCAGGCATGGAGGCGCAGGCGCGATGATGCGTCGCGCGCCTTGGCGCGCGAGCCGGCGGCGGACGGGTCGGGTCTTGAAGACATCAGGCGGCTTGAGACCGAGCTGGAACTCGAGGCGCAGCTCCATCAGGCCGTCGAGGCGTTGAACCGTTCGGAGCGCATTTTCCGCGCGGCTTTCGAGCATGCGCCGCTCGGGCTCGCGATCCACGACGGTACGCCCGGCGCGCGTCTGCTCGGCGTCAACGAGGCGTATTGCCGGATCGTCGGCGCGGCCCGCGATGAACTCATCGGCACCGAGGCCGGGCATCTGACGGCCGGCGACGATCCGCACGGCGGTTTCGAGCAGATCCGGCTGACGGCCCGCGAGCTGGGCGGGCGTCTCAGTCTCGTGAGGCGCCATCTGCGAAGCGACGGCAAGCCGCTCGACCTGCGCGTCCATGTATCGCTGCTCGAGGGCGCGCCAGATGCCGCGGACGTGTCGGCGGTGTCGGTCGTCCAGGACGTGACGGAGCTGCTGGAAACCCGCGACGCGCTCGCCGTGTCCGAAACGCGCGCGACGCTCGCCATCGAGAACGCCCAGATCGGCCTGTGGGACTGGGATATCGAATTGGACAGCGTGTTCTATTCGGACCGCATGCTCGAAATTCTCGGCGCCTCGCACGCCAATTTCACGCAGGCCGCGGACTGGCTCGCCCGTCTGCATCCCGATGACGTCGAGGCCTATCAGCGCGCGCAGACAGCTCACTTCGAGCGCCGCTCCGAACACTACGATTGCGAGCTGCGCGTGCGGCACGCCGACGGGCATTACAAATGGGTCAGCGACCGCGGCAAGGTGGTCCGTTGGAACGACGCCGGAAAGCCGCTGCGCATCATCGGCACGCTGATGGATATCGACACGCGCAAGCGCGCCGATCAGGCGCTGCGCGAGAGCGAGGCGAGATTCCGCGGCATCTTCGAGACGACGCGGCGCTTCATTGCCGTGCTCGACCCCGACGGCAGGCATGTCGCCGTCAATCCGGTGGCCCACGCATTCACGGGCCTGAGCGCCGGAGAAACACGCTCGCTGTACCTGTGGGAAGGTCATTGGTGGCTCGACGACAGCGACCGCGCGCGCGTCAGGGACGGCGTGCGTCGCGCGGCCTGCGGCGAGTATGTTCAGTTCGAGATCGGCCAGCGTGCCGCCGATGGACGCATCATGAGCACCGACATGTCGATGTGGCCGCTACGCGGCGAGAGCGGCGAGGTGGTGCGCATCTTCGCGGAGGCGCACGACATCACGTCGCTCAAGGACACGCAAGCCGCACTCGAAGATTCGCAGCGCTTCTTCCGCGCATCGTTCGAGAACACGCCGGTCGGATTCGCGATCGTGGTGGGCGAGGGCGTGATCGTCGACGCTAACAATGCAATGTGCGAGCTGCTGCGCTATGAGAAGGCCGACCTGATCGGCAGGTCGTTCCGGCAGATCACGGTGCACGACGACCCGACCCGGCCTTTATCGGCGATGCCCGATCGCGTCAAGTCGGGTAACGGGCGCGCGGTGATCGAGAAGCGCTACACGCGCGGCGACGGCGTCGTGATTCAGGTGCGCAGCCATCTCGTCGTCACGGCCTACGACGCCGAAGATCAGCCATCCGAAGCATTTTTAATGGTCGAGGACATCACCGAGCGCGTGCAGCGCGACGCCGCGCTGTACGAAGCGCAGGAACTCGCGCAGGTGACGCTGACCTCGCTCGCGGAAGGCGTGATCCGCACCGATCTGAACGGCGCGGTGACGCTGTGTAATGTGGCGGCCGCGAAGCTCATGGGCATGGAGATCGCGGACATCGTGGATAAGCCGATCGCATCGGTTCTGCGGCTGCTTGAAATCGGCACCGCCAGGGCGCTGCCGTGCCCGGCGGTATCGGTGCTCGCGTCGGGCGAACCGGTGCGCATCGACGATTTTGTCGGCCTGCAGGCCCGCGGTCGGCAAAGACGCGTCGTGACCATCTCCTGTTCTCCGCTTCATGCGATGGACGGCAAGATTCTCGGCACCGTCACCGTGCTGCAGGACGCCGAAAAGGTGCATGCGTTGACTGAAGCGCTGGCCACCCAAGCCATGCAGGAGGAACTCACGGGACTGCTCAATCGACGCGGCTTCATGCGGCGGCTCGAACAGGCCGTCGGCGGCGCGGGCCGGCACGACGAGACACTTTGTCTGCTATATGTCGATCTCGACCGGTTCAAGGTTGTCAACGACGCATGCGGCCATGACGCGGGCGACCGGCTGCTCGCCGAAGTTGCCCATTTGCTGCGCCAGCATGCGCGCTTGGCGGATACGGTGAGCCGGCTCGGCGGCGACGAGTTCGTGCTGCTGTTGCATGACGTCGACGAAGAGCAGGCGCTCGCCGTCGCGAACCGCATCGTCACTGCGTTGAACGCCTATCGGTTTGTCCACGACGGGCGGCTCTTTGTGCCCGGAGCGAGTGTCGGCCTGGCGAGTGTGCTTGCAGGAACCGCGAGCGCCGCAGCGTGTCTGGCATGGGCCGACGCCGCCTGCCGCGCCGCGAAACGCGAGGGCCGCGATCGCGTCTGCGTTTATCGGCCCGACGCGGCATCCATTGTCGACGCGCGCCTGACGACCGGATGGTCGTACCGCATCCAGGAGGGCCTCGAGAACGGCTATTTCAAGCTGTTTTTGCAGAAGATCGTATCGGCGGACGGCGAGATATTCGGTTATGAGGCATTGGCGCGGTTCGTGGATTCGTCCGGCGAACCCGTCGGTCCTCATATGTTTTTGTCGGCCGCCAAGCGTTTCGATCTGATGACGAGGATCGACCAGATGATCTTCAATCAGGCGCTGCCATTGCTGTATGGCCTGCGCGTCAAGCATCGGGGCACGCCATGCCCGTATCTGTCGGTCAATCTCGGCGCGCGGTCGATTGCGGATCCGCTGTTTCGCAACTGGCTAATCGAGCGGCTGTCCGATAATCTCGACGTGGCGGCGATGCTGTGGATCGAGATTACCGAACTCGAGGAAATCAACTGGACGGAAGAGGAGCTGGCCTTCGTTGCCATGGTCAGATCATACGGTGTGCGAATTTATCTCGACGATTTCGGCACCGGCTACAACTCGTTCGATGTGCTCAAGCGGATCGCGGTGGACGGCATCAAGATCGATCGCTCGGTGACGTCCGACATCGTCTCCGGTCCGATCAGCCAGGCACTGGTGAAGGCGGCAGTCTCCATTTCCGCCGACATGGCGATCGACCTCGTGGCCGAGGGTATCGAAAATCACGCGACGTTGCAGTTTCTGCGCCGGCTCGGCGTGTCCAAGTTCCAGGGGTATTTCTTTCATCGCCCGGAACCCGCGGCGCATGCGATCCGCGGCGGCAGGCAAGGCGCGGCGCGAACCCCGAGTGTCGAGGCGAGCCCGGCCAGCGTTGCGCGGATGTGACGCGGCCGCTGCGTCAGGTGTTGCAGCACATCCGCCAAAAGAGTGCCGGGACTGCCGGCAGCTCGCATGGCGTCCTCACCAGTTGTATCTGGCGCTGGCCAGCACAGTGCGCTCGTTGCCGAACACACAGACAGCGTACGATTGGCAGCCGCTCACATAGCGACGGTCGAACAGGTTCGCCGCGTTCAGTGCGAGACGCCAGTTGCGGGTGTCGTAGTGCAGCGCGGCGTCGTACACCGTGTAGCTCGCGATTCTCAGCGAGTTGTCGGGCGCGCCGGCCAGCGCGCTCTGATAGCGGATGCCCGCGCCCATGCCGAAGCCCGCTAACGCGCCCGTATGCCATGTCCAGTCGGTCCACAGCGACGCCATCTGACGCGGACGCGGAACGTCGACCGGCCAATGGTTTAGCGACGCGTCGTTGGCCTTGATGTTCTTCACGTCCTGATAGACGTACGACGCGATGATGGACAGATCGCGCGTTATATTGCCCACAGCGTTCAGCTCGACGCCGCGCGAACGCACCTCGCCCGTCTGCACGAACGAGGTGCCGGTCGGATCCAGATTCGCCGGGGCCGGCGTGACGACGTTCGTCTGATGGATCTCGTAGACGGCGGCGCTCAGCAGCACATTCCTGGCAGCAGGCTGCCAGCGCACACCGGCCTCGATCTGGCGGCCGCGCGTCGGTTTGGGCAGACCGCCCCCGTTCATGTTGACGCCGATGACCGGATTGAACGAAGTCGAATAGCTGACGTAGGGCGATAGCCCATAGTCGCCCTGATAGGTGAGCCCGACCCGGCCCGAGAACGCGCTGTTGGTCTGTTTGATCCGCGTGCCGGTCTGACGGTTGTCCTCGTGCATGTCGACCCAATCCTCGCGGCCGCCGAGCGTCATGGTCCATCGCCCCGCCTTGATCTGATCCTGCGCGTAGGTGGCGAATGTGTTCATCGCCGTATAGGTGTCGGTGTGGCCGAACGACGTGCGGCCCGAAAAGATTGCGGTGCTAACCGGCGTATAGACCGGGTTGTAAAGATCGAGGTACGGCGCCTGGGCGAGCCACACGCTTTCGGTCGTCGTCTGCCTGTTGTACTGAAAGCCGAGCAGCAGCGTGTGCTCCAGTGGCCCTGTGCCGAAGCGCGCTTGCGCGTGGTTGTCCACGTCGAAACGGCTGTAGTTCATCTGGAACAAGCCTGCATAGCGCGTCATGTCGGTCATGCTGTGCGGTGCAAACCCAGCGCCGAAGACCGACCCGTCGTCGCCGGAAAGATGCATCCAGCGCAGGTTCTGATGCAGCGTCCAGATCGAATCCAGGTCATGAGAAAACTGGTAGCCGACCGACTGCTGCTTCTTCTGATAGTGATTGAACGCCGGATCGCCCATATAGACGTCCGGTGACAATGGGCCGTTCGGATTCGGCAAGACGGTGCCCTGCGCCGGCAAGAAGTTATATGAAATGTCGCCGCGGTCTTGCAGGTACGTCGCGGTGAGTGTCAGCGAGGTGCTTGCGTTCGGCCGCCAGCGAAACGACGGCGCGAGCGCCACACGCTGGTCCATGTTCGGCCCGGTCAGTGCGTTGCCGTCGCGCGCCACGCCGAGAAAGCGATAGGCGTATTTGCCGTCGGCGTCGAGCGTGTCGCCGAGATCGATCATCGTTTGCTTGCGCGCGTAGTTGCCGAGTTGCACGCCGATTTCGCGCACGCGCGTGCCGTCGGCTTGCGCCGTCTGCACGTCGACCATCGCGCCCGGGTCGCCGGCGCCGTACAGTACCGAGGTCGGCCCGCGCAGCACGGTGGCACTGTCGATCATATAAGGGTCGACGCGCCAGGCGGCGAGGGCCGCGGTATTCGGCGTCTGCAATCCGTCGACGAACAACGTCGGCGTGAAGCCGCGCAGTGCCGCATACCAGTCCGTGCGCGCATCCGACCCGAAGGACGAGAAGCCAGGTATGTAGCGCAGCGCCTGGTTGATGTCGGTCGCGCCCGTCATCTCGATCTGCTCCGCGGTGACGACGTTGATCGTTTGAGGAATCTCAGCGATCGGCGTGTCTGTTTTGGTGCCGGTTCGGCTACGTTTGCCGACGAGTCCGACCGACGACTCATTGCGCGGGTCTTTCACCGTGATCGCAGGCAGCGAGATGCCGGGCGTCGCGTCAATTTGCGCGGTCGCGTCTTGTGCCGATTGCGTCGCCTGTGCGTGCGCATGGCCGGCGGCCGCGGCGAGCACCATGCCCTTCATCGCGGTCATGATGGCATGGCGGCCCGCGCGCCTTGCCCGGAACATTCCACCTGTCATCAATTGCCCAGGGTTCTGCGGGCGCGGGTGTTCATTGTTTAAACGCAATAAGGCCATGTGCTCGCTTTCATGAGACGTTGGTGGTGTCGTGCGGTGTGAGGGCGAGCGCTTCGACACCTGCGAAGTCCAGCGCTTCCACGCAATGACGAACTGCAGTGAGAAACGCCGCGCATGACGGGTGAAGCACGAGCATGTTCCCGATCCATTGTTCGATGTCAGTAAGGCGCCCGTCTTTTGCGAGCACGGCCAATTGCCGGCGATCGCTATCAGGAGGAACGGCGTCGGCACGCCGCCGCCCGATGTGAAGCCGCGGCGATGCAGCTCCGCTCGATGAATACGGTACGACGTTCAGCGGCGAAGCCTCCCAATCGTCGGCAATGGCAACGACGAGTTCAAACGAGAATGACGTTCCATCACGCGGTGCGCTCGCCACGCGCAACTCGCCGCCCATGGTGTTGACAATGCGCTGTGCGATATAAAGGCCAAGCCCTGTGCTGCCGTTCACGCTCTGTATCTGGCGAAAGGCGGTGAACAGTTTGGACTGCTCTTCGAGTTCGATACCGATGCCGGTATCCGCGACCTCGAAGCCCATGTGCCAGTGCCGGCCACGTCGGCGCGCTCTGACTGTCATCATGACGGTGCCGTCGCGCGTGAACTTCGAGGCATTGGATAAGAGATTCAGCAGTACCTGTTGCAAGCGGCGGCCGTCGATCGTCAACTGGCGGGGCAACGAGGTCAATGCCTGATAGTGGAACTGGTTGTTCAATTGCGCGCACAGCGCTACCGCGTACTCGGCGATGTCATCCAGCAGCGAAGGCAGGTCGGTTTCGGTCGGCGCGATGTCCAGCGGTTGCAATTCGGCCTTCGCATAGCCGATCAGCTCGTCGATCAGACCGAGCTGGTAATTCACACTGCGCTCGATTGCGTGGATCAACGTACTTTGCTTCGAATCCGCCGCATTAAGCAGCAGCCGTGCATAGCTGGAAATAGTGGCGAGCGGCGCGCGAAGGTCGTGACTGACATAGCCAAGCGTTTCGATCTTTTGCTGGTTTCTCTCTTCCGCGTAAAGCAGCGCTTCATTGAGTTCCAGTGTGCGCCGCTCGACTTGCTCGCGGAGCCGGTCGTGCTCGGTTCTCTGCCAATCGGCAAGTTCGGCTCTGGCCGCGAGGCGCTGTTTGCCGACGTGGTTGATCCATGCCGCCAGCACGATCAGGTGAGTGGCGAGCCCAATTACCGAGACGACCGGGTTCGGATGAATATCGGACTTCAACCAGGTGAGACCCGGCGGCAATGAGCCGAGTGTTTCGAGCATGCGCAATGCGAAATTGAATAGCGCGAAGATCACTGCCAGCAGCATGATGCGCGCAGTCGGCGTCGAGCGCCGGGCGAGCGTTGCAGCCACACCGATCTGGACGATGCCGAAAACGGCGTTGCCGTACATGCCGAGTTGAACGAAGACGAACAGATTGCCGAATGCCGCTCCCGCGGCTGCGATGCACTCGAACAACGCGAAGCTCAACAGAATGTAGCGCGCCGGCAGATTCGCTTTTTCATTGCTTGCCATGCGCAGGATGAACACGATGAACAGGAAAACGGCGGTGCAGCCGAACACCGTCACACTTCTGGCGTTCCAGTCGGTTGCATGCGGCCAGAAGTATATTTTTGTGTACCCGCGATCTGCCGCGTCGAACAGCGCGGTCATGAAGCACATGGCCGCCAGCACGAGAAACGAGCCGCTGCGCGAAAAGTAGGCGATCAGTAACGCACACCACGCCAATGCCAAAGTCCCGCCGATCAATCCGCCATCCCACAGCGCGGCGCGTTTTTCGAGTGCGTCGAACGCCGCCGTCGAATAAAGCATGGGTTCCAGCGCGAGCGCGGTATCGCTCGTTACGCGGATGAGAACAGGCAACTGTTCACCCGGCGCAAGCGTGAACTCCATTTGCGGATAGCGCGATAAAACTTGCGAGGAGGCTGCATCGTCCGGACTTGAATTGGAAGGGGTCCAATTACCGCTGCGCTTCACGTAAAAGTCCACGTGTTCGAGGCGCGCGTCGAGAAGCGCGAGAACGAGCGGCACGGCTGTCAGGCCGCGGTTGCTAGCGTCCACGCGCAGCCACCAGACAGAGCGAGTGAAGCCCGGTTTTAAGCGCTTGTCGTCCAGAGTAACGAAGCCGTGCGGGTTGTGTTCAGAGAGGGCGGCAATGTCCTGCAATGGCAGCTTGCCGCTGACATCTTCGAATGCCTGTATTGGGCCCAACGCGAGCGCGTGTTGTTGGTCGCCGCTTGTCGGGCTGAGGCCGGCGCCGAACGCATGCGTGCTCCACCACATGAAGCACATGAACAGGACGCGCTGCCACAGGGCTGCACGCATGGTGAAGTCAGTCTGCATCGGCGGCTGGCTGGTTCGGGTCTGCGGCGCCTTGAATGCGATGTTCGTCGCGATACGCCGACGGCGTTACCTCGAATCGCTCGCGAAATGCCGTGGCGAAATTCGCGGCGCTGGAAAAGCCAATCTCTTCAGCGATGCTCGCAATGCTCAAAGGCGTCGTGCTCAAGAGCGTTTGCGCGACCCGCAGGCGCTCTTCCCGAAGGTACTCGAACACCGTTTGGCCGAGGTTCTCGCGAAAGGCGCGCGACAGGCGCTTTTCATTCGTTCCCAGCAAACGCGCGAGATGCTCGACCGTCGGCGGATCGTTCAGTCTTTGCGACAGATGCTGGATGGCGGCGCGAACAAGTACGCCGTTGCCGGTGGTGTCGACGGCGAACCCGTAGTCCTGAACTTCCCGCTGGCCGCCTGCACGCGTAAGGTGCACGCGAATGCGCGCGAGCACCTCGGCGGCATCGAATGGCTTTAACACATAGTCGACTGCGCCGATCTCCAGTCCGTTCAGACGCTCGTCCAGATCGCCGGCCACCGTGAGGAAAATGACGGGAATCGCGGACGTGCGAGGGTCCGCGGCCAGAAGCCGGCAAGCCGCGAAGCCATCCATGCGCGGCATGCGCACGTCCATCAGAATCAGATCGGGCGAAATGGCGAGCGCCCGTTCATACGCCTGCGATCCGTCGAATCCCACGCTGATCCGGCATCCGGCATGTCGTAGAACGTCAATTAACAATCGAAGCTGGTCCGGCTGATCGTCCACAACAAGAAGATGGGCACCTGCGAGGGCGGTATTCAGAGGCGGCATCGTTAAAGGGGACACACCTTGCGGGTGACGTTCTCGGGGTTGATTGACGACCACATAGTGGGTTGAGCGTCGGCGGATATCGGCTCAGAGACCCAACAGCGGCGGGAAGAATAACAGATACATATTTCGTGCTGAGTTTTGCGGCCTGGCGAGGTTCGTTGCGAACGACGCCGATTCGCTTCGCATGAGAACTCGCGAGGGATGGCGTTAGACGACCAGGTTCATGGCGGATGAAGAAAGAATTTTCTCTCCAGCAAAGCAATTTGCCGCTCGCGCAAACGAGTAGGCGAATTGCGCTACCCATAATTCCGCTGACGCTTACACGGCATTTCCAGAAGTTTCATGGGATGTCGCTGATAAGGAATGGTTCCGATCTGCGGCGCTTCAGGCGGCGGACGCGGGCCATCGGAGGCGCGGGCATACGAGGTTGTTGCCATAGACGCCGCCGCGGAGAGAGCGAAAGGAAATCCTTTTGTCCACTAGAGAAGTCAGAACGGAAAACGCAATGAACATGAGCCGACACAGGGTGGTTTCGAATCGAGGGTTTGGCGCGTTGGAAACCGCGGCAGACATGCACTGCGGAGTGCAAGGCGGCGCGGTGCAAATGGGAGGTCGACGGGCCGGCACTCCGGCGAAGTCGAAAGCTGCGCTGGCAGTTCTCACAGCGTTGATGCTGTCGGCGGGATATGCACACGCGGATAACCTTGCGGTCGGTGGCGAAAACGCCGGTCAGACTGCAACCGTCGGGGGCGCAACGGCGCCTACCGCGAGCACGGGCGGAGTGTTCCCTGCGGTCGCCGGTGCGGACGGATCAAGCCAGAATACGGCTGTCGGCATCAATGTGTCCGCGCAAGGCGGTGCCGCGACGGCGGTGGGCGATACGGTCACGGCGAATGGCGCGAATGCTACGGCGGTCGGCGCAAATTCGGTCGCAAATGGCGCGAGAGCAGTCGCGTTCGGCGGTGGGGCAACCACGACGACCGGCGACGCGACTGCAATCGGTGCTCTTGCACACACGACTTCTGAATTCTCGACGGCGGTCGGTACCAATAGTTCAGCCGCCGGCGGAACGGCGGTGGGTTTCCAGGCGAGTGCGAACGCATCTGACGCTACGGCAGTCGGCGTCGATTCCGTTGCATCGGGTATCGGCAGTGTGTCGATTTCGCGCGCACAGGCAACTGCGCAGAACGCCATCGCGATTGGTGAGAATGCCGCGGCAACTGCTGCTAACTCTGTAGCCTTAGGGGCTGCTGCAGTCGCCAACGGCACGAACAATATCGCAATTGGTAACGGCAGTTCTGCTTCCGGTTTCGGCGCGATCGCACAAGGCGCCGGGGCTGTCGCCAATGGCGGAGCGGGCAGCGTCGCCATTGCAATTGGACAGAACGCGATTGCAACGTCGTCGGGCGCACCTGCCTCGCCGGTTGCCATCGGCGTAGCGGCGCAGGCGGTCAACGGTGAAGCCGTCGCCATCGGAAATAGCGCCTTTGCACAAGGCAACGGTTCCATTTCCATGGGCGTCAGCGCCAACGCTGCCGTGGCGGGTACGGTCGCACTTGGCGGTCTCTCGCAGGCGACCGGCGCGAACTCTATAGCGATCGGCAACGCGGCTGTGGCTTCGACTGCGGAATCGACCGCGCTCGGTTCCGGCGCGGTCACGCGCGCCGCATCGAACGTAAATAGCGTCACGCTGAATGGAGTGACGTTCGGTGGCTTCGCCGGCTCGACGCCGCTCGGCGTGGTGAGTATCGGCGCCGTCGGTCAGGAGCACCAGTTGCAAAACGTCGCCGCGGGTCAGATCAGCGCGACCAGCACGGACGCCGTGAACGGCTCGCAGCTTTTCTCGGTGGCCTCGCAGGTTGCGGCGCTCTCCAATAACCTCACGTCGCTCACCACCACCGTCAACACGCTTTCGACCACCGGCTCGACCGGCACCACGGCTGATCCCACCGGCACTGCAGTGGGCACGAACTCGGTCGTGTCCGTGCAGAACGGCACCGCCATCGGCACCGGTTCGAATGTTTCGGGCAACGATGGAACGGCGATCGGCACGAACTCGACTGTCACGGCTGCGCGTACAACGGCCATTGGCACAGGTTCCAAAGTCACGGCGACGAATGGAACCGCAATCGGCGACGGCGCCAGTGTCACTGGCGCGAACGGAACGGCAGTGGGCACGAACTCTCAGGTCACCGCGAACAATTCGGTTGCCCTGGGTGCAAATTCAGTCGCAGACCGGGACAACACGGTTTCGGTCGGTGCACCGGGTGCTGAGCGTCAGATCACCAACGTTGCGGACGGTACGGCTCCGACCGACGCTGTGAACGTGCGTCAATTGAATAGCGCAGTGAACAGCGTTCGCGACGACATGCAGAAGTATCGCCGCGACGCGAACGCCGGCTCGGCGAGCGCCATTGCAATGGCCAACCTGCCGCAGGCCGTGTTGCCCGGTGAGAAGGTCGTCGCCATGGGTGCCGGAACCTACGGCGGACAGAGCGCGATGGCCGTCGGGCTTTCTATCGCGACCGCTAAATGGATGGTCAAAGGCTCGGTGACGACGGGCGTGTCCGGCCACGGCTCCGTGGGCGCGGGCGCCGGCGTGGGCTATCGCTGGTAAGTCAGAACCAGCTTTGAGCATGGCATGACGCCACCGCGATGTCTCGCGTTATGCGGGCATCGCGGTGTACTCCTTTACGCATCATGGCCATTTCCGTCAATTCAACGCGCCACCTATCCGCGCAAGCATGCTGTAAAAAATACTGATTGTTCGTCGCTCGAAATAGCGACAAAAAAGTATTAATCCACCTCTGCCATTTAGCGGGGAAATGCATTAAAAAATGCATACGGACCGAATGGCACCTTGTAAGGTGACCGTTGGCGCGTTAGCAATCCCGTACTCGCGCGTCGCACTCTCCCGGCTCACCGTGAGGGTTCTCTCCCAATTCCACCCCGCCATGCATAACTGCGAGACAGTTTCGTGAATGAGCCCCAATTGCGACCGCTTCTTTAATTGTCAAATCTTGCAATACCCCGAAATAGTCGCAGGCTTTCCGTGGACAAATAAAAAGTCTTATGAGAAAGTGGCCATGAGCACGCATCTTTCCCTTTCTTACGCAACACCTCGGGAGAGGCACCACATCTAACCCGGGCAGGTTGAAGCTCGTCTCACATAGTGCTCATTCATTTGATTAAAACAGCGCTTGCGCGTGGCAAAAGACATCAAGCCATTAAGCGCCGGCGAAACGAAATGATGCGACATCAGGGGCAGGCAACCATGAGTATCCGAGGCGAAAAGAGTCCGGGCACATGCTCGGTAAAAAAACAATATCAAGGCCGACAGTTGGCGCTTCTCCGCCCAATCGCAGCCGCTATGCCGTGTCCGTTCGGGCCTTCCTAACGCGGCAGATTATTCATCGTCTCAGCGGTCAGCTCGTCAGAAAGCCGGCTCTCCGACTGAAGTCTGCATTTCCTTTCTGCACACGAACCGGATGTGTGCGCAGCGTTCTTCGCTCGCATTCGCGGCTCGTCGTTCACCAAGGTCATAAGCGACTTCGGGAACCCCGGCGCTAAGGCAACGCGCCACTGCAGACGTTTTAAGCACAGTAAATAGGCATCCTAAGCAACAGGAGGCGGGCGCACGCCTGTGCTTACGAGCATCGCGTTTCAATTATTCAGAGAGACAACGACATGAACAGGGCATATCGGACCATCTGGAACAAGGCGCTGGGTGCATTCGTCGCGGCGTCGGAGTTGGATACGTCGCGCGGCAAGGGAAAATCAGGGGCGGCTGCCTCGGTCCGCGATGGACGCCACGGTGAACGAGGCGAGTGCGAGCCGCGCGGGGCGAATCCTCGCGTGCTCACCATGTTGCTCGCCATGGGCGTAGGCGGATGGAGCACGCAGGCGCTGGCGCAGGCGAGTTGCTCGACGGCGCCCTACAACTTTTATAGCGGCAGCACCACGTGCGTGGGCTACATGTCCGCGGCGACTGGGGGCGGCGCCACTGCCGTGGGCTATGGCGCGAGCAGTACGGGGCTTAACGCAATATCGTTCGGCTTCCAGGCCATTGCATCGACGACCAACGCCATTTACATGGGCGCGCGCACTGCTCCTGGCACGGGCGCGACCGCGGAGTCCGCCATCGGCATTGGTACGGATGTGACGGCCAGCGGAAACGGGGCTATCGGTATCGGCGTTGATGCGGTTTCCAGCGGCAACCTGTCGACCGCGGTCGGGCCGACGGCGAAGGCCACGGGAGACAACGGTGTCGCGATGGGCGCCAGTTCGAGCGCCGCCGCCTCGGGCGCGGTGGCAGTGGGCGGCGGCGCGGTCGGCTCGCAAACAAACGGTGTCGCGGTGGGTTCGGGAGCGAGTGCCACAGGTGTGAATGCGCTGTATCTCGGCGCGCGCACTGCCGCCGGCACGGGATCGAGCGGACAGTCGTCCATTGCCATCGGCACGGACGTGACGTCGACCGGCGACTATGCTGCCGCGTTTGGTTATCAGGCGGTGGGCAGCGGAGCCGCCGCCGTTGCGCTTGGCTATATCGCCAACGGCTCGGGGACGCATTCCATCGCCGTCGGCTTTCAGTCCATCGCCAGCGGGCTCAATGCCGTGTATCTGGGCGCGCGCACCGTCGCGGGCACTGGCGCAACGGCGGCGGGAGCCGTCGGCATCGGCACGGACGTGCGCGCGTCCGGTGCGTCGTCGCTGGCGGCCGGCACGGTGGCCTCGGCCACTGCGCAGAACGCAGTGGCGCTGGGAGCGGGAGCAACTGCCTCGGGACTCAATTCGCTCGGCATGATGAACGGCTCGAGCGCGAGCGGTGCCAATGCAATCGCTCTCGGCGGGGCCGATTCAGTCGCGGAAGGCGGCGCGTCCGCGCCCGCAGCCGTCGGCGGCGCCGCGGCTTCGGGTATTCGCGCGGTGGCGATCGGCTCCGGCGCGAGCTCGGGCGGCGCGTCGTCGATTGCGATTGGCGATTCAGCCGCCACGGGCGCGAATGCGAACGCCATCGCGATGGGGACGAATGCAACGGCGTCGGCAAGCAGCGCGGTTGCGTTGGGCAACCAGGCAGCCGCGAGCAGCGGCAATGCGACGGCGATCGGCTTTACGTCGCAGGCGCTCGCTGCGTCGACGGTGGCTATCGGCGACAGCAACAAGGTCGCGGGGACCGCCGGTGCCGGTTCGATTGCCGGTGGTCACAGTTCTCAGGTGTTGAGCGGGACCGGCGCGGTCGCGCTCGGTCAGGCGCAGACAGTGAGCGGCAACGGCGCGGTCGCCATCGGCGATCCGAATAGCGCGACGGGCAACGGCGCAATCGCGGTGGGCGCGGACAACACGGCAACCGGCAACGGCGCGGTCGCGCAAGGCAACGGCAACACGGCGAGCGGCCAGGGCGCGGTTGCGCTCGGCAACGCGAGCAACGCAACGGGCGCGAGCGCCCTCGCGCTCGGCGATTCGGCCGTGGCGAACCTGGGCGGCGCGATTGCGTTGGGCGCGGGCGCATCGGCGACCAATGCAAACGCCGTGGCGCTCGGCGCCGGCAGCACGACCGCAGCGCCCGTCGATACGGCGAGCGTGACCGTGGGCGGCGTCACGCGCGCCGTGCAAGGCACGACGCCCGGCAGCACCGTGAGCATCGGCTCGGTGGGCAATGAGCGCACGCTCACGAATCTCGCCGCGGGACGCGTGAGCGCGACGAGCACGGACGCAGTGAACGGCAGCGAACTGTACGCGACCAACCAGGCGGTCGACAGCCTGACGAGCGGCAGCGTCGGCCCCTTCGTGTCCAACAACTCGGTCACGTCGACGCAGCCGGTTTCCTCCGGTGCCAATGCGGCAGCGGGCGGCTTCGGCGCTTCGGCGAGCGGCGCGGCTTCGCTCGTCGTCGGCAATCAGTCCACGGATAACGGCGTGGCGAATTCCACCGTGCTTGGCCAGGGCGCGAGCATCGCAAGCGGCGTCAGCGGTTCGAATGTGGCGCTGGGTCAGGGGTCGACGGTCACGTCCGCCGCGGTGCCGACCGGTAGCGGCACCATCAACGGCACGAGTGTCATTTACGCAGGCGGTGCGCCCGCGGGCGTGGTCAGCGTCGGCACCGCGGCGGCGCCCCGTCAGCTGACCAATGTGGCGGCTGGACGCGTGAGCGCGTCGAGCACGGACGCCGTGAACGGCTCGCAGCTTTTCGCCGCGGATACCGCCATCAACACGATCGGCGGCCAGGTGACGAACCTCGGCAACAGCGTGGCGTCGAGCCTCGGCGGTGGCACCACGTACAACAGCACGACCGGCGCGCTGACCACGAGCCTCAGCTATGGCGGCAACACCTATAGCTCGGTGCAGAATCTCATCACGGCTATCACCGGCGGCGGCAGCGCGCCCGGCATCAAGTATTTCCACGCGAACTCGACGGCGCCCGACAGCCAGGCGCTCGGAACCGACAGCGTCGCGATAGGCCCGAACGCGGTCGCCAACAACACGGGCGATGTCGCACTCGGCTCGGGCTCGCAGACAGGCGCCGCCGCGCCGACCGGCAGCGCCACGATCAACGGCACGGTGTACAGCTTCGCAGGCGCGAATCCAACGAGCGTCGTCAGCGTGGGCGCGGCGGGCGCCGAGCGGCAAATCCAGAACGTCGCGGCGGGCAGCTTGAGCGGGAGCAGCACGGACGCCGTGAACGGCTCGCAGCTCTACCAGACGAACCAGGCGGTAGACAGCCTCGCGACCACGGTCGCCGCCGACAAGACGCACTACTACAGCGTCAACGACGGTGGCACTCAAGGCGGCAACTACAACAACGACGGCGCGACAGGGCTCAACGCCCTCGCGGCGGGCGTGGCGGCCACGGCGAGTGGCGCAAGCAGCTTTGCCGGCGGCAATGGCGCGGCGGCGCTTGCGAACAACGCGGTGGCGCTGGGCGCGTCGTCGAGCGCATCGATAGCGGGCGGCGTCGCGATTGGCTCGGGTTCCGTGTCGGACCGCGCAGTGCTGTCGGGTGTGGGCTCGATTGCCAACGGCACGCACTCGATTCCGTTCAACACCGCGGACCAGACGCTGCTCGGCGCGGTGTCGTTCGGCAGCGCAAGCGGCAACACGTATCGTCAGTTGACGAATGTCGCCGACGGTACGCAGGCACACGATGCGGTCACCATCCGTCAATTGCAGGGCGCGTTGTCGTCCTTTGCAGTGACCGGGCAGCTGTACTTCCACGCGAACTCGACGGCGGCGGATTCACTGGCGGTCGGCGCGGAGTCCATTGCGGTTGGCCCAACCACCGTCGTCAACGGCGACAACGGCGTGGGCATGGGCAACGGCGCCATTGTCGACTCCACTGCGCCGGGCGGCGTTGCCATTGGCCAGGCGGCGAGCTCGGCGCAGGCCGACGCGATTGCGCTCGGCAGCGGCTCGGTGGCGAGCGGCGCGCAGTCGATTGCTCAGGGCGCGAATGCGAGCGCGGCGAATGCGGGTTCCGTCGCCATTGGCTCGGCCTCGCACAGCAGTGCAATCGACGCGCTCGCGCTGGGCGCCGGCGCGAGCGCCACCTTCGCGAACAGTGTGGCGCTCGGCGCCGGATCGCTAACCGGCGCGCCCACGCCGACCGCCAGCACGACGATCAATGGCACGGTCTACGGCTTTGCGGGCACCAATCCGACCAGCGTGGTGAGCGTGGGCACGGCGGGCGCCGAGCGGCAGCTCCAGAACGTGGCCGCCGGCAGCCTGAGCGCGACCAGTACGGACGCCGTGAACGGCTCGCAGCTGTACCAGAGCAACCAGGCTATCGACGCGCTGGCCACCACCGTCGCCGCGGACAGGACACACTACTACAGCGTCAACGACGGGGGCACGCAAGGCGGCAACTACAACAACGACGGTGCAACCGGCACGAACGCACTGGCCGCAGGCGTCGGCGCGACGGCCACGGGCGCCGGCAGCACGGCGCTCGGCCAGGGCGCGTCCGCGAACAATGCGAACGACGTGGCGCTCGGCAGCGGCTCGACGAGCGCCGCCGCCGTGGCGACTACGGGTGACACCATCAACGGCACGGCTTACTCCTATGCCGGCACGTCGCCGACGAGCACGGTCAGTGTCGGCAGCGTCGGTCACGAGCGCACGGTGACCAACGTGGCTGCGGGCCGCGTGAGCGGGAGCAGCACGGACGCCGTGAACGGCTCGCAGCTCTACGCGACCGACCAGGCAGTCGACAACCTCGCCAGCGTGGTGACGGCAAACGCCAAGCACTACTACAGCGTCAACGACGGCGGCACTCAAGGCGGCAACTACAACAACGACGGCGCGACAGGGCTCAACGCCCTGGCGGCGGGCGTGGCGGCCACGGCGAGCGGCGCAAGCAGCTTTGCCGGCGGCAATGGCGCGGCGGCGCTTGCGAACAACGCGGTGGCGCTGGGCGCGTCGTCGAGCGCATCGGTGGCGGGCGGCGTCGCGATTGGCTCGGGTTCCGTGTCGGACCGCGCAGTGCTGTCGGGTGTGGGCTCGATTGCCAACGGCACGCACTCGATTCCGTTCAACACCGCGGACCAGACGCTGCTCGGCGCGGTGTCGTTCGGCAGCGCAAGCGGCAACACGTATCGTCAGTTGACGAATGTCGCCGACGGTACGCAGGCACACGATGCGGTCACCATCCGTCAATTGCAGGGCGCGTTGTCGTCCTTTGCAGTGACCGGGCAGCTGTACTTCCACGCGAACTCGACGGCGGCGGATTCACTGGCGGTCGGCGCGGAGTCCATTGCGGTTGGCCCAACCACCGTCGTCAACGGCGACAACGGCGTGGGCATGGGCAACGGCGCCATTGTCGACTCCACTGCGCCGGGCGGCGTTGCCATTGGCCAGGCGGCGAGCTCGGCGCAGGCCGACGCGATTGCGCTCGGCAGCGGCTCGGTGGCGAGCGGCGCGCAGTCGATTGCTCAGGGCGCGAATGCGAGCGCGGCGAATGCGGGTTCCGTCGCCATTGGCTCGGCCTCGCACAGCAGTGCAATCGACGCGCTCGCGCTGGGCGCCGGCGCGAGCGCCACCTTCGCGAACAGTGTGGCGCTCGGCGCCGGATCCGTGACGACGGTCGGCGCGTTGAGCAATTACATCGCGTATGGGCTGAGCAGTCCGCAGTCGTCGGCGGGCGAGGTGAACATCGGCAACCGGCAGATCACGGGCCTTGCTGCGGGCAAAGCGGGCACGGACGCCGTGAACGTATCGCAGCTCGATGCAGTGGCAAGCCGCCTGACCACGCTCATCAACCAGCAGACGGTCAACAACGGCGGCAGCTTCTCGTCGTCGCCCGGCACGCCGACGCCGCCGACGCCCTCGGGGTCGAACTCGTCGGCGGGTGGCCAGGGCGCCGTGGCGTCCGGTACGAACAGCTCGGCGGTCGGTAATGGGTCGACCGCGTCGGGCGCCGGCTCGACCGCGGTGGGCGCAGGCGCAACGTCGACGGGCGCCGGGTCCACCGCGCTCGGCACGGACAGTAACGACGGCGGCCGCGCGAATGTCGTGGCAGTCGGCTCCGCGGGGACGAACCGGCAGGTCATCAACGTTGCGGCCGGCACCGCGCCGACGGATGCCGTCAACGTCCAGCAGCTGAACGCCGCGCTTTCCCAGGCCAACGCTTACACGGACGCACGCATGAACGAGTTGCAGAACGGCATCAACTCGACGGCGCGCAACGCGTACTCGGGCATCGCGGCAGCAACCGCGCTCACGATGATTCCGGAAGTCGACAAGGACAAGACGCTGTCGCTCGGTATCGGCACGGCGGGTTTCCGCGGCTATCAGGCGGTGGCGATTGGCGGCACGGCTCGCCTCACCGAGAACCTGAAGATGAAGGCCGGCGTCGGCATGAGTCCCGGCGGCACCACGGTCGGCGTCGGCGCGGCCATGCAATGGTAAGTCGTGAAGGCGGGGCCGCTGCGGCGCGCCCTGCGTTCTTCGCTACACATAGTCTATGGAGTACCTGATGAAACGACTCTTTTTAGCAAGCCTGTTGTCTGCCGCCGTGCTGGTCGTGACCGGATGCACGGCAGGGAGCGGTCCAACCTACAACGCGTATTCGGTCGACTGGCGCAACGGCGCGAGAATATACCGCGCCGAGTGCCACGGACTGTTCGAGGGCGCATCGACCTGCATGGACGTCGCGCGGCGCATCTGCGGCGACAAGCCGGTTCAGGTGATCGACAGGATCGATGTGGTTCGTACTGCCGACGACCAACGGAGCGACCCGCGCGTTCTGCACTTCAAATGCGGCGAGGCGCCGAGCAACAAAGCGCCCGCCGAGACCGGTGCCGTTGCGCCTCAGACCGCCACGCTGGAGAACTTCTCGCTGGAAAGCGATGCGCTGTTTCCGTTCGGCAAGTCGTCGCCGGAGTCCATGTTGCCGGCCGCCAAAGCCAGACTCGACGAGATCGCTGCGCGCATCCGCCAGCACGAGCACGTGAGTGCCGTCACGGTGGTAGGCCATACCGACAGGCTCGGTCCCGAATCGATCAACGGGCCGTTGTCGCTCGCGCGCGCCAACACCGTGCGCGACTATCTCGTGGCGCACGGGTTGGACGGCAGCATCATTCACGCGAAGGGTGTCGGTTCGAGCGAGCCGCGAACGCATTGCGCGGAGGGCGACGCGCGCGCACTGATTGCGTGTCTGCAACAGGATCGCTATGTGTCGATCACCGTGGAGGGGCGCAAGTGATGTGAGCGCGAGCCGGCAAAGCGGCTGCATCGTGAGGATGCGGGCGGTGCCCGCTCCTTTCCCAGCTCAGGCTGCCGACTCCGCTAACCACGCACGCCAGCCGCCGGCATGCGTGATATCCACTGCATCGTGCAGACCGTTCTGCTCGCAGACGAACCCGGTCTCCCATGTCCCATCTGCGAGTTCCACTTTTCCGAGGCCCAATGGCGCGGGGATTGCGCCGATAAACGAGCCGAGTTCCATACTCGGCAACTCCCATACTTCGACGGCAATCGCCGCGCCTCCCTCACGCACGCGCGCCATGGCTGGCCGCCGAATCCCTCCGCCGGGCAGTGCATAGAGCCGGTAATCCAGCGAACTGGTCGTTCTTTTGACGAGGCGTGCGCCGCGTCTTGTCAGCTGCCCATTCAACGGCAGCCCTTCCAGATGCGCGCCGCAGACCACGATACGCACGCGATCGTTACGCGCTCTCGCGGCAGGCAACGGGTAGTTGCACGAATTGCCGCCGACTGTCGGCAGGCCCAGCGCTTGCTGAAGGCTCGCCGCCACGCCGAGCAGATACTGATCGGTGAATGCGCGCCCGAATAGCGTCGCGCCCCATGGCAGTCCATTCTTCATGAACCCGCCAGGCACGGCGACGGCCGCATAGTCGAGCAGGTTCATGAAATTGGTGTAGTAGCCGAGCAGCGAATTCGCACCAACGGGGTCCTCTTCGAGTTCCGCAAGCGTGACCGGGCGAGGGAAGGCGGGAGTGAGCACGCAGTCGAGTCCATCAAGAACGGCATCGCACTGCTTCTTGAGTTCTTGCAGCCGATACTGCGCGCGAAAAAGCTCCACGGCGCTGGCACCCGGCGCTTTTGCGAGTACATCGCGAATGACGGGCAGCGCGGCATCGGGTTGGGCTTCCATCAGGGGACCGACCACGCTGTAGCGCTCGGCCACCCACGGTCCTTCATAAAGAAGCCTCGCCGCTTCAAGAAACGGCTCGAAGTCGATTTCGATTGCTTCTCCGCCGATCGCTTCGAGCGTCGATCGCACGCGAGCAAGGAGTGCCGGGCTTTCGTTGCAGCCGGAAAATTCCAGTTGCTGTGGCACGCCGAAGCGGAAATTCGCCGGCTTGCCGAATGCGCTCGCATCGTTCCATTGCGGATTCGCGCGGCTATAGGCGTCGGCGGGATCGGCTGATGCGGTTAGTGCAAAGAGTTCGCTCGCTTCTTGTGCCGTCGCGGTGAAATAGGTTACGCAGTCCAAGGTTCGGCATGCCGGTACGACGCCCGCAGTGGAAAGCAGACCTTTGGTCGCTTTCAGTCCGACGAGGTTGTTGAGCGCGGCGGGCACGCGTCCGGAACCGGCGGTGTCGGTGCCGAGTGCAAAACTCGCCACCCCGAGCGCGACGGCCAGCGACGAACCGGAACTCGAACCGCCCGACGGATAGTCAGGCAGCACGCTGTTGCGGCATTTGCCATACGGCGACCGCGTGCCGTTCAAACCGGTTGCGAACTGATCGAGATTCGTTTTGCCGATGGGCACGGCGCCGAGCGCAACCAATTGGGCTACGAGCGTGGCCGATTCGGCCGGCACATAGGCGAATGCGGGACACGCCGCAGTGGTCGGAATGCCGGCAAGATCGATATTGTCCTTGATGGCGAATGGAACGCCGAAAAGCGGTAAGGAGTCCGCGTTAAATTCGTCGAGGCGCGCCAGATACGGTTCGAGTTCCGCTTCGGAGAGTAGCCGTATGAACAGACGGTATTCGTCATTCAACGATGCGGCGCGCGCAAGTACTTGCGCGACCAACGCGCGTGGCGTCGTCTCGCCGCTGCGATAGTGATCGCGCAAGGTCGAAAGACGCAGGTCGAAAGAAGTCATGCGAGATTCCCGAGAATGTTCTGCTGCAAAGTACGCGAGCTGAAAAGGATGCGGCGCGCAATCACGCACGGCTCATGACGACCACACGCTGTCCCGCCTTCACCGGCGAGCCGGGCGCGACGTGCACTTCGTCGATAATGCCTGCGCATTGCGCGGTCACGGCGATTTCCATCTTCATCGATTCGATGATGAGCAGCACGTCGCCTGCTGCCACGGGCTGGCCCGGCTTCACGTGTACCTGCCAGAGATTGCCCGCGATCTCGCTGTCGACGGCGATCTGGTCGTCGGCAAGAGGCGCACTCGCCGCGTCAGAAGCAATGGGTGTATCCATTGCTGCGTCGACATGCTCGGTGCCTTGCCAGCGTTGTCGCTCCGCCTGGAATGCCGCGCGCTGCCGCGAACGGAATTGAGCGATGCCGTCCGCTTCGCGCTCGAGAAAGCTCATGTAGTCGGTCAGTGACAGTTCTGTCGTTTCTATCCGCAGCGGGTAACGGCCAAGCGGAAAGTCCTCGCGAATCCGCAGCAGTTCGTCAGCGGGTACTTCGTAGAAGCGGATCTGATCGAAAAAGCGCAACAGATACGGCTCGCCGGCAAAGTCCGCTGTTCGACGAAAGCGGTTCCACATTTGCAGCGTGCGTCCCACGAACTGATAGCCGCCGGGCCCTTCCATACCGTAGACGCAAAGATAGGCACCGCCAATTCCGACCGAGTTCTCCGCCGTCCACGTCCGCGCCGGGTTGTACTTTGTCGTGACCAGCCGATGACGCGGATCGAGCGGAGTCGCGACCGGCGCGCCGAGGTAGACGTCGCCGAGACCCATCACCAGATAGCTTGCTTCGAAGACGATCTGTTTGAGCGCGTCGATCGATTCGAGATCATTGATGCGGCGAATAAACTCCAGGTTGCTGGGACACCACGGCGCGTCTTTTCTGACCGTGGTCATGTACTTGTCGATTGCGAGCTGACAAGCGGGGTCGTCCCACGAGAGCGGCAGATAAACAATGCGCGACGGTACTCGCAAATCTTCTACGAGCAGTACTTTTTTCCAGGTATTCGCAACCGTCTCCAGCAGTGCATTCAGCGGGAGAACATCGGGCCGATAGTGAACCTGCAACGAGCGGATACCCGGCGTGAGGTCGATTACGCCGTCAAGCCGCAGTGATTCGAGCGACTGCATCAATGCATGCGCGCGGAATCGCAGCTCGAGATCCAGCTCCGCGGGACCCACTTCCAGCAGAAGATGCGTGTCGCCCGACAGCCGCCCAAGCAGTCGCTCGCGGCCGGCGCCCATGTCGAGCACGATCGGTGAACTCAGCGTGTACGCTGGTGGCAATTGTGTTGCGTCGACACCTGCTTCTATGAATTCAGCACCGAGTAATGTGGTCTCGAGATGGAGGCGCTGCGCGGCTGCGCGGGCCGTGTCTATGCTCACCGGCACGAAGCGCACCTTGTCGCCGGCTTTGAGCTGACCGATTTGCCACAGGTCCGCCTCGATGATCGTGACCGGGCACACAAAGCCGCCGAGACTCGGCCCATCGGGGCCGAGAATAACGGGCATGTCGCCGGTGAAATCCACCGCTCCCACAGCATACGGATTGTCGTGAATGTTCGACGGATGCAGGCCCGCCTCACCGCCGTCCTCACGCGCCCACTCGGGCTTGGGTCCAATCAGACGCACGCCGGTGCGGCTCGAATTGAAATGGATTTCCCATTCGGTGTTGAAAAAGCGCGTCACATAATCGGGCGAGAAGTACTCCGGCGCCCCGTGCGGACCGTAAATGACGCGCAACACCCGCACCTCCGGCAGCGCCGCCGTCAGTGCCGTCGGCAAACGTGTGCCGCTCGTGCGGTCGGTCAGCGGATAAAGATGCAGCACGTCGCCTGCCCGCAGCGCGCGGCCGCCGTGGCCGCCGAACTGTCCCAGCGTGAAGGTGCTGCGGCTGCCCAAATACGTCGCCACGTCGAATCCGCCGCGCACCGACAGGTAGGCCCGCGCGCCCGCGCCTCGAATGTTGCCGAGCGTGAGCGTCGCGCCTGCGGGCACGAGCACCGCGGTGTTCATCGGAATCGGCTGGTCGTCGAGTGTGACCGGCAACACCGCACCGGTGACCGCGACGACGGCGTCCGTGTTGAAACGAAGCGTCGGTCCGCTCATGGTGATTTCCAGCGCGGCCGCGCCGGCTTCATTGCCGAGCAAGGTATTCGCGAGCCGTAACGCGCGGCTGTCCATGGGTCCCGAAGGAGGAATGCCGACTGCCCAATAGCCGAGCCGGCCCGGATAGTCCTGTACGGTGGTCTGTGTGCCGCCGCTCAGCACCTCCAGAGTCGCCGCGCGATAGCGCAGCGTTTCCAGACAGCGGGTCCACGGCTCGCCGCTGGCAAACGGCGTGTCGTCGATAATCTGCCGGAGATAGTCGCGGTTCGTCTCCACACCATACAGCCGCGTGCTCGCGAGTGCGTCGGCGAGTGTGCGACGCGCTTCATCGCGGCTCGGCGACCACGCAATCAGCTTCGCAAGCATGGGATCAAAATAGGGCGGCACATCGCAACCCGCTTCAATCCACGTATCGATGCGCAGGTTCTTTCCGTCCGCTGCGGGAAAGGCCACATCGGTCACAAGTCCGGGGCTCGGTTTGAAGTCGCGGCCCGGATCTTCCGCATACAGGCGTGCCTGGATTGCATGGCCTTCCGGCTGAAGGCCGCTCGCGAGAACGGAAAGCGGCGCGAGTGTGCCGGCCGCGAGTTCGATCATCCAGCGCACGAGGTCGACTTTCCAGACCTGTTCAGTCACCCCGTGCTCGACTTGCAGCCGCGTGTTGACCTCAAGGAAATAGAACTTTTGCGCGAGCGCGTCGTAGACGAATTCGACAGTTCCCGCCGAGCGGTAATGAACGGCCCTGGCGAGTTTGAGTGCCGCCTCGCAGAGCGCAGCGGCCATTCCGTCAGGCAGGTTAGGCGCGGGCGTTTCTTCGAGTACTTTCTGGTTGCGCCGCTGGACCGAGCAATCGCGCACGCCCAGTGCAATGGCATCACCCTGGCCGTCGCCGAAAACCTGAACTTCGAGATGGCGCGCGCGCTCGATGTACTTTTCGAGGAACACGCCCGCGTCGCTGAAATTGTTCTGGCCAAGGCGTTTTACCGCGTCGAAGTGCGCGCTCAGTTGTTCCGGACTGCTACAGACACGCATGCCGATGCCGCCGCCGCCCGCCGTGCTTTTCAGCATGACCGGGTAGCCGATTCGCGCTGCTGCATGGAGTGCGGCGGCGAGATCGTCGAGCAGGCCCGTGCCTTCCAGCATCGGCACGCCTTGTGACGCGGCAATCGCGCGTGCGGTGTGCTTGAGTCCGAACTCGCGCAATTGTTTCGGCGTCGGTCCGATAAATGCAATGCCGGCGGCTTCACAGGCTTCGGCGAACGCCGCGTTCTCCGACAGGAAGCCGTAACCCGGGTGTATGGCCTGTACGCCTTCAGCGCGCGCGAGCGACAGTATCTTCGCGATGTCGAGATAGGTCGTTGCCGCAGCGCCCTCGCCAAGACTGTGGGCGCTCGCGGCCTGGGTCACGTGCAGACTGGCGCGATCGGCTTCGCTATAGACGGCAACGCCCGTCACATCGAGTTCGCGCAGCGTGCGCAGAATGCGGCAGGCAATGGCGCCGCGATTGGCTATGAGAACTTTGTCGAACATGGAATGGCACAGAAACATGGGCGGGCCGTCCCGCCGTGAGCGTGCATGCCGTGGCCGTCCACGGCAGATCGGCAGACAATGCAGCCGGTTGTTTAGTGTTTGACCGGTTGGTGCGATACCGCGGTTGAAGAAGTTGCCGCCCAATAACGCTCCGCGCGCACTCGCATGACTTCATATAGCCAGCGGCGCAATGTGCTCAGTTCCATATCAATAGCTCCGCGGGTGTGGGGTTGTAGGCGTTGCAGGGATTGTTGAGCTGCGGACAGTTGGAGATAAGTACGATCACGTCCATTTCCGCACGCATTTCGACGTATTTGCCGGGCGCGGAGATGCCGTCTTCGAAAGTCAGTCCGCCGCTTGCCGTGACGGGAACGTTCATGAAGAAATTGACGTTCGCGCCGATATCGCGCTTCGACAAACGGCCGTCGTGCGCGCAGGCGCTCAGGTAATTGTCGCGGCAGCTATGCATGTAGCGCTTTTCCAGCGCATAACGCACGGTATTGCTTTCCTGCGCGCAGGCGCCGCCCAGCGTATCGTGACGGCCACATGTGTCGGCGACGATCGTCAGCAGCGGGTTGCCGAGATTCGAATACAAGACCGTTCCGGTCGTCAGGTAGAGGCTGCGCTGGCGCCGCAGCGTGCGTTGTGCGTCGTATCGTTCGCGCGGATCGGTGGCGCTGTAGAACAGCGTGTCGACGGCCTGATTGCCTTCCAGATCGAGAATGCGCAGGGTCTGCCCCGCCTTCACTTCTTTTAGCCAGGGTTCTCCGGCGGCCAGCGTTTCGCGGAAAATGGCGTGAGCCGGATCGAGCGTGCTTTCGGTGAGCGTCTTTATCGTCATAGGTGTTCCGGTCAGAGAAAGAAACGTTCGGTATTGATGAACCCGCGGACGTTTTCATCGCATGAAGTGCGGCACAGTTCAGCAACGCTCGCGTCTGCGGCACTGAGCGTGAGCTTCACGGGCTTCGGCGCGTATTCGGGGTGCGGGTCCAGAGGATGCTGGATCGCGGTGAGGATCACGAGTGTGTTCATCGGCGCATACAACTCGACGTAATCGCCGGCGGTTGAGTTGTCGGCAACAAAGCTCAGTGTTCCTTCGTCCGTGACGTCAACCCGGCTGAACAGGTTCAGGGTCATCAGGAGATCGGGCAGGCCAAGGCCCCACTTGCCCATTTCCACGAGCAGGTTGTCCGTGCCGTTGCGATAGAACGCATTGCGCAATTCCTGATAGCGCCCCACGCCGTACTTCTGCTGCACTTCCTCCGCGTTGGACACGCCGCACAGTGTGTCGTGCCAGCCGCACGTATCCGCCACGACGGCTGCGAGCACGCGTCCCATGTCGGAATAGAGGCAGTGGCCGGCGGTAACTTTCGCCGTGTGCTGGCATTTGAGCGTATCGGGCAAATTCAGGCGCTCGCTCTTTTCCTGGGCATTGAGCAGCATGACGCTGACATTGGCGCCGCCGCGCAAATCGGTGATGCGCAGCGACTGTCCGCGTTTGACGATGAGCGACGTGTGAGCGCCGCCCGCGACGTTTTCTTCGAGTAAGGTGTCCATAGGTCTCATCTCAAGCCGCTACGGCGGCAGCACGCGACGCACCTTCGACAGCGGCTTGCGCCATGCGAAGAGCAGGCGGGCAATCGCGGCTGTGGTCGAGCGGAATGTTGTAGGTAATGCGCGCGCCATAGGCATTCGGCGCTTGCGGGTCGACGCGCACCTTGTCGAACACGAGGACGCGGCTGCCGAGCGCGAAGCCCTCTTTCAGATCGTGCGTGACCATGAAGATCGTCAAGCCGGATTCGCGCCATAAATTCAGCAGTAACTCGTGCATATCTTTGCGAATGCCGGGGTCGAGCGCGCCGAAGGGTTCGTCCAGCAGCAACACACGCGGTTTCATGATCAACGCCTGCGCAATGGCGAGCCGCTGTTGCATGCCGCCCGACAATTGATGCGGGTACTTGTCGAGCGAGCTGCCGAGTCCGACCTTCTCGAGCATCGCAACCGCCTCATCCTCTGCTGAGCGGCGGCGCTGTCCGAACAGGCGGCCAGTCCATCGGGCCTGCGGCAACTCAAGCCCGAGCAGCACGTTGCGCATCACGGTCAGATGGTCGAATACGGAATAGCGCTGGAACACCACGCCGCGCTCCGCATCGGGCTCTCCGGGCAGCGCTTTTCCATCGAGCAGAATCTCGCCGCGCGTGACGCGCTCCTGGCCGAGAAGAAGCCGCAGGAATGTCGACTTGCCGCAACCCGATGCACCGACCATCGAGCAGAACTCGCCTTTTTCAACTTTCAGATCGAGCCGTTCGAGCACGACCTGTTCGCCATATTCTTTCCAGACGTTGCGGACTTCGATCATCGCGAGCCTCCGCCGTACCACGGGAAGGCGTATTTCGTGAGGCGCCGCAATGCTTCGTCCATCAGCCATGCGAGCAGCGTGATCCAAAGGACGTAGGGCAGAATCACGTCCATGGCCAGATAGCGGCGCACGAGAAAGATGCGGTAACCGAGGCCGTCGGTGGACGCGATGGCTTCCGCGGCAATTAGAAACAACCAGGCCGAGCAAAGCGATAAGCGCAACGCGACGAGAAGACGCGGCAATAGCTGCGGAACAATCATGCGAAGTATCAGCGTCCAGCTCGTCGCGCCGAGTGTCTGCGCCTTGACCCACAGCTCGTTCGGTATGTCGCGGGCGCGCTGCTGAAGATCGCGAATCATCATCGGCGTAATACCGATGATGATCAGCACGACCTTCGACAATTCGTCCAGACCGAATACGATGAACAGAATGGGCAGCAGCGCGAGCGGCGGAATCATGGACATCACGGTGATGAACGGCGACAGTGTTGCCGTGACGGCCGGAATGCTGCCGGTCGCGATGCTGACGGCCAATGCGATCGCCGCGCTTGCCGCGAGTCCGATTGCGAGGCGCCGCACGCTGGAACGCGTGTCGGTCCACAGCAGATGTTCTCCGGTGCGCTTGTCTTCGGTGAACGCGTACTGCTTGACCGCGTCGGCCATTTGCGCGGCACTGGGCAGCAGTTTGTCTTCCGGGTTCGCGGCGAGTCGCGTCGACGAGCTCGTGAAATAAACCACCACGAGCACGACGAATGGCATGAGCAGCAGCATCAGGGCGCTGCTTCTCCCCGGATATCGATTGATCAGTCGCATGACGGGAACCTTGTGGTTCAGGTATCTGACTTAGAGCTTGCCGTCCGCGGCCATCCGGACATAGGAAGGATCGAAGCGCAGCTTGATGTTGTTTCTGTTGCCGACGACCACGCCATTGCCGAACTCCATGCCGACCGCGTTGGCGTCGGCCGCGCCTTGACCGAGCAGACCGTGGTCGAAGGAAAACTTGGCGACGCGCGTCATGGTTGTCGGCAGATTCGCGCTGGTCGCGAAAGCGAGCGCGGCCTTCGGCGTATAGAAGAGTTCAGTGGTGGAAAGCTGGCTCTTGAAGCCGGCGAGGTCGGTGCCCGACGCCTTGGCCATCGAATTCAATGCCGCAGCGCTGGCTGTGCTGTTCGCTTGCATCAGCGCAAGCATTTCGAACCAGGCGCCGGTCAGCGCTTTGCCGAGAGCCGGATTGTCATGAAGCGTCTTCGTGTTGACGACCATCATGTCCATGATTTCGCCGGGAATCTTGCTGGAGTCGAAGACCTCCGTGACATTCGGCTTGGCTTTCAGGTCGGCAAGCATCGGGTTCCACGTCACGGCCTGGTTGACGGCGGGAGTCGCAAACGCAGCGGAAATATCGGCATCCGAAGTATTGACGACCTTGAGATCGCGTTCGCTCAGTCCCGCGGTTTCCAATGCGCGCGCGAGCAGGTAATGCGAAACCGAGAACTCGACGAGATTGATGGACTGGCCCTTCAGATCCGCGACTTTCTTGCCGGAACCTTTGATCAGTACCCCGTCATTGCCATTCGAGAAGTCGGTGACGAGCAGCGCGGTCGAATCCACGCCGCCGGTGGCGGGAATGGTCAACGCATCCATGTTCGTCATCGTGCAGCCGTCGAATTTGCCGGCGGTGTACTGGTTGATCGACTCGACGTAGTCGTTCAGTTGCACGACATCGACATGAATGCCGTATTTCTTGGCCCATTTGGACACGATGCCTTGTGTCTTCGCTTCGCCCCACGGCATCCAGCCGGCGTAAATGGTCCAGCAGACCTTGAAGTCGGTCCGGCCGGCAGCGAACGAGGGGGAGGAGGCGAGAACCGCGAAAGCAGCGACAACGCTGGCGAAAAAACGAAGTTTGCGCATATGGATGACCCCAGTGTGGCGGATTGATAGCGGTAGGAGCGGCGCGACGTGTCGCGTTCTCTCCCGGGCTTTTATCCCGCCGTGTAACCTCGCCTGAGGTCGACAACTCTCGGACCAGCGTTTGTGTGCGGCGATGCCGCGGCGCAAACCGGAACCCTAGTCGTCCATTGCAAATTGTGACTGCCAAACCGGATGTAGCGCCGGCTCCTGAACGAAGTACAGCGAGAAGCGTGCCATGCGCAAAAGGCCCTGAATGCAGGGGCTTTTGCGTCGGCGGGGCGCCGGTCGGCCAGGCGGGGATGCAACGTTGCAGTGCGCGGTGCCCGCTCGTGGTGCAATTCCGCTGCGGCGTGAAGCGGGGACGACGCCTGGCTGCGGCAACAAAACTATCCGGCAGGTCTTAATTCGTTAGCCCGCGGGCCTATGGTCGGCCACGGGCTGCCAGTAGATAGCAGCTAGCTAGACCCCTGCGGTCTGCCGAGCCCGCACCATTCCCGAATCAGCCGACGCGCTCGCCGCCTGCGGTCCACTGGAGGACGCCGAAGCCGGCGGCACAAGCTTGCCTCGCACGAGCAACTCTAGCGTCTTCACCGCCAGCATCGCGACGATGACATTCGCGACCACGAACAGAACCGGCGCGGCCCACTCCACTGCACCCGTGGCGCCTCGCTCCACCATGCGCAGCGCCATGGTCGGCAAGGCGGCCACGCCGAAGCTGAAAGCCCAGTAACCCGGCACGAAATGCTGCTGGCGAATCCACGGCAGCAGGCGCAACAGCAGCAAGGCCTGATAGAGGCCGTAGCCGAGCAGCATCAGCGAAAACAGGTCGGGCGCGCCGCTCATCAACGCGAGGTAGGTGACGCCACCTACGACGGGCGGCGCAAGCTGGATGCCGAGCGTCGGACGCAATGCTTCGGGCAGCGGTTCATGCACGGCGGCACGGTGCAGGATCAGCGATTCGATTGCAAGCCAGAACAGCACGCCCGCGCCGAAGAAGAGCCCGCCCAACTGATGAAAGCCGAAAGCCGCCGCTGTGGTGCCGGCCACGAAGCTCGGCGCCACGGTGGGCAGATAAATGGCGGGCGTAATGAGCTCCGGCTTGCGGCCGCCTTGCCAGAGCCGTCCATGCAGATACGCGCCGAGTGCCAGTTGCGCGAGCGCCGCCACGCTGAACAACACAAGTGCAGGTTTGTACGCATGCGGCTGCAGAAGCTGCGCGGCCAGCATGCTCGACACCGGGCCGAGCGCCACAAAAGACGACTGCACCGGATGCTGCAGTTCCGCGCGGGCGTCGGTCGCGTGCGTGCGCCACTTTTGCGCGTAGGCGACGAGAATGACGAGCCATACGACCAGCGCCGCGACCGTCGTGATCGTTCCGATGGCGGCGGGCCAATGCCACAACCTGATTGCTACGCGCCACAAGTTGGCGAGCGCCAGTGCGCCCACTGCTATCCCGAAGAACGAGGCCGGAATCGCGCCACGATTGCTGTTCATCACCGATCCTCCAAAGGTTGTGTCGCGCGTGACTATCCGGCTGCGCGATCGATGACGTACTGTAGAACCGCCGCCGCAAACGCTGAACGCGGGGCAGGCTCAACAAATCGCGCGATCGTCTCAAGATGCACGTGGGGAACGGAACGAGAGGCTTTCGTGATTCAGCGCTTCGGGATCGGGATCGGGTAGGAAAGGCGCGGGCCTCAGTCCGCGTGCGGCGAGGCCGCCGCCGGCGACAGTTCCGCGAGCAGCGACATCAGGTAGTCGATATTCACCGGCTTGACGAGATGATGGTCGAACCCCGCGGCCTGCACGCGCAGATGATCGTCGGCCT
This sequence comes from Paraburkholderia phenoliruptrix, assembly GCF_902859825.1. Classification (GTDB taxonomy): domain Bacteria; phylum Pseudomonadota; class Gammaproteobacteria; order Burkholderiales; family Burkholderiaceae; genus Paraburkholderia; species Paraburkholderia phenoliruptrix. The sequence goes on along the minus strand of NZ_CADIKB010000002.1, from coordinate 2,651 downwards.
GGCCGTAACCCGTCACTGCAATCAGCACGGGCCGCGTCCCGCCCTTCTGGCGAATCAGCCCGGCGAGCTCGTAGCCGTCGATGTCCGGCAGGCCGATGTCGAGCAACGCGGCATCCACGGGCTCGGCCTCGGCTTTCGCGAGCGCATCGTGCGCCCCGTACGCGACGCTGACGTGATAGCCCTCGCTCTCGCACAGCAAGGCCAGCGAATCCGCCGCGTCCTTGTTGTCGTCGACGATCAGCACATTGAGCGCAGCGCGCTCGCCATGCGAGGTGCCGCTCGCGGACGGTTCGTCGTGCAACGGCGCGGGCACGTCGGGCGCGTGCGAAAGCGGCAGCCGGATCGACACCGTCGCGCCGCGGCCCGGGCCGGGACTCGCAATGTCGATCGTGCCGCCATGCAGCTCGACCAGCTTCTTCACGAGCGACAAGCCGATGCCAAGCCCGCCGTGCGCGCGGTCGAGCGTGCGCTCGCCTTGTGCGAAGAGGTCGAAGATGTGCGGCAGCAGATCCGGCGAAATGCCGCTGCCGTTGTCTTCAATGGTGACCGCCGCGAAGCGTTCGTCGGCGAGCGCGGTCACACACACGCTGCCGCCGGGATCCGTATACTTGCACGCGTTGTTCAATACGTTGACGAAGATCTGCGAGAGGCGCAGCGGGTCCGCATGCAGCCAGACGGGCGCGGGCGGCAGCTTGACCGTGAGATGCTGGCCGCGCGAGGCCGCCATCGACGACACGGTTTCCAGCGCGCCGTAAATGGCGGTGCCGAGCAGCACTGGCTCGCGCCGAAGCACGATGCGCCCATGCGTGATGCGCGACACTTCAAGTAGATCGTCGACGAGTTGCGCCATATGATCGACCTGCCGGCTCAGCATGCCGACCAGTTCGCACGAATTCACGCCGGATTCTCTCTCGCGGCGCAGCAGCGCGATCGCATTGCGCATCGGCGCGAGCGGGTTGCGCAGTTCGTGCGCGAGCATCGCGAGGAATTCGTCCTTGCGGCGATCCGTTTCGCGCAATGCAAGTTCCAGCGTCTTGCGCTGCGTGATGTCCACCGCGCTGGCAATGACGCGCCACGGTTTGCCGTCAGCATCGCGTTGCAAGACCGCCTGGCTCTGCAGCCAGCTTTCCTCGCCGTGCATCATGATGCGGAATTCGAGCGGCTTGTCGAATTCGCCGCTCAGGGCGACGCGCCGCATTGCCGCGTCCACGGCGGCGCGGTCCTCGGCATGCACGCGATGCAGCGCCGCGTCGTACGGCAGCGCAATCGTCCCGGCCGGCACGCCCGGCAGCGCGTCGACGCTGTCCCAGCAGACTGTCCATGAATCGAGCGACAGATACCCGATGGTCATGCGCGCGGCACGCATGGCCACCTGAAGACGCAGATTGCGCTCCTCCAGCGCGGCTGCGGCGGCGCGCTCGTCGGTCACGTCCGTCGCCATGCAGAACCATTCGCGCAGCGTGCCGTCGTCGTCGCGCAAAGGCGCGGCGCGCGCGGACATGGTGCGCCAGCTGCCGTCGCGTCGCCGCAGCCGGAAGGTCATCGAGCCCGGCAGTTGCGCCTTGACGATATTCGACCACGTCGTGCGCGCGCAGGCTTCGTCGTCGGGGTGGACGAGATCGAGCCATTCGCAGCCCGCGGTGAGGCCGTCCTGCGGCGTGAACGAGTGCCAGTTGCCGAGCTGATTCGTATGGCCCGCTGCGTCCGCGATCCACGTGAGTTCCGAGCTCGCTTCGACGAGCGCGCGGTAGCGCTGCTCGCTGCGCTCGCGCTCGATCTGCGCGTCGTGCTGCTCGGTGATGTCGTACGTCACGCCGAATACGCGCTCGATTGTCGTGCCGCTTCCGCAGTCCGTTTCGCCGCGCGTGCGCAGCCACGAACGGCGCCCGTCCTCGAGTTCGATTGGAAAGTCCAGTTCGAAGGGCACGCACTCGTGCAAGCGGGCCGTCAACTCGCGCGCGAACCACGCGCGATGACTCTCGGGAATGCGATCGAAGAGCCATTGCAACGGCACTTCTGCTTCCTGCCGTTCGAGCCCGTAAATTTGCGCGAGCTGGGCGCTGATGCGCGCGGTGCGGCTGCCCATGTCCCATTCCCACGCGCCGGCGCGCGCCGCGTCGAGTGCAAAGCGCAGACGCCGTTCGCCGACTTCATAGGCCTCGCCGGCCTTGACGAAGTCGTGGATGTCCATGGCGATCCCGCACGCGCCGCTGACGACGCGCGCGTCGTCGAAAATCGGCTGAATGCGCAGTTTGTGCCAGCGGTATTGGCCGTCGAAACGTTCGAGGCGCGCGTTCACCTTGGCGCTTTCGCCCGCTGTGAGCGCGCTGCGCCATGCATCGAGCACCTTCTTGACGTCGTCTTCCAGAACGAACTGGTCCCAGTGAATCGCGGTGTTCGGCGCGAAGGGATGGCCGAGGTATTTGCGGCAAGCGATGTTGGCATAGGTGACGACACCGCCTGCATCGGCGGTCCATACGAGAGCCGGAACCTGATCGGCAATATCGTTGTTGCTCATTGCGTTATCAATCGCACTGTTTGGCAATGTCCCACAGACAGTTGAAGGTTGGGACGGCGGGTGCGGCATAGATTATGCGACCTTGCGATCATGGTCAATGTTGGATTTCGAGGGCGAACGCTTCAGGGCGGCG
>NZ_CADIKB010000001.1 GCF_902859825.1 Paraburkholderia phenoliruptrix | reverse complement strand
CGCCGCCCTGAAGCGTTCGCCCTCGAAATCCAACATTGACCATGATCGCAAGGTCGCATAATCTATGCCGCACCCGCCGTCCCAACCTTCAACTGTCTGTGGGACATTGCCGTGCTGCCGGAACAGACGGGCCACGACATGCCGACCTCGACGCTATACGGCGTGTTTCGCGCCGCCGACGGCGATCTCGTGATCGCGGCACAAGTGGACGACGCATGGAAGCGCTTCGCCGCCCTGATCGAAACGCACGGCGGGCCCGCCGGATTCGGCAGCGATGCACGCTTTCACGATAGCGTGGGCCGCAACACGCATCGCCAGGCGATCCTTTCGGTCGTCCAGCCCTGGGTCGCCGCGCGGCCGGTCGCGGAGGTCCTCGAACTATTGGACGGTATCGACGTGCCTTGCGCAAAGGTGCAGCGCATCGACGAGGTGCTCGACGATCCGCAAATCCAGGCGCGCGGCATGGTGCTCGAGCAGCAACATCCGCGTTACGGGACGGTGCGCCTGCCGAACCTGCCGTTCCGCTTCTCCGATTGCGACACGACCATCCGCGAAGTCGCGCCGGACCTCGGGCAGCACAATGCGGACGTCGCCCAATCGCTCGGTTTCTCAGCCGCCGAAATCGACATCATGCAAACGGAAGGCGTGCTTTACGCCAGGTGAGAGAGAGATGACTGACCAGTATGCTGTGATCGGCAATCCGATCGGACACACGAAGTCTCCGTTGATTCACGGGCTGTTCGCCGAGGCGACACAGCAGGCCATGTCGTATGTCGCGATGGAGGGCCCGCTTGTTCCCGACGACGGTTTCGAGCGGATGGTGCGCGCCTTTGCGGCCCAAGGCGGCAAGGGCATCAACATCACCGCGCCCTTCAAGCTCAAGGCCTTTGCTCTCGCCGATGAACGCAGCGAACGGGCGGCGCTGGCGGGCGCCGCCAATGCGCTCAAGTTCGAGAACGGCCGGATCATCGCAGAGAATTTCGACGGCATCGGACTCGCGCGCGATATCGAGGTCAATCTCGGCGTTCCGCTTGCCGGCAAGCGCGTGCTGATGCTCGGCGCCGGGGGCGCAGCACGCGGCGCGCTGCTGCCGTTTCTCGCCGCGGGTCCCGCCGAACTCGTCATCGCGAATCGCGACGTGGCGAAGGGCGAGGCGCTCGTGGCCGAGGTCGACTCAGGCGGCGCTTCTGTGCATGCCCGCGGCTATGGCGATCTGCCGGCGCTGGGCCGCTTCGATCTCGTGGTGAACGCGACTTCGGCAAGCCTGACTGGCGACCTGCCGCCCGTCCCGCCGGGCGTATTCAGTCCGACCGGCACCGCTTATGAGCTGGTGTACGGCAAGCGGCTCACGCCGTTTCTGCGGCTCGCGCGCAACGCGGGCGTGCGCGGCATTGCCGACGGCGTCGGCATGCTGGTCGAGCAGGCCGCCGAGGCGTTCGCCTGGTGGCGCGGCGTGCGCCCGGAGACGTCTGCGGTCATCGATCGTCTGACCGTGCCGCTCGACTGATTTGATTGCGGCGGCCAAAAAGCGCTGCGGACACATGCGCAGAGGCACGGCTCCGCCGCATTGCGCACAGGTGGGACCTTTCAGGCGATATCGCCGGAATTTCATTGGCGTCTGCTGAAGAAAGCGCCGGGCACGGGGTTTGCTGAATGCGCCAACAGCATCCAGTGGACTCCTCGCCTAATGAAAGGACATTGAATATGGTTAGCACCCGCCCCTGCACCGCGACCTGCGTTATCGACGGCATGCCGGTCACTCTCACCTTCTATCCGGACAACGGTGTACTGCGAATCGCCGATCCGTCCGGTACGTGCATCAAGGAAACGCACTGGCACGCGTCGTGGCGCTCGCTGCTGGACGAGTTCCGCCGCTTCGGCGAACGCGCGGCCATGCAGGGGCCGGGGGTCGAGGCCATGGTGAGCCGCATCGTCGAAAATACCGAGGACGCGGCCACCCAGACCGCGTTGGCATGAAAAACACGAGGCAGTGAGTCCGCGACGCACCGCCCCGGCGAACCCGCGGCTTCACTGGCCGAAGTAAATCATGCATTGCGGCCTTGCGGAACAACGCATATTTTGCCGGGCGCCGGTCTCCGACCGCCCTGTCGCCACACCTCCATAAGAGACGTTCTGAACGGACTGCGAGCCGCTTGTCGCCGGTTCGCTCAACGACATGTCCGTGGTGGCCTGTGCCGACTCGTTGGCATGCTGCATCAGCCTGTGACTGGCCGAACTGCCGGCGGGTGTGCCGGTGGATAGCTCGGCCCCGCGCTGCGTCGTCGTGTCGTCGGCGCTGGCCGCGCGTGGCGCGAGAAAAAGAACGGCGCTCACGACCGCCATCAATAAACGTAGCTTCATGTCCAGACTCCTTGAATCCGGCGCAGCAGTGTCGTCCCTCCCGAGAATCGATCCGTGTAAAAGGCCGGCCGCCCGATCGGGGCCGTCGGAAAAAGCCATGTCACGCGGGCCTGCTGCATGGACTCGTGAAATGCAACGGGCAACGAGCCGCCCGCGCCGTGCCGACGCCGCCTGCGTTCACTACCATTGCGAAACGGCGCCTCAGGCTGGAAAACACGGATTGTCCTCTCCGCTATTTCTTTTATAGTTCGGGCACTGCGGAATTCAAATGGCGGCTCGGAACTGGTGAAAGATACTAGGGGCGGAGCGGACAGTCTCCAAAGCGCGTTCAAATCCCCGAAAATCAGTTGAAACGGTGCGTGCATTGCGCGCGCAGTGCGTTATGATGGCGACATAACCACAAGATAGGGCCCCGCGCAAACGCCGTTGCGAGACGGAGCGTGGACGTGAGACCAGCCGCCCAAAATCAGTGCATCGTCACCATCGTTTTTCCAATTTCGATTAATAACCTCACCGCGGACCGGCGCCATTTAAATGGACTCGAAGCTCTCGCGGGTTTTCCTCGCAATCTGCATTTGACAGAACGCTGGACGCTTTAGAAGGACGAATATCTTATGGACGAAAGGAAGCGAGATAGCATGATTGCGTATCTCCGCCATCGCATGGAAGAGTTTGGCATCAAACCGGAAGACCTTGCCGCCGTGCTGGCATCCGAACCGGCCGCGCAAAAGAACGCGCGCTACCGCAGCGCGACGGGGGACAGCTGGGACGGCCAGGGTGAAATGCCGCAATGGCTCAAGCAGGCCATCAGCGCCGGCCAATCAATCGACCACTTCGAATTATCGGCGCCGCCCGCCCCCGCGCCGCAGCCTAAAAAGCACGTCGACTGGAAAAACGACCCGTTTGCAGGCAGCCGCCTCGCGCGCTCGAACGACCGCTAAGCGGCAAGGCGCCGTGCTATCGCGGCACATCGCAGGTCGGCAAGCCGGCCAGTGCACGACTGGTTGCGCCGCGCACCGGTGTCGGCCGCGGCGGCCGCGCGCATTTCGGCGCCTCGATAAAGCCGCTCAACTGACGCACGATTTGCCAGAACACCTTTTCGAATAGACGAATCCGTTCCGGCTCGGACAGGAAGTCCGCGAGCGGATCGGCGAAATTCCACACGCTGAACGCGGGTTCGCCGGGAAAGACCGGCGCGTGCGGAGCGGCGACGCTCTCGTCCAGCGCAACCACGAGGTCCATACGCGGCGCCCATTCGCCGGTGAATTCCAGCCAGCTTTTCGGGCAAAGCACGCCCAGGTCGGAAACGCCGGGCCGCAGTTGCGCCACCGTCAACGGATGGATCCGCAAGGCCGGCTCCGGCCCCGCGCTGAAAACCTCGAACCGGTGTCCGGCCAACTCCCGCAGCAAAGCTTCGGCCATGATGCTGCGTGCTGAATTCTCACGGCAGAGAAACAGCACTTTATATTTCTCGGTCACGCTTACCCCGTACGTGTTTTTGTCTCTTGTATGCGCGATTGTGCTCGCAGAGTCTTGCGCCCCCGTGACACTACGATGTCTTTATTCCGCGCGCTACGGGAATTTGCCCCTGGAGCGGCCGGTTTCAAGCAGCACCAAAATGGGATGCTCAGAACCGCAGGCCGTTGAGAAACTGGAACCACAGTGTGGAAAAACCTCCGGCGGGCTGCGCCTCGCTGTCGCTTTGTTCGCGCCGGTCGCGCTGAGCGTGCGTGGCGTGGGCGCCACGGGCGGCGGTCTGGTGAGCGCCGGAGCCCGTTTTGACGGCTTCGGGCGACGACGCGTCGGCGCCCCCGTCAAAAGCAATGTCCGCCGCCTCTTCCGTAGAAGCGCGGCTGGCCGCGGCCTCGCGCCGTGCCGCCTGCAATGCCGCCACGCTGTCCGCGATCTGCGCGGCACGCGCCGGCTCGCACTGGCGCCCGAGCAGCACGCCAAACAGCACGTCCCGGTTGTGGCCTTCGTCGGCGAAACGCATGGCGAGCGACACCATCTCTGCATAGGCGGCCTCGTCCGCCGCGCGCGCCGCTGCCTCGCGCTCCGCCTGCGCCTTCTGATGGCGCGCGCGCTGCGCTTCCCATTGCTGCATCTGCTCGGCGTAGACGGCGTCGTACACCTTGCGCTGCGCGGCGTCCGAGAGAATCGCGTAGGCGTCCCTGATCTCCTGGAACGCGGCGCGCGCCACGTCCTCGGAACCCGCGTTGCGGTCCGGGTGCCACTTCATCGCCGCCTTGCGGTAGGCGCGCTTGATTTCTTCGTCGGTGGCGTGCATGGGCACGCCGAGCGTGTCATAGAGAGTTGCCATTTGCCTCGTCGAGCTTGCCGGGTATCGTGTCGCGGACCATCGTAGCACGCGATAAACGGCGCAATCGTGAAGCGAGCTGTCCGCGCGCCGCCGGGAAGCGGCAGAAAACCGGCGGCGGACCGGCGAAAAAAAAGCCCCGCCAGCAAGCAGGCGAGGCGAGTCCCATGTCAAGGAGTGTCATGGAGGAGACGGCTCGATCATAACGGCGCACGCCCTCGCGCCCAAACAATTGTTCGCCATATGCTTATCGGCAGGGGTAGCGCGTGAAATCGAAGCGCATGCCGCCATGGTTCCCGGTTATATGGTTAGAACAAAAAGTCGCTTCGTGCCGCGTTCCGCGCTCATTAAGATGGTGCTTCAAAGTCCGGTTCGCCCCGGTTCGCCCCGGTTCGCTTCCGCGCAACCCGCGCACGAGCGCCGTGAGCCGCTACCGAAGGAGCATTTCGTTGACCAGTTTCGATCATCACCGCCGGCCGCTCGTCGTCGGCATTGGCGGCACGACGCGCGCGGCCTCGTCGACCGAGCGCGCGCTCGGCTTCGCGTTGCGAGGCGCCGAAGCGGCGGGTGCAAAAACCCGGCTGTTCGGCGGCACGTTCCTGCATAGTCTGCCGCACTACGCGCCCGAAAACAGCATTCGCACCGACGAACAGCTCGAACTGATCGAAGCCGTGCGTCATGCAGACGCGCTAATCATTGCGACGCCCGGTTATCACGGCGGCGTGTCGGGCCTTGTAAAAAATGCGCTCGACACGCTCGAGGAACTGCGCGCCGACGAACGTCCGTATCTCGACGGCCGGGCGGTCGGCTGCATCGTCACGGCTTACGGCTGGCAGGCGGCAGGTTCCGTGCTGACTTCGCTCCGCTCTATCGTTCATGCATTGCGCGGCTGGCCGACGCCGTTCGGCGCCGGCATCAATACGCTCGAAACGCGCTTTGACAGCGTGGACACCTGTTCCGACGCAAAGGTGGTCGACCAGCTCGCCACGGTCGGCCAGCAAGCCGCGCAATTTGCGTTGACGTTCACCGCGCAGGCTGCGCGAGGCCCGAACGCCGCACGCGATCCGCTTCAGCCCGCGCAGCCCGCCCGACTTCTGCACGCGGTGTAAAGGCCGCGCTACGCCTCGGTTCAGTCCTTCAGTTCTGCCCTTAAGTTGAGACTGAGTTCGGCTTCCCGCCAGCGCCCTCGCCTCGCATTTACATTTGCATTCGCGGATGGGGGCCCTCGCGCTCATGCGCACCGTGCGGCACATAACAGACTCCTTGGGCGACGCGCGCGATAGTGTGTGCGAACCCGCCAAACACGCCGTTATCCGGCCTTCTGAAGAGCGTTCCGGATCCCCGCTGATTTGCGTGCGAAGAATGATTGGTTCACGGGCCCTTCAGCGCGGCCTACGCTTGAGCCTGCCCGCCGACTCATCCGCCGCCTGATGCCGACGCAAACGCGAACGCGAGGCGTCATGTGTACCGGCTCTTTGCAAAATATGCGGGCACTTCACCGCCACGACCATGAATTCACATATCCGCTACAAGGGCTACGAAGTCGCGCCAGCGGCGCAACGTTTGCCCAATGGGCTATTCGCCGCAAACCTGACCATCGAAAAAGCGAGCTCGAGCCGCCGCCAGTCTTATTGCTTTGACGCGCTCGACTATTTCTTCGACGAAGAGCACGCGCTCGCCTATGCATTCCGCTGGGCACGCATGTGGGTCGACAATCACCAGTGACACGGAATGGAAGATGACGCGTGCCGGCGACAGGCAGCGCCGGCACCGTATGTCGGGGCATTGTGACAGAATAGGCGACACCTCGAGTCGCTCTCTTTACGCCTGCCATGTCCCCTACATTGACAGATGTTGCGAAACACCACAGCCTGCGCCACTGGGCATTCACGCTGCGCCTCGTCAGCCGTTCGCGCGCACCGGGCACTGAACCATCCGGAGCCCGGCGATGACATGGACCGTCGATGAACAACTCGCGTTGAGCGCAACACAAGCCGTCGCCGCGATCCAGTCGGGGCGGCTTCAAGCAACGGATTATGTCGCGACATTGCTCGCGCGCGCAGCCGCATTAGAGACGCTCAACGCGCTGACCGTGATCGACCTCGACGGCGCCCTTGCCGCCGCACGCCGCATCGATGCGCTATCCGCCGAAGCAAAGGCGCAACTGCCGCTTGCCGGCTTGCCGATCGTCGTCAAGGACAACATCAATACCGTAGGGCTGCCCACCTCCGCAGGCACGCCCGCTCTTGAAGGTTTCGTGCCGGACGCCAATGCGCCGTCGGTGCAACGCCTGCTCGACGCGGGCGCGATTATCCTCGGCAAGGCCAATATGCACGAGCTCGCGTTCGGCATCACGAGCACGAACCTGGCCGCGCACGCGGGCCCCGTGCGCAATCCGTACGATCCCACGCTGATTCCCGGCGGCTCCTCGGGCGGCACGGCCGCGGCCATTGCAGCGCGCATTGCGCCCGCGGGGCTCGGTACCGACACCGGCGGCTCCACGCGCATTCCCGCCGCGTTGACGGGCACCGCGGGCTTTCGTCCGTCGGTCGGCAATGGCGGCAGCGAGCGGCGCTATCACGACCCCGACGCCGTCGTGCCGATCAGCCACACGCGCGATACCGTCGGCCCCATGGCCCGCAGCGCTGCCGACATCGCGCTGCTCGACGGCGTGATAAGCGGCGCCGGTCCACTGCCGGCCATCGCGCTGAACGGCTTGCGCATCGGCTTGCCGGCGCCGCTGTGGTCCGGCCTTGCGCAACAGGTCGAAGACGTCGCGCGTGCCGCACTCAAAAAGCTCGAGGCCGCGGGTGTCGTTTTTGTGCCGGTTCAAATGAGCGAACTGGAAGACCTGAACGGCATGGTCGGCGGCCCGATTGCGATTTACGAAGCGCGCGTCGATGTAAAAGCGTGGCTCGTTGCGAACCATGCGCCGGTGCAGACGGTCGCGGAGCTGGCCGCGCGCATTGCGAGTCCGGACGTGCGGGAGATCTATGACGCGGTGCTCGCGGGCGCGCTCGACTCGCGCTATGAGGCCGCGCTCAATCACTGGCGACCGCTTTTGCAGGCCTATATGGCTGCAACTTTCGCCGACGAACGGCTCGATGCGCTCCTCTTTCCGACCACGCGGCTCACCGCTGTGCCCATGGACGAGATCAACGGTTCGTCGACGGTTTCGATCGACGGCGCGCCGCCTGTCGACACCATGGAAGCCTTTCTGCGCAATACCGACCCCGCCAGCACCGCCGGTATTCCCGGTTTGTCCCTGCCGGCGGGAATCAGCGCGCAAGGCTTGCCGGTCGGCCTCGAACTGGACGGACCGCTCGGCAGCGACAGGCACCTGCTCGCCATCGGCGTGGCGTTTGAACAGCTGCTCGGCGAAGTCCCGCCGCCCGTGCTTTGAAACCGATAAACGATGCTGCCACCGACAACCCACGCTCACGCGCCGACATCGCCGACACCTGCTAGCGAGCTTCTTGTTTCCCCATCCCCAGAGCGCCGCATGATGCATCGCGGCGCGCAACACGTCAGGCGAACGGCGGCCGTGCTCGGCATGGTGCTGGCCGTGGCGGGCTGCGCCCGCCTCGCAGCAGTCGATCCCGACGCGTTGTGGAAAATCGTCGATATCCGCTGCGTGCCCTCGCAACAGGCCAGCGGCACGCCCGGTCAATGCACGCTGGTCGATCTCGAGAAACGCTATGCAATCCTGAAGGATATCGTGGGACGTTCGCAATATCTGCTGATTCCGACGGACCGCGTCACCGGCATCGAAAGTCCGCTCGTGCTCGCGCCGCGTGCGCCAGCCTATTGGGCCGACGCATGGGCCGCACGGGGTTATGTGAATCGCTCGGTCAAGCGCACGCTGCCGGACAATCACTTAGGGCTCGAAATCAATTCGCAATTCCGCCGCACGCAGAACCAGTTGCATATTCATATCGACTGCATGCGCGACGACATCAGCCACGCGCTCGCACGACATTCGAAAGACGCGCCCGGCAACTGGCAGTGGGACACGCTGGACGGCAGCCGCTACCGGATCATGCGCGTGACTGCGCTGACCGGTGCGAGCGATCCGTTCCGCGTCGTTGCACGCGACAACCCGAACGCCGATGCGATGGCGATGCAAACCATCCTCGTGACGGGCGCGGGGCCGTCGGCAGACAAAGACGGCTGGCTGCTGGTGAGCAGCGGTCTGGATGCGAACAACGGCAGCGGTTCAGCCGAGGGCCTGCTCGATCACGCGTGCCATGTCGCCGACGCGCCTTGAGCAGCGGGCGCGAGTTTGCCGGCGGCGACGAGGATGCAATCGGGATGTGGCTCGCCCATGCGGACAATCAATGGTACGTGGTCGTGGACGACTGCAGCCTGGTCAACACACCGCGCTGGAAGCGGAACCAGCCTTGTGAGCCCTGCATCACCACCTCGTCGCCTTGCCAGAACAGGCGTCTGACTGTCATACGCGTGCCGATATGCTGCACAAGCGGTGGACGGCGCCGCAAGTCGTACAGCACGGGCCCTACGTCCGTTTGTACGAGTGTGCGCGCAACGGTGTCGTCCGCGTTGTTCAACTCGTCGAAATGGGTCAGCGTATTGGCACTGAACCGATCGAAGGCGTCGTTTTGAAGCAATGCAACAAAGCCGTGGCCGTCGCGTGCAAATTGCAGTTTGCCCGTGGGGGTATCGAGCGGGCCTGCGTCGTGGGTTTGAGCGTGAAGGGAACTGGCGACACAGGTGGCCGCTAGTGCAGCGATAAGCAGTCGTTTCATTTAGGTTGGGCCCGTTTCGCAGACGATCAGCACAGGATGAGCACCCATGTGGCTCGCGTACATCATGATTATCGCTGAAACCGGGCTCTTCTAACGGCGCAGTTCAGGAACGGCTTATCCGAACACGCGAGCCCAGACGGCCCGAATTCTCCGCCCGCGATCTTCCAGCAGATACGAAGCGGCCAGCGCGATCAAACCCGACATCACGCCGGTCAGCAGGTGCTCGACAATGGGAATGCGATAGTGACTGCGGTGCGAGTAGGCATCGCCCAAAGCTGTGAGGCACCCTACGATAAGTGCATTGCCGTATCGATGTGCGTAGAGCTTTCTCGCAGGAGTGAACGTCAGAAGGACCGCCAGAATGCCGGTGAATAGCCCTGTCTGAAGCGCGATGGCCCAGTGGCCCACGCTCAGAACATTGGTCCAGCTGCCCGGCATGCAGGTCATGCACGCGCTGGTCGGTTGCCAGAAGCGCTGCACGAACAGTCTGACGCGCACTTTCCAGTCGCCCCACATGATCTCGTCTCCGCGGGTGTGCCGTCGTGCGTGCAATCGGGGCGTTTTGCGGACGCATTCATCAGACGTATCGCACGTGTCGCGCGCCACCTCTGACGGCATAGGGGCACAATGACCCGCCCGTCCGATCGCCTGCACTCGAACCCACACAGTAGCGAAAATGCGCCCGAATGACTACGCCCCCTCCATTTGCCGTGGACGGGGCTAGTGGGCGGCACGTCCGCGCTGCAGTCTGCGCTGCAGTAACGGACGCGCCCATCAAACCGAAGAGAAAATACCGCGCCTAGAAATGCCCGCGTTCCAGGCCGGGTAGCGCGCGTGTTCCTTCGCGGGCAACAGAATGCAGTAACTCAGGAGCAAGACCGAGCATGCGCAGGATCGTGGGGGCCACCTGCGTCGTCACTACGCGCTCGTCGACGATCTGCCCCGCGCGATGCGCGCGAGGCGTATAGACCACGAGGCCGAGATGGCTATCGTCCGGCGCATTGCCGCCGTGTTCTTCGTCCTTTGACGTGCTCGATGTGTAAATGACGCCCGGATTGGGCTGTACCACGATGTCGGGTGTGCGTCCGCGAGCCGGATCGCCGAACTTTGCCGCCAGTTGCGGTCCGTAAAGGATGTACGCGTTCGGACCATCCGCGCAAATCCCCGGTGCGTTGCAGCCCAGGTTGTCCTTCAGCGTTTTCACCGCTGCGGACAGCTGGCGCTGGTCGCGCAACCAGATGAGGCCCACATCGTCGGTTTGCACCATGCCGGTATCGACGAGGCCGGTCCCGTCATTGAGGTTTCCGCTTTTCGTATTGGCCTGCCCGAAGTTGCCGTTCGCATCAAGATAGTTATTCGCTTCAAGCAACTTTGTGAGCGTGTCGCCGTTCTTGACGAGCTTCGAGTGATCGGTCGGCGACTGTCCATGCTTGGCCGTCACGATGATCGCCGTCGACGAATAAAGGTTCTGCTGTTTCAGTTCGGACACGATCCGGCCCAATGCGCCATCCAGATAGGTAATCGCGGCGCTCACCTGCGGCCCGGGCGTGAAGCTCGCATCCAGGTAGCCGCCGCCCTTCGCGACCGGCGCTTTTTGCGCCACGCTCAGTGTCTGGAAGTTGGCGCCGAACACCGTGGGCACACTTGCGCTCGACTGACCTGTCGAATCCTTTCCGTCGATCTCGTCGATAAGCGACTGCACGTGCAGATTGTCGAAGCTCTCCGTGTGCGTGTAGCGGTCGGTGTAGTCGGTGTTGGTGGCCGGATCAATCGAGTTGATCTCCGTGCGCGAGAGGTCGTCGACCCCTGCGCCCGATGGCCCATTCAACCAGTCGTAGCCCCACGCGTGCTTATCCGCCCACGCCGTGCGAGCGCCGGTCAGGTTCTGCTTGACCACTTCGAAAATCGTGTTGGTCTGCACATAGTTGTGGGGATAGACGGACTGGCATACGCCGTTGACGAGCGCATGGGGAATCGCCTGCGGATTGAATGCGCCGCCGCCGTTCAGGTGCGTCAGTGCACCGCCGTTCTCCGCGTCGATGCCGGTCGTCTCGTCGAACACCACATTCCAACCCTGCTTGCCTGTGCAGCTGGTATCGGAAGGAGCGTAGAGCGTGCGGTCGTACGACACATCGTAGAAAAGACCCGCCGTTTTGGGCGAGCCGCCGGTCACCAACGCCGCGAGCCCCGGAAATGAGTCCGAAAGACCCGGCGTATAGGTATTCGTATAGGTCGTCCCGGCTTTCGCCAGCAACGCGAGATTAGGGCAGGCGTTCGAGTTGATGCAACGCGCCACATCCTGCTCATGCAAACCGTCGAAGCTGATCAGCAATACGTGCTTCACCGCATCATGCCGGTGCTCGTCGTCCTGACCGTTGTGCGCAGCGGCGCCTTGCGAATAGAGGCCACCTAGCACAACTCCGGCGCCAATTGCTGCATGCACGCGCATCCATCTCCTGATCGTCTTCATGTCCTGTCCTTTTGGCATGGTCGCGAAAGAATCGGTAATACGGACGCAAATGTGCAGTGACTTTAAGTCCTCCAGATGAATCGGTGCTTTCGGTTTTATAACGCCGTTGCGGTGCCGGTCGCACACTGGCAATTGGCGTGAATTGCGCGCGCCCTTAAGGTTTCCATAACCTTTTGGTGGTAGGAGAACAAAGCGGCGAACCCACGGTTCGCCGCCTTAAAGGAAATGCGAGGAATGCGCTCATCGCCGGCCTGCCGGCGCGTGAGTGCTGAACGATCAGAAGCGCGTGCGAACACCCGTCGTCAATTCGAGCTGGTTCGTCGCACCGAATGTGCTGCCAACCGTATAGCCGCCGTGCAGTCTCATATAGTCGCCGGCCAGATATACCTCAGTACGCTTGGACAGGTGATAGAACCCGGACCAGTAGAGCGTTTCCTTGTAGCCATTGTGCAGACCTGACGTCGGATCGAATGCGCCGATGTTCGCGTTGGGAATGTTGCCGTCCGCGTTATACGCCGCGTTCTTCACGCGCATCTGCTGATAGCCGAGTTCATAATCGAACGGGCCCTTGGGCGACAGCTTGAGCGACACAGTCCACGCGTTGTCCTGACGTTGACCGAGTGCGCCCTGGTTGCCCAGATACCGGAAATAGCCCGCGTTGGCGCGCAGAATGCCGAACGTGTAGTTGCCACCCACCGAATACGACTGGTTGGTGATGCCGGCGCGATTCACGTGGCTATAGAAGGCCGACACGTTGAAGGGGCCGCCGTTGTAACCCAGCGCTGCCTGATAGTTCGAGTTGGAACCGAAACTGGTCGAGTTACCGAATGCGTAACCCGCGCTGGCGAAGATACCGTTATTGAAGAGCTTCTTCCACGCCACGCCGTTGGTGTACCGCGTGCCGGTCGCGCTGGCCGCGTAGAAGATCATCTGCTTGAAGTTGTTGGAGTTGGTCCAGCCGCCCTCTTCCGTCGTCAGGCGCGCACTGCCGTAAGGGTCGCCGTAAATGGCCGCGGCGTCGCGGGCAATGGTGTTCTGAAACCCTGCCGTAATCTTGCCGAAGGCATCGTTCTCGATACCCACCCACGCGTCGCGGTCGAAGATCTGACCGGGATCTTCCATTTCGCCGTTAGCCACGACGTATTCGCTTTCGAGCCTGAAGATGATCTTGGACCCGCCGCCGAGATCTTCTGCGCCCCTCAAGCCCCACCGGCTGCCGCTGAACCACGGCTCGCCATCAATACCCATACCGATGACGTGATCTCCCTTGGCATTCGCATGCGACTGATAAGTCGGCACGCTCAGGTCCATCAGCCCGTACAGCTGCACGCTCGATTGCGCATGCGCGCCCGTTGCCCCGCAAACACCGGCTGCGACAGCCAGCGTCAGGTATCTTTTCTTCAAGTTCGTCTCCTCAAGTTGCTGCGTTGAAAATCTGCCTTCTCTGCTCGCGAGTGCGCGGCTTTTCTAATCGTGTAGCGCCATACGGCACCTAATGGACGAATCGTAGCGATCCGAATCCTTCACCCTCCTTTCCTGTACCTTTTGTACAACTAAGTGGATTTACCGATTCATCCGATAACTCTGCTCCTCGTCCCCGCTATTCGAACTCTTTCGGCCGGAGAATGTAGCCGAGACCGCGCAGCGTGGTGATTTGCGCACTGGAATTGGAGAGATGTTTGCGCAGCCGGTGGATATAGATGTCGATGGCGTCGGCACTCGGCTCGTCATCCAGGCTGAACACGCTCTCCATCAGCACGGCTTTCGATACGGTCTTGCCCTTTCGCAACATCAAAGTTTCCAGAACCGTATGCTCGCGGCGCCGCAGCGCGAGTCGCGCGTCGTTGTGAAAGAACTCCCGCGTATCGGATAGGTATTGCAGGTCACCACACGTGAGGCACGACGACATGCCGCCCGATTGCCGGCGAATCAGCGCCTTGATACGCGCGACCAGTTCGCGGGCGTCAAACGGCTTGACGACATAGTCGTCCGCACCCGTGCTGAAACAGTCAACCTTGTCGTCGGTCGAACCGTGCGCCGTCAGCATGATGACCGGCACGTTGTCGCCGCGGCGGCGCAAACGCGCGAGTACCTCGCGACCATCCATTCGCGGCAGCCGAAGATCGAGCACGACGACGTCGTAGCGTTGTGTCGTAAGCACTACATCGGCACACTCGCCATCCGGAACACTGTCCACTGCGAAGTTCTCGAGGCGCAGCAGGTTGGCGATCCAATGCGCAAGCTCCGTGTTGTCTTCAACCAGTAGTAGCTTCATCGCACTTTCCTCAATCGCGCCACTTCGGCACTCGAACCGTCACGACGAGACCGGTACGCCCGGCCGCCGGTTCCAATTCGACGGTTCCACCATGCGAGTGCGCAACTTCGCGCACAATCGATAAACCCAGTCCCGTTCCTTCTGCATCGGTCGTCCCACGATAGAAGCGCTCGAAGACATGCGCGCGCGCCTCGGCCGGAATGCCGGGCCCGTTGTCGATAACCTGCACTACGACCTCGCCGCCCTCCGTCCGGCACGTTGCGGTGACCCGTCCGCCGTTCTGCGTGTAGCGAATGGCGTTATCGACAAGGTTTGAAACGAGAGCAGTCAACAGCATCGAACTGCCCGCAATGTACGCCTCGCCGTCCAACTCCGCGCCGATATCGATCCCGCGCCGCTGCGCGGCGTCAACGAGATCTTCCAGCACGCATGAGAGGACAGCGGCGACGTCGACTTTGGCAGGTGTGCTGTCACGCGGCGACGACTCGGCCTGCGCCAGCATCAGCAACTGATTCGTCATCTCGGTCATCTTCGCGGTGCTGCGGCGGATGCCAGCCAGCGCATCGGTCAGAAGCGGGCCGCAACGTCCGCACGGGCGGGCGCACTGAACCTGCGTTCCAAGCAGTGCGAGCGGCGTGCGCAGCTGATGCGCGGCGTCGGCAATAAACTTGCGCTGCGTCGTTGCATGCAGTTTCAGACGCGCAATACATTGATTGATCGCGTCGGCAACAGGACGCAACTCAGAAGGCAGGCGCTCGATATTGACCGGTTGCAGTTGCAGCGCGTCGCGATCGGCGACGTCGTCCTTCAGCTTCACGAGCGGCCGCAATTCGAACGTCAGCCCAAGCAGTACAAACGCAATCACGAGCGCGAGCATGAATCCCTCGCGCAGCAACTGCGGACGCCAGAGGTTTTCCAGCATCGCTCGATACGATGCCTGGGTCTTGCCCACGACAACCGTCACCGGCTCGGTTGCGCCTGAGTCGTACAACTCGCGCTCGTATGCGACCGCGCGAACGCGGTGGCCGTCGAGCATCGTGTCGTAAAACACGGGCCCCTGGGTTGCATGCGCAGGCAGCGCAAGATCCGGATTGCCTCCGAGCAGGCGCGCTCGCCCCTTTACCACTCGGTAGAACACCTGGTCCTGGTACGGCGACTCGAACATCTCCAGCGCGGCCGGCGGGATCCTCGCGATCAGTTCCCCCTCTTCCCAATTGACGTCTTCTCCGATGATTCGCGCTGACGCAAATAAGGCGTTGTCCTGCAGAAGGCTGGCGGTCTCGCGAGCCGCGTCATATGACATGAGCCCAGTGACGCACATAAACGCGGCAACCGGCACCAGTAGCCACGCAAGCAGCCGCGCGCGCAGGCTTCGCATCATGATTCACTTTTCCTCGCGTCGTTCGCGCGCCTGCCACGCTTTCAATTGGCTTCTCATATAGTCGCGCCAAGCTGAATGCAAGCCGATATGAAAGCAAAATGTTGTGATATGTAGGGCTAATCGACAGTTTCGCTGACGCCGCAGGAGTGTCGACGCCCCCTCTCATCGCTTACGTTCACCCTGTATTCACGGCGCGATTATGAGAGGACAAATCCTTCTCTGCGCTTTCATCACACCCCGGTTTTCTTAGGGGAATTCCATGAGACGGGCGCCATGACGGCGGAGTTGAACCATGCGCATCGGCTCTGTGAAGCTTCAAATCGGGTTACACGTATAGCGTCCCCCCAATGCAGACCATAAATAACTTTTACTTTCCGATTGCCCTTCAGACGCCCATTGTGTGAAGCGTATTGACAGACCCCAAATACCATTTCTTAAGATTCCTTAAGGAATGAGTATCTGGGCTAATAAAGTAAAGGAGACGAGTATGGAAAAGCGCCTGATCGCCCTGACGCTGGTCGGTGTGGCTGCGTTGTCCGGCTGCGGAGGAGGAGACAACGTCAGCAGCCCAACGCCGCCGAAGTTGGTGACGAATATCGTGGTGCCGAATGCGTCGAGCCCATCGTTCAGTTTCGATATCGGCTATGTGGAGGCCGGCAACTACTTTCTGGCGGACCGCAATAACAAGGCAGTCGATGTCGTCGATACGAAATCCAACACGCTGGTCGCGCAAATTCCCGGACCGTTCGCCGGTATCGGTGCAACGACAGATGCGTCCGGTCCTGACGGAATCGTCGGCATTACCGGCACCCACACCATCTACGTGGGCGACGTCGGCTCGGTGAAGGTCATCGACACATCTGCGAGAAAAACCATCAATACCATTGCCATCAGCAGCTCCGGATCGCGCGTGGATGAAGGTTGTTACGACCCGGACGATCATCTTGTGATGTTTGCGAGTCCGGGAGAATCGCCGCCATTTGTCACCTTCATTTCGACGCAGACTCAACAGGTCGTCGTGAAACTGCCTTTCAACGGTTCATCGGGGCTCGAGGCCTGCACGTACGACTCCCGCTCGAGGAGTTTCCTCATCAACAACGACGGAACCGCGGCCAATCCCGACGGAGAGCTCGATGTGATTAGCGCGAGTTCCGCGGCGGCCGGCAATCCTTCAGTGAGCAAATCGTTTCCGCTCGGCAAATGCGCGCCGACGGGCATCGTACTCGGGCCGAATAACGACGTGCTGGTTGGATGCGACCCATCGCCGGGCGATCCGTTGATCACGCTGATTCTTGACCGCACGAGCGGGGCAATCCGCGCCACGGTGCCATTCGGCGGCGTAGATCAGGTCGACTACGACCCGGTTTCCAACCGCTATTTCCTGCCGGCGCGGCATTACGTGACAAGCGGCACTGCGGCTTCTTCGGGATTCAGTCCGCAGATGGGCGTGATAGACGGTGCGTCGCGACAATTGCTCTTTAAGGTTCCGGTCGGCACAGGCGCGCACTCCGTCGCTGTCGACAGTACGCTGGGGCAAGTGTACGTCCCCTTCCAGGGCGGTGCGGCTGGCTTTCCGAACGGCGGGATATCGGTATTCTCCACGCACTAGCAGGAGTCATGTGCGCTTGCGGGCACTCACGCTTTCAGGCGGGTCGCTGCAACATCCAAGGCGATCCGCCTGTGTCACACCTGATCGTTCATGACGATCGCGCGATAGTGAAGTGGAACATTTCTCGCAACCATCATGGAAGCATGCGGTAAAGCCGATGCTCCGGTAGGGTCGCGACAAGCTGCCAGCCGGCCAGCGTTTCGGAAAGGCGTCGGCGCGGATCGAAGACGGCGAGATAGACCTCCGTGAACCGGCTGTGAAGATCCGGAAATCTGTTCTGCAACTCCGCCGCCCACGCGCGCAACATGCGATCGTCTGCGCGGAAAGCGTTGTCGCCGTTCTCGACATCGTCCTGGAACTTCCTTAACGCCGCATTTTCGCTGCGATAAAGCACAGGCTGTTGGCCGGCTTTCAAATAGAGGTCCGGCACCAGAATACCGTCGAGCGTTGCGAGTGCGACGACTTTGTCCAGATACGGATTCCAGCGGTCAGGCGCGGTTCTCGGCGACGGGTATGTCGTATCCTGTTTGTACTGGAGCAGCACCGAGCCCGACTTCAACGACGCAAACGTGTCCCTGTATGCCTGAATGCCGGGCTTGGCCGCACGCCAGTCGGAAGTCACCGTCGCAATGCGGAACACGAACACAATGGCAAGCGCCACAGCGCCGATACGTTGCAGCCGCGGTGCAGACGCGCGCACATCGACCAGCGCAGTGAGCAGAAATGCGAAGCTCAATGCGCATCGCTCGACAACACCGTACGAGGCAAATGCCGAAAACGGCGCAAATAACGCGACCAGTGGCAGCGCGATGAGCGTTATCCGGCACTCTGGCCTGCACGTCCACCATCTCAGCAGAAAGCCGGCGACTAACGTCACGACGAGCGCTACCAGAATGACGACATCGGCCCGCGGATTACCCACCGCAAATACATCGAGCCAACGGCTCACCTTGGCAAAGATATGAACGAAGCCAAAGTCAATCGATCCGCGAAGACCGCCGGTACTGCTGTGTGCGAGCAGTACAAAGGGCACGATCAACGGAACGAGGCTTGCGCTTGCATGCGTCGCGAGCGAACGACCGCGCAGCCTGCCCTCCTGCAGCAGACAGCCGAGTTCCCACGTTCCTGTTACGAGCGCGAAAACCGCGAGTGGAAACAGATGGCAGAAGTAGATCAGAAGCGCGCTGCATGACGACACGGCGATCCGCGCGAGCGTTGCCTGGCGCAGCGCCACGTGCAGAGCAATCGCCCACAAGCAAAGACCCACACCGAAGAGGAAGTTGTCGTAGCCGCGTATCAGGATCCAGTTGTAAAGCAGCAGGAAACTTGTCAGCGGGAACCACGACCAGCGCCCATTGACCGCACGGCTCAACACGAGGCAACCCGACGTGAGCAGCGCCAGCTCGACAACAATAAACCACCACGCCGCCCATTCCACCGGCATGAGCCGTGCAATCCATGGGAGCGTCAGGTCCATCGCGAGATCGGGCAAGGCGTCCCACTGAACGACGAAGTTGCCTGCGTAGACGTCCGGACGCGACAGAATGTCTATTCTGACGATGTTATAAAAGTGCTGACCCAACGGCGGAATCGAGGTGACGAAGAGCGGTGAAGAAGCTACGAGAGTGGCTACGAACCACACGCCCCACAGATGCAATGGCTTGGCGCCCTGAGCGATTCGTTGCCGATCAATCATCGAGGTTCCTCTCAGACTATTGGAAGCGTTCAGTCCGTGCGCGCCCGCACGCCTTTCACCGCGGGCTATGCGCCGATCATTTCGGTATTCTTACGGATAACAGACAGATCAAACGACTTTAAACACCGATGTCGCGAAGGTTCTGATTTCGTCAAACTGAGTAACCAGTTCCAGACACAGCACAAAGCCGAGCATCGCCGACAGCCCGGGGTAGCGCTCGATCCAACGCAGCGCATGCGGCGCATAGCGGCTTCTTACCGCGTCGCGCGTCATGATGTAAGTGATGACGATACCAATGGCCGCACCGGCCAACAGGTCAGTCGGATAATGAAAGCCGAGGTAGGCGCGCGGCAGGCAGATGAAGAGGATGACGTAGAGCAGCGCCAGCGTCCCGACCCGGCGCGAAATAATAAAAATACCGACTGCAATCGACATCCACAGCATGGCATGGTCGCTCGGAAACGAACTCCACGCGGACAGCATGCTCTCCTGTTGCGGGACAAATGGAAAATGAAGGTGTAGTTCGGGAGTAAACGCGGGGCGCGTCCTGAACGGCAGGAAATGCGCGAGGAGCCTTCCCACGAGAAGAGCGAGAAGCCCGCTTACGGCCGTCGCAATGACGACTTCGCGCCGCCATTCGCGGCGCTCCGACGACTGAAACCATATCCACCACAGCACCGGGATCAGGACGAGGCCCTTGAAGGTGTACATATCCGCGATGGCTTGCACCGCATGGTTGCACAGTGCGCAGGCATTGAATCCGCTCAAGAAAGTCTCGATGCTGGTATCGAAGCTGTTCATATTTTGCGTCAACAATAATAGGTGCCGGGACAGGAAGGTATTAACCACCTCACGAAATTCGTTCGAACAACGAGTCGTCTGGGCGACCTGCAGTACACCCAGATTATGTGAATTGCCACCGTGACATGCCCAGCATCGATTCCCGAATGCGCGTTTGCGCACGCTGCGCTTCAAAAAATTCGCCGTTTTGGCCGATACTGTGGAGTGCCGCCTGTTCGCTTCCGCGGCTGGCGATGCAGGCAAGAAACGGGCGCGCGCTCGTGACGCGGCCCAATGACCGCAACACATAATGCATAGGAAAAGGCGAGCGCTGTCGCGACCTTCGTTGTGGAAGTTCGACCGACCGCATCCACACTGAGCGTCGTGGGGCTGAGCGGGATCGGCAAATCTACGGCACTGAAATCCATTCTCCGGCTCTATCCGCAGGCAATTCGTCGCCAGCAGTACAGGGGCCACGAGCTTGTTCAGGTGCAGATCCCCTGGCTGAAGATCGAATGTCCGCTCGACGGTTCGCTCACAGGGCTATGCCACGCTTTCTTTCGCGCCATTGACCGGGCGATCGAACACGCGCGCTATGCAAACGCTACAGTTCAGTACGTGGGATCGTCCCGCTTGTTCACCAGATTGAACAGATCGCGAGCACGCATTGCGTCGGCGTGCTGATTGTCGACGAGCTGCAGCATCTGCGCGTGGCGAAGACCGGTGGCAAAGACAACATGCTCAACTTCTTCGTGACCCTCGTCAACTCTATCGGCATACCGGTCGTGTTCGTGGGCACAAATTCGATGATGATCGATCTCTTCTCGGATGTGATGTGCAATGCAAGACGCGCCACGGGGCTCGGGCTGACCGACTTGAGGCAACCAGCGTGCGACGATCCGGCGTGGGCGCTCCTGGTGGATGCGGCATGGCAGTACCAGTGGATTCGCCATGCAGAGCCACTTATCGCTAAGCTGCGCGACGTGTTGTACGACCTGACGCACGGGGTAACGGACATCCTGATCAAGCTGCTCGTTCTCGCACAGCGGCACGCGATCCATACGGGCGAAGAACGCTTGACTGTCAGGCGGTTGCGCACCATCGCCGACACATGGATGCAGTTGCTCAAAGCCGCGCTCGATGCATTGCGTAGCGGCAAGACCGAACGCATGGCGAAGTTCGAGGATCTGTTTCCACCCGACAGCCACACGGCCGCGATGATGGGAGTAATCGAGAGCGACGCGCGTGTGCCGTCACAGCTGTCGACGCGTCGTGATATGCGGCGACCGGTCGCTGCGAGCGCTACGCCATCTCCTCCGGAGGCGCGCGAAAGGACCCGCAATCCAGTGACCAGCACGACGAACGCTGGAGAGCGGATTCCGTCCGAAGCATGCGCCCTTGCCGGGCATGAAGCGCCGCATGTTGCATTAAGAGACGCCGGATGGCCGCCGGAAGATGCTCTTGAGTTTTCGACGGCGTATGCTGCCTTATGACATCGATGCTGGTACTCCTGTTCTTTGTTCCGTCGCTGCCTGACGAGACCATCCAGTCGCGCGTTGCCCGACATCACGTGCTGTCGGGCACCCTGGTGAGTCGATTACCTCGCCGCGTGGTCGGCCATCACGGAGAACCGCGGTTGTGTCGAGCCTGCGTGAAAGAGGACGTCAACGCGTTCGGCATGGGTTACTGGCGCCGTGCTCACCATTTGCCGGGCGTCGGGGTATGTTGGCGACACGGCGGGCGCTTGCTGTCGAGTTGCCGTCCATGTCGCCAACCCTTCCAGTTTCGCGCACGCCTGCTGCGTCAACCGTCGCACGCTTGCCACTGTGGCTGGGAGGTAGCAGGCGCGGAGGACAAGAGTGCGTCGGACATGCGGGCCATGCTTGAGTACGCCCGTTTCGCCCACGCGCTGCTTAACTACCCACTGGGTCAGATAGATCGCCTTCGGCTTCGTGCTGCCTATCAGAACCGTATTCGCGAATTCGACTTTGCATGGGGATCGCACGTGCAGGTGACGAAGGAGCGCATGTTCGCACCGCTCCCTGTGTCTCTCGCGGACACCCCCGGCACAGCGAACGATATCCACGCACGGTCAAGCGGGTTACCGACAACCGCGAGTCAACGTGGCACTTCAGGGCAAGGCGGTTGTGGTGGGCATATGCCGTGCTGAGCGCACGGGGGACGCACCGCCGATGGTCGAAGCTGTAGTTCTATCCGGTGTAGGACCATACGCTGCCCAGGCAATCATCGAACACTGCGGATGGGAGCATTTGTTACCACTGGCTGCAAATATCGATGTGCTGGAAAAACTGTCCGAGCGGGAATTACGAAGAAGTGGGATGCCCCCTGCGTGGCTAGGTCAGGCTATCGGGGGCCGGGCATATCGACGTCGGAAGTGAGGCGGATCGAGAGTCATCAAGCTCGGCAGTCGGTGCTAACACCGCTCACTGAAAATGCGTGCGCGGTACCCCCTTCCACTCGTTCGCGCAGCCTTCTATCACTCAATCGCATCTCAATAAATGAGATGCATCGAATTTGACCTTGCTTAACATAAACGTGGATTGATTCCGACGTCTCTGTCCAATTCGATTGACGTTTTTCTGGTGCAACCCCTAACTTTCGGTGCCGATAGCTGCGAATGCAACGATTTCACCTCGCGCCTTTCAACCGGAATGGGATGTGTGTATGAATGCAGTGACCAGAAGTTTCGCCGATGCACTGCGCCACCCGAGCGCGCGTCTCAGTCAGCGCCTGCGGGTCTGGGTCGGGATATTCGAACACGACTTCGACATGGTCAAGTTCCGGGTGCGCGGGGGATTCTGCAAGGAGTATACGGCTGATGTAACCGTGACTTCGTCGCAGCTCGATCTCGACGGCAAGCAGTACGTCGGACGGCGCGCGGGGCTGCAGATCGACGAGCGCGTGGCCGTGCCCTCGGTCAGCTACGTCAAACCGGTCGATCATGAAGCTGCCACCTTCAACGGCGTGATCACGCGCATTGAGCGTATCGGCGTAAGCCGCGACGAAGCGACCTACCGGCTGCGCATCGAGCCGCGCTTTGCCGCTCTCTGCAAGCGGATCGTCAAGTCAGACACCTTCAAGGACGTGACGTTGCAGGAGATGATCAGACAGGCGCTGGTTGATCGCAAGAACTTCCACGCCGTCGACGTGGAGTTCCAGATCGAAGGGCTGCTGGAGAAGATGGAAGAAGTGGTGATGTACGAAGAGTCCTTATGGAACTTCATCACCCGGCACTGCCGCCGTAAGGGCGTTTTCTGGTTCTACAAGCAGGGCCGAGGCAAGAGCGGCCAGCTCGATACGATCGTCTTTGCCAATAATCCGCGCGCTTATATCCGTTCTATCGATGTCCCGCTCATCCCGGATTCGGGCCTCTCGGCCGGGTGCCACGAGGCGGTGCTGTCCCTCAACGACGCGCGCACCCTCGTGCCCGCCACGATCGAACTTTACGAGCGCAACTACCGCACGCCGGACGCTCCGTTACGGGCGACGGCAAACGTATCCAGTGAAGCCGACGACCGATCGGTGTTCGGACAGGTCAGCCGCAGCGCGGAGTTCCACCTGACGCAGCAGCAGGGCGAGGCACTCTCGGAGACGCGGCGTGACGAACAGATTGCGCGCCAGGTGACGCTATCGGGCACGACGAACGCTCTGGGCATTGCGCCGGGCGTCGTCATGAAAACGACCAATGTGAAGGTGCCGCGCGCCGAATACGGGTTCGTAATTACGTCGATGGTCATGAAAGGCAGTCGCACGAAACCGGCATATGCCCGCTTCAAGGCGATGCCTGCGCATCTGACATACCGACCGAAATTTGACTACGAGCGGGACTGGCGGTTTCTGAAAGGTCCCGTTGTAGGCGTCGTCACAACTTTTGATTCGACGCCCTACGGGTGTATGGACGAGCACGGCCGTTATCCCGTCCTGCCGAAGTTCCTGCAGGGTGCGGGCAACACCGACCGGCAACTGCTGAAACTGCGCCTGGTGCGTGTCTCGTCATCGGATCAGGGCGGTTTGCACTCGCCACTGCTACCGGGAACCGAGGTGCTGCTGGAGGGGGCGCACGCAGACGTGGACCGCATGCATATCACCGGCGCCCTGCATGACTATGCGCACCGCGATCCCGTTCGGGGCACGGATGCGTTGTATAGCTATGCCATCTGGCGCTCTCCATTGCTCGGTGCTGAAGTCGTTTTTAACGATCTGAAGGGGAAGGAAAGCGCGCGGCTCGCGACAGTGAGCAGCCAGTCGGCGGTGAACCTCGGTTATCTGCTCAATGGCAAAAAGCTCCCGCGCGGGACGGGCTACGAGGCGACGACCCAGGCGTGGGCAACCATTCGCGCAGCGAAGGGGCTGTTTTTTTCGGCGGACGCAGCAGCCGGCGCCGACACGCCGCACCTGGACATGCCCGCTGCCGTCGCGCAACTGAAGGCGGCCCTGCAGCGTGTGACGGATCTGGCATCGGCGACCACGCAGGCCGGGGCCGATCCTGCCGATCGTGCCACACAGTCCTCGCTGCTCGACGGCCTGAACCAGCTGCGCGACGCGGGGTTGCTCGCGAGCGCCCCCCGGCGGCATGGCGTTCGTGACGCCGAAATCGATGCAGCATTCGGCGGGGCAGAACGTGATCGTTACGGCAGACCAGGACATGGACGTGAGCGTCGTCCAACGCTTGCGCATGGCGGTGGGCGGCATGATCTCGCTGTGCGCGCACAGGCTCGGCATCAATCTCACGGCGGCGAAGGGCAAGTTCACGGCCTCGGCTCTTACTGACGGCATGGAACTGTTCGCGAAGCAGCAGGTGCGCATGGCCAGCGAAAGTGCGGACGTGCAGGTGTCGGCGAAGTCGAAGATCGCGCTTAACAGCGGCGGGGCGTCACTTGAGATCGAGGGCGGCAACATGACGTTCCACTGTCCGGGCTCGTTCACCATCAAGGCGACCTCGTTCACGTTCGTTGGCCGAACTTGGCGCGCGCTTGTCGGCGTTTGTTCCATGCGGCTTGGCCAGCCCACTGATTTTATTGATTATGCAGTGTCAAACCATATTGTTCGTTCAGATGCATCGCAAGTACTTGAAAAAGCCCGGCCGGTCAGTATTCAAGGCCCAGCTTTGGCCGGCAGATAGAGCAGCAGCACACTTGCGAGAAGCAGCGCAGCGCCCAGCACGGTTCGAAGCGTCATGGCCTCGCCGGACACGACGCCGAACAGCAGGATCTCCAGGATAGTCACCGCAACCATCAGCGGATATGCCACGCTCAGTTCCACCCGCTTGAGCGCCAGCGCATAGAGCAGGAAGCCGGCACCATAGGCCGCTATCGCCGCTAGTCGATAAAGAGCAGGCCGGCCGCTTATTCCGAACAGCAGCGCGTGGTTGTCGACGCGCCCCGCGAGCCGCAAAAGGATACTCGCGAGAGCACTACACGTGCCGCTCAAAAACAGAAAGAAAAATGGCATGGTCCGATGGTGAGAGTCAGGGCGAAAGTCAGCTGGCCGCGACTACCGTCGCCACGCAAAGGCAAACCACAAGCAGACTAAGACGATTTCTCATGGTGAATACAATCGGGTCGTCGTGCATCTCCCCGCGAAACGCCAGCATCCACACACGGCTGATCCAGAAGAGCAGCAAGCCGAATAACAGCCATAGTGCGTGCGGGTGCCGATAAAGCAGGCGAACGTCGGAAGAATTCATATAGAGCGCGAGAACCAGCACGGCCACATAGCCCGAAGCCGTGCCGAACGACCGCAGAATAGCCATGTCTTGGGTGACATAGCCACGCCCCACCGCACAGACCTTCGCTTCGCGCAACAGCGCGTCCAGTTCGGCGTAGCGCTTGACCATAGCGAGGCTCAGGAAAATGAGGATCGAAAACA
Organism: Paraburkholderia phenoliruptrix; assembly: GCF_902859825.1. Lineage (GTDB taxonomy): Bacteria > Pseudomonadota > Gammaproteobacteria > Burkholderiales > Burkholderiaceae > Paraburkholderia > Paraburkholderia phenoliruptrix. Next base: position 594,162 of record NZ_CADIKB010000001.1, on the reverse strand, counting down.
TGATCAACCAGTCCGACAGCGGAATATCCCCCGCCGTGCCGCCCGCCACGACGCGCGCGGTGTAGAGCGCCGCGAGAACAAAGACGTCGATCAGCATGAACCGTTTCAGACTAAGCGAATAGGCGAGCGTGGTGGCGAAATAGCCGGCCAGCACGAGTTGAAACATAGGCTGTAACAACAGCGCAAAGCCCGCTGAGGCGACGATAAGCACGCTCCCCAGAAACATGCCGAACGCGAGAGATAACTGCCCCGACGCAAACGGCCGATTGCGCTTGTGCACGTGACGGCGGTCCGCGTCGAGATCAAGCATGTCATTGAGCAGATAGACCGCCGACGCGCAGAAACAGAAAGAAAAAAACGCAATGCTTTCGGCTTTGACCGTATCGGGTTCCGTAAAGCGATGTGAGGCGAGCAGCGGCACAAAAATCAGAAGGTTCTTGACCCACTGGTAAACGCGCATTTCCCTAACGGTAAGGCCAACGAGCGATCGCCGTTCTTCGAAGAACACCACCTTCTGATTCACGAGTTCTGCCGCTTCCGCAATCGGGCGGGTGCCCACGACGATAGCCCGTCTGCACTGTTTCCAAACCGGCACGTCGGACAGCGCGTTGCCGCAATAGTCGAAACCGCGCGGACCAAATTCCTCCGACAATGCGGACGCCTTGTTATTACCAGACAGATTGAACACTTCATTGCTCGCCAGAATTCCTTTGAAGAAACCGAAGTGCAACGCAATCTGCTCGGCGAACTTGCGGTTTGCGGCGGTGCATAGATACAGGTCCCTGCCGTAAGACCGCTCTTCCCGCAGGTATTCGATGAGGCGTGCGTTATAGGGGAGCAATGTCACATCGATCGCGACGCGTTGGGCAATCTGCTCTTTCAGATAAGCCTTGCCGCGAAACAGCCAGCCAATGCAGAACAGTGCATACAACGGGTTGCGCTTGACAAGTACGAGGAACGATTCGACGAGAAGGTCCGTGCTTGTCAGCGTGCCATCAAGGTCCACGCAAAGGGGTACGCTCGCTTGAGCCATCGTCACCTCGTGTTTAGCCGCCTGGATGCACAGATTGCACAGATCTCCCTCTTTGAGAATAGCCGCCCATCGCTCCCACTCTGTGCGGTAGGACACATTCGCGACTGCGTCGCAAATGCGAATCACTGCGCGCTCGTCGTGGGCTCTCACCAACAGTTAACGCCAGGAAGAGCGGCGGTGCAGGCGCGCCCTTTGCTCCGATGAAATCACCATTGCACTGGAACAGGAGCACGGCATGACAAACATTGCGTCAGATGAACGGGACGATCGCGGCAACCCATCGAAGAGCACCGGTGCTTCCGGCGGCGGGTCGTTCGGCAACCAGCGCGGCGCGCCGGTGACCGGCGGGGCGCCCGAAAATGGCGAGCGGGGCGCGGGGGACGTTCATCCACCAGAGCATGCAAACCAGGGCGGCAAACATGAGCATACGCAACCGGGGCATGAACAGGAGCAAGGCAAAACTTGACGGCCCTGTGCCGCGGCGGCCTCGCCGCGCGTGGCGCACTTGCGCCGCTCATTTGCGGCGCATCATTCCAAATTGCGACTCTTACGTGCAAAAATGGGAAGGCGTGCCCCGAGGCCATCGCAGGGAGTCAACGCACGCGCCCTTGCCATCCATGGCGCAATGCAATCCCGAACAAATTGGTTCTGCCGAAGCCGAATGGCCCGTAGCATCGGTCTGAAACACGGATTGGACCGATTCAGCCGATGGCGATTTACCTCGACGACACGCAGCGCAACGCAATCGCCACGCTCGCAAAGAGCCTCACATGGCGCACCCAGTGGCCCACATGGCTGCTGATCGTCGCAATCTACGGCGGATGGTTGAGCCTTGCCACGCATGCTCGCGAACTGGGCTTGCCGCTGACCACCGCCCTGCTCGCCGTGACAAGCACGTGGTACATGTCCTTGCAACACGAATTGCTCCACGGCCATCCCACACGCTGGCCGCGGCTGAATGCACTCTTTGGTTTCGCGCCTCTTGCGGTGTGGTTTCCGTACCGCGTGTATCGCGATTCGCATCTTCAGCATCACGACGATGCACACCTGACCGAGCCGGGGCACGATCCGGAAAGCTACTTCGTCGACAGAGAAATGTGGCAGCGCGCCGGCTGGGCGATGCGCGCGCTGCTCGCTTGCCGCAATACGCTGGCCGGCCGCCTGCTGCTGGGACCGGCATTTGCCATTGCTGCAACTGGCGTCGATGCACTGCGCAAGATCGGACACCGCGATTGGCGCGATGTCCCCGCATGGCTCGCACACTTCGCCGCGCTGGCCGCGCTCACCGCGTGGCTGCACTATGTTTGCTCACTTCCAGCCTGGCTCTTCATTCTCGGCGTGGGCTACGGGTCGCTGTCGCTTGGCTCCATTCGCTCATTCCGCGAGCATCGCGCGGCGCATGCGTGCGAGCACCGCACGGTGATCAATGAGGTGGGGGTGTTCTGGCGGCTGCTGTACCTGAACAACAACTTTCATCTCGTCCACCATGACTTGCCGCATGTGCCATGGTTCGCACTACGGACCGTCTATGAGGCGTCCCGCGAGCAGTACATCGCACGCTCGGGAGGTTTTCTCGTCGCGGGTTATGGCGAATGGCTCACGCGCTACGCGTTCACTGCGGCCGAGAATCCGGTGCATGACAGGCCGGGCCATTCGGCTCCTGTATCAGACGCAAGTGGCACGTATGCACGCCATACGCTGTTCACCGATACATCGCCTGAAGGCTAAAGCGAATGCCCGTTCCGGTCAGCCCTTCACCACGGCACGACTCGCCCAAGGTAATCGAGGTAGTGCAATCCGGAGCGGCCCTCGTAAGCCTCCATCGTAGCGAGCAGGTTGGGAATGCTCTCTTCGATGCTCAGGCGGGCTTCCGGACCGCCCATGTCCGTGCGCACCCAGCCCGGCGCCATCAATAACAAGGTTCGCGGATCATCGGCGTGACGTGCCGCGAAGCTGCGCATGAACATGTTGAGCGCGGCCTTGCTGCCGCGATAAACCTCGTAGTTCCCATTCACGTTGTTCGTCAGGCTGCCCTGCCCGGAGGACATAACGCCGATGGTGCCGCTCGGCTTAACGAGGTCATGGAACGCCTCGACTACCCGCATCGGACTCAGCGAATTGGTCACCATGACACGAACGAACTCGTCGGTGGAGACGTCCGCTATCGTTTCGCGGTCATCGTTCTTGACGCCTGCGTTCACGAACAGCACGTCCAGCCGACGGCCGGCGAGGCGAGCGCGCAAGTCCGCCACCTGCTGTGCAACGGTGATGTCCAGCACCTCGACTTCGAGTGCGCCTCGAAGTTCGCACAGCCTCTGCGTGGAATGGGCGCGCGCGGTTGCGATCACACGCCAGCCGCGTTTCAGGTATTCCTCGGCCATGGCGAGGCCAAGACCACGCGATGCACCAATGAGAAGGACGGTTTTCTGCGGAGGGTTAGCTTCCATGATCTGATCCTGTGAATGACTCGACCAGGAAAATATAGCGGCGCGCGAGCCCTGCCGGAAGGCGCGCCACATGCATTGATAACCTGCATCGAACGCCTCGTCCCGTGCGCCGATGTTACGATCAGGCATGCCCGAAATCGACCTGAACCTGCTGATTGCGCTCGAAACACTGCTCGACGATGGAAGCGTGGCCGGCGCTGCCCGCCGCCTCGGGTTAAGCGCATCCGCAATGAGCCGGACGCTCGCGCGGCTTCGCGCCACAACCGGCGACCCGTTGCTGGTTCGCGCGGGCCGCGAGATGGTGTTGACGCCGTATGCCGAGGCGATTCGCGAGCGCACGCGAAATGCGCTTCATGAAGCGCGGGCGGTGCTGCGTCCGTCGCGGACCGAGCCGGATTTGTCGACACTGCGGCACACCTTCACCATTCGAGCGAACGACGGGTTCGTCGAAGCTTTCGGTTCGGCGCTGATCGAGGCGGCAACGAAGCTCGCGCCGCATGTGCGCTTGCGCTTCACATCGAAAGCGGAAAAAAATGCGACGCCTCTGCGCGACGGTTCCGTGGACCTCGAAATCGGCGTGCTCGGCAACATGGGCCCCGAAGTACGGTTACAGGCGCTTTTCCGCGATCGTTTCGTGGGCGTGGTGAGAAAAGGTCATCCTCTCGAACGTGAAGGCGCGATAACGCCCGAACGGTACGTCGCCTTTGATCACGTCGTCGCTTCGCGGCGCTCGGGCGCGACCGGCCCCGTCGACGACGCGTTGGCGGCTCTCGGTCTCGAACGACGCATCGTCGCAGTGGTTCCGGGCTTTCCCGCCGCGCTCGCGGTCGCCCGCACGTCCGACCTCGTTGCGCTCGTGCCCGCCTCGTTCGTGAGCGCGCAGACGGCTTACCGCGAAGGAGCTGCAAGCGCCGGCATCCATGCATTCGAACTGCCTGTCGCAACGCAAGAGATCACCGTCTCGCAGATGTGGCATCCGCGTCTGGACATCGATCCGCTTCATCGTTGGCTCAGGCAGCTCGTGCTGTCGGTATGTCGGCGGGAGGTGCCGTCGTAGTGTGTCGAATGTGAAAAGGTCGTCATGATTGCCCGAATTGCCCGACGGCTCCCGTGGGCGGCGCGGCGCAGCGCCGCGCAGGGCAAGCGCCACGCGAATCACGCCCCAACCCGCTGCTTGACCCGCCCGCGGGCCGCCGTGTTGCGTACCGGCGGCGCCATTTCCGCGAGTAGTTCGTCGTGCAAACCGCGCAACACCTCCACGAACGCGGAAGCCAGCCGTTCGCGCGGCCGGTGCGGCGGAAACAGCAAATAGGTCTGAAAGCGCGTGGCCGGCACGAACGGGCGAATCGCAATGTCAGGGCCCGCATAGTCACGGGCGACGATCGGATGCGCGAGCGTCACGCCCATGCCGTGCCGCACCATCTCGCAGCACATGGCCGTGTATTGCGCCTCGATCGCGAGGATGCGCTGCACGCCCGCACGCAGGAACACTTCGTCCATCAGCGCGCGCGTGCCGTCGCCGTGACACAGTGAGATGAACGACTCGCCTTCCAGATCCTCGGGCTTGATGCTGCGCTTTGCAGCGAGCCGATGGGCGGCCGGCATCACGCATACCGCGGCCACGTCGGAGAGCTGTTCGACTTCGCAATCCGAAGCCTCGCTCACATACACCGCCACGCCCAGATCGCAGAACTGCGACGCCGTCCAATGATTGACGGTGGCCGACGTGTTCACATGCAGCGACACGGTCACCTCGGGAAACAACTCGACGAAGCGTTTGATCGCATGCGGCACGAGCGTCATGCCCGCCGACGGCATGGCCGCAATGCGCAAGCGGCCGCTGCCGAGGTTGCGAATCTGCGCGGCCGCATTCGCAAGACCCTGCAAACCGACGAAAGCCCGTTCGACCTCGCGAAAGAACGCCTCGCCCTCGCTCGTCGGAATGAGCCGCACGCCGCTGCGCTGAAAGAGCTGCAGTCCCGTGTCGCGCTCCAGTTGCGCGATGAGGCGGCTCACGTTCGGTTGCGACGTAAAGAGCGCCTTGGCCGCGGCGGTCATCGACCCCGACACCATCACCGCGCGAAACGCCTCGATGTGCTTGAGATTCATGCGTATTTTCCCCAGGAAGTGCCCGGCCAATCCATATCATCCAGGTATGGATAGGTATTTTATTCGTATTGGACGACATGACCAGCCGGGGCGACACTGCATGACACCTGACGGGCAGCGAAGCCCGCCCCCACACCCTGGAACTGGAGATCGTCGTCATGAAAAGAGCGCTGCATCGCCGCCTGTTCGCCCCGTCTGCCCCGTCCTTCGCTGTTATCGCGGCCGTTTCGCTTGCCGCCAGCCTTGCCGCGCCGCTCGTGGCAGAGGCCGAGACGACGCTCTATGTCGCCAATGTCGGCGGCTCCAACGAGCAGCTCTACCGGCAGAAGATCATTCCGCCGTTCGAAAAGGCGCACAACGTGAAGATCGTCTACGTCGCGGGCAATTCGAGCGACACGCTCGCGAAGCTGCAGGCGCAAAAGGGACACCAGCAGATCAACGTCGCGGTGATGGACGACGGTCCCATGTATCAGGCGATGCAGCTGAACCTGTGCGCGAAGCTCGACGGCGCACCCGTCATGAAAGACGTCTACCCGCTCGCGAAACTGGGTCCGAGCGCGATCGGCGTGGGCATGGTCGCGACGGGTATCGGCTACAACGAAGAAGCGTTCAAGAAAGCCGGCCTGCCGCCGCCCGATTCGTGGAAAGCGCTCACCGACAGCCGCATCAAAGGCAAACTGGGCGTCCCGCCGATCACCAACACCTACGGCCTGCACACGCTCGTGATGCTCGCGCGTCTCGCTGGCGGCGGCGAAAAGAACATCGACCCCGGCTTCACCGCGATGACCAAACAGGTCGCGCCGAATGTGCTCTCCTGGGCGCCGACGCCCGGCGAAATGGACGGCCAGATGCAAGCCGGCGACGTGATTCTCGCGCCCTACGGCAGCGGCCGCGCGGTCGCCCTGCAGAACACCGGCTTTCCGCTCAAGTTTGTCTATCCGAAGGAAGGCGCGGTCGCGTTGCAGGTCGCCGCCTGCGTGGTGGCCGAAAACGCGCAGCCGCAGCTCTCGCAGCAGTTCGTCCAGTACCTGTTGAGTCCGGAGGTGCAGGCGTTGCAGGCGCAGGGCATCGGCCTCGGCCCGGTCAACAGGACCGTCAAGCTCACGCCCGAGATCGCCGCGCGCGTGCCGTATGGGCCCGAGCAGATCTCGAAGCTCACGGCGATGGACTGGGCGACGATCAACCAGCATCGCACCGAATGGACCGAGCGCTGGAATCGCTCCGTCGAGCGCTAACGTGCGGCACCGGCAAGTTTCTCGCGCGGCGCGCGATCCGATGAAGGAGCAAGGCGCATGGCTTTCCTGACGCTGCAAGGCATTTCGAAACGCTACGGCGATTTCACGGCAATCGAGCAGCTCGATCTCGACGTCGAACGCGGCGAACTGCTCGCGCTGCTCGGCCCGTCCGGCTGCGGCAAGACGACCACGCTGCAGATGGTGGCCGGTTTCGTCTCGCCGACCACGGGCCGGATCCTGCTCGACGGCCGCGACATCACGAACGAACGCCCGGAAAAGCGCGGCATCGGCGTGGTGTTTCAAAGCTACGCGCTCTTTCCGCACATGACGGTGGCGGGCAACGTCGGCTTCGGGCTGGAAATGCGCAAAGTGAGGCGCCAGGAACGCGAGCAGCGCGTTGCCGAAGCGCTCTCGCTCGTGCGCCTGAAGGGCCTCGGGCATCGCTATCCGAAGGAGCTGTCGGGCGGCCAGCGGCAGCGCGTGGCGATTGCGCGCGCCATCGCCATGGAACCCGAACTGCTGCTGCTCGACGAGCCGATGTCGAATCTCGACGCCAAGCTGCGCGAGGAAATGCACATCGAGCTGCGCGCGATCCAGAAGCGTCTGGGCATCACGACGATTCTCGTCACGCACGATCAGGTCGAGGCGATGACGATGAGCGATCGCATCGCCGTCATGCATCGCGGCGTCATCGCGCAACTGAGCACGCCCTACGACGCCTACGAGCGCCCCGCCACGCCCTTCGCGTCGACATTTCTCGGCCGCACCAACACGCTGACCGGCGAAGTGCTGCGCCGCAATCCGCGCTGCGCCGAAGTCGCCGTCGCGGGTAAGACGCTGCATGTGCCGCATGAAGGCCGCGAAGTGGACGGCGCAGTGCACGTCTATATTCGCCCGGAAAAAGTGCATCTCGCCGATGGCGATGCCCGCGTGCGCGGGCGCATCGCGACGCGGGTGTTCGTCGGCAATCAATGGCTGCTCGAAGTGGAGACCGAACTCGGCAAACTGCGCGTCGCGCAGCCGAACCTCGGCGCGCCGCCGCCCGCCGAGGGCCACGAAGTCGGCCTCGCATGGACCGACGACGACCTGCGCGTGCTCACGCAAGACCGCCGGGAGGGCGCGCATGGCCACGCTTGACGACGACCGCCCCGGCGCCGCGCCATGGCTGCTGTCGGGGCCTGCGCTGCTGCTTTTCGCCGGCCTGCTGCTGGTGCCGCTTCTGCTGACGTTGATGCTGTCGTTCCGCGTGTTCAGCGACACCGCGGGCGTCACGTCCGCCTACACGCTCACGAACTACTGGCAGGTGGTGAGCGACCCGTACTACGGCACGATCTTTCTGCGCACCGCGGGGCTCGCCTTCGCCGTGACGCTGCTGTCCATCGTGCTCGGCGTGCCCGAGACCATCGTGCTCGCGCGCATGAAACGCCCGTGGCAGTCGCTGTGCCTGCTGATCGTGCTCGGACCGCTGCTGATTTCGGTCGTGGTGCGCACGCTCGGCTGGCAGATTCTGCTCGGCAACAACGGCGTGCTCAACAATGTGCTGCAGTGGCTGCACATCACCGACGAGCCCATCCGTCTCGTCTTCACGATGACCGGCATGATCATCGCGCTCACGCACGTATTGGTGCCCTTCATGGTGATGTCGGTCTGGGCGACCATGCAAAAGCTCGACCCGCAGGTGGAATGGGCCGGCCGCTCGCTCGGCGGCTCGCCGTTCGCGGTGTTCCGCCGCGTGGTGCTGCCGCAGATCATGCCAGGCGTCCTGTCGGGTTCGATCATCGTGTTCGCGCTGTCGGCGTCGGCGTTCGCCACGCCGGCGCTGATTGGCGGACGGCGCCTGAAGGTGGTGGCCACCGCCGCCTACGACGAGTTCCTCGGCACGCTCAACTGGCCGCTCGGCGCGAGCATCGCGGTACTGCTGCTGATCGCCAACGTGGCGATCGTGATGGGCTGCAACCGTCTCGCCGAACGCCGCTTCCGGCACATCTTCGATTAAGCGAAGGAGAGCGAAATGAAACAGAACGGCATGGCCGGCCTCATCTATAACGCGTTCTTCCTGAGCTTCATTCTCGCCCCGCTCGTGGTCGTGATGCTCGTCGCGTTCACCGACAAGGGCTTTATTTCGATGCCTTTCGACGGCGCCTCGCTGCGCTGGTTCCGCGCGATCCTCGAGAACGGCGACATCGTCGCGGCGTTCTGGCTATCGGTGCGGCTCGCCTTTGCGGCGGCGACCATCGGCGTGCTGCTCGCGGTGCCCGCCGCGCTCGCCATTGCGCGCTATCGTTTCCCGGGCCGCGCCGCGCTCACGAGCTTCTTTCTCTCGCCGATGATGATCCCCGCCGTGGTGCTCGGCATCGCGTTCCTGCGCTTTCTGTCGCTGCTGCATCTGTCGGGATCGTTCTGGTCGCTCGTTTGCGCCCACGTGGTCATCGTGCTGCCGTATGCGCTGCGTCTCGCGCTTTCATCGGCCGTCGGGCTCGATCGCGATGCAGAGCGCGCCGCGCTGTCATGTGGCGCGAGCCGTTTCACGGCCTTTCGCCGCGTCGTGCTGCCGATGATCCGCACCGGCGTCGCGGGCGGCTGGGTGCTCTCGTTCATCCAGAGTTTCGACGAACTAACCATGACCATTTTCGTCGCGACGCCCGGCACTACCACCCTGCCCGTCGCCATGTACAACCAGATCGCGCAGACGATCGACCCGCTCGTCGCCTCGGTGTCGGCGGTGCTGATCGTCGGCACGGTCCTGCTGATGGTCCTGCTCGACCGCATGGTCGGACTCGACCGTATCCTGATCGGAGAAGCCCAATGACGCTTTCACGCACCGCCGACTCGGGCGCGCTCGCGGATGTGATCGTGGTGGGCGGCGGCCTCGTCGGTTCCGCCGTCGCCTACGGACTCGCCCGCGAAGGCGCGCGCGTGACCGTGCTCGACGAGGACGACGGCGGCTTTCGCGCCTCGCGCGGCAATTTCGGCCTCGTGTGGATTCAGGGCAAAGGCTACGGCCTGTCGCCGTATGCACGCTGGTCGCGCAGCTCGGCGACGCGCTGGCCCCAGTTCGCGGAGGCACTGCTCGATGAATCGGGCGTCGACGTAGCGCTCAAACAGCCCGGCGGCTTTCATTTCTGCTTCAACGACGACGAACTCGCCGAGCGCGACAAGCGCCTCTCCACCTTGCGTGCGGAACTGGGCGACTACCCGTTCCAGATGCTCGATGCCGCCGACGTACGCGCGCGCATTCCGCAGATCGGGCCCGCCGTGATCGGCGCGAGCTATACGCCGATGGACGGCCACGTGAACCCGCTCAAGCTGCTGCGCGCGCTGCACACGGCAATGCAGGCGCGCGGCGTGCGGCTCGTATCGGCCGAACGGGCACTCGGTATCGAGCCGCAGGGACACGGCTTCATGGTGCGCGGCAAACTCGGCACGTATCGCGCTGCGAAAGTCGTGCTCGCCGCGGGACTGGGCAATCGCGCGCTCGCGCCGTTCGTCGGACTGAACGCGCCGGTCGCGCCCAATCGCGGGCAGGTGCTGGTGAGCGAGCGCGTCGCGCCGTTCCTTCACTACCCCACGCTCAACGTGCGCCAGACCGACGAAGGTACCGTGCAGTTCGGCGATTCGATGGAAGAAGCCGGCTTCGACGATTTCACCACGACGCACGTGCTGGCCGACATCGCCCGGCGCGGCGTGCGCGCGTTCCCGATGCTGCGGCACGTGCGGCTCGTGCGCATGTGGGCGGCGCTGCGCGTCTATAGCCCGGATGGCTTTCCCATCTACGACCAGTCGCAAGCGCATCCTGGCGCATTCGTGGTCACGTGCCACAGCGGCGTGACGCTCGCCGCCGCGCACGCGCTGCGCGTCGCGCCCTGGATCATGGGCGCGCGCATGCCCGACGAACTGCCCACCTTCTCCGCGCAACGCTTCGAGCGTGCAGCGCAACTGACTCCTGCTCATTGAACCCGACATGACTATCCGATCGACTGACACGCCGGCTCACACACTGTTCAAACCGCTGCCGGGCGCGCAAGGCGCGAGCGCGGCAAACGTCGCCATCTGGTTCAACGACCGGCCGCTTTCCGTGCCCGGCGGCCGTTCGGTGGCAGCCGCTCTGCTCGCCGCGGGCATCGCGCGGTTTCGCGCGACGCCGGTCTCCGGCGCACCGCGCGCGCCGTTCTGCATGATGGGCGCCTGCTTCGAGTGCCTCGTGGAAATCGACGGCGTGCCGAGCCGCCAGGCCTGCATGGTCGAAGTCAAGGCCGGCATGCGGATCCGCTCGCAGGAAGGCGCACGCGACCTGCCGCCCACGAACCTCGCTGACGCCCTGCAGGAGAACGCTCATGGCCGCTGATTTCGCACCCGAAGCCGTCGACGTGGTCGTGGTCGGCGCCGGTCCCGCCGGCATGAGCGCGGCGACACGCGCCGCGCGCGCGGGCCTGAAGACCGTGCTGATCGACGAACAGGACGCCGTGGGCGGCCAGATCTATCGCGCGATTGGCCGCGCCGATGCGCGCCGCAAGGAGATTCTCGGTCCCGATTACGCGGCGGGCGCCGCGATCGCCGACGCGTTCGCCGCTTCCGGCGCGCGTCATCTGACCAACGCGACCGTCTGGCAGGTCACGCGCGAGCGCGGCGTCAATTATCTGAAGGACGGCAAGATCGGCAGCTTCGACGCGCAACGCGTGATTCTCGCGAGCGGCGCGCTGGAGCGGCCCTTTCCGATTCCGGGCTGGACGCTGCCGGGCGTGCTGACCGCAGGCGCCGCGCAAATCCTCCTGAAGAGCGCCGGCGAAGTACCCGCCGCGCCGCCCGTGCTGGCCGGCTGCGGACCGCTGCTCTACCTGCTCGGCTGGCAATACGTACGCGCCGGCGTGCCGATTCGTGCGCTCGTCGACACCACCCGGCACGAGGACCGCTGGCGCGCAAAGCGCCACATGCTTTCGGCGCTGCGCGCGTGGCCGTTTCTGAGCAAAGGCCTGCAACTGATTCGCACGCTGCGCGACGCAGGCGTGCCGATCTTCGAAGCCGCCGACGATCTGCGCGTCGAGGCACGCGTGGGCGCCGACCGCGTGGAGCGCGCCGCCGCGCTTCATTTCACGACGCAAGGCAAAGCGCATCGCCTCGAAGCGGATGTGATCCTGCTGCATCAGGGCGTGGTGCCGAACACGCAGTTCACGCAGGCGCTGCGCGCGGCGCACCGTTGGGACGACGCGCAGCTTTGCTTCACGCCGCAGCTCGATGCGTGGGGCGAGCTCGATGTGCCCGGCATTTTCGTCGCGGGCGACGGCGCGGGCATTGGCGGCGCCCAGGCAGCGGCGTTGCAGGGCACGCTCGCGGGCCTCGCGGTCGCCGCGCAACTGGGCGCGCTCCCTGCGGCAGCCCGCGATGCTGAAGCCGCCGCGCACCGGCGCGCGCTCGCGGGCGTCATGCGTATCCGGCCGTTTCTCGACAGCCTCTATCGTCCGCGCGACGTCAACCGTATTCCGCGCGACGAAACCATTGTGTGCCGTTGCGAGGAGGTCACTGCCGGCGAACTGCGCAAGTTCGTCGGGCTCGGCTGCGTCGGGCCGAACCAGGCCAAGTCGTTCGGACGCTGCGGCATGGGGCCGTGCCAGGGCCGCATGTGCGGTCTCACGGTCACGGAAGTGATCGCGGACGCGCGGCGCGTCTCGCCCGCCGAGGTCGGCTACTACCGCATCCGTCCGCCGATCAAACCGCTCACGCTCGGAGAACTCGCCGGTGAATGACACGACCGCCATCCAGGAAGCCGACGTGCTGGTGGTCGGCGGCGGGCTGCACGGCACGAGCAGCGCGTTTCATCTCGCGCGCCGCGGTGCAAAGGTTGTCGTGCTCGAAGCCGACTACGTCGCGCGTCATTCGTCGGGGGTGAATGCCGGCGGCGTGCGCACGCTCGGGCGCCCGCTGCCTGAAATTCCGCTGGCGCTGATGTCGCGTGAAATCTGGCACGGCATGACCGATCTGCTCGGCGAGGACGGCGGCTTTGTGGCCTCCGGCCAGCTCAAGATCGCCGAAACCGACGACGAGCTCACCGCCTGCCGCGAGCGTGTCGCGCTGCTCCGATCGCACGGCTTCTCGCACGAGACGGTGATCGACCGCGAAACCGTGCTCGAACTCGAACCCGCGCTTGCGCGCCATGTCACGGGCGGTATCTGGGTCGAGCGCGACGGCTACGCGCTGCCGTATCGGACCACCACGGCATTTCGCCTCGCCGCCGAACGGCTCGGCGCGCGTTTTCTGCAAGGCACCGGCGTGCGCCGTATCGAACAGCGCGGCACGCGCTGGTTCGCGCTCACCCCGCGCGGCACGTTCAGCGCGCACAAGCTGCTCGTCACCGCGGGCGCGTGGTCCGGCGAACTCGCGAAGCAGGTCGGCGAGCCCGTGCCCGTGCATCCGGAAGGTTTGATGCTGATGGTCACTCATCGCGTGGCGCCGTTCTGCCGGGCAACGCTCGGCGCCACCGGCAGACCGCTGTCGTTCAAGCAGTTCGACAACGGCACGGTGGTAATCGGCGGAAAGCTGATCGGTATCGCGGATCTCGCCAACCGTCACGGCGAAGTGGATTTCGTGCGGCTCGTGCGCAGCGCGCGCACGGTCACGGATCTCTTTCCGCATCTACGCCATCTCGGCGTGAACCGCGCGTGGGCCGGCGTCGAAGCCTTCACCGAAGACGAACTGCCCGTCATTTCCGCGAGCCGCAAGGCGTCGAATCTGTACTACTCGTTCGGCTATTGCGGCAGCGGCTTTCAGCTCGGCCCGGGCTGCGGCAAGCTCGTGTCCGAACTGATGCTCGACGGCACCACGAGCCTTTCGCTCGATGCGTTTGCCATCGACCGCTTCGCGCGCCATGCCGCCTCTGCGGACGCGCACGCCGGGCACCTCGTCGCGCATTAACCTGCTGGCCCTGTTCTGCTGCGTCGCGCCGTCTTCGTAAGCGCGCGGCGGCCTCCTTTGACCTCAACCTGAGAGATTGTCATGACCGATATCGTTCGCATCGAAACCAATCAACGCATGAGCCGTGTCGTCAAGGCGGGCGGCCTCGTCTTTATCGGCGGCCAGACTTCCGCGGATCACGCGCCGGACGTGAAAATCCAGACCGCAAAAGTGCTGGAGAAAATCGACGGCTTTCTGGACAGGGCCGGTATCGACAAGACCCGGCTCGTCTCCGCGCAAGTCTGGCTCGCGGACATCGCGCGCGATTTCGCCGGCATGAACGAAGTCTGGGACGCGTGGGTTCCGCAAGGCTGCGCGCCCACGCGCGCAACCGTGCAAGCCTCACTGGCCGCGCCGGAATTGCTGGTGGAAATCGCGGTGATCGCGCTAGCCTGAGCCGGTTCGTGAGACGGCGGGAGCAGCCAGCTTTCAACCCGATGACGTTTGCTGTGCTTATCAATTCCGGTTGACCTGACTCTATCCGCCTATCTACAATCTCGACGTTCTTCGAAAACGGGGCCCTGCCTTGGAAACCAGCAGTAGTCGATCATCCAGTTGTTTCGCCGCCTGAACGGCAGGACGCCCGCGCTTCTTCCCAAGCCGCCGTCTTGCCGCCAGGCAAACGGTGCGCATCGCAGCAAACTTTCCGTGCACCTCGATCAGCGCCATGTGGATGCGGTCTCGCCGCGTCCGCACGGCCCACGCGTTGCGAGCTTCGACTGGCGGCGGTGCCCGTGCGCGCCTGCACGATGGCCCGCGCCGGCCGATGCGCAGACGCTGCCTGGCAGCGAGGCTCGTGTCAATTGCCTGACACACATCCATGTCACGCTAACCGCCCTTGCAGGCGGCGCACTCGTCCGCCTTTTGCTTATGAATGCTTTTTTCACCGGACTGCACATGACTCTCGAATTCGTCTGGCGGCTTCTCGTCGCGTTTGGCTGCGGCGTCGCCATCGGCGTCGAGCGCCAGCTGCGTCAACGCACAGCCGGCCTGCGCACCATCACGCTCGTGACGAGCGGCGCATGCCTGTTCGTTTCATTAGGAATGCTGATGGGCAGCGGCATCACGCAGATCGCCGCCTATGTGGTGTCCGGCGTCGGTTTTCTGGGCGGCGGCGTGATCATGCGCGACAAGGGTTCCATACAAGGCATCAACACGGCGGCCACGCTATGGTGCGCCGCGGCTGTCGGCGTGCTATCGGGCACGGGCTACTTCGCACCGGCCGTCGCGGGAACGCTGGTCGTGCTCGCCACCAATACCGTGCTGCGCGAGCTCAGCCGCGCGATCAATGCCGCGCCGGTCGCGAACGCGGACGTGGTGCGCGATTACGAGCTCTCGGTGGTGTGTCGCGAAGCCGACGAGGTGCACATTCGCGCGGTGCTGTCGAACGCGATGTATTCGGAGCCCTTGTCGTTTCAGAGTCTGACGAGTCAGGACTGCGATGGTCAGCCGCCGCGCGTGCAGGTCACCGCGACTTGCCGGACGCATCCGAAGGATCAGGCGCGCATCGAGCAGGTCGCCAGTCGCATCAGCATGGAAAGAGGCGTCTCGAGCGTCAGTTGGTCGGCGAAGGAGGCCGAACCGGCGCCCGAATGATTTCGCCGGCGGCGGCAAGACACGCCGTGGTCCATGGCAATATGCGGGTGTCGGCTTCGGCCTCTGCCTCGGCTTCGAGCGAGGCATCTGCTCACGCAACAGGAAACCTGTCCATGGACGACGACGCGCGCGCCTTCAACAGCCTTCGCCCGCGCTTGCAGAAGATCGCCTATCGCATGCTCGGCTCGGTGGCCGAAGCGGAAGACATCGTGCAGGATGTCTGGCTGCGCTGGCACGCGGCGTCCCGTGAAACGATCGATAACGCCGAAGCATGGCTCGTCGCGGTGACGACGCGGGTGGCCATCGACCGCTTGCGCGCCGCCAAAACGCAGCGCGAGCACTACACGGGCACGTGGCTGCCGGAACCGCAGCTGAGCGGCTCGCCCGCCACTCCCGAGGAAGCCGTCGAGCGCAGCGACGACGTTTCCGTGGCGTTTCTGCTGTTGCTGGAGCGGCTCACCCCCGAGGCGCGCGCGGCCTTCCTGTTGCGCGAAGTTTTCGACGCCGATTACGACGAAGTCGCCGCAGCGATCGGCAAGACCGAGGCGGCCTGCCGTCAGCTGGTGAGCCGCGCCAAAGCGCAATTGCGCGACGAACGGCCACGCCACGTCGTGCCGCGCGAGACGCACCATCGGCTGCTGCGGATGTTCGCACAGGCCGTCGAGCGCGGCGATTTTCCTTCAATTCATGCCCTGCTTGCGGAAGACGCCCTGCTGATCGGCGACGGCGGCGGCAAGGTGCCGAGCGCGGGCAAACCGATGGAGGGCGGGCGGCGCATTGCGCAGCTCTTCTACGCCGGCTCGCGGCGTTACGGCAGCCAGGTTCAGGTCAGGCTCACGCTGCTCAACGGCGAGTGGGCGCTGTTGCGCTTTATCGAAGGCACGCTCGAATCCGCACTGTCGTTCGAAACGGACAACGAGCGCATTTTGCGCATTCTGGCGCAGCGCAATCCCGACAAGCTCGCGCGCATTGCCGCGGCCTACGCCAACGCCTGACGCGGCCCCGCCCGATGCCGCGCCACGCGGCGCGGCCGGGCGCTGCCCGCTGCCCGCACGTATCCCACGCATGGGCGGCCGGGCATGTCACAAACGGCGCCGCTGATACGTCTAGCCGTTTTTGGACTGGAACACTCGTGCCCGCATGCCAGATCACCGCCCGCCCTCACCCTCGCCCGTTACCGGGAGTCAGGCCCCCCACGACCCTCATGATCCTCACGACCCATTCGCCAGCAGTTTTGCGACCACGTATGCCGGCGTCATTTCGTTTCTGGCCGTCGCGAACGAAGGCAGCTTCGCGCGCGCGGGCGACCGGCTGGGCATCGGCCGTTCGTCGGTGAGCCGCAATGTGCAGAAACTCGAGGCGCAGCTCGAGGTGCGTCTTTTCCTGCGCACCACGCGCAGCACGTCGCTCACGCGCGAAGGCGAACTGTTCTACGAGCGCTGCCAGCCGGGCGTCGAGCGTATCGTGGAGGCGCTCGACGGCATGCGCGAGCTGCGCAGCGGGCCGCCGCGCGGGCATCTGCGGATTGCGTCGACGTCCGGCTTCGGCCGCCGGATCGTCGCGCCCCTCTTGCGCGGTTTTCACTCGCGCTTTCCCGGCATCACGCTCGAACTGCTGCTGAACGAGCGCCCCGCGGACTTCACGAGCGACCGCGTCGACGTGTCGTTTCGCGAAGGACGGATGGAAGACAGCGGCATCGTCGCGCGGCAACTGATCGCGATGCAGATGATCGTCTGCGCGTCGCCGGCCTATGCGCGCAGGCACGGTTTGCCGCGCCGCATCGACGAACTGGCGCAGCATCGCTGCATCAACTTTCGCATGGCCTCCGGGCGCATCAAGGAGTGGGAGTTCAAGGTGGACGGCCATACGCAGCGGCATCAACCGGCGGCGCAGCATACGTTCAACGACGCGGATCTGATTCTGCAAGCGGTGCTCGACGGCGTGGGCATCGCGCAGGTGCCTGCCTATCAGGTGTGCGATCTGCTCGGCGAGCGGCGCCTCGTGAGCTGCCTCGGCCAACACGCGCCGGACGACAGCGGCCACTACATCTGCTATTTGAGCCGCAAGCATCTGCCTGCCCGCATCCGCGTATTCGTCGACTACATGACTGACGCGACGCGCGCCATGAATCTGCACTGCCTCGCTACGACAACAACGGCGGCGGCCCCCGAGTTATCGGCAGTCGAATGACAAGTGGGGCGATTGGTGTCGCCAAGGCAACATGGTGAGCCGGCGCGGACGCCTACCGCGGCACGCCGCGCCCGCCTACCATTGACTTCATGCGGCACATGCCGCCAACGACACTCGGAGTGGACCATGAAGATCGTCATTATCGGCGGCACCGGCCTGATCGGCTCGAAGACGCACGCCATTCTGCGCAACGCCGGGCACGAGGTGCTCGCCGCGTCGCCGAAAAGCGGCGTCAATACGCTCACCGGCGAAGGACTCGCCGACGCGCTGGCCGGCGCGCAAGTGGTGGTCGACCTTGCCAATTCGCCGTCGTTCGAAGACAAGGCCGTGCTCGAATTCTTCGAGACTTCCGGGCGCAACCTGCATCAGGCAGAGCGCGCGGCGGGCGTCGGGCATCATGTCGCGCTTTCCATCGTGGGCACCGACCGCACGCCGGAAAACGGCTATTTCCGCGCCAAAGTCGCGCAGGAGAAACTGGTCGAGGCATCGGGCATTCCGTACACCATCATTCGCTCGACGCAGTTCATGGAATTTCTCGGCGGCATCGCGGCATCCAGCGTGCAAGGCAACGCGATCCACCTCTCGCCCGGCTCGTTCCAGCCCATTGCGGCGGACGACGTCGCCGCCTTCGTTGCGGACGTCGCGCTCGCTGCGCCGCGCAACGGCACCGTGGAAATCGCGGGACCGGAGCGCGCGCCGTTCGACGAGATCGTCGCCCGCTACCTGAAGTCCGTTGGCGACCCGCGCGAGGTGGTGCGCGACTCAGAGGCGCTCTACTTCGGCGGCCGCGTCGACGAGCGCTCGCTCGTGCCGCTCGGCGAGGCGCGCCTCGGCCGCATCGGTCTCGACGAATGGTTGCGGCGCAATCAGGCGGCGGGCTGACGCCTGTCCGTGCAGCGAACCCGAAACGCATGGTGTCTGTGCTGTTTCGCGCGGCGCGGCGCTCGCGCAGTGCGCTCGCCGCGGCGTAACACGCGCTATTTGACGAGCTTGAGGCTCACGGCCTTGTGCGCGCCCTCGACCCGGTTGCCGCCCAGCGACTTGGCGCGATAGAGCGCCTCGTCCGCGGCGGCCAGCAATTCCGCAAGCGACTCTGCGGCGTCAGCCGAATGCGCGAGGCCGATGCTGACCGTCGCCTGAATGTCGTTGCCGTCCACGCGGTGCGAAACGGTCTGCGCGAAGCGCGCGACGATCATCTCGCCCACCGCTTGCGCGCGCGCCGCGTCATGGCGAGGCAAGAGCGCCGCGAACTCTTCTCCGCCGATGCGCGCCAGCACCGCGTCGTGTCCCACCGCGCCGCGAGCCACTTCCGCGAAAGACTTGAGCACTTCGTCGCCGGTCTTGTGACCGTAGCGGTCGTTGAGCTTCTTGAAGCGGTCCAGATCCAGCGCAAGCAGCGACAAGGGCCGGCTTTTGCCACCCTCGCCGATCACGCGCTCGCCTTGTTCGAAGAACCACCTGCGATTACCGAGGCCGGTCAGATAGTCGGTTTGCGATTGCTGCAGCAGTTGCCCATGCGTTTCCTCGCGGATGAGCTTGAGCAGCGTCATCGGCAGGACGACCGAATACAGCACGCCCTCATACATGGTGACGACGCTCGAGACCAGCAACAGGCCGTTGCCGTACCGTGCCGCGAGCCATGGCAGCGCGAGCGCCCGGAACGCATACGTGAGCGCATGAATGCCCGTCACGGCGACCGCGATATAGCGCGAGGGCAACGCCTTCAAGTCGTCGCCGCGCAACAGTTCGCGCGACGTCATGCCGCTCGCGAGCGCGATCGGGATCGCGCTGACATACGCCCAGATCGTGCTCTCCCAGCGCGCGCTGCCCACCGCCCATGTCAGCGCCATGACAAAGAGGAGCCCGACAGACACGGCCCGATATTGCCGGCGGCTTAGCAGCGCCACCCCATGCAGGACGAGCAGGTAACCCGTCAGAATGACCAGATTGCTGAGCGCGGAGCCCCACGCGCCGGGCAGCTCACGGCGAAACATGGCCGCCGCGCAACCGATGGCGAGCGTCGCATACCCTGCGGCCAGCACGCTCAACTCCCGGCTGCGCCGCGGATGACTTCGGTGCTCCCATAGTGTCATGCCGGAACTGGCGAGAAGCGTTCCGATGATGAGGAGATAGAGGGTAAAGAGATCGACACGCATCGCTGACGGGAGGTTCGACGCCAGCACAGTGCGGCGGCAGCCGCATTTTACAGTGCTGCCCGATTCCACGATGCAGGTCGGTTAAATCGCGTGCCGATTTCTACAGACACCCCAGAATGCGACATAAAAAGTCGCAAAACGTTGTGATTCAATCGGTTTATTCCACAAATGCATCTGCTACGCTGCCTCTGCCGGTTTCGTATTCACTTTCAACCACGGCATGGAGCACGCGATGTTGGAACGGCTGGATTTGCGATTCGCCCTGATCGGCGCCTTACTGATTCTTTCCGGCTGCGGCGGCGGAGGCGGCGGCGGCTCCTCGAACATCGGCGCCAACGGCGCGGGCGCCGCGGCGCCGGCCGGCTCGGGCACGAACGCGACGGTACCCACGCTGGCCGCCGCCACGCCCGTGGTCGACGGCACCGCGCTGGGCGATTCGAACTGGCCCACGGGCTCGACAGCGTCGGGCGGCCTCGGCCAGCCTGTCAGCGGGCTGAACTGCGCGCTGCCGAGCAAGGTGTACACCTATACGCATCTGTCCATCTACCAGAACGGGCGCCAGCTCGCGGTGCCGGCCAACATCGGCGCCGTGGCGCCGACCATGGCCGCGCAGACCGGCTGCTCCTATCCGCTTCACACGGTGGATGCGAGCGGCAAGATCCATATGGATACGACGAACGGCGCGTCGTACACGCTCGGTCAGTTCTTCGCGATCTGGGGTGAAACGCTTGGCGCCTCGAATGTCGCCGGCCTGAGCGGATCGCCGGTGACGATCTATGTGAACGACGGCGGCACGCTGTCGAAATACACCGGCGACCCGGCGAGCCTCGTGCTGCCGCCGCATGGCGAGGTCACCATCATGGTCGGCACGCCGCTCACGCAGATTCCCACTTATACGTGGACCGATCCGCCGCCCTTCGACCCGAATCCCGTCACGCTCACTTACGGCGGCGTGGTGGGCACGGCGTACTGGCCGAACGGCAATACGTCGACGGGCGGTACCGGCGGCGCGGTCGACGGCTTGATCTGCGCCGCCGGCATGGCCGAGCTTTATCACGTGCACGCGCATCTCGCGATCGTCAAGGACGGCCAGTGGCTCGCTTTGCCGGCTAACGTAGGCATTCTTTCGCAGTGCAACTACGAGATGCACACGCACGACCAGACCGGCATCATTCACATCGAAACGCCGACCCTGAAAACCTTCACGCTGGGCCAGTTCTTCGACATCTGGGGGCAGCCGCTCTCCAGCACGAACGTCGCGGGCATCACAGGCAACGTGGTGGCGTACATCAACGACAACGGCGATTCGCGGCGCTACATGGGCGATCTGCGCAACATCGAGCTCACGTCGCTGCGCGACATCACCTTGCAGATCGGCACGCCCGCAGTCAGCACGCTCGCGACTTACTCGTGGTACGAGCAGCAGTGATCCGAACTTCGAGTGCTGCGCCGGCGTCGACTCTTTGCCAAGTCGACACCGGCGCCGCGCTCAAAGATCAACTACACGAAAAACTCGCGGCCGAGTTCACGTCGCCGCCCTTGTAGCGCGCCACTTTCGGATAAGGACACAGCGGCCGCGTGCGGCCCGCACCCCAATCTGCCGGCACTTCGCTGTTCGGTATCGCATTGCTCGCGTCGCGTGCGGTCGCGATCACGCTATCAGGCGCCTTGCCCTGCTCCACCCACGCGACCATCGGCGTCAGCATGTCGAACTGGTCGGCTGCGGGGCCGCCCGAACAATGGTTCATGCCCGCAACCGTATAGAGCCGCGCGAAATTGCTCGCGTCGCCGCCATTGGCTGCCATCAGGCGTTGATACCAGTCGGTCGTGTCATTCGACGAAAACACCGGGTCGCTCGTGCCGTGATACACCATGAGCTTCGCGCCGCGTTGCTTGAGTGCGCTCAAATTCGTTTCGTCCGGCGGCGTCATGAAGGACCACGACGATTCCGTGTAGGCGCCGCTCGTCGCGAAGATTTTCGGCGCGTCGCTGTCCATGCTGAAGTTGAGCGCGTACGACGACAACTGCGCGAGCAGGGACGCGCTTTGCGGCGGCGTGGTGAACGTGAAGGCAGCCGCGGCGGGATCGAGCGTGATCGAATTGCTTTGTTTCCACTGTGCCCAGCCCGCGCCGCTCACGCCGGCATCGTACGGAAAGCTCGCGTAGAGCGCCGTGCCCGCGCTATTGCGCGCGCCGGAAAACACGTTGCCGATCGCATCTTTCTGCGCCGTGGTCAGGCACGTGCCGTCGCGCACGTTGCCCGTGCAGGTCGGTACGTCGGCGGCGAGGCTGAAATTTGCCTGGCAGGCCTTGATGTCCTGCACCATGCCGTCGGCGGCGCCATCCAGCGCGTCGCATTTCGCGAGAATTCGCGAGGCGACCAGTTGCCGCTCGGCGGTCGTGAAGCCGGTCTTGATGTCGGGCAGCCCATTCGCGGTCGTTGCGGTCGCAACCTTCGCGAACTGCTGTGCGCCCCACATTTCGCCGATGGCCGCCTTCGGCAAATGGAATCCCGGATCGCCTGCAATGATGCCGTCGTATTCCGCCGCCGACCTGGCCGCCGCTACCATCGCGTGGCGTCCGCCGTTCGAGCATCCCTCGAAATAGCTGCGATCCGGCGCCTTGCCATACGCAGTGCGAATCACCTGCTTGGCCATCGGCGTCAAGGTGGCGACCGCGTTATAGCCGTAGTCGATCCGCGCCTGCGGATCGAGGCCGAAAAGCGGATTCTGCGACGACGAGTGCCCCGCGTCGGAACTGATCACGGCAAATCCCATGTTCAGCGCGTCGTTGAGCGGGCCGCCCCCGCCTATCTCGCCCGTCGCCGTGACGACGTTGCCGTCGAGCCCGCCGTTGGCCTGATAAAAGAAGCGCCCGTTCCATGCAATCGGCAGACGCATTTCGAAGCCGATCGCATAAGTCTTGCCGTCGACCGCGCTCACGCGCTGGTTCATCTGACCCTGCACGAGACAGTGTTCGGCGACAGGTTTGCCTGCCACTGTGAGCGTTCCGGCGGGCACGTCCTGCACAGAACTGAACGTCGTGTTCGCGAACGCCAATTTGGCGGCCAATGTCGCACAGCTTCCAGCGAGCGCCGCCGGCTGGGCCGCGATCAGTTGCGGGAGTGCCGACAGGTTGTCCCCCGAGCCGCCGCCGCAAGCGCCCAGCGTGGCCGACACGCACACTGCAATCACCGATCTGTTCATTCGATGTCTCCTAGAACGAGTGCTTGATGCCGACCATCACGCCGGTCTGTCCCATGCCGGCGGCGGGCGTGGTGCCGCCACCGCCGCCGCTCACCGAATAGCGCGCCTTCGTGCTGTTTGCGAGGTAGGCGGCCTGCGCGTAGACGGACGAGCGCTTGCTCAGCAGATAAGTGGTGCGCAAGGTGCCCATCGTCGCGCGCGAGTCGTGCGCGCTGTTGATGATGCGGAACACTTCTCCGTCGACGATGAACGCGGGCGTGACGAAATACGACGCGCCGACGAAGAAAAGGTCCGAGCGCACGTTCGGCACCGCCGGCGAATCCGTCACCACACGCCGGCCCAGCCAGCCGGCGCCGAGCTTCGCGCCCGCGTATTGCGCGTACGCGCTGACATGAGTGCGCGCGTCCTTGTCCGCACCATTGGCAAGCGGCGTGGGCGTGATGCCGTCGAAGAAATTGGCCTGCGCACTGGTGCCGCCGCGCTGCTCTTCATACGATGCCGCGACGCCGAAGTTCGCCGCGTCGTACTTGAGCATCACGGACCAGTCGCGACATTCGGTCGGGTGCCCCGCGACCGAGCCCGCGCAGGTGCCTTGTCCCGGCGAATTGCCGGTGCCCGCCGAATCGCGGCCGAACGAATAGCCCGCGCCGAGCGTCAAGCCCTTGTATGTGCCGAGATAGGTGACCGAGTTGTCGGTACGCGCATTGGGCACATAGGCGTCGAGGGAACCCATGCCGTAGATGTCGGGACCGATGATGTCCGCGCCTTGCAGCGCGAGATAGGTCATCGTGTATTGCCGCCCGAATGCGAGCGTGCCGTAAGGACCCTTAAGCCCGACGAACGCCTGCCGTCCGAAGAGCCGCCCACCCTGCCCCGAACTGCCGTCGCGAACGTTGAAGCCGCTCTCGAGCGTGAAGATCGCGCGATAGCCGCCGCCGAGATCTTCCACGCCGCGCAGGCCCCAACGCGAAGGCAGCTCGCCTGTCACGGCGGGCATGCGAAACACGTGTCCGCCCGCGGCGTTCGCATGCGATACGTATTCGACGCCCGTATCGACGATGCCGTACAGCGTGACGCTCGATTGCGCAAGCGCAGCCGTGCTGAGCGCACAGAGCGCGCTAGATACCAGAAGCCGGGTCTTGATTGTTTGCATCGCGATTATCTCCAAACGTTGTTTTCTATCTTGTCTTTTACTCAGGATGACGTATCAATCCGCCGCACGCGGTCGCCGGATCAGCAGCAGCGCCGCCGCGGCCGCGATCAGCGTCACGGGAATGCTCGCGCCGATTACCGTCGACGAACTGCGCCCCATGGCGAGCAGTTGACCCGCCGCCAGCGGCCCCACTACCGATCCCACGCGGCCGACCGCCACTGCGGCCCCCACGCCGGTGCCGCGCATCGCCGTCGGATAAAACGCGGCGGACAGCGCATACAGCACCGATTGCCCGCCGATCACGAACATCCCCGCACAGAACGCCGACACGGTCAGTGCCGCAAAACCCGGCGCAATCGACAGGGCCGTGAGCGACGCGATGATGCCGACGTACATGCCGGCCACCACCACGCCGCCGCGCAGCCGGTCCATCAACATGCCGATAAAGAGCGCCCCGAGCCCGCCGCCGATGTTGAAAAAGATCTGCACGTAGCCCACTTCCGCGCGCGCAAGTCCGCGCGCCGCCATCAGCGAGGGCAGCCAGTTGAGCAGGAAATACAGGACGATCAGCGTGCAGAAGTAGCTGAGCCAGATTTGCAGCGTCGACAGTCCGCGGTTCGCGCCGAACAGCACCTCGCCGATCGGCGCGGGCGCGGCGTTCATGCCGTGCGACGCGCGCTGGAATGCAGTCGACTCCGGCAGTAGCGCGAGCAGCAGAGGCACGAGGATGAGGGGTCCGGCGCCGCCCACATAGAAGATGTGACGCCATTCCGTGTCGCCCATACTGAGAATGCCGACGATCGACGCGATCACGCCGCCAAACGGAATGCCGCAATACATCACGCTGACTGCCGTATTGCGCGACTTCTGTTGCACCGCTTCGGACGACAAAGCAATCAGGTTCGGCAGTGCGCCGCCAAGACCGATGCCCGTCAGCACGCGCACGAACACCAGCATGCCGAAGCTGCTGACGAGCGCAGTCGCGATGGAAAGCAGGCCGAACAGGCATGCGCTGAGAATCAGAATGCGTTTGCGGCCGATACGGTCCGCTAGCCGCCCGCCCAGCATCGCGCCCGGTAGTAATCCGAAGGTGCCTGCGCTGAACGCGAGCCCCATTTGCGCGACGCTCAGGCCGAATTCGCGGGCCATGCGCGGTGCCGCGACACCTACCGATTGAAGGTCGAGCCCTTCGAGAAGAGCAACCGCGAAACACAGGCTCAATGTCGCGACGGCGCCGCCGCGCGCGGCTTGCTGCGTCATGCCGTCTGCCGGCAAGACTGTTCTGGTGGACTTCATGTCTGCCTCCTTTCGACGGAGGCCAGCGCGTGAGCGGCTGACTCCGGTCTCTTGCAAGTTGATTGCTGCTTGTTGTGTCGATGCCGTCGCTGCGTCGCATGCCGAATATATCAGGTCGCCTGATATAAAGAGTGAATAAAAGCGCGTTGACAAGGACGCGCCTTAAGCTCACTGCGATCGAGCATATTAAATATCAGGCACCCTGACAAAACAAGATAAGTCTGTTTGGTGAATACCCCAGGTGTTAGACGCAATCGGACCAAATCTACGGCGCAAGGGTTTTCCCCGATCAACTAGCGATTGTGCGCCGGGTCGGTTGCGACTAGACTTGTATCAGGCTACCTGATACGGAGTGCCGCCCGATGCAACGCACAAACGCTCTCAGGTACTCGCACATCACGACATTTAATACGCGCAGAACGCGCTGGAGCACGAACATGGCAAGTTATGAGGATCGCTGGAAAACGGTCGACGTGAAGATTCAGGAAGGCATCGCATGGGTGACGTTCAATCGTCCGGAAAAGCGCAATGCAATGAGCCCCACGCTGAACAGCGAAATGGTGCAGGTACTGGAGACGCTCGAACTGGACGCCGATGCCAAGGTGCTCGTGCTGACAGGCGCGGGCGATGCCTGGACCGCCGGCATGGACCTGAAGGAGTATTTCCGCGAAGTGGATGCGGGCCCCGAAATCCTGCAGGAAAAAATTCGCCGCGACGCATGCCAATGGCAATGGAAGCTGCTGCGCATGTATTCGAAGCCGACCATCGCCATGGTGAACGGCTGGTGTTTCGGCGGCGGCTTTTCGCCGCTCGTCGCATGCGACCTCGCGATTGCAGCCGACGAGGCCGTGTTCGGTCTCTCCGAAATCAACTGGGGCATTCCGCCGGGCAATCTGGTCAGCAAGGCGATGGCGGATACGGTCGGGCATCGGCAGGCGCTCTACTACATCATGACGGGCGATACGTTCGACGGCCAGCAAGCCGCGGCGATGGGCCTCGTCAACAAGAGCGTGCCGCGCGAGCAACTGCGCGCGGAAACCGTCGCGTTGGCTGCCAAGCTGCTCGAAAAGAACCCTGTGGTGCTGCGCGCCGCCAAGCACGGCTTCAAACGCTCGCGCGAACTGACGTGGGAGCAGAACGAAGACTATCTCTACGCGAAGCTCGACCAGGCGCAACTGCGCGATCCGGAGAAAGGGCGCGAGGAAGGACTGCGGCAATTCCTCGACCAGAAGTCGATCAAGCCAGGGCTTCAGGCGTACAAGCGCAGTGAATGACGCGCGGATGAAAAACGTGTGCATGCAAAGGAGACAGCCATCGTGAACGAAGTGACTATGTTGATCGGGGGCAAGGACTGTCCCGCGTCGAGCGGCGCGACCTTCGAGCGGACCAACCCGGTCACCGGCGGGGTGGCCTCGCGTGCGGCGGCCGCCACGCTCGCCGACGCGGATGCAGCCGTTGAAGCCGCCGTCGCCGCGTTTCCCGCGTGGTCCGCATTGCGGCCGACGGAGCGCCGCGCGCGCCTCCTGAAGGCCGCCGACCTCATGGATGCGCGAGCCGGCGCATTCATCGAATGCGGTATGGCGGAAACCGGCGCCATGGCGAACTGGTACGGTTTCAACGTGCATCTCGCGGCCAACATGCTGCGCGAAGCCGCGGCCATGACCACGCAGATCGACGGCAGCGTGATTCCCACCGACACGCCGGACAATCTCGCGCTGGCCGTCCGCCAGCCGTGCGGCGTCGTGCTCGGCATCGCGCCGTGGAATGCGCCGGTGATTCTCGGCACGCGCGCGCTCGCCATGCCGCTCGCGTGCGGCAACACGGTCGTGCTCAAGGCGTCGGAAGCCTGCCCGGGTGTGCATAGAATGATCGGCAGCGTGCTGCATGACGCGGGACTCGGCGACGGCGTCGTCAACGTTGTGACGAATGCGCCCGCCGATGCACCCGCCATCGTCGAACGCCTGATCGCGCATCCGGCCGTGCGGCGCGTCAACTTCACGGGCTCGACGCACGTGGGCCGCATCATCGCAATGCATGCGGCGAAGCATCTGAAACCCGCGTTGCTCGAACTGGGCGGCAAGGCGCCCGTCCTCGTGCTCGACGACGCGGACCTGGACGCGGCGGTGGAGGCCATCGCGTTCGGCGCTTTCTTCAACCAGGGGCAAATCTGCATGTCGACGGAGCGCGTCATCGCGCATCACAGTGTGGCGGACGCGCTCGTCGGCAAGCTGGAGGAGAAGGCACGGCAACTCGTTGCGCACGCACCGAACGCCCGCGGCGCCGTGCTCGGCGCCATGGTCAGCGAAGCCGCCGCGAGTCGCGCCACTGCGCTCGTGGAAGATGCGCGCGGACACGGCGCGACGATACTCGGCGGCGGCGCGCTCTCGGGCGCGATCATGCAGCCTACCATCGTGGATCATGTGAGCCCGGCGATGAGGCTGTATAGAGAGGAATCCTTCGCACCGGTCGTGACCGTGCTGCGCGTGGACAGCGACGACGAAGCCGTGCAAGTGGCGAACGACAGCGAGTTCGGTTTGTCGGCTGCCGTGTTCAGCCGCGATATTGCGCGCGCCATGAACGTCGCCAAACGCGTGGAGTCGGGCATTTGCCACATCAACGGGCCGACCGTGCACGACGAAGCGCAAATGCCGTTCGGCGGCGTGAAAGGCAGCGGCTACGGCCGTTTCGGCAGCAAGGCGTCGATTGCCGAGTTTACCGACCTGCGCTGGATTACGATTCAGACGGGTCCGCGCCATTATCCGATCTGAAAACGAGAGGCCGTGCATCGGCATCATTCGAATCCGCATTCTTCGCAGCAGACGGAGATGCAAGGAGACAATCAGTGAATTCGCAGCCGACGCAATCCCGTGTCGACAAGGAAACGCCCGTACGGTATCGCGACGTGCGCATCGGCTCGGCGCCCGCGCGCGTTCGCCGTGACGCGGACGTCTGGTACATGGAGTCAGCCGCCACGCCCGGCGCGTACCCGAAGCGCCTGACCGACCGGCTCGCGAGCGGCGCGCTCGCGCATCCGGACCGCTGGCTCGTCGCGCGCCGCGGCGCCGACGGCCAATGGCGCGGCATCAGCTACGCGCACATGCTCGAGCACGCGCGCGCAATCGGCCAGGCACTGCTCGATCGCAAGCTGTCGGCCGAGCGACCCGTGGCGATTCTATCCGGCAACGATCTCGAGCACATGATGGTCGCGCTCGGCGCGATGTGGGCAGGTGTGCCGTTCGCGCCCATTTCGCCGGCCTATTCGCTCGTTTCCAGCGACTACGGCAAACTGCGGCACGCGCTCGATCTCCTGACACCCGGTCTCGTCTTCGCGACGGACGCCGCCGCGTTCGCCGCCGCCATCGACGCAACCGTTGCCGCCGATATCGAAGTCGTGGCCGCCACCGGTTCGTGTAGCCGGGAAGTGACCCGCCTGTCGACGCTGCTCGAGACGACACCCAGCACGGTCGACGCGGCGCACGACGCCATCGCCGCGGACAGCATCGCCAAATTCCTCTTCACGTCCGGCTCCACGATGTTGCCGAAGGCCGTGCCGACGACACATCGCATGCTGTGCAGCAATCAGCAGATGCTGCTCGAAACGTTTCCGCAATTCGCCGACGAGCCGCCTGTTCTGGTTGACTGGCTGCCATGGAATCACACGTTCGGCGGCAGTCACAACGCGGGTATCGCGCTCTACAACGGCGGCACGCTTTACATTGACGACGGCAAGCCCGTCGGCAAGAAGTTCGACGAGACGCTGCGCAACCTTCGCGAGATCGCGCCCACTATTTACTTCAACGTGCCGAAAGGCTGGGAAGAACTGACGAGTGCGTTGGAAACCGACGCCCGGCTGCGCGAGACGTTTTTCTCGCGCGTGAAGGTGTATTTCTTCGCGGGCGCGGGTCTCTCGCAGGCAGCGTGGGACCGTTTGCAGCACGTGACGGAGCGCCACTGCGGCGAGCGTATCCGCATCATGGCCGGCCTCGGCATGACGGAGACTTCGCCGTCCTGTCTTTTCACGACGCTGCCCGCCATGTGCGCCGGTTATGTGGGCGTGCCCGCGCCGGGCTGCGAAGTGAAGCTCGTGCCCGTTGGCGGAAAGCTGGAAGCGCGCTTTCGCGGACCGCATGTGATGCGCGGCTACTGGCGCATGGACGCGGACTCCACGGCAAAGTCGTTCGACGAGGAAGGCTATTACTGCAGCGGCGACGCACTGAAATTCGTGGACCCGCAGCGGCCCGAACTCGGCCTGATGTTCGACGGCCGCATTGCCGAAGACTTCAAATTGAGTTCAGGCACCTTCGTGAGCGTGGGGCCGATGCGGGCGCGGGTCATTTCGGCCGGCGCACCGTATGTGCAGGACGTGGTCGTCACCGGACTCAATCGCGACGATGTCGGCGTGCTGGTGTTCCCGAGACTCGACGCCTGCCGGCGACTCGCGCGACTGCCCGAGTCGGCGAGTGCGGCCGAAGTGGTGAATGCGCCCGCCGTGCGGCAGTTTTTCGCGGAACTGCTCGTACGGCTCAATCGCGAATCGACGGGCGGCGCAACCACGATCGCGCGGCTGCGTCTGCTCGACGTCGCGCCGTCGCTCGATCTCGGCGAGATCACCGACAAGGGCTCGATCAACCAGCGCGCCGTGCTTACCCATCGCGCCGAACTCGTCGAGGCGTTGCACGACCCCGTTCGGCGGGACCCGAACGCGATCTACGCGGCGCACGCCCCTGCTTGAGCCGTTACACGCGACACGCGAGCGGCGAGCTGCGTGCCGCGCGAGGCTTACCGCTGCCCGCTTACTTGCGTGCGGGCACCGGAGCGAGCACTTCGTGCTTGCCGGCGGCGCGCTGCGCCGCCTTGTGGACCATCGTGTACGCGTAGTCGACGCCCATGCCGTACGCGCCCGAATGCTCCTTGACGATCGCCATGACGGCGTCATACGTCTCCTTGTGCGCCCAGTCGCGTTGCCATTCGAGCAGCACCTGTTGCCACGTGACCGGCACCACGCCGGCCTGGATCATGCGCTGCATCGAATATTCGTGCGCTTCCTTCGAGGTGCCGCCCGATGCGTCCGCCACCATGTAGATCTCGTAGTCGCCCTCGTCCATCGCGCACAGCGAGAACGTGTTGTTGCAGACTTCCGTCCACAGGCCTGCCACGACCACTTTCTTGCGGCCATTCGCGGCAAGCGAATCGCGCACTTTCTGGTCGTCCCACGAATTCATCGACGTGCGTTCAAGCACCTTGTGATCCGGGAACACGTCCAGCAACTCGGGGTACGTGTAGCCCGAGAAGCTTTCCGATTCGACGGTCGTGATGGTGGTCGGAATGTTGAACACGCGTGCTGCCTTCGCGAGGCCCACCACGTTGTTCTTCAGCACCTGACGGTCGATCGACTGCACGCCGAACGCCATCTGCGGCTGGTGGTCGATGAAAATGATCTGCGAGTTGGCAGGCGTCAGGACTTGGAGTTTCGGATTAGCCATGGCTTTGTGCATCCTAAAGGTCGGTAAAGGGTTTGCTGAACATCGGAAGACGTGCCGCACCCGCTTCTGATGCGAGGAAAACTGCCATGGAGTCTACCGGCGGCCCCGAATGGAGTCCTTGTCCCCGTCCTTAATCGTTCTTAAAAATAACAAAGCGAAAGGTTGACGGCTGACCGGCCGTTTCGTCTGATGATTAAGGCGAGGCGCAAAGCGTGCAAAAAGCATGAAAGACGCGTTCTTGACGCTCTGAGAGAAAAAAACAGGAACTTCCGCGAAACGCATCGTGTCCACGGTCGTCGCGGCCGCGAACCGCGCGGCCGCGACTATCGAGGAGGATGTGTCCCATGAAAGAAGGACGTGTTGCCGCGCTCGATCTCGGTCGGGCGCTCGCGATCGTCGGTGTCGTCGCAGTGCACCTGTCGTTTCAATTCCCTCATCTGCCGCACGGCGTCGCCCTGCTCGCGCGAATGGGCCAGTACGGCGTTCAATTGTTCTTCGTGATCAGCGCGATCACGATCTTCATGACGCTCGAAGCGGAGCACGGGCGTTGCACCGGGGCACCGCATGTGACATTGCGCTTCTATATCAAACGGTTCTTTCGCATTGCGCCGCTGTATTACGCAGCAATCGCCGTCTATGGATTCATCAGCTATGGTGCCGCGCAGTCCGGCTACGAGCGCGCGTGGGTGCTCGGCGCACACGGCGCGACAGACATTCTGCTCAACATGGTCTTTTTGCATGCGCTTTCGCCCACGGCGATCAACAACGTCGTGCCGGGAGGCTGGTCGATCGGCGTCGAAATGCTGTTTTATCTGATCGCGCCCCTGCTCTTCTTCGTCGCCGCGAACCGTGTGCGGCTCATGATCGCCACGGCGTTGCTGCTCGCGTTGTCGGTGGTTGTGCTGGTCACGCAGGACTGCCGCGACGGCTTCGTTTGCCACGTCGGCAACAACTCCTTCAGCTATTTCTGGCCGCCGGTGCAAGGGCCGTGCTTTATCGTCGGAATGTGGGCCTGGTACGCATTTCGTCGACATCTCACGGGCGCTGCGAGCGTCACGCGACGTGCTGCCTGCGCGACGTTTCTGCTCGCCGCAGGTTTCTCGCTCGCCACGGCGATGCTCGGTGTATGGCTCGCCAAGGCGCATGAGCTCGCGCCGGTTTTCGCCGCGTGCAGCGCGGTCGCGTTTCTGCTGTTCGTGAGTTCGCGCCGCCGCGAATGCCACGACGAAGCCCTCTCTGCTCGCAGCGGCAAGCCGCTCGGCAGGTGGATGCGCCGCTGCACCGGTGCGCTCGGCCGCGAGAGTTACGGCATCTATCTGTGGCACTTCGTCTGCGTCTATGCAAGTCTGCACTTCTTCCAGGGCACATTCGGCCGAAGCGATCGCGAAACGTCTCTCGTGCTCTTTATTGTGACGGTGCTCGCAGTGCTTGCCGCGTCGTATGCGTTTTCGCGCCTGTCCGAGCGGGTCATTCAGGCCCGGGCGACACGCCTGTCGCGCAGCCTGCTCGCTCGCGTCGACCAGCGCTTTCAGCAAATCTCAGCCCGCGACTGAACATGTTCGGGCACGCCGGTTGCTGGCTATGCCTGCCGAGTCGGCGGCAGGTTCATGCCTGAACTGCCGACGGTGTGCGCTGCAGGCCCTTCGCGGTTCTTCACCCGGGCGCCGCCGCAGTTTGCAACGCGTGTTCCGCACTACAACCGGCGCGTCATTTCTTCGCGAAGGAACGTTTCGCCAGGGCAGTCAACGATGCTCACTAGCACGAAGCCGTCTCACGAGGACGCGCACGACTCAGGCCATTTCGTCCAGTTCTACGAATCCGACGCGGGTTTGATGGAAGACGTGGGCGGCTTTCTGCTGCGAGCACTCAATGCGGGCGGCAGCGCAATTGCGATCGCCACGGTCGATCATCTGGCGTCGCTCACGTCGTGGCTTAACGCGAAACAGCCCGCGCACACCGCATACGAGGCGGGCAGAGTACTGATCCTGCTGGATGCACACGCCACGCTCGAGCGCTTCATGGTCGACGGCTGGCCGGACGAGACACGCTTTGTCTCAACAGTCGGCGCGGTCGTCGCGCAGGCGGCGCAGCGCGGCGAGCCGCTCCATGCGTTTGGGGAAATGGTTGCGCTGCTCTGTGAACAAGGTCAGGGCGAGGCCGCGTTGCGTCTCGAAGAACTCTGGAACCGACTCGCGGAGCGTCACAGGTTCTCCCTTTTCTGCGGCTATCCCGACAAACTGTTTCCGGGCGCCGAGCAGACCCCGCTCTTTCGCCACATTTGCCACGCGCATCATCACGTGCTGCCGGGCAGCGCGTTGCGCGATGCCGGCAGCAAGGAACTGCATCTGCGGCTCGCGCTTGCGGAGCAGCGTGCAAGATCGCTCGAAGATGAAATGAACCGCCGCAAGGCCGCCGAACATCAACGCGACACCGACCGCGAAGTACTCCTTTCTCAATTGCGCGAGGCCAATGGCGCAAAAGATGCGTTTCTGGCGATGCTCGGACATGAGCTGCGCAATCCGCTCGCGCCCATTGTCAGTGCGCTCGAACTGATGGCGAGGCGCGGCACCGATTCGACCGCGCGCGAGCGGTCCGTTATCCAGCGTCATGTCGATCATCTGGCGCGCCTCGTCGACGATCTGCTCGACGTGTCGCGTATGATCCGCGGCAATGTCGAACTGCACCGGCAACGGGTCGACGTGCACGAAGTCGTCACGAAGGCCGTGGAGATGACGCGCGTGCTCGTGCAACGCCGCGCTCATCGATTGAATATCGAGGTGGACGGGGCGCTGGAGTGTTTCGCCGACCCGGCGCGGCTCGCGCAGGCCATCGCCAATCTGCTCATCAACGCGGCCAGATACACCGAACCTGGCGGTGCGATAACAGTGAGCGCTGCAGGCACCGGCGCAGGCACGCTTCGCATCGGTGTACGCGACACCGGCATCGGCATTGCGCCGGACGCATTGCCTCGCATTTTCGACACCTTCTACCAGGGCACGCAGACGATCGATCGCGCCCACGGCGGACTCGGCATCGGTCTCGCCCTCGCGAGGAACTTTGTGCAGCTGCATGGCGGACATATCGAAGCAGCGAGCGGCGGCCGAGGCTGCGGTAGTCAGTTTACGATCGTGCTGCCCTGCGCGCCCTCGCCGGCAATGGCCGGCAGCGCGCAGCCGGCCACGCGTATCGCCGTGCCTGCGCCGCTAGCCACGCGTCGCCCGGAAAGAAGTGCCGGCGCGCAGGAACGACGTGTTCTGCTGGTCGACGACAACGTCGACGCGGCGGACGCACTCGCGGAACTGCTGCGAAGCTACGGCCACTCGGTAATGACCGTTTACGATCCCGCTGCCGCGCTGGCCGAGGCGAGCGCCTTCATGCCCGCGGTTTCGGTGCTCGATATCGGCCTGCCCGTGATGGACGGCTATGAACTCGCGCGGCAATTGCGGGCACGCTCCGGCAACCGGCAATGCGTATTCGTCGCGCTGACCGGCTACGGTCAGCAGGGCGACCGCGACCGCAGCCGCGCGGCAGGCTTCGACCATCACTTCGTCAAACCAGTCAGGCCCGCTGAGCTGCTTGAAATCATCGACGGCGCCTCATTCGACGCTTCACATGAAAGCGCATAGATCCACGAACGGCGAAGTGAAATCGCTCGCGAATTAGGCGCTTTGCACTGTTCTCTCCAGCCACTTCCTTTCTATCCGTACGTGTCGCGATGCGCGGCGAATAGCCGGCGCAAAAAAACCTCCCCCCAAAAAAACGGCCGCCTTCATGGGATTGGGCCAAAATACCTTCGTTTAGCGACGCCGCCAATTGCGCAGCATTCCGTGAGTTAACCTCGCATCGTGATACATCGGGAAGCCTGGCCGGGCCCCGAATGTAGCGAACAACTTACGGGATTCGAAAAATGACGACGACCAACTCAGTGCAATTTCCGGGTGAAGCCGGCACGCCGGTGCCGCTGCAAGAAGCACAATTGTCGGAAAGTACTGCTCCAGTGCGCCGACAATCGACTCTCCGAAAGGTCAAAGAGGCCGCCAAATCGCTGCTGCCGGCGCCCGTGTTCCTGGCACTGCTGCATCACAAGGAGATTGGCCGCTATCCCAACCTGTTTCGCCCCACCACGTTCAACGAGAAAATCTTGCAGAAAAACCTGCGGCCGGACCCGTGGTTCGCGGAGCTGACGGACAAAATCGCAGTAAGAGGCTATGTCGCGAGCAAGCTGGGCGAACAGCATGTGATTCCGCTGCTCGCCGCGCCGGACGTTTTCACGAAAGAAGTATTCGACGCGTTGCCGAACTCGTTCGTGATGAAGGCGAATCACGGCAGCACCTATGTGGAAGTGGTAAGGGACAAATCCGCGCGCTCGTTCGAACAACTACGAGAACTCGCCAATCACTGGCTCACACTGGACTTCTACAAGATCGCGCGCGAAAAGCATTACCGCCAGATCAAGCCGCGCATTTTCTTCGAGCAACTGTTGCTGGACCAGAGCGGCCGGATTCCCGCCGACTACAAACTGCACTGCTTTGGCGGACGAAGCGGAAGACCGCACATCTACATTCTCGTAATCTCCGACCGGTTCGGCTCGAACACGCGCGGCGACATCTACGACGCCGACTGGAACCATCTCGACATGGCCATTGGCGCTTATAAACCGAGCCCTGAGCCCGCGCCGCGCCCCGCCAATCTGGATGCCATTCTTTCCGCCGCAAGAAAACTGTGCGCGGACTTCGACTATGTGCGCGTGGACCTGTACGCGCCGGATAACCAGATCTATTTCGGCGAGCTGACTTTTACGCCGGGCGCCGGAGTACTGCCTTTCACGCCGGACAGAATCGACTACGAGTGGGGAAAACTCGTGCCCGATGCATTCCTGTCGAACCGGCCTCCTTTACCGATACTGTCGGATAACCCAGCGTAACGCTTGCCGATTTTTTCCGGCAAGTTTGTCACCTCTTTCACTCGGCGCAGCAGGGTTTATTCCCTGCTTTACCGAAGCATGCGCGAGCGCAGAAAGCTGTGTTATCGACCGCACATATCGCATGACGGTTTGTTGGCGACGCAACCAACGGAACGGTAAATTGATTTGTGCTAGTTCGACAGAGGCCCATGCGACCGGATGCGCTGATGCGGGCGATTGTCGCCCGTGCGCAGCGGTCGTGGTTCACGACAGTGGTGAAGACAAATGCAAAACGTGACAATCGTCATCTGCAATTACAACTACGGCCGATTTCTGGCCGGGGCAATCGACTCGGCGCTTGCCCAGGACTATCCAGCAACCCAGGTGCTCGTAATCGACGACGGATCGACAGACGACTCCCGCGAAATCATAGAAAGTTACGGCTCCCGCATTAAGGCGCTTTACAAGCAGAATGGAGGTCAGGTCTCCGCCTATAACGACGCGGTCAATATGATCGACACGGAATTCGTCATGCTGCTCGATTCCGACGATCTGCTGTATGCGCATGCGGTTTCGAAAGTCATGCGCGTGTTTGAAACCGGCAGCTTCGTCAAGGTCCAATTCCGGCTCGACGTGATCGATCCTTCAGGCAAGCCTTCGGGCACGTATGTGCCGCATTCGGCGGCTCCATGCGACTGCGGCGGACCGTTGCGCCAGGGCTGGCTCTATCCGTCGCCGCCGGCTTCGGGCAACGCCTATCGGACCAGTGCATTAAGGCGAATTTTTCCGGTGCCGGAAGCCGAGATCAATCGCTACGGTGCGGACTTCTATGCGATCTACGGCGTCGCGCTGCTCGGGACCGTTGCGACGATTCCCGAATCGCTCGGCGCGTATCGCGTACATCGCACCGAAAATTCGGGCATCGATTTCGCCAACTCGGAAAGCAACGACAAAGCGCCGAAGGCGTTGACGAAGCGTTGGGCGATCCTGCGGCAAATGGCGCGTGCGCGTTTGGGAATCGAATTGCCCATGTCGTTCTATGACTTCTCGCTCGAGAAATCGTACTTCTGTTCCGCCATTTATCAGGCGCCGTTCACGAAGCGCTGGCGCTGGGTGAGCCGCCAGTCGCACAGCTACTTCCGCTCCATCGTTGCCAACCCGTTCTGGAGTTACAAGAAGAAGATCGGCACGCTCGCCCTGTCGAGTCTTTGCCTTCTGCCTTTTTCCGCGCTCTCCGATTTCGCCGTTCGCTATATTGCCAACCCGCTTGCCCGGCGTCGCCTGTAGAGGCGTTTCACTCGACTTCGGCGCAACCCATCTTGCCTGGACCACATGATGAACAAGTTCGTTGGCCTCGATGTGCTTCGTTTCGCACTCGCCGTTTATCTGATGGTCTTTCACTCGATACATCAGTATCCGCAGTACACGACGCTGCCGCTGGTGGAACTCGCCAATCTTGGCGGGTTCGCCACCAGTTCGTTCTTCATCCTGTCGGGCTTCATTCTTGCGCACGTCTACTTTGGACGCACGACGGAACTGCGAGGCGGCACACGTGAATTCTTCGTGAAGCGCCTGTCGAACCTGTACCCCGTGCATCTGATCGCGCTGGTACTGGTGCTTCTCGTGTCGGTGGTCGGCACGCGGGGGTTCCAGCAGTTCGCCGTGATGTCGCTCGACGATGCCGAGCATTTCGTCACCCTAGGCACCACAGAAACCGCCGTGAATTTCGTGCTGAATCTGTTTCTGCTGCAAGTGTGGTATCCGCTCTATGGGTCGGTGAATCCGCCGTCGTGGTCGCTTGCCACCCTGTTCTTTTTCTATCTGGCGTTTCCGTTCGTCGCGCCGCGGCTGCTTCGAGCCAGGAACAAGTACCGGCTCGTCGTGGTGCTGTGGGTGCTCTACCTCGTTCCGCCTGTCGCCGCGACTCTGATGCACTGGTACAGCCCCGCTGCGGTCGGCTTCATCACGCGCAATCCGGTGCTGCGGCTGCCCGAGTTTCTGGTCGGTATCGTCGTGTATGGACTCTTTCGCGAGGGGCAGTTGAACGCGATATACGAGAGCCGTGCGAGGATCTTTGCAGCATTGCTTGTTTTTGCGGCCTCGTTCGCGGTCGCCGCATGGCTCGAGACGCATGGATCGATGAGTACGCGTTACGTGGTTCACAACGGCGCGTTGATGCCGGGAGAAGTGCTGCTCGTGATCGTCTTCGCCGGGCTGACCGTGCCATCACGCTTCGCGGCGCTGGCCACGCGCCTCGGCAATTCGGCGCTTTCGCTCTTCGCGATTCATGTCCCCGTCTTTCTGGTCATGATGAAGGTGTTGAAGCTGCTCTCCATTGGCAAGTCGCCGCTGTGGTGCGCTTCGCACTTCTCCGAGTGCGTCGCGGCTTCGAAGGAAGTCGTGCCGAGCATGGCGACGTATCCGCTCTATCTGATCGGCACCGTGGTCGCGGCGGTGTACTTCCAGGAGCGGCTCGTCGCGCCGTTAAGAGACTGGATTCGCGGCCGGTTTCTCACCACGAGGCCGCGCGCCGGGGCAGCCGGCGCGAGAAGTCTTTGACCTGTATGTGCGCGGCGCCTATGTGGCGCGGCGCTCGCGACACGCAGCTCAGCGCTGCGACGGCCCCCTCAGAAGCTCGCAAACGACTGGACGAGCCGGTTAAAGGCGCCCGCGTTCGACACATTCATGCCGTGTGACGCCCCCGCGATGGTCTGCCTGTCCGCGTAGTCGATCCACTCAGCAAGTTTCTCGACATTGTTGCGGAACATACGAGGGCTGCGCTGCCCTTCGATCAGCAGCGTTCGGCATTTCACGCCGCGTGCAGCCTCGCGCGAATAAGCCGGCAACGGGTCGCGAAACTGCTTCGGCAAGGTCGCGGCGTTGTCCGCGGCCATGGTGCGAAAGGCGACCGAACTCTTGCGCCACGAGCCCGGCGCACTCACCGAGTCGACGAACAGTTCGAGTCCCGCGTCGATCTCGCCGGTTTCGATCAGCTCGGCCACCCGCGCGCGCAGCGCATTCGTCGCCGCGGGCAGCGCGGCCTCGGGCATGCCGTCCAGCTGCAACGGCCCGCCCGGGTCGGCAAGCGTCAGCGTCTTCACGAGACGCGGATGCTCGCGCGCCACATGAAACGCGACGCAACCGCCGCGCGAATGCCCCACCAGATGGACGGGCGCGACGCCGAGCGCCTCGATGAACTCGGCCAGTTCGGCGACGTGCGTCTGCCAGCCGAATTCGCCCTGAATGCAGGCCTCGCCCGCCGGCCAATAATGGCTCAGGCTCACCGAGATGCAGCGAAAATGCGCCGACAGGGCCGCCGTCTGCGCGCTCCAGTAGCGGTAGTCACACAGCGAGCCGTGCACGAACACGAGCGGCTCGCCCTCTCCGCACTCGACGTACGGCACGCAAATGCCCGAGGCAATCGTCGCAAACGAGAGGTCGGGCACGGCAAGCAGGGAGAAATCGGTTCGGGCGTTCATACACGGGCTCCTTTGCCAGCACTATGCCGCACGTCAAGATTTAAGAAAATCGCGTAATATTGATGGAATCCATCAACTTTTCTGATACCAAGTATTGAAAGCCCTTGACCTCGACGTGATGGCGATGATCGTCGCCGTGGCGGACGCCGGCAATATCAGCCGTGCGGCGGAGCTCGTGCACCGCTCGCAGTCAGCGGTGAGCATGCAGATCAAGACGCTCGAGGCCGCGCTCGGCAAGCCGCTCTTCGTCCGCAAGCCCAGAAGCGTGGTGCCGACCCAGGACGGCGAAGTGCTGCTCGCCTACGCGCGCCGCATGCTGGCCTTGCGCGACGAGGCGTGGGCCGCCGTGGTGCGGCCCGACGTGACCGGCCGCGTGAGCATCGGCGTGCCGGACGACTACGCGTCCTCGCTGCTGCCGCCCATCCTCAAGAAATTTTCCGCGACCTATCCGAAGGTGGAGATTCGCGTGGTGGGCCTGCCGAGCGTGGCGCTTGCGCCGATGGTGAAAGACGGTTCCGTCGATCTGGTGTGCGCGACGCGCGTGAAGGGTCTGGCGGGCGAGTTCCTGCGGCTCGAACCCATGGTGTGGGCCGCATCGCCGAGCGCGCACGACATCTGGCGGGAAAGACCTCTGCCGATTGCGGTGTTTTTGCCGGGCAGCGTCGCGCGCGAGAACGCGATTCGCAGCCTCGAACAGGCTGGAATCAGTTATCGCACGTCGTATGAAAGCCCGAGCTTGATGGGTCTCGTGTCCATGGCCGAGGCGGGCCTTGCCGTGGTTCCGCTCGCCCAATGCGCAGTGCCCGCGCATTTCGCCCTGCTCGGCCAGGCGCAGGGCTTACCCGAAATCGCCGCGCTCGAAGTGGTGCTCGCGCGAAGCACGGCATCCAAGCGCCCGCCGTGCGACTTTCTCGCGGAGAAAATCATCGCCGAACTGAGGCGCTAGGCCACCGCCAGGGTGAAGTCGCACGGTGCGTTGCACGACACGTCGCGCATGCACGCGGCCGCGAGTGTATAAAGGAAGCTGTCTCTCGCGCCAACCCGAAGCCGCCCATTCCGATGACTACGCCCCCTCGCGAATCGTCCGGCACCTTGTGGCCTGCCGTCGTGCGCCAGACGCAGCATGCGTTGGCCTGCGGCGCGCTGCACCCCATACAAACCGTGCGCACGACGATCGAAGACGGCGGCGTGCGTTTCCTCATCCGCCAGGTGTCGAGTCTGGAACGCAAGGACGAGGACGCCCGGCAACGCAAGAAGGACCCGGCCAGCCGTCGCGCGGTCAACCCCTTCCTGCCCTATGAGCCGGACTTGTTCGTCGCCGATATCTCGGACACGCACCTTGTCCTGCTGAATAAGTTCAATGTGATCGACCACCATCTGCTGGTCGTGACGCGCCGCTTCGAGTTGCAGGAGAACCTGCTCGATCTGGCGGATTTTCGCGCACTGTTCGATTGCATGACGCAGTTCGAGAGCCTCGGTTTCTACAACGGCGGACCGGCGGCCGGCGCGAGTCAGCCTCACAAGCATCTGCAGATCGTGCCGCTGCCGCTCGACGAAAGCGCCTCTCATCTGCCGATCGAGCCGTTGCTGGCGGCCGCATCCAGCGACGGCAGCCTATGCACCGTGCCAGGACTCGGCTTTCCGCACGCATTCGCGAGCCTCGATGCGAAGCTCGCAGACAACCCGCAGCAACTGGCGGACCGTGCATTGCACACGTACCAGCATCTACTCGATGCCGCCGGTTTGCACGCCGTGGAGGTGAACGGGCAAGCGCGCCAATCCGCGCCCTACAACCTGCTCGTGACGACGCGCTGGATGATGATCGTGCCGCGCTGCGTCGAACGAACAGAAGGCATTGCAGTCAACGCGCTGGGTTTTGCGGGCTCGCTCTTCGTTCGCAACGACATGCAGATGCAGACCATCCGCAAGCTCGGTCCCATGAAGGTGCTGCGGCGGGTCGCGGGACTTGTCCCACCGTAGCCGGCACGCAAGCGCAGGCCACGCTCAGGCGAACCGCTCGGGCCGGAACGGACGCGCATCGACGAAAGGCTCTTCACCCGTCATCATCTCCGCGAGGAGCCGCCCGCTTACCGGGCCGAGCGTCAAGCCATGATGGTTGTGGCCGAATGAGAACCACAGTCCCCGGTGCCGCGGCGCGCGCCCGATGATGGGCCGCATGTCGGGCGTGCAGGGGCGCAAGCCGAGCCACGGGTTCGCGTCGAGCCGCTCGCCCAGGCCGAACACCGGCTTTGCCGAGCGCTCGGCGCGTTCGAGCTGGACGCCGGTAGGCTTCGCTTCGCGCCGCGCGATCTCTACACCCGTGGTAAGCCGCAAGCGCCCTTGCATCGGCGCCACGACGTAGCCTTGTTCCGAGTCGACGTAGGGCATGGAGAGCATCGGCTTTGTCGCCCGGTAATGCATGTGATAGCCGCGTTTGGCGCGCAGCGGAATGCGGTAGCCGAGCGGCTCGAACACCTTGTCCGACCATGGGCCGAGCGCCACGACCACGTCTTTTGCGCCGATCCGGCCGGAAGACGTCTGCACCGTCCATGCGCCCGCCTCTTGTTGCAGAGTCGTCGCGTCGCCGGTCAGGAGCGT
Source organism: Paraburkholderia phenoliruptrix (assembly GCF_902859825.1). Classification (GTDB taxonomy): domain Bacteria; phylum Pseudomonadota; class Gammaproteobacteria; order Burkholderiales; family Burkholderiaceae; genus Paraburkholderia; species Paraburkholderia phenoliruptrix. The sequence goes on along the minus strand of NZ_CADIKB010000001.1, from coordinate 552,333 downwards.
GCCGCCGTTATGCTCGAAGAGACGCGCATAGCCTTTCGTCAACGCGCCGGGATTCACGATGCTTTTTGGGTCCTGCCAGTGCAGCGCGCCGCAGAATCCGTCTGCGAGACCGGGCTCTTGTGCCGCCAGCGCGGCTCTATCGAGTGCGACGACATGCAGGCCATGCGTTCGCGCGGTAGCTTCGGCGGCGGCTGCATGGCGTGCGAATTCCTTCGGTGTGCGAAACGCCTCCATCCAACCCTTGCTGACGGCCAGCTCCGCGAGACCGGCGCGCGCGATCAGCAGATCGTGCTCGGCGACGCTGTGACGGATCAACGGCAGCATGTCGTGCGCGGCGCTCATCAGCCGCTCGGGCGACGACTCCCACCAGAAACGCGCGAGCCAGCCCGCAAAAGAAGGCAACGCGCGATAGTCCCAGTAAAGATCCGTCGACTGATTGCGCGCATAGCGCAGCAGCGTGCCGAGATGGCGCGGAAACGCGTAAGGCACGACCGACGACGACTCGATCAGGCCCGCGTTGCCGAAACTGGTTTCCTCGCCGGGCGCGCGCCGGTCGACGAGCGCCACGCGCCGTCCCCGCGCCTGCACATGCAGCGCAGCCGACACACCGACGATGCCGGCGCCCAGCACGATCACATCGAAATCCATAAGCTCGCTCTGCTTGCCCCGTGAAAGCGGACTCGTCTATTGAACATCCGCACAACGCGCACATGGGCGGCCGGCGCGCAATGTCCGCGCCGGTCGCGCCATGCGTTACTTCGCGATGATGTCGCGATTGAAGTACTTCTGCGAGAGCGCGCTTAGCGTGCCGTCTTTCTTCAGCGCGTCGAGCGCCGCGTCGACTTTCTTCGCGAGTGCCTTGTCGCCCTTGCGCATGCCGAAGCCGGTTCCTTCGCCGAGCGTGGCCGGATCGCTGAGCGGCTGACCGGCAATCGCATAGTCGTGGCCCGCCGGCTTCTTCAGGAAGCCGTCTTCGACGGTTTGTGCTTCCTGGACCGCGGCGTCGAGCCGCCCCGCCACGAGGTCGGTGTAGACCTGGTCCTGATCCGCGTAAGAGACCACGGAAACGCCGGCGTTCGCCCAATGCGCTTTCAAAAAGTCTTCCTGCGACGAACCTTGCAGCACGCCGACGCGCTTGCCCTGCAGGCTCTTCACGTCCGGCATCAGGCCGGAGCCGCGCTTTGCCACCATCACGATCGGCACCACGTAAATGGGCGGCGTGAAGTCGATGGTCTGCTTGCGCTTGGCGGTGATGTTCATCGCCGAGTTGATGACGTCGAATTTACGCGCCTGCAACGCGGGAATCAGACCGTCGAACGCGTTTTCGACCCATTCGCATTTCACCGCCATCTTCGCGCACACCGCATTGCCGACGTCCACGTCGAAGCCTTGCAGCTGGCCCGTGGCGGACTTGCTTTCGAACGGCGGATAAGCCGCCTCGATGCCGAAGCGCAAGGTGTTCTGGGTTTCGGCGCTGACGGTGCCGACCGACCCGACGGACGCGACCACAGCAGCGGCGACGAAAAGTGAGAGTTGGAGCTTACGAAGCATGATGGTTCCCTGTCTGTTTGGGATCGCGAATCAGCGGCACAAAAGAGCGTTGCCTGTCTGCCTTGAGAGGCCGCCCGAATCTCGGGGAAACCCGCGTTCGCGCCCTCTCTGGAACAACAGTCTATTCTGGACAGCCACAAAAGCAAGCGATTTTCAAAAATAAAAGTCCAGTCTGGACTTTTTGACCTTAGAATGACCGTGACGCCGGAGACGGCAAACGTTGCGGAGAGCAGGCACATGAGCAAGACAAACAAGGCAATTCCTCTGATCGTCGACGAGGAAACGGTTCGCCACGCGCTACCTCATCTGGACGTGCGGGTTGCGTTGACAGAGATGTTTCGCGGGCTTGCAAACGACGCGGCCGTGCAGCCGCCGCAAACCCTCACGCTCTTTCCGGCCGGTACGGGCGACTTCATCACTTACCTCGGCGCCATGGCGCACGCTCAGGTGTTCGGCGCGAAGTTGTCGCCCTATATCGTGACCGCGTCGAATCCGATCATCACGGCGTGGACCGCCTTGATGTCGATGCAAAACGGCCAGCCGCTCATGTGGTGCGATGCGGGTTTGCTCACCATCGAGCGCACTGCGGGCACCACCGCGCTCGCCGTCGATCAGCTAGCGCCGCCCGAAGCGCGCAATCTGGCGATTGTCGGCGCGGGCGCCGTCGCGCAGGCACACATTCGTCATCTTGCGTCGCTGAGACCCTGGACTGCCATTCGTGTTTTCTCGCGCGATCTGCAGGATAACGAAACAAAACGCCGGCAGATCATCACGCTCGACGAACGCGTGAGCCTCTCTACACGCATCGAAGACTGCGTGGCCGACGCCGACGTGGTCGCCCTCTGCACGTCATCGGGCACGCCCGTGCTGGCCGACGGCATGCTGCGCAAGCCCGCACTCGTCACGTCGATCAGCACGAACGTCGCCAACGCTCACGAGATTCCGCCCGCATGGCTTCCCGACATGGACGTGTACTGCGATTACCGCCGAACCACCCCTGCGAGCGCAGGCGAAATGAAGCTGGCCGCCACGTCGCACGGCTGGCATTCGCGCGACGTGGCGGGCGATCTGCCCGAGCTGGTGTCCGGCGCCGCGCCGAAGCCCTCCTACCGGAAGCACGCGTTTTTCCGCTCCATCGGACTGGGACTCGAAGACGTGGCCATCGCGTTCGAGCTGTTCAGGCATCTGAGCACCCGATAACGGCTCATGGCGCGCAAGCGGTTGCCTGCATCGCTCATGGCAAAATAACGCATGACGCGTGACGCATGACGCGATGCCCGAGTAAAACACGCGTCGTCGCGATCAGACGCAGCGCAAAGCACGAAACCGCACCGCAGCCCGACGCGTTGCGGTCCTTGCGAAACCGGAACCCACCTGTCCCTATGCGAAAGACCAAGACAACGGCCGCGCGCCGCCTTCTTCTGGATCGGTATAGCCGTGTCGCCGACGGCATCGCGCTGCTTTTTTTCCCGTACGTCGAGATCGTGATTCACGACCTGCAGAGCCAGACCGTCGCGTACATCGCAAACAATCTCTCCAAACGCGAGATCGGCGACGAATCCGCGCTGGAGGAAATCGACCACACGGTCGAGTCCGGCACCATCGGTCCGTATGAAAAAGTGAACTGGGACGGCAGGCGCATGCGCTGCGTGAGCACCGTGCTGTTCGACGACGCGGACGTTGCGGTCGGCGTGATGTGCGTGAACTACAACATCGCCGTGTTCGAGGACATCAAGCATGTCATCGACCGCGTTATTTCAGGCGCCGGCGTAGTGAAGCAACCGGAGGAACTGTTCAAGGACGACTGGCAGGAGCGCATCAACACGTTCCTTCACGCGTGGCTGCAGGAGCGGCAACTCGCGCTCAATTCGCTGACGCGCGACCATCGCCGCGAACTGGTGGAAGCACTGTGGGCCGAGGGCGCATTCAAGGGCAAGAGCGCCGCGAACTACGTGGCGAACGTGCTCGGCATGGGCCGCGCCACCGTCTATCAACATATCCGGGACCTGCGCGGCGCGGCGGCATGAAGCGCCACACGAGCAGCAGCAACGCCAGCACCGCAGGGCACCCGCGCAAATCGGTCGGCACGGTTTCGCGGTGTGCGAGCCGCGCATCCAGCATGGCGTCGCGCAGCGACTTTGCATCCGCAAGGCGCCGATAGCCGAAGCCGATCTGCTCGGCCACGGAACTCAAATAATGCCCCTGCAAGGCGGACAGTTCCTCGTGGCTCACCGCATGCGTTGCGGACGCATGCATCTGCGGGACCTGCACGACTTCGTCTGCCTGCCAGTAGCCGATGCGGTTGCCGTGCGCGTCGCTGCGCGGAATCGGCGCCGGCTGATCGCCGCCCACGCCGACCAGCCAGCCCTTCACATGCGCGGGATTGATGTCCTGCTTGAGCGCGTCCGAGGGCAAGCGCGGCGGCGCCTCCTGGCCATCCGTGACGAACAGCACGGCCGTGCTGTTGCCGATGCCCTGTGCCACCCGCACCGCCGAATACACCCCGCCCTCCGCTATACGGCTGTAGTTGGTCCAGCGCATACGTCCGTCGATCCGCTCGAGCGAGGACAGCAGCGCGTCGTAGTTGGCACAGACTTCCACGGGCGGCAGCAGCAGAAAACTGCGCTGTCCGGTAAACGCGCTCCAGCCGACTTTCGACCCGCAGGGCAATTGCCCGAGCGCTTCGCGCATCGCCGCGCGCGCGAACACAAGGCGGCTCACCGGCGCGCCGTCGAGCACGACATCCTCCACGTTCATGCTCTGCGTGATGTCGAACGTGACGACGTAGCTGGATGCATTGCGTGGCAACGCAACGGGCGGCAGCGCGAGCGAGACAATCAATAGCACGAGCGCCGCTGCCGTCATCCAGTGACGTCCTGCGAAAAAGCCGCGCACGAAGGGACTGAGGCTCACGGCAAATCCTTGCTTTCCGGATCGCGCACCTTCACGTCGTGCTGCTCCTTGACGTCGGGCGTGCCGGATGTGGAGCGCGTCTCGGGCAAGAGCCACAACGCGCGTTCGAGGTTGTAGCGCGCGTCCCAATCGTCGGGAGCGAGGCGCAGCAAGGTCCGGTAACGGGCCTTCGCTTCCTCGACCATCGGGAGCGACTCGACGGCGCCCGCAGGGCTATAGCCGATGCCCTGGCGCAAATACAGATTGCCGAGATTGAACAGCGCCGCGCGGCCCGTCTCGCTGTGCGGCTGCTCGCGTATCAGCGACTCGAAGAGCGGGCCCGCCGTATCGAAAGCGCCCTGTTTCGACAGCGCGATGGCGCGCGCGAGTCTGACTTGCGGCGCGTCGTCCATGCTGCCGACCGCGTGCGGCGCCTGTTTGGCCGCACCCTTGCTCGTTGCGACGACCTCTGCGACTGTCCGATTCACCTGCTCTGCATGCCGCCACCGCATCCAGTCGTAGGCGGCCACCGCTGCGCAGCACAGCGCGACCGTCCCGAAGATGAGATGCACCGTCGCGCGCTTCATGACCACACCCGCACCTGAAAGAGCCGCAAGGCGAGCAGCAGCACGCAACCCGCCAGCGCGGCCGCGAAGCAATAGGGGCTCAGATCTTCGCGCGGCAAACGCTCGACAAACGTCGTCAACGCATTTTGCTGCCGGTTGATTTCGGCCATTGCGTCCCTCATGGCTTTGGCATTCCCCGTCTGGAATAAACGGTAAGGTGTCTTGAGCGAAAGGAAGTAGCGATGCAGTTCAGATTCCGCCGAGGGCTCGCTGGCGGGTACCCTCGCATTCAGGTCGGGGCTGTAAATGCTGCTGCGCAAGTAGATGAAGTACAGCGCGATCTGATTGCGCAGCAGGCCTTCTTCGACGAGTTGCCGCACCCGCGCGTCGAGCTTGGCGCCGCCGTCGGATACCAGCACGATGGCGCGGCGGCCCGACGAATGCTGGTCATTGAATTCGCCGATCGCCGTGAGGAGGCCGAGGTCGAGCTGCGTGTCGGGCATGCCGCGACCCACGGCCGTACCCGCAATGGCTGCGTCGATCGCGCGATGATCGTAAGTGAACGGCATCGCGAGCAACGGGCTCGTGCCGAACATCATGAGCGCGAGGCGGTCGTTCGGCCGCTCTGTGACGAACTCCGTCAACGACGCGCGCGCCACCTTGTTCTTCGATTCCCCCGCGCTCACCTCGACGCCCCTGCTGTTGATGGGCTCATCCATGCTCGCGCTGCGGTCCATCAGAATGAGAATCTGCGCGCCGCTACCTGTGCGCAGCACCTCGCGATGCGAACGGCCTGGACCGGCGAGGCCGACGACGATCGCGAGCATCGCCAACACCGCACTGCCCTGTGCGATGCCGCCGACCCAGCGCCCAGCGCGATCCTCCGGCAGCCATGCGAGCCACGAAAACGCCAGCGTGTCGGCGCGGCGCGGCAACAGCGGCAGCAACGCAAGCGGCAGCAGTGCGAGCAGCCACGGGTGAGCGAAGTCGAGCGCCATGTCGTTCATCGCTGATGACGCTGCTCCGCGCGATACAGCGCCTCGCACAGCGTGCGCAGCGGGTAGGCGTCGGCGGATGAAGCCGGCGTAAAAAAGCGCTCCGCCGATTGCCGGTAGAACTGCTCCAGTTGTGCGCGCAACGGTTGCAGATACGGCGCGCGAGCGAACAGCGCGGGCAGCGAGCCCGCGTGCACCACGTGACCCGCCGTCTCGTTCAGCGCGCGATGCAGGCAAAGCCATGCATCCGTGGAGGTCTGCGCGGGCAGCTCGTCTGAAGGCTGCATGCGCCGCAACTGCCGCCACGCGCGGGCAAACGGCAGGCGCGCGGACTCGCGCGCGTTGCGCCAGCACCACCAGCCTGCCCACGACAACACGGTAAGCAACAACAACCCGGCAGCGAAGCCGGCTTGCCGGCGCAGCGGCGCGGTGAGCAACGGCGGCGCCAATCGGTCGGGCCGCAACGCCTGCAGATCGCCGGCATTGAATGGATTCGCGGGCGTCGCGGGCTCGATGCTGAGCGGCCACTCCGCCACCCGCAACGTCGCGCCCGCCGACGAAGTCAGCGTCAACGCCGGCAACGCGATCTGCGTGAGCGCGGTGGGCACGTTGATGACCTGGTAGTCGATCGCGAGCCAACGGCGGCCGTCGGCGTCTGTCTCGGTGCGCACGCGCCGGCGTTCGAGCCACGCATCCGTGCGGCCAAGCGAAGGCGGCGCCACCGAACCGATATCGCTGCGACCGTCCTGCAGCAGAATGCGCTGCGTAAGGACATCGCCGAGCAGGTAGCCGAACGCGCGCGGCTCCTCCACCGTCGGCTGAAACGCGGCGTTGGCTGCGGCTGCGTCGTGGGTCGACAGGAGGAATGCACACAACAACGCAGGCAACAACGAAGACAAAGGCGCGACAGCGACAACCCGCGCGGCCCCTGTGCCATGCAGCGAGCGCTCTCCTTTCATGCAACCGCCTCCAGAAAGTAGCGCGACATGGCGTCCGGATCGAAGGCGTTTTCCACGAAAAAAGGCTGGATTGCGCGCTTGCCGAAGCTTTGCGACAGTTCGGCGCGACGCCTTGCAACCCCTTCGCGCCAGCGCTCGCGCACGCCCGCGCTCAACCACAGCGTGCGCCGCGCGCCGGATTCCGCATCGCTCACCGCGAGCAGCGGGCCGCCGGCAGGCGGTGCGATTTCCGCGGCGTCCCACACGACGATGGGCACCACATACGAATGCACCAGCAAATCGAGCACAGCGGGCAACGCCTCAAGCGGCCAGTGAAAATCGGACACCAGGAAGATCAGCGACTGCCCGCCCGCCAACGCCGCCGCGACGCTTTGCAACGCGTGAGTCGCGGTGTTTTCATGCCGCACCGCGCGCTCGCTCTCGCAATTGCGCAGCATTGTCGCGAGCAAATTGCCGATACCCCGGCCAGAGCGCGGCGGCACGAACAGATCGTCGCGCGCGCGTTGATCGAAGGCGAGCATGCCCAACGGATCGCCGACACGAAACGCGCTATAGCCCAATGCCTCGACGAAGTCCGCGGCTACCGCAAGCTTCGTCCGATGCGTGCCGAAGCGCATCGACGCGGATACGTCGACCAGCACCTGCACCGGCACGGCGGCGCGCTGCAGATGCACGCGCACGAGCCATTCGGAACGCGCCGCGCGCACGCTCGCCCGCAGATCGAGCCGGCGCGGATCCGGATAGTCGAAGAGGCGCCCGTGCAGCGCGAACTCCTGGCCGGAGCCGAAGCTCGCGCCGCGATGCGAGCCGGGGCGAACCCCCGAGGCGCGCATCGGCAAACGGTAATGAAACTCCGCAATGGCACTCATGGCTCAGGGCACGGCGAGTCGGCCGACGATTTGCGCGATCAGCGCCTCGGCCAGTTCCTGGCGCCGCAATTCGTAGATCGGCGTGAAGAACACGCGGTGGCCGAGCGCGGACAGCAGCACTGCATGAATGTCCTCGGGTATCAGATGCGCGCGGCCCGCGAGCCAGGCCACCACGCGCGCCGCGCGCAACAGCGCGCTCATGCCGCGCGGACTCGCGCCCGCCAGAATGAGCCGCTCCATGTCCACGCCGTCGAGCGCGATGCCGAAGCGCTGCGGCGTTTCAGTGGCCTCCCAGATGTCCAGCACATAGCGCTCTATCGTCTCGCTCGACTGCACGCTGTGCTGGATTGCCGCGCCGATCTGGTTCAACTGCTCCCACGGCACGATGGCGGGAGACAGCCGCGCGAGCAGCCGGTCGACGTCGTGATAGTTGGCGTCGAAAACCAGAGCACGGCGCACCGCGGCGTCATCGGGTGTCGGCATGCCGAGTTCGAACAGGAAGCGGTCGCGCGCCGCCGACGCCAGCTCGAAGGTCTCTTCCTTCTCGACCTTGTTGCGATCCGCGAAGACCGTCATGTGCGGAAAGCGATATTCGCGGTCGAACGCCCATACCGAGCGTTCGGCCATCGCACGCAACAGCAAAGACTGAACCTGCGGACGCGCGCGGTTGATTTCGTTGAAGAAGAAGGTGGTGAGCCGCTCGCCGTGCCGCAGAAGCGGGCCCGGATCGATACGCGGCCGGCCTTCCGCGTCGACATACGTGTGATAGACGAGGTCGCCCGGCATCAGGTCGATCGTGCCTTCCACCCGCTCGAATTCGCCGCCCACGACACGCGCAAATGCGCGCAACACCGTCGTCTTGCCCACGCCCACGCCGCCTTCGAGCAGTACATGGCCGCGCGCAAACAGCGCCACGGTGATGAGCCGGATCACCTGCGCCTGCCCGATCACCGCGCTCGCGACTTCTTCTTCGATTTGCAGCGCGTGCAGACGCCAGTCCTGAAGCTGTTCGCTGGAACCCATCGGTGCAATCTCCTCTGGCGGGCACTGCGTGCACCGCCGCAAAAAAGCGCTTCAGGCGGACGCGTCGTCCACGGCCTTCAGCAGTCCCTTCGACTTGCCGGGCGACGGCACGAACGCCGCATACTCGCGCTCCAGATAAGCCGCGGCCTCTTCGAGCAGAAACTGGCGGAAAATCATGCAGGTCGGCGAAAGCTGCTTGGCGCGCAAATGCACGATCTGCCATGTGCGCTCGATCGGCGTGCCGTTCACATCGAGCAAGGCGATTTCCTTCGTCCGCAGTTCGAGCAGCAGCGTATGCAGCGAAATCAGGCTCACGCCCATGCCCGCCATGACTGCCTGCTTGATCGTTTCGTTACTGCCCAGCGTGACGACTTTCGCGGGCGTAAAGAGATGCTGCCGGAACATTTCCTCGGCGGCCATGCGTGTCCCAGAGCCCGGCTCGCGCACAAGAAACGTGTCGCCGCGCAGCTCCTGCAAATCGAAACGCCGCGCGCCGGCAAGCGGATGATCCACCGGCGCGATCACCACTTGCGGATGCCATGCGAGCGGCTCGGTCATGGTGTCGAGCTCGGGCGGCGGGCGCCCCATGATCGCAAGGTCGATCGCGTTGTCCTGCAACAGGCGCAGAAGCGCGTCGCGATTGCCCACCGAGAAGTGCACATCCACCTTCGGGTAGATGTGCGAGTACATCGCGAGCAGCTTGGGCGCGAAATAGGTCGCAGAACTGACTATCCCCACCGCGATCGAGCCGCTGTCGGCCTGCTTGAGCGAGGTCATCGCGTCTTCGGCGTCCTTGATCTCGCCGAGAATGCGGCTCGCGTGGTGACTGAACTTCTCGCCGGCCTCCGTCAGTGTGAGCTTGCGCGCGATGCGCTCGAAGAGGCGCAGGCCCACGGCTTCTTCCAGTTGATGGATCTGCATCGAGACCGCCGGCTGCGTCAGATGCAACTCTTCCGCTGCGCGCGCGAAGCTCGTATAGCGACTCGCCACGACGAAGATCTGCAATTGACGCAGCGTGAGCGAGCGGACGAAATTCACGGCCGCGCGCCCACTACCGGCTCGCGCTCGGCGCGTTGGAAGACTTCATAGTCTGGTGCGGCGAAAGCGGCGCACGGCTTGCGTTGGGTGCGTTGGGTGCGTTCGGCACATGCCCCGGCGGCAGCTTGCTCAACACGGCCTGAAAACTGAGCGTGCGGCTTTGCAGCGGATGCGCGAAATCGTTGTTCGCGCCCGGCACGTCCGTGCGGATCAGCGCGACCTGGCCGGGCACCGTACTCGCGATCAGAAACGTGTAACGCTTGCCGGTGTATTGCGCGAAACGTGCGGCGTTGGGGTCGTCCAGATACGGCTGAACGACGATCTGCTGCGCCTTGACGGGCTTGCCGCCCACCTCGCTCGTCACCGTTTCGATCTTCGGCCCGGCGGCGAGCGCGAGCCGCAGGCGCTGCTGGAAATAGCGGCGTTTGCCGCCTGTCAACTGCTCCATCTCGGCAATGTCGCGCTCGAGGAAATAGATGATCACCGGATTGCACTGCAAGCCGCCGTTCGGCAACGGCACCGCGCCGCGATGGTCGGACACCTGCGCGTCGCCCTTCGCATTGTCCGTGCTCGTCACCAGCACCTTGACCGTATCGCTGCCGCGCGCGGGCGGATCGGAACTCAGAAGCACATAGTCGAGCTCGGTCTGCTGCGCGATGCCGTGCAGATGATCGGTCGTGAAGATGAGCCGTTCAGCGGGGGAAATCGCGCCCGTGCCTGGCGCAGGCGCGGCCGCTTGCGCGCCGCCCGCGGCGCCCATGACAGCCGCGCCGGCCATCATGCTGATAGCGCCTATGACACTTATTGCACTCATCGCACCCGCCACGCATGCCAAGCACGCCGCGAACATGCGCCGCCGTGCGCGGTGCAAACCGCCGCGCCACGCCGTCATGGCGACGCGTCCGCGGATTTGCCCGCCGGTGCGTCGACGGGTTTCAGGAGCGGCACTTCATAGCTCGTCAGAATGCGGTCGATCTTGTCGTGATTCGCGCCGATCCACTGATCGACCTTGTCCTTCCACGCTTTCTCGCCGTAGCGCACGCCCATGGAAATCGTATAGTCGAAGCGGATGCCGGGCGTGGCCGGGAACGGCACGAGCTTCACCGAATCGCCCGAGCGCTTCGCGAAGTAGCCGGCAATCGGCCCCCACAGGAAGACGACGTCGACCTTGCCCGCCTGCAGGTCCTTCTCGACCATCTGGCCGGGGTACTCCTCGGGATCGCCGCTTTGCACCTGATAGGAGACGGCCTGATCGATCAGGTTATGCCCGAGCAGCCAGTCGACGGCAGGCGTCTGCGTAAAGATGCCGAAGCGCAGCTTGTGCAACTCATCCGGCGGCAGCTTGAGCAGATCGTCGGGCGTATTGATGCCGTCCAGCTCGGGGCGCTTTCTGAACACCATGGCATAGGTGGAGCGCAGATAGGGCTGCGTGGTCGACGTGAGGTCATAGCCTTTCGGCACGCCGATGATCAGATCGCACTTATAGGCGCCGGTTTCGGGCACCTTCTCGCGCAACGTGTGGCGCACGAAACCCATGCGCTGCGGAAAATAGGTGTACTTGAGCTTGTAGCCGAAGTCGCTTGCCATCTCGCTCGCGATGCGGTTCTCGTAGCCCTCGCCCTTGTTGTTCGACAAAGGCATGTTGTTCGGATCGGCGCAGACTCGCAGCACGCCGTCGGCGCCGTCGTTGTTGGGCAGCGCCTCGCCCTGGGCGCGGACCGCGCCGCTTGCGAGCGCTGCGTAGCACAGCGCGCCTATGACGAGCGCGGCATGCACGTGGATGGATTGGCGATGACGCATCGAGCACCTCCTGAAGTCGAGCCGCCCGCGTTATTTCGCGTCGATGGACTGCAGATCGCCGGGCTTGATCTGCCCGTCCGAACGCCCTTTCAGATAGGCGTAAAGGTTCTCCCAGTTCTTTTGCATCATCTGGCTGGAGCTGAAGTCGGGCATGCCCTTGTCGACCCGCCCGCCGAACACCGTGCGATGGAACTCATTCTTGTCGAGCGTCTTGAAGGCCTCGACGAGCGACGGACCCACCATGCCCTGCTGCTGCGCGCCGTGGCAGCGCTCGCAAGCAAGCGCGCGCCAGGTCTTCCATCCCTGGAACGTGTTGGCGTCCACCTTGCTGCCGTCGACCACCTTGTACGCCACCTGGGCTATCGCGGGATTGGTCTGGGAGTACGCGACAGGCAGCACGACGAAAAGGACGGGCAGTGCCGCCCGCAACAAGATTGATCGGCCTTTCATATGCAGATGTCTCCTCAAGAGAGGGCCGCGCCCGCTGCGTTTCATCGACGCAGGACAGACGGCGCGGCCCGATGACTCACCAGTTAGCTGTTGCCGCCCGGAATCGCGAACACGAAGAGCGTGCCGCCGAGCGCCGTGTACTTCGCAAGCTCGCGATAGCCGCCCACCGCGCCGAGGCCTTCCGTCGACTTCTCGAGTCCCGCCGCCATGCCGATGCCGGCCCAGCCTCCGATGCCCGAATACACGCCCACGTATTGCTTACCCTGATACTGATACGTGAACACGTTGCCGATAATTCCGGACGGCGTCTTGAAGCGCCACAGTTCCTTGCCGTCCTTGATGCGGACTGCCTTCAGGTAGCCTTCGAGCGTGCCGTAGAACGCAATGCCGCCGGCCGTGGCAAGCGCACCCGACCACACCGAGAACTTCTCCGGCTTGGACCAGACGATCTTGCCCTTCGCCGCATCCCACGCGATGAAGTTGCCCATCGCGTTGTTCTCGTTCGGACCGGGGTACATCGACAGCGTCGCGCCCACATATGGCTGGCCCGACACGTAGTCGACATCGAATGGTTCGTAGTCCATGCAAACGTGGTTGGTCGGCACGAGGAAGAGGCTTGAGTTCGGGTCGAACGCCGCGGGCTGCTGATCCTTCGAGCCGAGTGCCGCCGGACAGATGCCCTTCACGTTGTGATCCGAGCCCGCTGCCTGCGTCGAATACGCGGCATTGCGAATCGGCTTGCCGGTCTTCAGATCGACGCTGTCGGCCCAGTTCACGGCCGGATCGTACTTCTGCGCAACCAGCAGCTGGCCGCTCTCGCGGTTCAACGTATAGCCGAAGCCGTTGCGGTCGAAGTGAACGATGGCGGGCACTTTCTTGCCGTCGATCGTCAGGTCCGACAGGATCATTTCATTGACGCCGTCGTAGTCCCACTCGTCGTGCGGCGTCATCTGATAGACCCACTTCGCCATGCCGGTATTCAGATCGCGCGCGAAGATCGACATCGACCACTTGTTGTCGCCCGGACGCTGCGTCGGGTTCCACGTGCCCGGATTGCCGGTGCCGTAGTAGACAAGGTTCAGCTTCGGATCCCACGCATACCAGCCCCACGTGGTGCCGCCACCGAGCTTCCACTGATCGCCCTTCCAGGACTTCAGCGACGAGTCCGCGCCGACCGGCACCATCTTGCCGTCGGTGTAGGTCATCGTCTTGTCGGGGTCCATCAGCATGTCCTTGTCCGGGCCTGTGCTGTAGGCGGTCCAGACCGGCTTGCCCGTCTTGATGTCGTAGGCGATCAGGCGGCCGCGCACGCCGAACTCGCCGCCCGAGATGCCCGTCAGCACCTTGTCGCCGAATACGTGCGGCGCGTTGGTGTTGGTTTCGCCGGCCTTCGGATTGCCGTTCTGCGCAGTCCAGACGACGTCGCCGGTTTTCGCGTTCAATGCGACGAGTTTGGTGTCGGCCTGTTGCAGGAAGATCTTGCCGTCGCCGTATGCGAGCCCGCGATTGACCGTGTCGCAGCACATCACCGAGACAACGGAGTCGTCCTGCTTCGGCTGGTACTGCCAGAGGAAAGTCTGATCCTTCAGGTTGACCGCAATCACCTTGTTAGGGAACGGCGAGTGGATATACATGGTGTCGCCGATCACGAGCGGCGCGCCTTCATGGCCGCGCAGCACGCCGGTCGACATGGTCCATGCGACCTGCAGCTTGCCGACGTTGTTCTCGTTGATCTGCTTGAGTGGGCTATAGCGGTGATTCGCATAGTCGCCCGCCTGGGCCGCCCAGTTCGACGGGCTTTTCATGAGCCCGTCGAGCTGCGAATCGGCCTGTGCAACGATAGAGCTAAAGGCTGCCGACGCGAGGATCGCGAGCCCAAGAACCGTGGTGCGTAAGTTCATGTCTCCTCCAGAATGGTCTTGCTGTTCAACTCACGAATGACCACGCTACCTCGTCGCACCGGGCGCGCCTCCACGGAGCAGGGTAACGATCCGCGCCATTTCCCGATCGTTGTCAGGTTTTGCGGCGCACGACGGCCAACGCATATTCCATGCCGGTACGGCCGTCGCGCCGCCCGCTTGCGCCGCCAGAAACCGGTCCGCAAACGCCGCGCGTACACCGAACCACGCTGCGCGCGGCGCGCCGGGCGGGTTCGAGATCGAACGGCGGCGCGCGCATGAAACGGCAAGCGCGCGCGATACAGTGCGGTGGTGTCACGCGGTGGCACCACCGGATCGCGGTATGTGGCACATACTGTGTCATGGCCCGATACGAAGCGTGTCCGTCCCGAGGCACGCCGCGCACGAGCCGCTTTCCCATGCGACGCGGTCCGCGTGCCAGTCGCACGGCGCATCAAATGCAGCGCAACATGAGGTTTCCCGATCGATCCAACATTCGCGGAGCAACGATCATGGCAAGCACAGAAAAGGTCTATTCCGACGACGAGATCCAGCAACGTCTCGTCGGTCCGCTGCAGCACTGGTATCTCGAAGACGGCTGGCTGCGGCGCAAATACCGCACTGAAGGCTGGAAGGGAACGCTGATGGTCGTGAACGCAGTGGGGCATCTCGCGGAAGCCGCGTGGCATCACCCGGATCTGACGGTCTCCTATGCATTTGTGATCGTGAAGCTGAAGACGCATTCGGCCAAGGGCATCACCGACAAGGACTTCGCGCTCGCGAGCAAGATCGAGTCGTTCATCCACTGGCAGCCGGCGACCGAAGGCGGTCCACTGGAAGGCACGCCGGGCGACGACCAGCGTTTCCGCTATATCAAGTACGACGCGCCGAAGCCGTCGCAGGCCGCGGAGAACGCTTGACACGCGTATCGCGCGGCCGCGCTGGTACGCCTTTCGCTTGAGGTGCTGCGCCGCGCCGCCGCGACGCTTGCACGGCGCACGTGCCGCTGCGATGACGCCAGCGGCGCACGAGGCTCAACAGGCTCGCCGGGCTCGATCCGCATCGAGCCCCGTCGGGCCACGCACGATCAAGGACACTCGCGATGCAGCTTCACGTTCGCCGTCTTCCGCCTGACGCCACCGTAACGGTCGATGCCCCCGCGCGGCTGCATCTCGGCTTTCTCGATCCGAACGCGTCGCTCGGGCGTGCGTTCGGCAGCGTCGGACTCGTGATCGACGGCGGCGGCACGCGTGTCGAAGCGCGGCTCGCCGAGCGCGACAGCATCGGCGGCGCACTGTCGGATGCGGAACGCGAGCGCGTCGCCATCTGTGTCGAGCGGCTGCATGCCGCCTACGATCCGACGCCCGTGGCGATCGAAGTCAGGCAGACGCCGCGTGCGCATACCGGCCTCGGCTCGGGCACGCAGCTTTCGCTCGCGGTCGGCCTCGCGTTCGCGCGCCTCCTCGGTCACGTCGCGACAACGTCCGAACTGGCGAGCCTGCTCGGCCGCGGTGCGCGCTCGGGCATCGGCGTGCTCGGCTTCGATTCCGGTGGCCTGCTGGTGGACGGCGGCCCGTCCGGCGATCTGCATCCCAACGTGCCGCCGCTGCTCGCACGCCAGCCGTTTCCGGAGAACTGGCGGGTGCTGCTCGTGAGCGACACCGCCCGCGAAGGTCTGCACGGCGCAGAGGAACGGCGCGGCCTCGCGGCACTCGCGCCGTTTCCGCAGCGGCTCGCCGCACATCTGTGCCACCTCGTGCTGATGAAGATCCTGCCGGGCGCCGCCGAGCGCAACATCGTGCCGTTCGCGCACGGCTTGACGGAGATGCAGCAGACCATCGGCGAATATTTCGCGCCCGTGCAGGGCGGCGTGTTCGCGAGCCCGGGCGTCGAGCGTGCGCTGCGCGCCGTGGCTGCAGAGCGCACCGCGGGCATCGGCCAGAGTTCATGGGGGCCGACCGGCTTTGCGATTCTCGGCAGCGCGCGTGACGCAGAAGCCGCGCTCGCCACAGCACGCGAGGCGACACGCGGCATGCCGCACATCGAATGCACGATCGCGAGCGGCCGCAATCGCGGCGCGACCGTACGCTCCGATCAGGCGCGGCACCACACACGCATCGACGCGGCATGAGCTGCTTTGACTCTGCGCCCCAGTCGCTGAACCGCGCCGCGCACGACGCAAGGCCCGCCCATGCACACGGCGACGCGGCCGCACGCCTTCGCGCCGCTCTCGCGCAGTCCAGACATCGCCACTGAAACGAGCCCCTGCCATGTCCGACACCATCGACAAACCCGCCGATAAACTCGCCGAAAAACCCGCGGAACGGCCGTACATCCTGCACATGTTGACGGCCACGCCGCAGATGAGCCCGTTTGACGTCAACATGGCCGCCGACGCCGGCTACCAGGTCATCGTGCCGTACTGCAACGTCGACGCCGGCATGGTCGCCAACCTCACGCAGGACGCGATCTTTTCGCGCGGGCCCAAAGGCGTGGCGCGCACCGGCATTTTTATCGGCGGACGCGACGTGATGCTCGCCGCCGACATGCTCGACACCGCGCGCAAGGCCATGGTGCCGCCATTCGAAGTCTCCGTATTCGCCGATCCGAGCGGCGCCTACACGACCGCCGCCGCGCTCGTCGCGCTCGCCGAGCGGCATCTCGCGAAGGCGTACGGCATGGAACTCGGCGGCAAGCGCGTGCTGATCCTCGGCGGCACCGGAGCGGTCGGCCGCGTGGCGGCGGCCATGGCGGCCTCGCTCGGCGCGGACGTGTCCATTGCAAGCCATTCCGACGCCGGGCGCGCCGCGCGCGTGAGCGACGAGCTCAATCGGCGCTTCCAGATCGTGACGAAAGGCGTGGGCACGTCGACGCCCGCCGAACTGCACGCGCTGCTCGGCGACGCCGAGATCGTGCTCGCGACCGCCGTCGCCGGCGTGCAGGTGGTGAGCCGCGACGACCTCGCCCACGCGCGCCATCTGCTGATCGCCGCCGATGTCAATGCGGTGCCGCCCGAAGGCATTGCCGGCGTCAACGTGATGAACGACGGCAAGCCGATCGACGGCGTGTCGACGGCGGGCGGTGCGATCGGCATCGGCGCGCTCGCCATCGGCAATGTCAAATATCAGGTCGAGCACCGGCTCTTCACACGGATGCGCACGGGCGGCAAGCCGGTGTACCTGAGTTTTCCGCAGGCGTTCGACGAGGCCCGCGCCGTCGCGGCCGGTCTCGGTTGAGCGGCGCGCCGTGCGAGAGCTTCCGTACCCGCCACGCATGACACGTTATTTCAGCGGCATGATGCCGTTGCCGGAGCAGCCATGATTTCGCGTCCATCTACAGCGCGTGCGCCGTTCGTCGCGGTGGCGGGACTCTCCGTGCGGATGCTCGCGCAGTCCGCCGCGCGCGCGGGCCTGCGCGTCGTCGCGCTCGACCTGTTCGGCGACCGCGACACGCGCGAGGCCTCCGAGTTGTGGTTCGACATTGGCGGCGGCGGGCTCGCGATCGACCCGGCGCGGCTCGCGGAGGCGCTCGCGCGCTGCGCGCGCCTGCCGGGCATGCTCGGCTGGATCGACGGCAGCGGGCTCGAACCGTTCGTCGCCCGTTTGTGCAGTGCGGCGGGCCTGCCGCGCTTCATCGGCAATCCGGCCGAGGCGAGCGCCCAGGTGCGCGATCCGCGGCGTTTTTTTGCGCTGCTCGACGAGCTCGGCATTGCGCATCCGCCGGTTGCCTTCACGCGACCCGCCGCGCCGCAGGGCTGGCTCGTGAAGCGCGCGGACGGCTGCGGCGGGACGCATGTGGAGCCGCTCGCCTCGCTCGCGGCGCACGAGCTTGCGGAGCAAGCGTATTTCCAGCGACAGCGCCGCGGCCGCGCGATGTCGGCGCTGTTTCTGGCCGCGCGCGGCCGCGCCCGCGTGATCGGCTTCGCGCAACAGCTCACCTGCACGATGGGCACGCTGCCCTTCGTTCACGCGGGATCGGTCGGGCCAGTCGACCTGCCGGCCGCCGTCGAAGTGCGCGTGCGCGCGGCCATCGCGGCGTTGTGCGCGCGGGTCGGGCTCTGCGGCATCCACAGTTGCGACTTTCTGCTTGACGGCGAATCGTTCGAAGTGCTCGAAATCAACACACGTCCGTCGTCGACGATGACGCTCTATGAAACGGCCGCGCGCGAAGCGTGGCCGCACGGGTTGCTCGCCTGCCATCTCGACGCGTGCCGCCACGGCCGCCTGCCGCCCGAACCGGCGCCCGCGACGTGCCGCGCCGGCCAGCGGGTGCTGTTCGCGCCGCACGCGTTCGAGGCGTCGCAGGCATTCAGCGACGCCTGCATGCGCGATCCGCATTGCCGCGACGTGCCGATGCCCGGCACCCGGCTCGAGGCGGGCCAGCCGGTCTGCACGCTGCTCGTGCAGGCGCCTTCCGTGGATGCGGTCCGGCACGCGCTCGACGCGCATCACGCGCTGGTGGTGCAGCGAATCGAAACCTGCCGGGAGCCTTCTGCTCCATCTTCCCATGAGTCCGACCGTGCCCTCCTCCAGTGCCACTCCTGACCCTGCCCGCGCGCCGCTCGCGGATGCCGCCGCGCTGAGCGTCAACGCGCTCAGCGAACGTCTCGTCACCCGTCTCGTCAACGATGCGCCGCGTTTTCGCGTCGCCGTGAGCCGCATGGAAAGCGGCACCGTCCTCGTCGACGCGGGCGTGACCGCGCCGGGCAGCGTCGCGGCGGGCGTGCTGATCGCGCGCATCTGCATGGGCGGCCTGGGCCATGTGAGCGTGCGCGAGAGTCTGGATGCAAGGCCGCTGTGGCCGAGCACGATCGAGGTGCGCACTTCGTGGCCGGTGCTCGCGTGCCTTGCCAGCCAATACGCGGGATGGAGCCTCGCGGCCACCAAAGAACAGACCGGCGGCAAGAAGTTTTTCTCGCTCGGCTCAGGTCCTGCGCGCGCGCTCGCCGTCAAGGAGCCGCTCTTTGCGGAGCTCGGTTATCGCGACCGTCATGAGCGCGGCGCGCTGGTGCTCGAAGTGGACCGGATGCCGCCGCAGGTGATCATCGACAAGGTGCTGAACGATTGCGGCCTCGCGCCGGAGCGCCTGACACTTGTCACCACGCCGACACACTCTGTGGCGGGAACGGTGCAGGTAGTGGCGCGCGTGGTGGAGGTGGCGTTGCACAAGACGCACGTGCTCGGCGTGGCACTCGACGAAGTGGTCGAGGCCGGCGGCTCCGCGCCGCTGCCGCCGCCCGCGCCGGACGGCATTCAGGCAATGGGCCGCACCAACGACGCGATCCTCTACGGCGGCCGCGTGCATCTCACGGTGAAGCACGATGCAGCGGCAAGACAGCTCGCCGCGGAACTGCCGGCGTCGAACTCGCGCGACCACGGCCGTCCGTTCGCGGACATTTTCACGTCGTTCAACTACGACTTCTACCAGATCGATCCCGCGCTGTTCGCGCCCGCGGAGGTCTGGGTGAGCAGCCTCGAAAGCGGCGCCACCTATCACGGCGGCGCCGTGAACGCGGATTTGCTGCATGCTCAGTGGAGCGGCAAGCCGTGAACCGGCCTTCCACAGTCGCGTGCGGCGAACCGGACGACGGCACCGATACATCGCGCGTGCATGCCCCGCTGCGCATCGCGATCATGACCGACGAAACCGGCTGGCACACCGGCCGCCTCAAAAAAGCGTTTCGCGCGCGTGGCGCCGAGGCGCGCTGCGTCGATCTCGCCGACTGCCGCATCGATACGACATGGCAGCCGCACGGGCTCGTGCTGCCGGGCTTCGGCCACACGCTGCCCGACGCTGTGTTCGTGCGCGGCATTGCCGGCGGGACGTTCGAGCAGGTCACGCTGCGCCTCGGCATCCTGCATGCGCTGCGCGAAACGGGCGTGCCGGTCTATAACGACGCGCGCGCGATCGAGCGCAGCGTCGACAAATCGATGACGAGCTTTTTGCTGCACCGCCACGGCGTGCCGACGCCCGCGACGTGGGCGGGCGAATCGGCGGCGGTCGCGCAACGCGTGCTGATGCGCGAGGCCGCGGCCGGACGCCAGGTCGTGCTCAAACCGCTGTTCGGCTCGCAGGGCCACGGGCTCAAGCGGCTGGGCGCGCGCCGCGCGGCGCCTGTCCTGCTCGCGCCGCTGCCTTCGCTGAAACCTTATCGCCAGGTGGCGTATCTGCAGCGTTATATCGACGCAGGCCGCGCGGGCTTCGACTGGCGCGTGCTGGTGATTGGCGGACGCGCGGTGGCGGCGATGCGGCGCGTCGGCGGCAAGGGGTGGATTCATAACTTCGCGCAAGGCGCGACCTGCGAGGCGGCGGAACTGGACGCGCCGCTCGCGCTCACCGCCGTGCGCGCCACCGAGGCGCTCGGCCTCGACTACGCCGGCGTCGACCTGATTCCCGATCCGGACGATCCCGCCCGTCCGCTCGTGCTCGAAGTGAACGGCGTGGCGGCGTGGCGCGGCCTGCAATCGGTCACGCCGGTCGATGTCGCGGCGGCGCTCGTCGACGACCTGCTGTTTCGCAAGCTGCCGGCGCAGCGCGGTGCGCTCGCGGCTCCTGCGAGTGAAAGCGGCGAGGCGGCCGTCGTCGCGCTGCGTGGCCGCCATGGCTGAGCCGGGCGGCGGCTCGCGGTCGCCGGGCGCCTCAGTGCCTCCGGCGCATTCGGACGCTTCAGCCGACGCCCGCCGCCCCGCCGATCAACGCATTCGCGCCGCATTCGTCACCGCCTGCCGTCTCGACGTCGACACGCCGAAGCCCGGCAACGTGAGCGCGGACAGTGAAGGCCACGGCATGAGCGCGGCGCAGTTCATCGCAAGCGCCGAGGCCGCGGCCGATGCGCTGCTCGCGCCCGGCGCGCCAGTGGGCCAACGCCTGCTCGATGCGGTGACGCGCACGCGCGCCACTGTGGGCTGCAATACGAACCTCGGCATCCTGCTGCTCGTGGCTCCGCTTGCGGCAGCGCTCGAAGAAGCTGCGCGCCCGCTGTCGGCGCAAACATGGCAGGCGGCGACCGAACGCGTGCTGGCCCGGCTCGATATCGAGGACGCGCGCCTCGCGTATCGCGCGATCGGGCTCGCCAATCCCGGCGGTCTCGGCGACGCGCCGGAGCAATCCGTGCACGATGCGCCGACCGTCGGCCTGCGCAACGCGATGGTGCTCGCCGCTGGGCGCGACAGCATCGCGCGTCAATATGCGGGAGGGTTTCGCGACATCTTCGAAACCGGCCTCGCCGCGCTGCGGGAACTTACTGCCGGCCAACCGGGCACGGCTGCGCCGAGTGCTGCGGCAGCGACTGCGTTCGTCGCCGGTCGGGTCGCGGCTCGGGTCACCGCTCCGGCCGCCGCGTCAAACAACACGCCGGACACCGCGCGAGCCACAACGCCAGACGCCGCACTAGCCACCACGCAAGCCGCCGCCCTCAACGTGTTCCTCACCTTCCTCGCCGCATGGCCCGATTCGCACATTCTGCGTAAGTACGGCGCGGCGGTGGCGCAGAGTGTCACGCTTGCGGCACGCGCGCAGCACGCGCACTGGCGCAGCGCGCTACGCGAAACGGGTCCGGCCGCGGCGCGCGCGCCGCTCGATGTGTGGGATGCCGAACTGAAAGCCGCCGCCATCAATCCCGGCACGAGCGCGGACCTGACCGTGGCGACGCTGTTCGTCGCGTTGTGCCTCGACGAGCCGGGCAACGCAAGCGCCACTGAACGCGCACCCGAGGCGTAACGCGCCGCCTATCCGCACGAAACCGCAGGACATTGGCACGGATTCTGTTAGTGAATGCCATCGTGCATCAACCGCCGCCGGGCGCGCGCGGACCAGGCGCGTCACAGGCGGCATGTCAGTCAGTCGGCAAGTCCCCATTCCACTCATCGGAGGAACAGCATGGCCAAGATCAATCGCGTCCTGATAGGAGAGTCGCTCGTCGGCGACGGCAACGAGGTCGCACACATCGACTTGCTGATGGGACCGCGAGGTTCCGCTGCGGAAACCGCATTCTGCAATGCGCTCACCAACAATAAGGATGGCTTCACATCGCTGCTCGCGGTGGTCGCGCCGAACCTGCTCGCGAAGCCGAACACGATTCTCTTCAACAAGGTGACCATCAAGGGCGCGAAGCAGGCCGTGCAGATGTTCGGCCCGGCGCAGCACGCGGTCGCGCTCGCCGTCGCGGACAGCGTCGAGGACGGCACAATTCCCGCGGACGAGGCCGACGACCTCTTCCTGTGCGTCGGCGTCTTCATTCACTGGCAGGCGGAGGACGACAAGAAGATTCAGGAGTACAACTACAAGGCCACGCGCGAAGCGATTCAGCGCGCGGTGAGAGGCGAACCGACGGCTGCCGAGGTCGTGTCGAAGAAGAGCAGCGTCGCCCACCCGTTTGCACCGAACTGACGGCTCGCGGCCCGCGTGCGCGCAAAGCGGAAGCGCTGGCGCGCCGCGCGGGCCTTTGCACTGCGCAGTGGTGCCATTGCTCTCAAGAGGGATGAGATGACCCTACGATGTCGCGCGCTCGCGGCCTCTGCCTGCCTCGCGCTAGCCACGCCGCTCGCCTTCGCGGCCGGCGATGCGCCCGAAGCCGCGTCCCCGGCGGGAGGCTACAACTACCCGACCACGGGCCGCGTCGAATACGTGCTCACCTGCATGGACGAGAACGGGCACGATTTCGCGAACGTCTACAAATGTTCGTGCGTGATCGACAAGATGGCGACGGCACTGCCCTACGACGAATTCGTCGACCAGTCCACCTTTTCCCGATATGCGACGCTCGGCGGCGAAGGCGGCGCCGAGTTCAGAGTCGACCACGCGAAGGCGCAGACGAAGAAATTCCGCACCTTGCAAGCCGACGCTTACCGCAGTTGCGGGCTCGGCAGCGACAAGACAGCCGCGGCGAAATAGCGGGTGCGGTTCAGCGCGCGCTCAGCTCGGAATCAACCCCTCGCCCAGCGACGCATAATTCGCGAGACCATTCTGCGCATCCGCAGCTTTCGGCATGTCGCTGCGCTGCCGCTCGATCTGCACGCCCACGGCCGCGACGTCGTCGAACTTGGCCGGCTTGGCGAGCGCCACGCGTACCCAGTGCGCGCCGAAGTCGTTGATCAGGAGCCGCGCCACCGCCTCGGCCAGCGCCTCGAGCAGGCGCACGCCGTGCGACGCGAGGAGCGCGTGCAGCGCGCCGCGCACCGCTGCATAGTTGATGGTGTCCTCGATACGATCGGTTGCGCACGCACGGATCGCGGGGACGCCGATCGCGAGATTCATCCGCACCGGCTGCGGCACGTGCAGCTCGCTGCTGTCGATCCCTATAATCGTCTGACCGACGAAGTTTTCGATGAACACAATGTCCATGCGGCCCGCCGACGCCGACGGCGCCTCGGAAGGCGCGCCCCACGGCGCTGCGCGGGGCGCGGGCGCCTCGGCGGCAACAGAAAAGCTGGCGAGGCGAATGGTGTCGATACGGTCCATGGTGTACTCCGCCGCATAGCGGCAACAAGTTAAAAGACGCAACCCGGGTAAACGCAAGTCGTGGGGCAGCGGGTGCGGCACAGCGTGGGTTCCATCAAAGCAAAAAGCGGGCACACCTTGTACTATTGATGCGACTTCGTATTGAACACGAACGACATCGGGCGTAGAGTTTTAAGCCGACGCCTGACAACAGACCCAGGCAGTACTCGTAGCAGGCGGATTACTCAGTGCGCATACGGACCCAGAAGCCGCGGCGCGAGGGGATGACATTATCGATAAGCGGCACGCGTAGACGCGCAAGGCAAGCCACGCGAGGGCAACACGACGCAAGGCCACGCACTTCGCGCATGAATGCGCCGCAACGGAGACGAACCCCATGTCGTTGCTCGCTGACAGCTCCATGCACGTCCGTGAAATCCTCAACGTCGTCAACAATCAACTGGCGACGCGGCCGACAAGCGAGCCCGTCGCTCAGTCGTGGGCGCGCTGTGTCAATGAATTCCAGCTCGATCCTTCCCGCTTTGTCACGCCGCCCATCCTGACGGAGTACGAACTAAACGCGCGCCGCGACGCAATGGGCGATCTGATTGCGTGTTCGAAGCTGGAAATGACCACGCTCTATCAACAGCTCGCCGACCCCGAACTCGCGGTGGTACTGGTCGACTCGGGCGGCGTGATCGTGCATCAGGTTTCTTCAGTGCCGTTTGCCGAGGCCGTCGCCGCCGACGGCTTTCGCGTCGGCGCCCTGTGGAGCGAGCGCGAAGCCGGCACGAACGGCATGGGCACCTGCCTCGCCGAACGCGACTGCATTGCCGTATGCCAGCATGAGCACTTCTATCCGCGCTATACGTCGCTCACCTGCTCCGCCGCGCCGATTTTCGACGACAGCGGCGAGATTGCCGGCGTGCTCGACGTGACGAGCCGCTCGAAGCTGTTGCAGCAACATTCGCTCGTGCTCGTCGGCATGTCGCGGCAGATGATCGAGAACCGGCTCATCGACGCGCGCTACCGGCACGCGAACATGATCCACTTTCACAGCCGCCCGGAATTCGTCGGCACGCTGCACGGCGGCAAGCTTGCGGTCGCGGACGACAGCACCGTGCTCGCCGCGAACCGCAGCGCGCTGTTCCAGCTCGGCTTCCGGTCGCTGAACGAATTGCGCGGACGGCGCATCGAGGAGGCGTTCAACGCGTCGCTCGAGGATATGATCGCGCGCAGCATTCGCGGCTCGTTCCACCCGATTACGGTGTACAGCGCGAACGCGACCAACCGCTTCTTCCTGATCGCGCAAACCGCGCAAAATGCCGCCGCGCGCGGCGCGCGCGTGGCGGTCGCGGCGCCCGTGCCGCGGGCGGGCGCGCCCGAGAAGACCGACAGGCGGTCGCCCCCGGCGCGGCTCGACGAGATCGCGCATCTGGAATTCGGCGACCCGCGCATGGCCTCGCAGATTCAGCTCGGCGCGCGCGTGGTGCAGCGCAAGATTCCGATCATCCTGCGAGGACAGACCGGAACCGGCAAGGAAGTGTTTGCGCAGGCGCTGCACAGCATCAGTCCGCTTTCGTCGGGGCCGTTCGTGCCGGTGAATTGCGCGTCGCTGCCGGAGAATCTGATCGAGAGCGAGCTGTTCGGCTATCGGGCCGGCGCGTTCACCGGCGCGCAGCGCGAGGGACGGCGCGGCAAGATCGTGCAGGCCAACGGCGGCACGCTGTTTCTCGACGAAATCGGCGACATGCCGCTCGCGCTGCAGGCGCGGCTGCTGCGCGTGATCGAAGAACACGAGGTCACGCCGCTCGGTGCGGAGACGACCGTCAAGGTCAATTTCCAGCTGATCAGCGCGAGTCACCGCAACCTGCTCGAACTCGTGCACAGCGGGCTATTCCGCGAGGATCTGTATTACCGGCTGAAGGGCGTCGAACTCAATCTGCCGCCGCTTGCGGAGCGCGTCGACAAGCTTCCGCTGATTCATCATCTGCTCGAAGCCGAGACCGACGGCGATCCGCCCGAGTTGACGCGGGAAGCCGAGCAAGCGTTGCTGAGCTATGCATGGCCCGGCAATATCCGTCAGTTGCGGCACGTGTTGCAGATGGCGATTGCGCTGTGCGACGGGCAACCTATCCGTTGCGAAGATCTGCCGGCCGAGGTCACGCAGCGCGCGCCGCAGGGAGCGCCGGTTGCCGCGTCGCCGGCGGCGGCGCAGCCTGTCCCGCATGCCGACGACGACGCTGATCTTTCCGCGCTCAATGCGATCCAGCTGAATGAACGCGAGACCGTGCTTGCGTTGCTGGAGGAAAATCGCTGGAACGTGAGCAACGTGGCGAAGGCGCTCGGCATCAGCCGCAACACGCTCTACCGGAAGATGCGGCGGCTGCATATCCGTCTGTCGCACGACGGCTCGGGCGGCGACGGGACCGAAGCCGACGAGGCGGCTGACGACATGGCGTCCGACGCGGCGGCGGCCGATTCTGCGGCCGGCAGCCCATCGCCGGGCGACATTTCCTCTCACGCGCATCACGCATGACCGAGGCGCCCGCTCGCAATCTTGCGGACTTCAAGCCCGATGCGCGCTTCGCGTGGTGCGTGACCGGCTCCGGGCATTTGCTCGATGAGTCAATCGAACTCGCGCTCGCGCTGCCGCGCACGGACCTGTTTCTTTCCGCCGCCGCCGAAGAAGTGCTGCCGCTATACGGTTGGAAGCTGCCGCGCCTGCGCGAGCGCTTCAACGTGTTCCGCGACAAGAGCGCGAGCGGCGTGCCGGTGGGCATGCTGTATCACGGCATGTATCACACGGTCATCATTGCGCCGGCCACCAGCAACACGGTGGCGAAGTGCGCGTTCGGCATCTCCGACACGCTGCCCACCAACATGTACGCGCAAGCGGGCAAGCAGTGCATTCCGGGCATTGTCTTTGCATGCGACACCGAACCGACCGTCGTGACCCAAAGCCCTAACGAATGGGTCGAGCTGCGGCCGCGGGCTATCGAGCTCGACAACGTGGAGCGCCTGTCGCGCTTCGAGTACACGACGGTCGTGCGCTCGCTGGATGAATTGAAGGCGGCGCTCGAGCAACGGCTCGCGGTGCTTGATATCGCATGAAATCCACGCACGCCTTGGGGCGGCCCGGCGCGTACTGATATGAAACCACCCCCATGCTCCCTGCGATCGCGGCCCCCCGAGGGGGCGTCAGTACGCTTGGGGCGGCCCGGCGCGTACTGACATGAAACTACCCCCATGCTCCCTGCGGTCGCGGCCCCCCGAGGGGGCGTCAGTACGCTTGGTGCGGCCCGGCGCGTACTGACATGGACCACATCGTCTTCCTGACAGGCCGGCTCGCCGAGAAGAGCCTCATGCGCGTGCTCGACGGCATGGCGCCCACGCCCTTCAGCTGGGAGATCCGCGAAATCGGCCTGCAGGTTGCCGCGCTCATGACCGCGGACATGATCCGACGCCGCGTGGCGGCGCCGCTCGCGGCGCAGCGCGTGATCGTGCCGGGGCGCTGTCGCGGCGATCTGGCGGCGCTCAGCGAACATTACGGCGTGCCGTTCGAACGCGGACCGGAAGAAGTGAAAGACCTGCCGCAGTTCTTCGGCCGCGAGGCGAAACCCGTCGACCTGTCGCGCTATGAGACGGACATTTTTGCGGAGATCGTCGATGCGCCGCGCCTTAATCTCGACGGCATCGCCGCGCGGGCCCGCGATTATGCGTCGCAAGGCGCGGACGTGATCGACATCGGCTGCCTGCCCGAAACGCCGTTTCCACACCTTGAAGATGCCGTGCGGCGCCTGAAGGCCGAAGGCCATCGGGTCAGCGTCGATTCCATGCGCACCGACGAGCTGCTGCGCGGCGGCCGCGCAGGCGCGGACTATCTGATGAGCCTGAATCTCGACACGCTGTGGATCGCCGACGAAGTGCCGTCCACTCCGATTCTCGTCGCACGCGATCCGCGCGACCCCGCGTCGCTCGACGCGGCCATCGACCTTCTCACCGCGCGAGGCCGCGCGTTTCTCGCGGACCCGATTCTCGACCCGATTCCGTTCGGCCTCGCGACGTCGATTGCACGCTATGTGCGGCTGCGCGAGCGCTATCCGGATGTGGCCATCATGATGGGCATCGGCAACGTGACCGAACTGACCGAGGCGGACACGAGCGGCATCAACGCGGTACTGCTCGGCATGGCAGCGGAACTTCGCGTGAGTGCCGTATTGACGACCTCGGTGAGCCTGCACGCGCGGCGTGCGGTTCGCGAGGCCGATGTCGCGCGCCGTGTGATGCACGCCGCGCGCGAGGCGCAGGTGTTGCCTAAGGGCATCAACAGTGACCTCGCAACCGTTCATGCGAAGCGCCCATTTCCCTATAGCCCGGAGGAGATCAACGAATTCGCACGCGACGTTCGTGATCCTAACTTCCGCGTTCAGGTCAGCCACGACGGCATTCACGTCTATAACCGCGACGGCCACCTCAAGTCTGCCGATCCGTTCGCGCTTTATCCGGACCTGCATCTCGAAGCCGACGGCGGCCACGCGTTCTACATGGGCGTGCAGTTGGCGCGCGCCGAGATTGCATGGCGCCTCGGCAAGCGCTTCGACCAGGACCAGCCGCTCGACTGGGGTTGCGCACTCGAGCGGCCGGAACAGGACCTGTCGGCATGGTATGCGCCCGGCGAGACGCTGAAAAAACGCTGAAATTCCGGTGGCTTTACACTCTGTGTGAAGCCGCCGCGCGCAATCACTGCGCTTGCGGCAGCCGCTTCGCCGCATGACGTCCTCCTCGCGGTCAGTGATAGCGGCGCGCCATCGCCTCAAGCGGCAGCGGCCTGATGCGCGGCGCCTGCCCCGCGCACCCGAACGCCTCGAAGCGCTCCACGCACACGCTGCGCGCCGCGGCCGTGGCTGCCTTCAACGCGGCGCGCGGATCGAACTCGGCGCGCGCATTCGCCATCGACTTGCGCATGGCGCCGCTCATCGCGAGCCGGATGTCGGTGTCGATGTTGACCTTGCGCACACCGTGCGCAATGCCGCGCTGAATTTCCTCGACGGGCACGCCATAGGTCGCCGGAATGTCGCCGCCGTATTCGCGGATCACCGCGAGCCATTCCTGCGGCACCGAAGAAGAACCGTGCATCACGAGGTGCGTATTCGGAATCCGCTCATGAATGTCGACGATGCGGTCGATCGCGAGAATGTCGCCGGTAGGCTGGCGGCTGAACTTATAGGCGCCATGCGACGTGCCGATCGCAATAGCGAGCGCATCGACACCGGTTGCTTCGACGAAAACGTGGGCCTCCTCAGGATCGGTCAGCAGATCGTCGCGCGCAAGCTGTCCTTGTGCACCGACGCCGTCCTCCTCGCCGGCCTTGCCCGTTTCGAGCGAACCCAAACAGCCCAACTCCCCTTCAACCGACACCCCGACCGCGTGCGCCGCTTCCACGACGCGCCGGCTCACGTCGACGTTGTAGTCATACGTGGCGGGCGTTTTCTGATCGGGCAGCAACGAGCCGTCCATCATCACGGAGGTAAAGCCGGAGCGGATTGCCTGCTGACACACGGCCGGACTCGCGCCGTGATCCTGATGCAAGACGAGCGGAATGTCGGGATGCGCCTCGAGCGCGGCCAGCACGAGGTGGCGCAGATAAGGCTCGCCCGCATATTTGCGCGCCCCCGCGGACGCCTGCAGGATCACAGGGCTCGCGGTTTCCTCCGCGGCCTGCATGATCGCGTGGATCTGCTCCATATTGTTGACGTTGAACGCGGGCACGCCGTAGCCGTGTTCGGCCGCGTGATCCAGAAGCTGACGCAGTGCGATGAAGGCCATTGCAAACTCCCCAAGGACAGTTGAAATGCTGTGGTGCCGCTTATGCGGGGCGCCGCACGACGCGACACGCTTCGTCCGCCACGGCCCGCGCCGTCAGCGCGAAATGTTCGAACAGCGCGGCAGCGGGCGCCGACTCGCCGAATGTGTCGATACCCACCACGCCGCCTTCCAGACCCACGTACTGCCGCCAGAACGCGCGCACGCCGGCTTCCACGGCCACGCGCGGCACACCCGGCGGCAGCACCGTATCGCGCCAGTTGTCCGGCTGGCGGTCGAATACGCTTGTGGACGGCATGGAAACGACGCGCGCCGCGATGCCTGCTTCGGCGAGCAGCGCCCTTGCGTCGAGAGCCAGCGATACTTCGGAGCCCGTAGCAATCAGCACGACGCGCGCCGGTGGCTCGCGGCCCGCAGCGTGGGATGCATCCGGCCAATCCCGCAACACATAGCCGCCTCGCTCTATTGCGTCGATCCGCGCGCCGTCGCGCGTGACGAACGGCAGGTTCTGGCGGCTCAACAGCAGACATGACGGCCCCTCGCGCTCGATCGCGCTTGCCCATGCGCGCGCGGTTTCCACGGTATCGCAGGGACGCCAGACGTCGAGCCCGGGAATCAGCCGCAAGCTCGCGGCGTGCTCCACCGACTGATGCGTCGGCCCGTCTTCGCCAAGCCCGATCGAATCGTGCGTGAACACGAAGATCGAGCGTGTCTTCATCAACGCGGCCATGCGCAGCGCGTTGCGCGAGTAGTCGGAAAAGGTCAGGAACGTGCCGCCGAATGCAATATGCCCGCGATGCAGCGCGATGCCGTTGATCACCGCGCTCATGCCGAACTCGCGCACCCCGTAGTGCAGATAGTTA
The DNA here is from genome assembly GCF_902859825.1 of Paraburkholderia phenoliruptrix. Lineage (GTDB taxonomy): Bacteria > Pseudomonadota > Gammaproteobacteria > Burkholderiales > Burkholderiaceae > Paraburkholderia > Paraburkholderia phenoliruptrix. The sequence continues at coordinate 522,165 of NZ_CADIKB010000001.1, read as the reverse complement.
CCCCATTGCAGGCCCATCGCGTTGGCGTGAACGTCGACCGCCGCCTGCCAGTCGGTCAGGTTCGAGCCTGTCAGATCCGCGGATCCGCCGAGCAGTTCCGGCAGCGCGCGCGCAAGCAAAGCAATGGCCTGCTGGGACGCCTTGCGTGTCGCGATGGATTGCGCCGCGCTGTCGGCATCGCGCAGCATGGCGCGAACCGTATCCCGCCAATGCGCGGGCAGCGCACCCTGTGTCCTGCGCTCGAATTCGGCGGCTTCGAGCGGATAGTGCTCGCGATACGCTTCGAAACGGCGCCGCCAGTCGGCTTCGGCCGCCTCGCCGCGCGCACTCGCATCCCACTGCGAGCGCACTTCCTCGGGAACGGCGAACGGCGGATAGCTCCAGCCGAGCGCGCGCCGCGTATTCGCGACCTCATCCGCGCCGAGCGGTGCGCCGTGCACGTCGTGGGTACCGGCTTTGCCGGGCGAACCTTGACCGATCACCGTGCGGCAGCAGATCAGCGCGGGCCGCTCGGCCGCGTGCGCCTCCTGCAGCGCACGGTCGACGGCGTCGGCGTCATGGCCGTCCACGTCGCGCACCACATGCCAGCCATAGGCGGCGAAACGCGCGGGCGTGTCGTCGTTGAACCACTGCGCGACATGGCCGTCGATGGAAATGCCGTTGTCGTCATACAGCACCGTCAGCTTGTCGAGCTTCAACGTGCCCGCGAGCGACGCAGCCTCATGCGAAATGCCTTCCATCAGACAGCCGTCGCCCGCGAACACATACGTGCGGTGATCGACAATCGTATGCCCGGGCCGGTTGAACTCGCGCGCGAGCAGCGCCTCCGCGAGCGCCATGCCGACCGCGTTGGCGAGCCCCTGGCCGAGCGGGCCGGTCGTCGTCTCCACGCCGGGTGTCACGCCCACCTCGGGATGTCCCGGCGTTTTGCTGTGCAATTGACGAAAGCGTTTCAACTCGTCAATCGGCAGATCGTAGCCGGTGAGATGCAGCAGCCCGTACAGCAGCATCGAGCCGTGTCCGTTCGACAGCACGAAGCGGTCGCGATCGGGCCATGCGGGATTGCGCGGATTATGCTTGAGATGCCGGTCCCACAGCGCGACGGCGATCTCCGCCATGCCGAGCGGCATGCCGGGGTGGCCCGACTTCGCCGCTTCGACGGCGTCGATGGCGAGCATGCGCAGCGCGTCGGCCATCAGGCGGGTTGGCGGTAAGGCAAGCGATTGTGCAACGGCGCTCATCGAATCTCTCCTTCGGAAACTGAAGCAGTTCTTTCACGTAGAGCCGCGCTCCTTACGCTCGCGAGCGCCGGTCGATCAGTTGCAGAATCATCGGCGTGAAGATCAGTTGCATGGCGAGGCCCATCTTGCCGCCAGGTACCACGATCACATTCGGGCGCGACATGAAGGAGTCGTGCAGCATGGTCAGCAGATACTGAAAGTCGATGCCCTTCGGCCGTGCGAAGCGGATCACGACAAAGCTCTCGTCCGGCTGCGGAATCTCGCGCGCAATGAACGGATTTGACGTGTCCACCGTCGGCACGCGCTGGAAATTCACATGCGTGCGCGAAAATTGCGGACAGATGTAGTTCACGTAGTCGGGCATGCGCCGCAGGATGGTATCGACCACCGCTTCGTGCGAATAGCCGCGCATGGTCTGATCGCGATGCAGCTTCTGGATCCACTCCAGGTTGATGATCGGCACCACGCCGATCAGCAGATCCGCATGCCGCGCAATATCGACGGTGTCGGTCACCGCCGCGCCATGCAGCCCTTCGTAGAACATCAGGTCGGTGCCGGGCTGCACGTCCTCCCACGGGGTGAACGTGCCGGCGTCCTGCTGGTAAAGGCGCGTTTCCATTTCATCGTGCACATAGTGCCGAAACTTGCCGGTTCCGCTTTCTCCATAGCTTGCAAAGAGTGCCTCCAGTTCTTCGAGCAGATTAGCTTGCGGCCCGAAGTGGCTGAAGTTCGGCACGCCGTCGCGCTCGTGCTGTTTCATGGCTTCGCGCATGCCGTGACGGTCGTAGCGATGAAACGCGTCGCCTTCCACAATCTGCGCGTTGATCTTTTCGCGCCTGAAAATATGGGTAAAACTTTTCATCACGGTCGTGGTGCCGGCGCCGCTCGAACCGGTCACCGCGATGATCGGGTGTTTGACTGACATGCGCTTGTCTCCGGATAGTAGTGTTCGGTTCGGCCGCGCTTCGCGAATCTCCATGCCGTGCGCCCCGGCTGCGCGCAATCAGGCAGTGAAACCCGGCAGAAAAAGCGAGCGCCGGCCAAAGAGCGGCGACGTGAAGGGCTGATCCTCGCCTCGATCGTATTCGCCGTGATAACGGCCAATGCGCTCGACTTCGTTGCGTGAGCCGAGAATCACCGGCACTCGGCCATGCAGCGTATGCGGCACGACGTCGAGAATGCGCTCGCGGCCCGTAATGGACAGACCGCCCGCCTGCTCGACGAGAAAGCTCATCGGGTTCGCCTCATACAGCAGCCTCAGGCGCCCTTCCATGCCGGGCGTCTTCGAGTCGCGCGGATACATGAACACGCCGCCGCGCATCAGGATGCGATGCACCTCGGCGACCATCGAGGCGATCCAGCGCATGTTGAAGTCCTCGGCACGGCAGCCGGTGCGCCCGTCCTTGCATTCCTGCACGTAGCGCCGCACCGGCGGCTCCCAGAAGCGTTCGTTCGACGCGTTGATCGCAAACTCGGCCGTATCCGCGGGAATGCGGATATTCGAATGCGTCAGCACGAAATTGCCGATGTCGCGCTCAAGCGTGAAGCCATGCGTGCCGCTGCCGACCGACAGCACGAGCATGGTCGACGGACCATAAATCGCATAGCCGGCCGCGACCTGCTCGCGGCCCGGCCTCAAGAACGACGACTCGCTGACCGGTTCGCGCCTGGCAGCGGAATCATCGTCGATATGGCGCAGCACCGAGAAGATCGAGCCCACCACACCGTTGATGTCGATGTTCGACGAACCGTCGAGCGGATCGAAGGCGAGCAGATAGTCGCCGCGCGGGTAGCCTGGCGGAATCGTGTAGACGCGCTCCATTTCCTCGGAGACCATCGCCGCGAGCAGACCGTCCCACTCGCAGTGCTGCACGAAGACTTCGTTGGTCGCAATGTCGAGCTTCTTCTGCTCCTCGCCGTGCGTGTTGATGCTCTGCGCCGAGCCGTAATGGCCGCCCAACGCGCCCTTGGTGAGCATCGCCGAAATCGACTTGATGGCCGCGGCCACGTCGATCAGCAACGCGGAGAGCCCCGCGTTTTGCACGATTCCCGCCGTGCAAGGCTGGCGGTCGAGCGTGTCGATCAGAAACTTCGAAAGGGTCGTGCGTCCGTCTTGCATGGCGATCTCCTGAGGTTGTTCTGTTTCAGCCTGGCGGCGCCGCGGCGGCGTGCCGTGCGCCGGGCGCGTCGGCGTTTGACGCGTCAGCGCTTGCGGCATCGTCCAATGCACCGGTCGCGTCAGCTCGCGCAAGCGGCTCGGCAAATACGCGGCTCGCGCGAATGTCCCCGGCGGCGATCAGCGTCAAGGCGGCCGCATCGATCGGCGCGCCGCCTTCCATCGCCTTCGCGAAAAGACGGTTGGCCTGGCGCAGCCGCGAGCGGTCGAGCGCATTGCGCACAGAGCGCGCATTGGCAAAATTCGGCTGACGCGTGCGCAACGCGAGGTAGTCCGCGAAAGCACGCCGCGAGTCGTCGTCGAAGCGGTAGTGCATCGCCGCGAGCATGCGCTCGGCAATCTCGATCAATTGCGCGTGGCCGTAATCGGGAAACGTAATGTGATGCGCAATGCGCGAGCGAAATCCCGGGTTGCTCTCGAAGAACACTTCCATGCGCGACGCGTAACCGGCCAGAATCACGACCAGGTCGTCGCGCTGGTTTTCCATGGTCTGCAGCAGGATTTCTATGGCCTCCTGACCATAGTCGCGTTCATTCTCGGGACGGTACAGGTAATACGCTTCGTCGATGAACAGCACGCCGCCCATCGCGCGCTTGAGCACATCGCGCGTTTTCGGCGCGGTGTGGCCGATGTACTGGCCGACCAGATCGTCGCGCGTCACCGAGACAAGATGATTGCGGCGAATGTAGCCGAGCCGGTGCAGCACCTCGGCCATGCGCAGTGCGACCGTCGTCTTGCCGGTGCCCGGATTGCCGGAGAAACACATATGCAGCGTGGGCGCGCCGCTCGCAAGACCGAGCGATTCGCGCGCACGCTCGACGAGCAGATGCGCGGCGATTTCGCGAATGCGGGTCTTGACCGGCGCGAGCCCGACGAGATCGCGGTCCAGTTCCGCGAGCACCTCGCCGATGCCCGAGTCGCGATACAGCGCGGCGAGATCGATATTCGGCGGCAGCGCGAGATTCATGGCTCAGCGCTCCGTACCGTAGCGTTGGCCGGCGGGCCGCTCGCTCGCGTAACCCGCCAGCCCGTAACGTTGCACGCGCCCAGGCCCATCCTCGCGTGTTAGGCGGAAGCCCGGCTCGTCGCGTGGGCGATTCACGATGAACGACAGGCGCATCGTCTCGAAGCCGCGCACCGAGTCGAACGCATTGATCTTGATGTAGTGATCGGGCCGAGCCGCGCGGCAGGCTTTCACTTCCTGCAGCACGCCTGCTGCGTCGTGCAGGTCGAACATCGGCAGGCCCCACATTTCCCAATAGGTATTGCGCGGGTGCGGGTCGTCGGTGAATTCGACGGAACAGGCCCAGCCCTGGCTCAACGCATAGTCGATCTGCAGACTGATTTCCTCGTCGGTCAATTCAGGCAGGAAGGAAAACGTACCCTGTGTAATACGCATGACGTACCTCGCGATTGATTGACTGCCATGTTCAACGGCGCACACGGTCTCACGCGCAGTGGGTCGCCACTGCTGCAGACCTGCACGTTGAAACTTTCGACGCCGCGTTAAGTGATTGGAGCAGCTAAAGTCATTGGAATCATTTAAGCCGCGGTCGGCGTCGCCGCGAAATCCGGCGAATCAGTCGACGCGTAGTTGAAAGTCACGTCGCGCCATGTGTCGAGCGCCTGCTTGAGCGGCCCGCACCAGCGCGCCGCGGCTTCCAGGATGTCGGGCCCTTCGTGGCGGATGTCGCGCCCCTCGTTGCGCGCCTTCACCATCGCTTCGAGCGCGACGCGATTCGCCACGGCGCCCGCCTGAATGCCGCCGGGATGACCAATGGTGCCGCCGCCGAACTGCAGAATCGCGTCGTCGCCGAACAGTTCAAGCAGTTGATGCATCTGTCCCGCGTGAATGCCGCCGGAGGCCACCGGCATCACCTTGCGCAAACCGGCCCACGGCTGATCGAAGAAAAGGCCGCGCGACAGGTCCACTTCGTTGCGCGCCTCGCGGCACACGTTATAGAAGCCCTGCACCGTCAGCGGATCGCCTTCCAGTTTGCCGACTGCCGTGCCCGCATGCGCGTGATCCACGCCCGCCATACGGAGCCACTTCGCGATTACACGAAACGAAATGCCGTGATTGCGCTGGCGCGTGTAGGTGCTGTGTCCCGCGCGATGCAGGTGGAGAATCATGTCGTTCCTGCGCGCCCAGCGTCCCATCGACTGAATCGCGGTCCAGCCGATCACGAGGTCGATCATCACGATGCATGAACCCAGTTCCTTTGCGAATTCCGCGCGCTCATACATGTCTTCCATCGTGCCGGCGGTTACGTTCAGGTAGTGCCCTTTCACTTCGCCGGTTTCGGCTTGCGCGCGGTTCACCGCTTCCATCGAAAAGAGGAAGCGGTCGCGCCAGTGCATGAACGCCTGCGAGTTGATGTTTTCGTCGTCCTTCAGAAAATCGAGGCCGCCGCGCAAGCCTTCGTATACGACGCGGCCATAGTTCTTGCCCGACAGGCCCAGCTTCGGCTTCACCGTTGCACCGAGTAGCGGCCGCCCATACTTGTCGAGCCGCTCGCGTTCCACGACGATGCCTGTCGGCGGTCCCTGAAAGGTCTTCAGATAAGCAACAGGTATGCGCATGTCTTCGAGACGCAGCGCTTTCAGCGGTTTGAAGCCGAACACATTGCCGATGATCGATGCGGTCAGGTTCGCGACCGAGCCTTCCTCGAACAGATCCAGTTCATACGCGATGTACGCGAAGTACTGCGGCTCGCCCGCGTTGGACGCAGGCACCGGATCGACGCGATACGCTTTGGCGCGATACATGTCGCACGCGGTCAGCCGGTCGGTCCACACCACGGTCCAGGTGGCCGTCGACGATTCGCCGGCCACCGCCGCGGCCGCTTCCTCGGGCTCCACGCCCGGCTGCGGCGTGATGCGAAAAAGTGCGATCACGTCCGTGTCTTTCGGCGTGTAATCCGGTTGCCAGTAGCCCATCTCGCGGTACTTCATGACACCTGCGGCATAGCGCTCGCGGGGATCGCCTGCATTGCGCGGCTTGTGGAGGGACTCGATCGCCGGTTGGCTGAAATCGTTCATGACGTATCCTCGATGGTGGTCAGGCGCGCTGCCGGAAACACGAAGCGCTTGTGTGCACTGTAGGCAAGGCGGCCATGAACGGGAATTCACGATTTTATTTGGCAGACTTAATCGATCCGTTATTCATCGCATATCGCGGGGCGGGGTTTTGGCAGGTACAGCGACACGCCTGTTGCTCGACGCCCGCGAACGGCCGGCCCGCGAACCAGTCCTAAGTGACACCCGCACCAGGGTCTTTCGCGCGGGGTGGCACACTTTGCTGCATTATCGGAACAGTGCGCCGCATGAAATGCCGCCGGATTCTTCGCGCGGCGGCGCATCGACTGCGAGCAGTGCCGTCGCAGGTCCGGCACGAAGCTTGCGTAGTCCACCATGCCCATGAAGTCCGGCATCGGGCCGGGCCGACGGCATGACGCTGATTCAACCGATGGAGGAAGCATCTATGCAATGGACGACTCCGAGCTACACCGATATGCGTTTTGGTTTCGAAATCACGATGTATATCGCTACGCGTTAAGCCCGCATGGGCCGCGTGATGCGGCCCCTCTGCGGACCGATTGGTAATCGTCAGCAACACGGGCGGCCCGAAGCGCTGCCACGACACGCGTTCCCATCCATGATCCACGAAACGATCGTCACTACTGCAGCGTGCGATGGCCGTCCTCATGTCGCGCCGATGGGAGCCCGCTACGAGGGCGAGTTTGTCATCCTGTCGCCTTTTCGCCCGTCCGTCACGCTCGACAACATTGTCGCCACGCGTGCGGCGGTGCTTAATTTCACGACCGATGTCCGCGTGTTCGCGGGTTGCGTCACGCATTGCGCAACCGACTGGCCGACGCTCGCCGCGAGCCGCGTCGCGAGCGTGAGGCTCGTCGAATCGCTCGCGCATGCCGAGCTCGAACTGCACGAATTGCGCGACGATAGCGAGCGCCCCGTGCTGCGCATGAAATGCGTGCACCGCGAAACGCATGCGCCGTTCACCGGGTTCAATCGCGCGCAGGCAGCCGTCGTCGAAGGCGCGATTCTCGTGAGCCGGCTTTTCATGCTGCCCGCGGACAAGGTGGACCGCGAGATGGCCTATCTGCAGATCGCGATCGACAAGACCGCCGGCGAGGCCGAACGCACCGCGTGGGGCTGGCTCACGTCGGCTATCGCGCGGCACCGCGAGCGGTCTGCGGCGCCCGGCGGGCGGGCTGCTTAGTTGGCTGCTTAGTTGGCTGCTTAGTTGGCTGGTCGTTTGGCTGCTCGTTTGGCGGCCAGGTTCGGCGCCCGGTCTGCTGTTCAGGTCTGCCGCGAAATTCCTCATTGCCCTGCTTTTCCCCGTTTTTTCCCCTCTTTTCGGAGAACACCGATGACGGCATTGCTGGCGAGCGTGCGCTCGCACGACGAAGCGTTGGACGCCGCCCGCGCCGGCGCGGACCTGATCGACCTGAAGGAGCCGAACACGGGCGCGCTCGGCGGCGTGTCACCCGGTGACATCGCGCGCATTGTCCGCGAGCTTCGCGCCCGCTATCCGGTCAAGCCGATCAGCGCGACGATCGGCGACCTTCCGCCCGAAGCGCTCGATGACATCGCCGCACGCGTGATCGATGTGAGCGACACCGGCGTCGATTACGTGAAAGTGGGCGTGACGCCCGGCCCGGCCGCACGCCGTTGCCTCGAACAACTGGCAACTCTGCCGGCAACCGTCGTCCCCGTACTGCTATGCGACGGCGGCATGGACGGCGAACTGGTCGAGCATGCGGTGTCGCTCGGTTTTGCGGGCTTGATGTTCGACACCTCGGCCAAAGACGGCAGCACGCTGTTCGATCACGTGGACGGCGACTCGCTTGCACGCTGGCTGCGGCTCGCGCGAGTGCGCGGCGCGATGGGCGGCCTCGCGGGCTCGCTCGGCTGGGCGCAGCTTCCGCAGATCCGCGCGCTGGCGCCGGATGTGGCGGGGTTCCGCACAGCGTTGTGCGTCGATGGCCGGCGCTCGCGGCTCGATCCCGAGCGCGTCGCGCAATGGGCGCAAGCGCTGCATAGCCGCGCGGGCGGTGTTCGTGCTGCGGGCAGCGCGACGGGTTCGGTCGCGACAGGGAGTGCAATACCCGTGTAGAAATTGCGGGCGCTTCGCTCCAGGCGCTCTCGCGCGCCTCGCGCGTGGCTAGCGGGTGCTTATCGGGCGCATTGCACGCGCATTGCCCGCGACAGGCGCGCCCGCCCTCCTTTGCGACGCATGCTGCCGCGGCCTCATCACTTCACGGCCGCCAGCGCACCTTCCCTTCAAATCACCGGCGTATTCAACAGCCGGTCGCGCATCAATTCGACATTGTCCTTGTTGAAAAGCTCGACCACGTAGTTGGCTTCATTCACGTAATCGACGAAGCGGCGGTCCACCACGCCCGCGGCCGCGAGCGTGTCGAGCCGCTCGTTGCCCGCTATCGGACACGACTTCACCACGATCAGCCGCTCGGCGTTGAGCATGGTCGAGAGCCAGGCGGCGAGGCTGTCCGAGGTCGTGTCCCAGTTGCTCATCGCGTCGGGCGTGTCGCGCATCAACGCCGTCGGCACCCACACGGCGACATGGCCGTCGCGCAGCGCGCGGCGGATCTTTGCCTCGCTCGACGCAAGCACGAGTTCGGGCAGCACGCCTTGCATGAGGAGCGCGTACTGGGTCATCGCCAGCAGACACATGTTGTGTGCGGCGAGATCGTCGAAACACCATTCGCTCTGGTATTGCCGCACCTTGTCTGCGAAATCGCCGCCGCCCGGGACGATGACGATGCGCCCGCCCCCCACCTCGCACAGCTCCATGAGCCACTGGCGCAGCGCCGGCTCGTGACTCAGGCTGCCCCCGATCTTGACCACCCACATGATCGTTGTCCTCGTTTGCGATTAACCTCGTTTGCTTGTCCGCGTCCCTGCGTGTTCGCTGATGCGCTTGCCTCCTTACGCCGTCCGAAACGCCGCGTCCGCGTGATGAGCCCCCTCGCCGGCCTCGACATGACGCGTCGCTGCAAGCAACGCCACCGCGATGCTCGGCGCACAGGTCGCCGCCCAGTCGTCCCGGTCGGCTCTCTCTGCCCCTGCTGCCGCACCTGGCCCTTCTGAACAGCCCGCCGCCAGCGCCCCGAAATCAAGGTAACCGCGCGCCTCCTCCCGCGCGAGCGCCGCCACGAGAAACCGTCCACAACCGGCGCCCACGAGCGGCGCGGCCGCCAGATCGGGATGCGCGGCCGTCACGCGCATCAGGTTCGCGCCGATCTCGCGCAACTGCAGTTCGCGCCAGCGCAGCGCAAACGCGCGCCATTCGGCGGGACTCGTTTCATGCGCGTCGCGGCCGATCATCCGCGCAATCCGCCTGCGGCTCGCCAATTCGGTCTTCGGGCCATTGTCGGCGCTCGGGTACAGGTCGTATTGCGGCGCGAGTTCGCCGGTGAGCCGGTAGATGTCGGCCGTGGTCGCGAACCATTCGTTCATGACATTGACCGCCGCGCCGCCGAATTCGACGCGCCGCGCGATCCCGCACAGCGGCGTACGCACCACGCCCTGATAGACGAGCTCGCCGGTCGCAAGGCGCCCGGCATCGGTCGATGCGCGCGCAACCACACGGCCGTCGGCAATCGGAATGATGTCGGTGGTCGTGCTGCCGATGTCGACCAGCAGCGCGTTCGGCACGCGCGTCGCGACCCAGCACGCGGTAGCGAGCCAGTTCGCCGAGGCGACGCTGCGCCAGCCGGCGGCGCAGGTCTCGGACGTCAACCAGCCGGCGTCGCCCGCATAAAAAGCGACGCGCGGCCCGAGCCGCTGCGCGAGCGCCGCGGCAATCGCGCGCACGCCTTGCGCGCGGTCCTCGAACAGGTCGACCATCTCGCCCGTCATCGTCACGGCATGGCGCGCCGCGTAGGTCTTCGCGACCGGCCAGCGCTCGAAGACGAGATCGATCGTGCGTTCGAGATGTTCGAGGCCCTGCCACAACGGGCACGCCCACTGAGCGACATCGAGGACGCCGCCGCCCGCGCCGGTCACCGACACCTTCACGTGCGCGCCGCCGACGTCCCAGCCGAATACCGGCGAGCGGCCCATGGATTCCATGCGAGGTGCGTTCATGGCTGTGCTCCGCAAGCGGACTGAGTTTCGAAGGCGCGCGCCGCCGCAGCGGGCGGCTCGCCGGAGTCACGCGTTTGCGCGGACTCGCGCGCCCGAATGCGCACGCCGTGCGCCGCCAGCAAGCTCGCCGACAGATTGCGCCCAAGCGCGGCAGACAGCCCCGCGTACGCGACCGTCAGGCGCGGATTGACCTCGATGACGACCGGCCCGCGCAACGGATGCCACACCACGTCGATTCCGGCGAAGCCGCGCAGCCCCGGTAGCGCCTTCGCGACGCGCTGGGCGAGCTCGCCGAGCGCCTTGCCCTGGTCGCTTGCCCTGTCGACCTGATTGACCGTCACGCCGTCGAATTCGACGATGCTCGCGTGCAGCCCCGGCCCTTTGCTTTCGGACAGACCGATCCGTTGCCGGTTGATGCTGACGAGTTCGACTCGCGCGCCGTCGCAGATCAGCGAAAGGCTCAGCGGCTCGCCGTCGACCCACGCCTGCAGCACCGGATTGCGCGCGGCCGCCGCGCGCGCGTCGTATTCGGCACACGCGTAGCTGAAATCGTCGAATACGAAGGTGTCGAGGCCGCCCGCGCCGTCGTCCGGCTTGACGACCCACTTGCTGTCCGTGTAGGCCGCCGCCTCGCCGGGCTCGATGGCCGGCGTCGTCGCAATGCCGTGCGCCGCGAGACACGCGGCAGTCGCGCTCTTGCTCGACGCGACGCGGATCGCCTCCTTCGCGCAACCGAGCCAGCGCGCCGCGCCGACCGCGTCGTAAAGATGCAGCAGCAAGCCGTCGCATTCGGGCGCGACGATCCACGCATAGTCGTGCTCGCGAGCCGCGCGCGCGACAAAGGCCGTCATCGATTCGCCGGGCGCGGCCCTACAATGAGCAAGCGCCGGATCGACATTTTCGAAGCGCGAACTCGCAAAGCTCACGTCGATACCGTCGAGCTTGCGCAGATCCGCGACGAGCGCGTCGCGCATCACACGGCCTTCGACGATCAGCGCGCTCAGGTCCGCCAGACTCCCCGCGTCGGCCAGCGCGGGGTCGATGCCGCCGCCGGTGAGATACTCGAAGACAAAGATCTTGGTCAAAGGATGCGCCCCTATGCAGGTGATACCGGTTCTCGATCTGCTCGACGGCCACGTCGTGCGCGCCGTGCGCGGCGAACGGGCCGCTTATCTGCCGATACGTTCGTCGCTGGCCGCCGGCAGCGAGCCGCTTGCCATCGCCCGCGCGCTGCTCGCGGCCAGCGGCGCCCGCACGCTCTATATCGCCGACCTCGGCGCCATCCTTCAGCAGCGCGCTCACGTGGAAACGCTCGCTGCGTTGCGCGCCGCGCTGCCCGGCATCGACATCTGGCTCGACGCGGGTTATGCCGACTCCCCGTCGATGCAGGCGCTGTTCGCGCGCATCGACGGCAGCGGCCCGCCCGCGCCGCACGCCGCCGCGACGCTCGTGCCGGTCTTCGGCACGGAATCGCTGCAAGACATTCGTGCGCCGCGTGCCGCGCAAGCCGCGGGCTTCTCGCCGATCCTCTCGCTCGACCATCGCGCGGGCCGGCTGCTCGGCGCGCCCGACCTTCACGATGGTGCCGGGCCCGCGCGCACGTGGTGGCCGCGCCGGGTCATCGCCATGACGCTCGACCACGTCGGCAGCTACGACGGCCCGGATCTCGTGACCTTCGAACACATTCGTGCCAACGCGCCCGCCGATACCGAGGTGATCGGCGCCGGCGGCATCCGCGATTCCGATGACATGGCGGCCGCGGCGCGCACCGGCGCAAGCGCGTGGCTTGTGGCGTCCGCGCTGCACGACCGCCGCATCGGCATCCCGCTCGCCGCATCGACGTAGGCCAGCAAAACAAGTTCTATGCCAATCGGCGGATAACGGGTCGCGGTAAACCACCGGCGAGCTTTATCGCCCTTTGGCAAGCCGCGCGTGACACTCTGCTCCAGAACGACACACAACCTGTGCGCTGCGCCAGACTGACGCAGTGGCGCGGCGGTACAGCGTCGACCTGGCGCAGCGCACCGGCACGCGCTGCCCATCACGTGCAATGGTTTAAGCGCGGCATCACATTGACGCGCCCCGTTCGACAGCACGTTCGGGCAGGGCGACGAAACTCATCGGCATGGAGCTTGCTAAAAGTCGGCCCATGCACCTCTCGCCCACCGATCCGTCGACGACCAGCCCCGCGGGCGCGCCCCACGCCGGCGCCTCAGCGGTCACACGCGACTGGACCTGCCCCTTCTGTCCGCTGCTGTGCGATGACCTGACCATCGAATCGCACGACGACGCCACGCTCTGCGCGCACAACACCGACTGCCCGCGCCTTGCGCAGGCGCTTGGCTGCTACGGTGCGGGCGACGCGTCGTGTCCCGCGAGTGTCGACGGCGACGAAGTGGAACTCGACGCGGCGCTCTCGCGCGCGGCGCACCTGCTGTCGGCGGCGCGGCGGCCCCTGTTCGGCGGCCTCGCGACCGATGTGGCCGGCGCGCGCGCGCTGTACACGCTGGCCGCGGGCTGCGGCGCGATACTCGATCACCAGCATGGCGACGCGCTGAGTGCGGCGACGCTTGCGTTTCAGGACCGCGGCTTGTTCTTCACGACGCTTTCCGAAGTACGCGCGCGCGCCGATCTGCTGCTGTTCTTCGGCTGCCAGGCGTCGCGGCGCTATCCGCGCTTTTATGCGCGCACCATCGACGCAACGGCGACGCCGCGCGAACTCGTGTTCATCGGCTGCGAAGCGGACCCGGCGGCGAGCGGCCGTGAGAACGTGCGCGTGGAGTCGATCCTGGCGAACGCCGATCCGTTCGACACCCTCGCGCTGTGGTCCACGGTGAGCGACAGGCGTCCGCCGACCGCGCTGCATCAGGATGTCGCGCATGCATCGGACGTGCAGCAGACACTCGCCGTATTGCAGGCGCTGCAGGCTCGCATCGACGCGGCACGCTACACGGTGTTCGTCTATGAGCCCGCTTCGCTGCCCGGCCCGCACGCCGCGTTGCTGATCGAAGCGTTGAACCGGATCGTCAAGGCGTCGAATCTGACCACGCGCGCAGGCGGCCTCGCGCTCGGCGGCGATGACGGCGCCTTGACGGTCAACCAGACGGTGACGTGGCTGTCGGGCCTGCCGCTACGGACTCGTGTGTCGACACCCGCGCGCATGGCAGGGAGCGCCCCGCTCGATCACGATCCGTATCGCTATCGCGCGGAAAAACTCCTCGCCGATGGCGCAATCGACGCGCTCCTGTGGGTGGCGAGCTTTGCGCCCCCCGCCTGGCCGCAAGGCCTCGCCGACGGCCTGCCGGCCATCGTGCTCGGCCACCCGGCGCTTGCGCAGACGGCGGCGGCACGCGGCAAGGGCACCGTGTTCATTCCGGTCGCGACGCCGGGCATCGACAGCGGCGGGCATCTGTTTCGCGTCGACAGTTCCGTCGTGATGCCGCTTGCCGCCGCGCGCGGCGCCGGGCTTGCGTCGGTCGCCACCGTCGCCGCGCAACTTGCCGCGCGGCTCCCGGCGCCTTGTGCTGTTGCGCTGTCCGCTGCGCAGTTGGCTGCACAGTCGGCGGCTTCGCCCCCCTCCTCCGCGCAGGTGCGGCCATGACGCTCGTCCGGCTCAAAGGCGGCACGCTCTTCGACCCGGCTAACGGCGTGGACGGCGAACGCCGCGATCTGACAATCCGCGACGGCCGCATCGTCGATGTGCCCGCGAACGTCCCGGCCGATTGCGAATACGACGCCTCCGGCATGATCGTGATGGCGGGCGGCATCGACATGCATTCGCATATCGGCGGCGGCAAGACCAATCTGTCGCGGCTCCTGCTGCCCGAAGATCATCGTAACGATCCCGCACGCGATGCCGCCTACGAATCCGTGCAGGACGCCGACGGCCGCTACCTGCGGCTGCCCTCTTGCGGCGTGTGCGCGCCGGGCACGCTCGCCACCGGCTACCGCTATGCCGAAATGGGCTACACCGCCGCATTCGAACCGGCGATGATGCCGTCCAACGCGCGCCATACGCACCTCGAAATGGGCGACACGCCGATCATCGACCACGGCGCGTACGTGATGCTCGGCAACGACGAACTGTTCCTGCAGATGCTGGCCGCGCGCGAAGACTTCGAGCGTCTGCGCGACTACGTCGGCTGGACGATTCATGCCAGCAAGGCGCTCGGCGTGAAGGTCGTCAATCCGGGCGGCATTTCGGCGTTCAAGTTCAACCAGCGTTCGCTCGATGTCGACGAACCGCACGCGCACTACGGCATCACGCCGCGCGAAGTGCTGCACACGCTGACGCGCGCGCTGACCGACTTGCGCGTGCCGCATCCGCTGCATGTGCACGCGAGCAACCTCGGCGTGCCGGGCAATATCGATTCGACCATCGCGACAATGGACGCCGCCGACGGCCTGCCCGTCCATCTCACGCATATCCAGTTTCATAGCTACGGCACCGAGGGGCCGCTCAAATTTTCGTCGGGCGCGCGGCGTATTGCAGAAGCCGTGAACGGGCGGCCCAATGTGTCGATCGACGTGGGCCAGATCATCTTTGGACAGACGGTTACCGCGTCCAGCGACACGATGATGCAGTTCCGCAATGCGCCGCTTGCGCGGCCGCACAAGTGGGTGGTCGGCGATATCGAATGCGACGCGGGCTGCGGCGTGGTGCCGTTCCGCTATCGTGAGCAGAGCTATGTGAATGCGTTGCAGTGGATCATCGGGCTCGAAATCTTTCTGCTGGTCGACGACCCGTGGCGCGTCGCGATGACGACCGATCATCCGAACGGCGGCCCCTTCACGAGTTATCCCCATCTGATCCGCCTTCTGATGGACAAGTCGTTTCGCGACGAACAGCTCTCGAAGCTGCACGCCGACGCGCAGGTAGCAAGCGCTTTGCCGCAATTGACGCGCGAATTCTCGCTGTACGAGATCGCGATCATCACGCGCGCGGGACCGGCGCGTCTGCTTGGCTTGCGCGACCGCGGCCATCTGGGAGTGGGCGCGGCGGCGGACATTGCCGTGTATCGCGACGAGCCGGACCGCGAGCGGATGTTCACATCGCCCGCCTATGTGTTCAAGGACGGCGAACTGGTGGCGCGCGACGGCACGCTCGTGGCCACGCCGACAGGCGGCATTCATTTCGTCTCGCCGGCCTTCGACCGCGGCATCGAAAAGCGCGTGCGCGCCTACAGCGAAGCGAATCTCGCGAGCAATTTCGCCCATGCCGCAATCAGCAACGACGAGATTTGCCAGTGCTGCCGCGGCGGCAAGCTGTTGCCGGTCGAATGCTTCGCGCACGCCTGATATGGCTGAACTCGCTGCCCCAAACGGTGACCCGCACACGATGAGCGACACGCCGACCCTGCAGATCAACGGCACGACGATCGACGCCACCTTCGCGGAAGCGTTCCCGATGAAGGCGACGCGGCTCGTCATCACCGCGCATACGCCGGCGTGGGCGATGCAGGCCGCGCACTCGCTGACAGGTTTCGCGACCTCGGTGATCGGCTGCGGCTGCGAGGCCGGCGTCGAACGCACGCTTGAAAACGAGGAAACGCCGGACGGCCGGCCCGGCGTTGCAGTGCTGCTGTTTGCGGTGTCGTCGAAGGAGTTGGCGAGGCAGATCGAGCGGCGCGTCGGCCAATGCGTGCTGACGTGCCCGACCACCGCCGTGTATCGCGGCATCGATCCGCAAACAAGCCGTGCGCCGCTGTCGGACCTCGCGCCGCTCGGCAAAAACCTGCGCTTTTTCGGCGACGGCTGGCAAATTTCGAAGATGCTCGGCGACACGCGCTACTGGCGCGTGCCGGTCATGGACGGCGAGTTCGTCTGCGAAGAAACCGCGCCCACCGTGAAGGCGGTGGGCGGCGGCAACCTGATCCTGCTCGCGCGCGACATGGACGCGGCGCTCGCCGCCGCCGAGGCCGCCGTCGCCGCCATGCGCAGGCTGCCGAACGTGATTCTGCCGTTTCCCGGCGGCGTGGTGCGCTCGGGATCGAAAGTCGGGTCGAAGTACCAAGGCGCGAGCGCATCCACCAACGACGCGTTCTGCCCCACGCTCACCGGCCTCTCGCCGCGCAGCGAACTGGGCGCGGACGTGGGCTGCGTGCTGGAGATCGTGATCGACGGACTCACTGAAGCGGACGTCGGGGCGGCGATGACGGCAGGCATCCTCGCCGCTGCGGGGCGCGGGCACGCGGGCGGTTTGCTGCGCATTTCCGCGGGCAATTACGGCGGCAAGCTCGGCCCGCATCACTTCCACCTTCACCAATTGGCGGCCGGTCTCGGCGGGAGCAGCGCATGAGCGTCGTGACCACCTTGCGCGTGAAGACGGCTCCTGGTTTTCGCGTCGATGCGTCGGCGCTGCTGCCGGCGCCGCTCGCGGCGCTTGCCGTCGCCGAAATCGAACGCATGGTGCTGCCTGCCGGCAACGATCGTTGCGTCGTCGCCGATCTGTTCGACGTGGCGCGCAGCGGCGACCCGGCGCCCGACGCTCAGGGCGCCGAGCCCGCGCTCGTGATCGAAGATGCGGTGCCGTGGCTCGACCGTCTCGGCGCGCACATGACGCACGGCCATCTGATCGTGCGCGGCACAGCGGGCGATCAAAGCGGCTTCCAGATGGCAGGCGGCGTATTGCGTATCGACGGCGACGCCGGTCACTTCACCGCCTGCGAAATGCGCAGCGGACGCCTCACGGTGGCGGGCCACTGCGGCGACTTCGCGGGAGGCGCGCTTGCCGGCGACATGGAAGGGATGACGGGCGGCACGCTGACGATCCACGGCAACGCGGGTGCGCGCCTCGCGGACCGGATGCGTCGCGGGCTCGTGCTGGTGGGCGGCGATGCGGGCGACTTCGCGGCGTCGCGGCTGGTGGCGGGCACTGTCGGCATCGCCGGCCGGGTGGGCGCGCATTATGCGTACGGTATGAGACGCGGAACCCTGCTGCTTGCGCAGCGTCCCACTTATCTGCCGCCGACCTTCGCCGACGGCGGCTGCGGCTTCGACGTGTTCTGGTCATTGCTCGTCCGGAGCCTCGCGGGCGAAATCGCGCCCTTCTCGCAGTGGCGCGCGGCCGCGCTGCCGCGACGTTATGCGGGCGACGCCGCCGTCGACGGGCGCGGCGAAATACTCGTGGTGGGCGAACCAGGGAGACAGAGATGACGACCGTGCCTACTTCTTGCCCCGAGCGTCGCGCCGACGCATCCGCGCCGCGCTACGCCGGCTCGATGATCGCGCTGCACTGGCTGATTGCGTTCGGCATCATCGGACTGCTCGCACTCGGGCTCTATATGGTCGGACTGCCGAAGGGTTTGCCGGTCAAGGCGACTCTGCTGAACCTTCACAAATCCATCGGACTGACGGTTTTCCTGCTGGTGCTTCTGCGCATCGCGGCGCGTGCGGCCTTTCACCGGCCGCCGCTGCCGCCGATGCGACCGTGGCAACGCGCCGCCGCGCGCACTACGCAGGGTCTTTTATACGTAGCAATGGTGGCGATGCCCGTGTCGGGCTATCTCGGTTCGTCGTTCAATCGCTATGGGACGCGCTTCTGGGGACTTCCTCTGCCGAAGTGGGGCTGGGACGACGCGGGTCTGCGCGAACTGTTCTTCGGCATTCACGAGATTGCAGCCTACGTGCTGATCGCGCTGATCGTGCTGCATGTGGCGGGGGCGCTTAAGCATCAGTGGATCGACCGCGACAATCTGCTCGCGAGGATGTTGCCGTGAGACGCGCGCGCAAAGCTTCTGGCGCGGGCGCGGGCGCGGGCTCGTCTGCCGGCCAGCCGCAAGCGCGCGAGGCGCGTGTGCCGGCGCCGACGCTGACGCACGGCACACTGCGCACGCGCGACGCTCACCGTGTGGCGTTCGCGGTTACGGGCGCCGCCGACGGCGTGCCGGTTGTCGTCCTGCACGGCGGCCCGGGCAGCGGCAGCCAGCCGGAGGCGACGCGGCTCTTCGATCTCACGCGCTTCAGAGTCGTGCTGATCGACCAGCGCGGAACCGGCCGCTCGACGCCGCGCGGCGGCGTGCGCCGCAACCGCACCGACCGGCTGATCGAAGACATCGAAGCCGTGCGGCTGCGCCTCGGCATCGAACGCTGGGGCGTGCTCGGCGGATCATGGGGCGCCGCGCTCGCGCTCGCGTATGCGGGGCGGCATGCGCAAGCAGTAACAGGCGTGGTGCTGCGCGGCCTCTTTCTCACGTCGACGCGCGAAGTTCGCGGACTCTTCGTCACGTCGCGCAAGCGCGCGCCGCGTGCCTTTGCAAAACTCCGCGCCGCCGCGCGCTGCTGGCGGCCCGCGGCTTTGCTCGCGCGTTGCCATGCGCGGCTGCAACGCGGCGGCGCGAGCGACGCGCAACAACGCGTGCTCGCCCTCGCATGGCGCGGCTATGAAAACGCCGTGCTCGCGAGTGCAGGCACGCGCCGCAAGCTGTCGCCTGCGAGGCTTTCGCTCAAGGATGCGCGCAAACTCGTCGACAAGTACCGCATTCAGGCGCATTACCTGATGCATCGCTGCTGGCTCGGAGAAACGCGCGTGCTGTCGCTCGCGCGCCGCGCCGCCGCGGCCGGCGTGCCGCTTGCGGCGGTGCACGGCTCGCGCGATCCGGTGTGTCCGCCACATAACGTGCGACGCCTCGCGCGGGCGGTTCCGGCTGCACATATCGAATGCGTGCAGGGCGGCCATCTCGCCAGCGACCCCGCGTTGCACGCAGGCGTGGCCCGCGCGCTTGCCACGCTGTTTCTTTCAACCACTCACGAGGGGCGCACGCTGCGCCGCGCGGCATGAAGATCAAGGTACTCGGCTCATCGGCGGGAGGCGGTTTTCCGCAGTGGAACTGCAACTGCAGCAATTGCGACGGCGTTCGGCGCGGCACCGTCAGGGCCACCCGCCGCACGCAATCGTCGATTGCGGTGAGCGAGAACGGCGAGGACTGGCTGCTCGTGAACGCGTCGCCCGACCTGCTCGCGCAGATCGCCGCCAACCCGGAATTGCAGCCGGCCCGCCGCGCGCGCGACAGCGGCATTGCAGCCGTGCTCGTCATCGACGCGCAGATCGATCACGTCACTGGACTCCTGATGCTGCGCGAGCGCGACACGCCGCTGCCGCTCCATGCGACCGACGCCGTCTGGCAGGACCTCACAAGCGGCTTTCCCATTGCGCCGATCCTCTCGCACTACTGCGGCGTCGAGCATCGCCGCATTGCGCTGGACGGCGCGCCGCTCGCCGTGGATGCGCTGCCCGGCGTGCAGATCGACGCGCTGCCGCTGTCCAGCAAGGCACCGCCCTATTCGCCGCATCGCAACGCGCCCGAGCTCGGCGATAACATCGGACTCCTCTTCACGAACCGGCAGACCGGCAAGCGCGCGTTCTACGCGCCTGGACTCGGCGCGATCGAACCCCATGTGCTCGAGGCGATGCGCAAAGCGGATCTGCTGCTTGTCGACGGCACATTGTGGACTGCCGACGAAATGATCCGCCTCGGGCTCTCGAAGAAAACCTCTGCGGATATGGGACATTTGCAGCAATGGGGACCCGGCGGCATGATCGAAGTACTCGATTCGCTCGGCACCCCGGACACACGCAAGGTCCTGATCCACATCAACAACACGAATCCGATTCTCGTCGAAGACGGCCCGGAGCAGCGCATTCTTGGCGAGCACGGCATTGAAGTCGCGCACGACGGCATGACCTTCGAACTATGAGGCGCGCGCACGCAGCGCACGCCGCGCATGAACTGGAGATTGCATGAACGCGAAAGACACCTTGGGCACAGCGGCACAGTACAGTGCGCCCAGCGGCGACAGCGCCGGCCAACCCGCATGGACGCGCGAGGAGTTCGAAGCGCAGTTGCGCGCGAAGGGCACCGCGTACCACATTCATCATCCGTTCAATGTGAAGATGAATAGCGGCGGATGCTCGCGCGAACAAATTCGCGGCTGGGTCGCGAACCGCTTCTACTATCAGATCAATATTCCGCTGAAGGACGCGGCGGTGCTGTCCAATTGTCCCGACCGCGCAACGCGGCGCCGCTGGGTGCAGCGCATTCTCGATCACGACGGCTACGGCGGCGAGGAAGGCGGCATCGAAACGTGGGCCCGCCTCGCCGACGCGGTCGGCCTGTCGCGCGACGAACTCTGGTCGCTCAGGCACGTTACGCCCGGCGTGCGTTTTGCTGTGGACGCCTACGTGAATTTCGCGCGGCGCGCGCCGTGGCAGGAGTCGGTGTGTTCGTCGCTGACGGAAATGTTCGCGCCGCAAGTGCACCGCGACCGGCTCGCGAGCTGGCCCGAACACTATCCGTGGATCGAGGCGTCCGGTCTCGCGTATTTCCGCTCGCGCGTTACGCTCGCGCAGCGCGACGTGGAGCACGGCCTGGAAGTCACGCTGGATTACTTCACGCGGCGCGAACAGCAGGAACGCGCGCTCGAGATCCTGCAGTTCAAGCTCGACATTCTGTGGACCATGCTGGACTCCATCGAAAAGGCTTTTCCGCAATGAACGACATGCTCAACGCCGACCGTCCCGCGCTCAACAAGCTCTTCCGTCTGCAATGGGAACCCGCGCAGAACGCTCACGTGCTGCTCTATCCAGAAGGCATGGTGAAGCTCAACCAGAGCGCGGCGGAAATCCTCAAACGTTGCGACGGCACGCGCGACATGAACGCGCTGATCGCCGACCTGGAACAGGCGTTCAACGCGAGCGGGCTCGGTCCCGAAGTACGCGCCTTCGTGACCGAAGCACACTCGCGCGGATGGCTGGAGTAGCGCGATGACCGATCTCTCGCAACCCGTTGCCGACGCACAGCCGGCAGCCGCGCCGGGCGGCGTCGCGCCGCCGCTATGGCTGCTCGCGGAGTTGACGTATCGCTGCCCGCTGCATTGCGCGTTCTGCTACAACCCGGTCGACTATACCGGGCATAACCGCGAACTGAGCACGGACGAGTGGCTCCGCGTGCTGCGCGAGGCGCGCGCGCTCGGCGCCGCGCAACTGGGTTTTTCGGGCGGCGAGCCGCTCATGCGCGACGATCTCGAAGTGCTGGTGCGCGAAGCACGCTCGCTCGGCTTCTACACGAACCTGATCACCTCGGGCATCGGTCTCACGGATAAACGCCTCGGCGACCTGAAAGCCGCTGGCCTCGATCACATCCAGTTGTCGTTTCAGGACTCGACCCAGGAGCTCAACGACTTTCTGAGCAGCACGCGCACCTTCGACCTCAAGCAACGCGTCGCGGCGTCGATCAAGCGGCATGGCTTTCCGATGGTGCTCAACTGCGTGCTGCATCGTTATAACCTGCCGCATGTCGACAAGATCATCGAGATGGCGCTCGCCATGGGCGCCGAATATCTGGAACTCGCCAACACGCAGTATTACGGCTGGGCGCATCACAATCAGGCGCAACTGATGCCGACCCGCGAACAGCTCGACGAAGCGGAAGCGGTGGTCGAACGCTATCGCCGAACGCACGGCGAGCGCTGCAAGATCTTCTTCGTGGTGCCGGACTATTTCGAACGGCGCCCCAAGCGCTGCATGAACGGCTGGGGCGCGGTTTTTCTCGGCGTCGCGCCGGATGGCGCGGCGCTGCCCTGTCATGCGGCGCGCGCGCTGCCCGGACTCGTGCTGCCGAATGTGAAGGACACGCCGCTCTCCGACATCTGGTATGAGAGCGATGCATTCAACCGCTTTCGTGGCCTGCAATGGATGAAAGAACCGTGCCGCAGTTGCGAGGAAAAAGAGCGCGACCTGGGCGGCTGCCGCTGCCAGGCGTACCTGCTCACGGGCGATGCGGCCAATGCGGACCCCGTCTGCGACAAGTCGCCGTCGCACGAAAAAGTAGTCGATGTGACACGCCTCGCCGCTCTGGCGCGTGAGCCGCGCGAGCAGCCCATTGTGTTCCGTAACGATGCGAACTCGCGCAAGCTGACGGCCGCGCGAGCGGCTCAAGCGGCTGACAATCTGGCCCATCACGCACCAGACAGCGCGCCGAACAACGGCGGCCCCACAGGAGACTGAGCATGACAACGGCGGACATCTCAGTGTTGCTCGTCGACGATCACGCCGTGGTGCGGGAGGGCTACCGCCGCCTGCTGGAACTGAACGTCGACGTGCATGTGTGCGGCGAAGCAGCCGACGCCGCGCAGGCCTATCAGCGCTTCTGCGCACTGCGGCCCGACGTCGTGGTCATGGACGTCTCGTTGCCCGGCGCAAGCGGGATCGAAGCGATGCGGCGCATGCTCGCGCGCGAGCCGGATGCGCGCGTGCTGATTTTTAGTGTCCACGAAGAGGCGATCTTCGTGCGCCGCGCGCTCGACGCGGGCGCCCTCGGCTACGTGACGAAGGCAAGCGCGCCCGACGTGCTCGTCGAAGCGGTGCGCACCATCGCGAGGCGCGCCAGTTATCTGAGCCCCGACATTTCGCAGGCCCTTGCGTTGCGCAATGCTTTCAGTGAGGGCCCGCCTGGCCGGCAGCTGTCCGCGCGCGAATTCGAGGTGCTGCGCCTGCTCGTGCAAGGCTATACGCTGCCGAGCATCGCGGAAAAGCTGGGACTCAGCCAGAAAACGGTGGCCAATCATCAGTCGGTGATCCGGCAGAAGTTCGGCGCGGACAACGGCGTGCAGCTCGCGCAAATGGCGAGCCGCCTCGGCCTTCAGTTCACCGGGTCCGCCAGTCCCGCGTGAGCGGGCAAGCGCGCGCAAAAGAGGAAGCCGCCTTCGGGCTTGCTCGCAACATGAAACTCGCCGCCGAGCGCCTCGACGCGCTCGCGCATGCCGATGAGACCCAACCCCGCGCGCGGCGCATCGAGGTCCACGCCGGGGCCGTCGTCGGCCATGGTCACGACGATTTCGTCGATCGGCACGGTTTTCCCCACGTTTTTTGTGGGCGACTGCGCCTCGCGCGGCGCACGCACCATGAACACTTCCACGCGCGAGCGGCGCGCGAACTTCGAGACATTCGTCAGCCCTTCCTGCACGAGCCGGTAAAGCGTCATGGTGAGCGTGTCGCTGAGTCCGGTGTAATCGCCTTCGATCGTCAGCGAGAACGACGCCTCGGGCAGCCGCTCGCGCCAGCCGTCGACGCAATGTTCGAGCGCGCTCGGCAAGCCGAACTCGTCCAGACCGGTGGGCCGCAAGCGGCGGATCATGCCGCCGATCTGCCGGTACACGTGGCTCGCGCTTTGCATCACAGCGAGCGAGATGCGATGGATCTCAGGCTCGCGCGCATCGGACAGATCGCGGATGCGCGCGGCGTCGAGCGAAATGGCGTTGAGATACTGGCCGAGTTCGTCGTGCAGTTCGCGCGCGAGGTGGCGACGCTCGAGTTCCTCCGCTTGCAACGCTTCTGTGGCGAGGCGCCGGTTGTCCGCGAGCAGGCGTTCGGCCTCCTGCTCGAGCACGCGGCGATGCGCGAGTTCGCGGCGCGTCTCGCGATAGCGGCGCCACGCGAACCATGCAAGCCCCAACGACAGCACGCAGAGCGTCAGCGGCAACTCGTCCAGTTGAAAGCGCTCGAGCCCGCGCGTCCACCGGTACGCGCGCTCGCTCACATCGAACAGCGACCCGAGCGTGGCCGCGAGCAGGGTCAGCGCGAGCACGCAGGCGAGATCGCGCGGAACCGCCGAGGACGGCGGATCGCGGCGCACTGACGAAGGTTGGACGGGTTCGCTCGACATCACGTTTGCATTCTACTCAGGCCGGTCGGACACGAAGCGTCATTGCAACGCGTTTGGGCACGCTTCCTCGCGATTTCGGGAAAAGCTCCCGAGCTTTCGCGCGGCGGCGCATGCGAAGCTTTGCACACCTTGAAAAAAAGCGCTACGTATGCCGCCCGCGGCTGCGCCACGAACAAAGCGTCCAACCGGCAGGAGACATACCCATGACCTTCTCGTCCCGCACGCGCCGTGCGAAGCCCGCTCTGAGCCTGCGGCGGCGCGCCCGCATCACGCTCGGCTTCGGCAGCGCGCTCGCGAGCCTGTCAGCGGGCGCATGGGCACAGGCAGAGCCCGCGGTGGCGGCGTCGCCGCCCGCAGCGCCCTCCGCGGAAACCGCCGATGCCGCCAACGACACGCCGTCCACCACGCTTGCACCCGTCGTAGTGATCGGCACGACGCCGCTTCTCGGCATCGGCACGCCGCTCGCGCAGGTGCCGGCCAATGTCCAGACCGTGCGCGCGCGCGACATCGAGGCGCAGCACCGCAATACGCTGACCGACTACTTCGCGAAGAACCTGCCGAGCGTCGATATCGCCGATGCGCAGGGCAATCCGTATCAGATGAACGTCAACTATCGCGGCTTCACCGCGTCGCCGCTCCTCGGCACGCCTCAAGGCATTTCGGTGTTCGTCGACGGCGTGCGCGTGAACGAGCCGTTCGGCGACGTGGTGAACTGGGACGTGCTGCCGCAACAGGCTATCGACACCATTCAACTGATCCCCGGTTCGAACCCGACCTATGGGCTGAACACGCTCGGCGGCGCGTTGGCCATCACGACAAAAGACGGCAAGACGAGCCCCGGCGGCGAGGCCGAAGTAGCGCTCGGCTCCTGGGGCCGCAAGACCGCGCAGATCGAACAGGGCGGCACCATCGGTCACAATCTGGACTACTACGTGACCGGCAACGTCGCCAACGACAACGGCTGGGCCGAGCAGAACGCGAGCCGCGTACGGCAGATTTTCGGCAAACTGCGTTATACCGACGCCGACACCACGCTGTCGCTGTCGGCGGGCGGCGCGGACAATGACCTGCATGGCGCACAGACCATTCCGCGCTCATTCCTTGGCGATCCGAAGCAGCCTTACACGTACCCGGATCAGAACCTGAACAGCGCGGGCTATGTGACGCTGGCGGGCGAGCACTATTTCAACGATAACGTGCAGTTAAGCGGCAATGCGTATTACCGGCACTTCCGCAATAGCAACCTGAGCAGCAACGTCAATCCGAACTTCGGCTCCGTCGACGACAACGGTAACCTGGACACCACCCAGGCGACCAACGAACAATCCGTCGTTGCCACCGACAGCTACGGCGCGAGCCTGCAGCTCACGCTGCTAGGCAAACTCGGCGGCATGGAGAATCAGTTTGTTGCCGGCGTGTCCGCGGACATTGCCAATTCGCGCTACACGCAATCGTCGCAGGACGCGGTGTTTACGGTTTCGCGCGCGACGGTCGGCATTGACGATTTCACCCAGCAAACCGCGGCAAAAACCCATAACGGCAACTACGGCATTTATCTGCAGGACACCTTATCGCTAACGAAGCAATGGTCGCTGACGCTCGCGGGACGCTATAACTGGGCGGATGCGACCATCGGCGACGAAAGCGGCGTACAGCCCCAACTGAACGGTCACCATACGTTTTCGCGCTTCAATCCGGCTGTCGGCATCAACTGGAATCCCACCTCCACATTCACGGCTTATGCCACCTACAACGAAGGCATGCGCTCGCCGACCGCAATCGAACTCGCGTGCGCGGACCCCGCCGCGCCGTGCTCGCTGCCGAACGATTTCGTATCCGACCCGTCGCTGCAACCGGTCATTTCCAGAACCTTCGAAATTGGGGCACGCGGGCGAATCGGCCACGCGACGAGCTGGAGCGCCGCCGTCTACCGAACCACGCTCGATAACGACATCGAATTCATCGCCAGCAACGGCGCGGCGAGCAATAGGGGCTTTTTTCAGAACGTGGGGCGCACGCGCCGGCAAGGGTTCGAACTGTCGGCACGCAGCCAGCCAGGGCCGCTTACGGTGACGGCGAGCTACAGCTATATCGACGCCACCTACCGTTCGGCATGGACCGAAAACAGCCCGAGCAACTCCAGCGCGGACGCAACCGGCAATATCAGCGTGAAGCCCGGCGACCATGTGCCGGGCATTCCGGCGCACACGGTGAAGCTGCAGCTCGACTATGCGGCCACCGCGAAATGGCAGGTCGGCGCGAACGTCACCTGGCGGGGCAGCATCTATGCACAGGGCGACGAAAACAATCAGGACGTCAATGGCAAGATCGCCGGTTATATGCTGGTCGACCTCGACACGTCCTATCAGATCAGCAAGCAGTTGCAGGTCTTTGCCAGCGTAACGAACCTGCTGGACAAGCGCTACGCGAGCTTCGGCACACTCGGCGAAAACTTCTTTAACGGCCCGAACCATACCTTCGACGGCGCGAACCCGATCAACGAACAGTTCGTCGGACCGGGCGCGCCGCGCGGCTTCTGGGTCGGCTTGCGCTACGCGTGGAAATGAACGTCCTCATGCGACGAGGCGCGGCCTGCCCGCCTCGCGCATGACTCACTTGGGCCACGCTCCGCTTTAACGCGATTCGATCGAGCCGTCGCCGGGCGGATAGGTGACGATGCCCCATGCAAGCGGCAATTGGCCGATCTGCGTAATCGGCTGATAGCTGCGCGCGTCGAGCACATACACGGCGTCGGAGCGCCCGCAGGCGACGAGCAGCTTCGCGCCGTCCGGCGTGAAACTGAAGTGCCAGCAACGCTGTCCGACCGGCACGTCGGCGAGATGTTCGTAGCTGTGGCCGTCGAATACCTGCACCGTCTGCTCGCGCGCCGCCGCAACGAAGAGCCGTTTACCGTCCGGGCTGTACGCGACGCCGTAAGGGCCGAGCTTCGTGTCGACGGTCTTCAGCACCTTGAACGTGCGCGCGTCGATCACGGCGAGTTTGCTCAGCGACTCCAGCGTCACCACATACTCCTTGCCGTCCGGCGACAGGCGAATGCCGCGCGGACGTCCCCCGGGCGCGAGCTTCACTGTCCTCACCGGCGCGCCGGTGCGCGCGTGATAGACGGAGACGGTATCGTCGCCTTCGTTCGTGACGAGCATGTTCTTGCCGTCGCGCGAAAATTCGATGCCCTCGGTTTCGTGCCCGCTCGTCACCGAGCGCACCACGCGCCACGTTTTCATATCGACGAGCGCGATTTCCGCTGGCGGCTTGTTGGCGTCGTCATCGTCGTCGGCGTGGGGCTTGCTGGCCTCTCCGGCCTCGTTGGCGTGCTGGTCGGGCGGTTGCCCCGTTTGCTTTCCGGCCTGCGGTGGGGTAGCGGGCGGGCCGCCTTCTTCGCCCGGCTCGTAGGTCACGTAGGCGTAGCCGTTGTGCACGCGCACAAACTCAGGGTTTTTGCCGATCTTCACGCGCTGCACGACTTCGCCCGAAGCCGTGTCGATCACCGCGAGGTCGCCCGTGTTTTTGTTGGCCACGAGCAGGCGCGAGCCGTCCGCATTGAGACTCAGGCCGCGCGGGCCCGCCGCGCCCACCGGGAAGGTTCTGGACAGCGTCATCTGCTCGAGGTCGATCACGCCGACGCCGGCCTTCTCGCTCGTCACATAGGCCGTCGGCACCGCGGCCTGCGCCCAACCCGGCCGGGTTGCCGCCATGGCCGCCAGCACCACCGCTGCAATTCCGGCTAAAACAAGGGGACGTCCCCGTGTTGCGTTGCGAAAGCGTGTCTCCAGCATGGGTTGTGCTCCGTTATGTAAGCGCGACGTCGCGCGAGTCCGGCATTCAGGCAAAGTAGTTCATGAGAGGATTGTTTGACAACGGCGAAGGGGCGGGAGATTTTCCCGAATTGACGCGCCCACGCGGGCGACGGTTCTAAAACGCTGCCTGGTGGCGGACAATGAAGGCGGCGGCTCGTCGAGCCGAAGGAAACGTTCATGCAGCACTATGGTCTCGCGAATGTCTGGCAAAGCGGCGATCTCGTTACGCGCGCGATCCTCTGCCTGCTGTTCGTCATGTCGGTGCTGTCATGGACGGTCATTGTCGTGAAGCTGTGGAACGTGCTGCGCATCAAACGGCTGACGGGCCGCACCGACGCGCAGTTCTGGCAGGCCGACAGTTTCGAACACGGGCTTCAGAACCTGGGCGGGCTGAGCAGCGGCAGTGGCCACGCAAATCACGGCGGCCGCGGCGGCTGCAGTGATGAAGCGTCCGCGGCCGCGCTGCGCGACAATCCGCTGCTCGCGCTTGCGATGGCTGCGGCCGAGGCGGCCGCGCATCACCGGGACAATAAACCGCATCTGCAGGACCGCATCGACGTGTCCGACTGGATCGCGCGCCGCCTGCAAAGCAGCATCGACGACGCCGTGGCGCACATGCAAAGCGGCCTCGCGGTGCTGGCCTCGATCGGCAGCACCGCGCCGTTCGTCGGCCTGTTCGGCACCGTGTGGGGCATTTATCACGCGCTGATCGTGATCGGCGAAACGGGGCAGGCCTCTATCGATCGCGTCGCCGGACCGGTCGGCGAGTCCTTGATCATGACCGCCTTCGGGCTCTTTGTCGCGATACCGGCCGTGCTCGGCTATAACGGCCTCACGCGCGCGAACAAGTCGATCGTCACGCGGCTCAAGCGGTTTGCGCATGGACTGCACGCGTACTTCGTGACGGGGCTGCAGTTGCCGCACGCGTGACGAACCACGGGTTCCGGCCGCCTGCACGCAACCGTTAAACGATGCGTTATCGCCCCTCAAAGAATCTCTGAATTCAACTCTCAGGCTCGCTCCGCTATCGTGATTGCAAACCGCCGGCAAACAGGAAGCCGGCCTCGCATCAGTTCCGGAGCGCCCCATGCAAGCCCTGATCTTCGACGTGGACGGCACCCTTGCCGATACCGAAAGCGCGCACCGGCACGCGTTCAATGCGGCGTTCGTGGAGGCTGGGCTCGACTGGCATTGGGACGAAGCGCTCTACGCGCGTCTGCTCGACGTGCCGGGCGGCAAGGAGCGTCTATTGCATTACTGGCGTATCGCCGATCCGGAAGAGGCACAGGGGCCCGGCGTGAGCCGCGTGATCGACGCGGTGCATGCGATCAAGACGCGCCACTACACAGCCCGCGTGCGCGGGGGCGGCTTGCCGTTGCGGCCGGGCATCGCGCGCTTGATCGATGAAGCCCGCGCGGCCTCCCTTCCCGTCGCGATTGCGACGACCACCACGCCCGCCAACCTCGACGCGCTCCTGCACGCGCCGTTCGGCCCGCAATGGCGCCGCCGCTTTGCCGCCATCTGCGATGCGAGCACGACGCAGTTAAAAAAGCCCGCACCTGACGTCTACCTCGACGTGCTCCGGCAACTCGGCCTGAAAGGCCCGGAGTGTATTGCGTTCGAAGACTCCGCCAACGGCTTGCGTGCCGCGCGTGCGGCGCTCGTCCCGACAGTCGTGACGACGACCGCGTACACAGCGCATCATTCGTTCGAGGGCGCGCTCGCCGTGCTCTGTCATCTCGGCGACCCTGATGCGCCCCTCCCGTCCAGCCCCGCCCATGACCGGCCCGCGTGGGTGACCCTCGACACGTTGCGCCGCTGGCATCGTGAG
This sequence comes from Paraburkholderia phenoliruptrix, assembly GCF_902859825.1. GTDB lineage: Bacteria > Pseudomonadota > Gammaproteobacteria > Burkholderiales > Burkholderiaceae > Paraburkholderia > Paraburkholderia phenoliruptrix. The sequence goes on along the minus strand of NZ_CADIKB010000001.1, from coordinate 492,307 downwards.
GCGTCGAGCGAAGCCGCCGCGGCATGAGCATGCAGCCGCTTCTTTCGCCGCGAAGCGCGGAGTTGGCGTGCGCCTTGACGCGTGCCGTGCTGATCGATCTGGACGGCACGATGGTCCACACGGCGCCGGATATCGTCGAAGCAGCGAGCCGCATGCTGGCCGAGTTCGGCGAGGCGCCGCTACCGTTCGACGTCGTCAGCGGTTTTATCGGCAAGGGCGTGCCGAATCTCGTGACGCGCACGCTCGAAGCGGCGGCCCTGGCTGGACACGTGGACCGCGAGGCGGCGCTCGCGGTCTTTCATCGGCACTATGACGAGACCAACGGGCGCTTCGGGCATGTCTATCCGCATGTCGAGGCGGGCCTCCGCGAGCTTCGGCGGCTCGGCTACCGGCTCGCGTGCGTCACGAACAAACCGGAGGCGCTGGCCGCTCGGCTGCTGCGCATCACTGCGCTGGCGAGCTATCTGGACGTGCTGGTTGCGGGCGATTCGATCGACGGCATGAAACCCGCGCCGCAACCGCTGTGGCACGCGTGCCGATTGCTCTGCGTCGAGGTGGGGCGCAGCGTCATGGTGGGCGACTCGCCGGTCGACGTCTGCGCGGCGCGCGCCGCAGGCATGCCGGTGTGGATCGTGAGCTATGGCTATGGCGGGCCGGAGGGCGCGGCGGCTTTGCAAAGCGATGCCTCGATCGACTCGTTCATGGAGTTGCCCGAGCTGCTTGCGTCGCAGGACGAGCGCGTGATTGCCGATCCGGCTTTGCCGTTTTCGCCGCCGCAATGACAACGACCCGGAGGCTCGCGCATCCGGGTCATCGCCTGTTCTACTGCGCGGGAAGCCGCCGGCCGGCAGCTATCGCAGCACGATTCACGTTAGAACTTATGACGGATACCCACAATCGCGAGCGCCTGCGAGTCGGTGCCGTTATAGCCATACGAACCGATGGACGCCTGCGCGTCCTGCGTCGTGCCATTGGCGAGACGCTGCGTGCCGCTTGCATGCTGATACGCCGCGACCGCGTAAAAGTCCGTGCGCTTGGAGACGGAGTAGTCCGCGCCCAGGCTGAACTGGTGATAATGCGCCGACGTGTCGCCGGACGCGGCCGTGTACGCGTAACCCAGACCCGCGACGAGTGCCGGCGTCGCCTGATACGCAACGAAAGCCTTGCCGCTGTTGTACTTCTCGGTGCCAGTGAAGCTGGACGCGCCGTCGCTCTTCAGTTGCGTGTTGCTGTACGAAGCGCCCAGCGTCACGGGACCGACCACGTACTGGCCGCCGATCTGCGCAATGCTGACCGATTTCGCCGTCACGTAGCCGTCGTTGATATGGCTGTCGAAAATCGAATCGGTCGTGCTGCTTGCCCAGCTCGAACGCGCGGCGGTGGCCGATGCGTTGGTCGCACGCAGGTAGCCGCCCGCCAGCGAGAACGGACCGTTCGTGTACGACACCGCGCCGCTATAGGTGTAGCCCTGGCCCGCCTGACCCGCGACGCCGCTGAATGCGTACAGCGCTTCGAACTGCAGGCCGGCGTAGTTCGGCGACACGTACTTGATCGCGTTCGACACGCGAGCACTGTTGTCGTTGTTGTCGACGTCGCCCGGCGTGGCGAACGCGGAGCCGAAGAAATTGTCCGCGGTGACGCCCTGCACCATGTCCGTGATCGGGTCGTACTGGCGGCCTGCCGTGACCGTGCCCCACGTCGCGCCCGTCAGGCCGACGAACGACTGGCGGCCGAACTCGCGCGAGCCTTGCCCGAGCTTGCCGGTGCCGACGTCAAAGCCGTTTTCCAACGTGAAGATCGCCTTCAGCCCGCCGCCCAGTTCTTCCTGCCCCTTCAGGCCCCAGCGGTCGCCGCTGAGATTGCCGTTGAGCATGCCGGCGAGGTTGCTGCTGGAGCTGGCGTTATGCACGTAGCCGACGCCGGCGTCGATCACGCCATACAACGTCACGCTGTTTTGTGCATGCGCGGACCCCGTCGCGACGAGCAGTGCGAGAGACGCCGAGGTCAATGCTGTTTTTTTCATCCTTGTTATTCCTTTATTCAGGTTGAGAAAGGCATTAGGGATGCGCAGCATACATCGATCAATTAAAAATACAATAAAAGTGTTTGCAGATTGCCACACCATTAGCATGACAGATTAATACACGAGTAATGAGGGGCCATGTGCGAACACATAGCCCCGAGTCCGGCGCAACGACTTTCCCTGCGTGGAGACACGGAGAAAGAACCGAACGGCGGGATTTATCCCGCGCAGAAGGCGCCGAGTCAAGTCATTAACGACTGACCTGCCTTTCGTAATCTTTTCCAAAACTTAATAGAGCGTTATTTATTTCAGATTATTAATGCGAGCTTCCCTTTCTGACTATTTCAGGCCTTCGCTTCTTCAATGGCACCCTATTGCGCAGCCGAGCAGACTGAATGCGCCGACGATTCCCACGCCTGCGCCCAGGCCGAAGGTTTCGAGCGAGGTTGCGCAGCCCTGCAGACTGAGCAGCACCGCCATTGCGGCGACGAGGGTCGCCTGCCGGATTGCGAGCGGCATCGCATGATTGGGTCGGCTGGTATCGGACATCTTCTCCCCGTCTTGATGGATCGAACAAGGCGAGCGTAGTCAGCAAGTCACGAGGCGAACGGTCGAATACCGGCTGCGAAAGCGGCTGCGGTTACAAAACCTTGCCTCGCCGCAACAATCGGCGACGCGCGCCGGGGCGCATGCACAGCCACTTTGCGGCGAATGCTGGCTCTCCCACATACCGGAGGCGCTCAGCTTGTCATGCTGACGACTCAGGCGCGCGCGCGAAAGGAGGTCGCCATGTCGGTCTATGTGGATGAAGGATTCCGGCCCTGTGTCACGGAGTGCGCAACGGTCGCGTTCAGGGTGTGCTGCGACGATCGGGCCCAGATTTTCGAAGTCAGTGCGGACGCGCTCATCGCCTACTGCGGCGCGGCGAGCGCCCGCAAGAAGGATCTGTTGCTCGCTTTCGAGGGCGCGCAAAGCGAGATTCTCACGGTGGCCGCGCGAAAGTGGACGTTCCGGCCGACGGAGCCGGTGCGGCTCGGCGTCGACGAATTCCGTATGATCATGCATTAGTCTGCCCATTTGCCATGCCCGCACCGCATCATGACCTGGATCGCCGCTTTGCCGATGTACAACGTCACGCCTTCGCTGGAAAGCGAATGGCGCGGGTGGCTCGCCGACGTGCTGCGCATGGTCAAGCCGGCGTGCCGCATCGTCGAGCCGGATGAGGAATTGCACGGCTTCTGGCGGCGCCCGAATCTGCTGATGTCGCAAACCTGCGGCTACCCGTTGATGCACGGTTTGCGCGAACAGGTGCAACTCATCGCGACGCCGCGTTTCGACGCGCCCGGCTGTGAAGGTGCGGATTACGCGAGCGTGATCGTCACGCGCGCCGACGCACCGTTCGATACGCTCGCCTCATGCCGCGGCGCACGCGTTGCCTACAATCAGGACGACTCGAACAGCGGCATGAATGCGCTGCGCCACGCCGTCGCGCCGTATGCGCAGGAAGGCGCGTTCTTCCGCGCGGCGCTGCGCACCGGCTCACATGTCGGTTCCTTGCAGGCGGTCGCGGACAATCGCGCCGACGTCGCCGCAATAGACTGCGTAACGTTCGCTTTCGTCTGCGATGAAATGCCGGAGCTGGCGCCTCGCGTGCGGCGCATCGGCATGACGGCCGCGTCGCCGGGCCTGCCGCTGATCGCCTCGGACACCGTGCCCGCCGCAACCGTGGGCGCGCTGCGCGAGGCGCTGAACGAAGCGCTCGCCGTGCATCCCGAGCGCGCAAAACGCCTGCGTCTGCAGGGGTTTTCCGCGTTGACGCTCGCGGACTACGAGCGCATCGCTCAGCTGGAAAACGAGGCGCGTGCAGTGGGCTACACGCGGCTCGGTTGAGGGCGCGGCCGGCTACTGCACGTCCAGCACCAGAAGCTGCGCGCCGTCGGCGACCTGATCGCCCACCGCATACAGCACCTCGGACACCATGCCGGCTGCCGGCGCGCCGATGGTGTGCTCCATCTTCATCGCTTCCATCACGATGAGCGGCGTGCCCTTTTCCACCACCGTGCCCGGCTCGACGAGCACGGCGATGACCTTGCCCGGCATCGGCGCGGTCAGGCGGCCTTCACCATGTTCGACATCCGCGGCGTGCGCGAGCAGGTTCTGCCATTCGAACGCCAGCGCGTGGCCGAGGCAGAACACATGGAACGTATCCCCGTCGATGAACACGCGGCCCGTGGCTCGCGCATCGCCGATCGTCGCGCGATATTCGTGCAGGCCGGCGCCGCTCGACCACGCGAAGCCTTCGCGCACACCGTCGTGTTCCAGGGTTTGCGTGGCGCCGTCGCGCGCGAACGTGACCGTGAATACGCTCTCGTCTTCGACATTGCGCCAGCCGAGCGTCTGCGTGTAGCCGCCATTGACCCGCCAGTGCGACAGTGCGTCCCACGGCGACGCGCCGTGCGCGGTGCCGCCCTCGCGTGTGAGCAGCGCGGCGCACGCGAGCGCCAACGCTTCCTTGAACGGCTTCTTGACGGGCGCAAACAACGCGTCATGATGCCGTTCAATGAGACCGGTATCGAGATCGCCGCTCGCAAACGGCTCGCTTTGCACAATACGCTGCAGAAACTCCACGTTGGTATGCGGGCCGACCACTTCGCAAGCATGCAGCGCGCGGCTCATTCGCGCGAGCGCCTCTTCTCGCGTCGCACCGTGCACGATCAACTTCGCGATCATCGGATCGTAGAACGGGGTGATCGTGTCGCCCTCGCGCACACCGCTGTCGATGCGCACCGGCGCCTTGCGGCCCGGCTCGCCGAGACCGGCGGCGTCGATTACGAATTCCACGCCTTCCGGCATGCGCAAATGCTTGAGCGTGCCGGTGGACGGCAGGAAGCCGCGCGCCGGATGCTCCGCGTAAATCCGCGCCTCGATGGCATGCCCGTCGATCCTAAGCTGTTCCTGCGTAAGCGGCAACGGTTCGCCGGCGGCCACGCGCAGTTGCCATTCCACCAGGTCCTGGCCGGTGACCATTTCCGTAACGGGATGCTCGACCTGCAGGCGCGTGTTCATTTCCATGAAATAGAACTCGCCGGTGGACGTCATGATGAACTCGACGGTCCCCGCGCCGACATACTTCACCGCGCGCGCGGCGGCGACCGCGGCCTCGCCCATCTCGCGCTTGATTTGCGCCGGCAATCCGGGCGCGGGCGCCTCTTCCAGCACTTTCTGGTGACGACGCTGCACCGAGCAGTCGCGGTCGAACAGATAAACCGCGCCGCCATGACGATCCGCGAAAACCTGCACTTCGACGTGGCGCGGCCGCGTCAGATATTTTTCGATCAGCACGCGGTCGTTGCCGAAGCTGCTCGCCGCCTCCCGTTTGCACGACGCGAGCGCCGCGAGGAAATCGTCGCTGCGCTCGACCACGCGCATGCCCTTGCCGCCGCCGCCCGCACTCGCCTTCAGCAGAACCGGGTAGCCGATCGCATCGGCCTCGCGATGCAATAATTCGGGGTTCTGATTATCCCCGTGATAACCGGGTACGAGCGGCACCGCTGCCGCATGCATCAGCGCCTTCGCGGCGGCCTTCGAACCCATCGCTGCAATCGCGTCGACGGGCGGTCCGATGAACACGATGCCCGCTGCTTCGCAGGCCCGAGCGAAGTCTTCGTTTTCCGACAGAAAGCCGTAGCCGGGATGCACGGCCTGCGCACCGCTCGCGCGCGCCGCTTCGATAATGCGCTCCACGCGCAGATAACTTTCCGCCGCGGTGGCGCCGCCGATATGCACGGCTTCGTCGCATGCGCTTACATGCTTGGCATTGGCGTCCGCATCCGAATAGACGGCGACGCTCGCGATGCCGAGCCGTTTGCAGGTTGCGGCGACGCGGCACGCAATCTCGCCCCGGTTGGCAATCAGGATCTTGTTGAACATGAGTTGTCTCGATCTCGGGATATTTTTCTGGTGTCAGTCGCGCCAGGCCGGACTACGTTTTTCGAGGAACGACGCGACGCCTTCGCGGCCTTCCGCGCCGGCTCGCGTACGGGCAATGCGCGCCGCCGTGTCTTCGATCAATGCGCCGTTCAGCTCGCGGCCGGCCATGTCCTGCACGAGCTGCTTGCAGGCGCACACCGCCTGCGGCCCGTTTGCACACAGCGTTTGCGCGATCTGCTGGACGGTGGCGTCGAGTTGCTCTGCACTGACCGCTTCGCTCACGAGGCCGAGGCGCAACGCCGTCGCGCAATCGAATTGCTCGGCGGTGATGAAATAGCGGCGCGACGCCTGCTCGCCCAGCGCGCGGATCACATACGGTGCGATGGTCGCCGGAATCAGGCCGAGGCGCGCCTCCGACAGGCAGAAGCGCGCGCTTTCTACGGCCACGACAATGTCGCACGCGGAAATGAGGCCCATACCGCCCGCGTAGGCATCGCCGTTCACGCGTGCGATCACCGGCTTGTTGCAGCGATAAATGGACGACAGCATGTTGGCGAGCGACATGGCGTCGGCGCGGTTCTCGTCGTCCGAGTAACCGGCCATTTTCTTCATCCAGTTCAGATCCGCGCCGGCACAAAACGCCTTGCCGTTTGCGGCGAGCACGACTGCGCGCACGTCGTCGCGCGTGTTGAGCGCGGTGAAGGCCGACGTGATGTCGGCGATCATGGTTTCGTTGAATGCGTTGCGCACGTCCGGGCGATTCAGCGTGACGGTGGCGACGTATCCCGCGATGTCGACGTTCAGTGTTTCGTATTGCATCGTGGCGGCTCCCATGCGTCGCGCGCTGTCACATCCGGAACACACCGAAGCGCGTGTCTTCGATCGGCGCGTTCATGGCGGCTGACAAACCCAGGCCGAGTACATCGCGCGTTTGCGCCGGGTCGATCACGCCGTCGTCCCATAAGCGCGCGCTTGCATAGTACGGGTGCCCCTGGTGCTCGTATTGCTCGCGAATCGGCTGCTTGAAGGCTTCTTCTTCCTCGGCGCTCCATGATCCACCGCGGCTCTCGATGCCGTCGCGCCGAACCGTGGCGAGTACCGAGGCCGCCTGCTCGCCGCCCATGACCGAGATGCGCGCATTCGGCCACATCCACAGGAAGCGCGGCGAATACGCGCGGCCGCACATGCCGTAGTTGCCCGCGCCGAACGAGCCGCCGATAATCACCGTGAACTTCGGCACCTTCGCCGTGGCAACGGCCGTCACCATCTTTGCGCCGTTACGCGCAATGCCTTCGTTTTCGTACTTGCGGCCCACCATGAAGCCGGTGATGTTCTGCAGAAACACGAGCGGAATCTTGCGCTGGCAACACAGTTCGATGAAGTGCGTGCCCTTGAGCGCGGACTCCGAAAACAGAATGCCGTTGTTTGCAATGATGCCGACCGGATGCCCCCAGATATGCGCGAAGCCGCACACAAGCGTGGTGCCGTAGCGTGCCTTGAATTCGTCGAATGCCGAATCGTCGACGATGCGGGCGATCACCTCGCGAACGTCGAACGGCTTTCTCGTATCCACGGGAATCACGCCGTATATGCTCTTCACGTCGTAGCGCGGCGGCTTCGGCGCCTGCAGCAAAACCGGTACGTGCTTCGTGCGATTCAAGTTGCCGACGATGCTGCGCGCGATGGCGAGCGCATGCGCGTCGTTCTGCGCAAGATGATCGACCACGCCGGACAGACGCGTGTGCACGTCGCCGCCGCCCAGGTCTTCGGCACTCACCACCTCGCCGGTTGCGGCCTTCACGAGGGGCGGGCCGCCGAGAAAAATCGTGCCCTGGTTCTTCACGATGATCGACTCGTCGCTCATGGCCGGCACATACGCGCCGCCTGCGGTGCACGAACCCATCACGACGGCGATCTGCGGAATGCCCGCGGCCGACAGATTCGCCTGGTTGTAAAAGATGCGGCCGAAGTGATCGCGATCCGGAAAGACGTCGTCCTGATTCGGCAGGTTGGCGCCGCCCGAGTCGACGAGATACACACACGGCAAGTGGTTTTCCGCGGCGATTTCCTGCGCGCGCACATGCTTCTTCACCGTGATCGGGTAGTACGTGCCGCCCTTGACCGTCGCGTCGTTGCAGACGATCACGCATTCGTGACCCGCAATCCGTCCAATACCCGTGATGACGCCCGCGCCCGGCGCGTCGTCGTTGTACATGCCGTACGCCGCGAGTTGCGAGAACTCGAGAAACGGCGTGCCCGGATCGAGCAGCTTCTCAATGCGCTCGCGCGGCAGCAGCTTGCCGCGCCCGGTGTGCTTCTGACGCGCGGCCTCGCCGCCGCCGAGCGCGAGTTTCTCGACCTTCGCGCGCAGATCGTCGACCAACGCCTCGAGCGCCGCGGCGTTCGCGCGAAAATCGTCTGAGCGCGGATTCAACCTCGATTCGATGACGGGCATCGCGTCGTTCTCCTGTTCGTGGCTCGGCTTACATCGTTTCCGCAAACAGCTCGCGGCCGATCAGCATGCGACGGATCTCGCTCGTGCCTGCGCCGATCTCGTAGAGTTTCGCGTCGCGCCACAGGCGTCCGACGGGATACTCGTTGATATAACCGTTGCCGCCGAGAATCTGGATTGCTTCGCCGGCCATCCAAGTGGCTTTTTCGGCCGTATAGAGAATCACGCCCGCGCAGTCCTTGCGTACCTGGCGCACGTGTTCCTTGCCGAGCGTATCCAACTGGCGGCCCACCGCATACAGGTAGGCGCGGCACGCCTGCAAGGTCGTGTAGAGATCGGCGACCTTGCCCTGAATCAGCTGGAATTCGCCGATGGACTGGCCGAACTGCTTGCGGTCGTGGATATACGGCACGACCGCGTCCATCACCGCGACCATGATGCCGGTCGGGCCGCCCGCGAGCACCGCGCGCTCGTAGTCGAGCCCGCTCATCAGCACTTTCACGCCGCCGTTCAGTTGCCCGAGGATGTTCTCCTGCGGCACTTCCACGTCTTCGAATACGAGTTCGCCCGTATGCGAGCCGCGCATGCCGAGCTTGTCGAGCTTCTGTGCAACGGAAAAACCCTTCATGCCTTTTTCGACGATAAACGCCGTAATGCCGCGCGACTGGGCTTCGATGTCGGTCTTCGCGTAGACGACCAGTGTGTCGCAATCCGGCCCGTTGGTGATCCACATCTTCGTGCCGTTCAGCACGTAACGGTCGCCCTTCTTGTCCGCGCGCAGTTTCATGCTGACCACATCCGAGCCGGCGTTCGGCTCGCTCATGGCGAGCGCGCCCACATGCTCGCCCGATACCAGCTTGGGCAAATACTTCTGCTTTTGCGCTTCGGTGCCGTTGCGATGAATCTGGTTCACGCACAGATTGGAATGCGCGCCATACGAGAGACCGACCGAGGCCGACGCGCGCGAAATCTCTTCCATCGCGACCATATGCGCGGTGTAGCCCATGTTCGCGCCGCCGTATTCCTCGGAGACCGTCATGCCGAGCACGCCAAGATCGCCGAATTTGCGCCACAGGTCCATCGGAAACTGATCCGTGCGATCGATTTCAGCGGCACGCGGCGCGATTTCTTTCGCAGCGAAGCCGGCAAGGCTGTCGCGCAGCATTTCGACTTCTTCGCCGAGCGGGAATTGCAAACCGGGCAGGTTGCTCATTGCGGTGTCTCCAGAGTTCGTTGACGGCCGGCGCATGGCTGCCGGCGAATTCGTTCAACGCGCATTTCACGCCAGATTTACGTAAGCGTCAATAGGTATTTTTGAGTGATACTCAGAAAGTAGATCCACCCGGTTTATTGCCGCCGGTACTGTGATAGCATCGAGTCCACGGGGTTTTCACCGCCCGATCCGCCGACAAACTTGACTTCAACTCATATGACGGTCGCTCTCAAGCCCGAACTGCCCGCGTCGCGGCGCCAGCCCGCCGGGCGCAAGTCGCAGCAGCGCGTGAAGGAGATTCTTCAGGCGGGCCGCGACGTGTTCTCCGAAAAGGGTTATGAACGCGCCACCACCGCGGAGATCGCCCAGCGCCTCGGCGTGTCCGAAGCCACGGTGTTCAGCTATTTCCGCGGCAAGCGCGAGTTGTGCGCGCGAGTGATCGGCGACTGGTATGACGAAATCATCGACGCGATAGAGTCTGGGCTGCCGCGCGACGGCAGTGTGCGCCAACAGTTCGCGTTCATTGTGCGGACGCATTTGCGCCTCATGCTCGTGAACGGTACCGACCTGTGCGCGCTCGTGCTCTCGGAAGGACGCGCGCGCCATCACGAGTTGAGCGAGGCGCTCACCGAATTGCAGCGCCGCTACACCGCACCATTGATGCGCGTATTGGCGCAAGGCCAGGAAAGCGGCCAGATTCGCTCGGACATGCCGCTGCGTCTGCTGCGCTCCATGGTGTTCGGCCCCATGGAACACGTGTTGTGGGACGCCACGCTCGCCAACCGGCATACCGACATCGAGGCAACCGCCGACCAATTGATCGAAGTACTGTGGGCCGCGTTGACGCCTCAGAACCCCGCAGTCCATGCGTTGCAGCAGTTTCGCGCGGAAGTCGCCGAAGCGAGCCGGCGCTTTGAAGATGCTACGCGTGAAGCGTCCGCCCACGCCGCTCACCCGGCTCGCGGCGAATAGGTGCGAATGGGCACCACCGGGTGTCGCCGCTATGCTTTTCTTAGGCTCTGCCCGGCGCGGCAAAAAACGCTAATCTACGCGTCTACCGTCAGCTCCGGCGCAGCCTGAAGGAGAACATCAGGTGGCCGATTCCAAGCCCGCGAAAGCCGCAACATCATCGACGAACACGACAAGCTCCCGCTCCGCAAAAGCCGGCAAGATCAGCATCGGCATAGGCGGCTGGACTTACGCGCCGTGGCGCGGCCCGCATCTCACTCAATAATGCCCCTTCTTGTCGTGGATTCCTCGCCACGCCACTGTGCTCGAGCCGTCGGTCGCGCAGAAACACAACCAGTCGACGCACGCACTGGCTACCGAATTCATTGACCGTCCCTCTGCATCGCGGCGGTGGCGCCTTCGTTGTTACTTAAAACAGACGCTAAACAGTTGAGAAATTTATGGCACACGGTGACATAATTAAGAGTAAGGTGTCACTGAGACATGAACCGCCGTTGCACAGCGGTTTTGTGCAATGGGTGAGCGCTGCGGCCGACTGTGCGCCGCAGCGGGCCATTTTGGGGCGTCCGGCTGGACAGTGGCTCGACAGCGTACGGATCGACGGGCGAAGCATCTCCGGCCTGCGCGTTTGCTGGCGGCAGCCAGCCAGTTTCCTCGTGGTGGAGACGATATGAAGGAGTCGGTCGTCTACGCTGATTTTGAAATTATCAGTGAGACAAGAGAAGAAGGATGCGCGGTCGGCGCATGCGTTTGGGTCGACACTGTGGTGAGGCACGCGGTATCCGGCGAAACCATCTATGCATGCGTCGAACCGTTCCCGGGGTTGGGCCAATCCGAAGACATCGACCGAGCAGCGCTAGGTCAGGCCCTAGAGCATGCCCGTGACTCATTAAAGCGACGGCTGCGCCGATCCTAGGGCACGAGGAAGACTTCCCTTGAACGATTCGACGCCCGCTGCGCCTATTCCACATTCAGACTGCGGCTCGCGGCTCAAAAGCCGCAAGTTCCGGAAGGGACAGGCCCAGGCGACTACTAACGGCTGCGGCGGACAAACGACCAGCGACCGCCATCAACTGCAGCTGCGCGTCTGCCAAACCGAAAGCCCTGGCGGCCCCGCGGCGCTCACCCATGTCGGGCGAAGGTGGAAATAGGAGGCGATCAAAGACCAATGAACCAGGTCTGCACATCCATCTCCTCGGCCCAGATCTGTACATCGAGCATCTCTGGAAGCTCAACGGCTTGCCCCCGATAAACGCAGCAGAAACCGTTAGCAGTCCGGTACACGATCGCCCATTGCGGTGCATCCTCGGCGTGGGCTAAGCCCTTTCGCGCAAATACTTGTTCGATGCCGTCGAGACGGAGCGCCTTGCCCAAACGGTCTCGCAGGCCGCTCAATTCACGTGTCAGCTTCATTTCTTGCTCCATTGCCGCCGGCGCCCTTCCATCACTTCTTAGCTTTGCGGTCGAACGGCCAAACAGTGTTGCGCCCCGGCCGATCCTCAGCCTGGCCCGGAAAGACCCGAATGCTGCTGGCGACAGCGTCGGCGATATGTTCTTTCGCGATCACGCCAAGCACGCGAGCTGGGCCAACGCCTTGCTGCCGCCCTATCACGACTGCCATCGCTGCATGGCTCTGCGAAAGGCGTGTAATGACGCCAAAAGCGACATCATTTGCCTGGACGACAACAAAATTGCGCTGCGCGAGTGCACCGACGGGGATGTCGGGCGCGCCGCGGCTAACCGCACGTCGCAGGCCGGTGTTGAGTCGAATAACGCCGTATATCTCATGCGCCCTTGTGACGACGACATGGCGGAACGCCGCGCCTTCCGACCCGACAAGCACGTCACTGAACGGTACATGCTCATCGAGCACCAAGACATCGGTCTCCATAATCTGGGCCGCGTTTTGTACGAGGAACATGTTCGCGTGCAAAGCGTTTGGAATCGGGTGTCCGCGCCGCACCAGTTTGAGCGTATAAATACTTTCCGGTGACAGTAGCCGCCGGGCGCCCAAGCTAAACGCGACCGCGATGATCATGGGCAACACCATGTCATAGTCCCGAGTCATTTCGAAGACCATCGCGACCGCAGTCATGGCGGCACCCGTGCCCCCGCCGACCATCGCCCCCATACCCACCATCGCAAACGCTGGAGCGCTGATGGGCGCGTGCGGAAACACCATTGCGACAACCGATGCAAATGACGCTCCCAGCGTAGCGCCGATGAACAGCGATGGCGAGAAGACGCCGCCTGAAGAGCCGGAGCCCAGGCTGACCGATGTTGCCAGTGTCTTGCAAAGCGCCAACAGCAAAAGGAAGATCCCGCCCTTCAACTGTCCATACAGTGTCGCCTGAATTGTTGCGTAGCCCACGCCTTCGACGTAATAGTGACCCGCGTAGCGCCACAGGAGATACATGGTCACACCGACAATCAGCATGCCAAGGGCGTGACGGCCGTATCGCCCGGGAATCCTTTCGAATGCATCTTCGGCCCAATGCAGCGCGCGGATCAATAGCGCGGCCGCGGCCCCCGCCACGACACCCAGTAGCGCATAAAGCATCAATGTGAGCGCGCTGCCCGGCTGGTTCGGAATTGCTCCAAGTTGCGCCGGTACCAAGAACGCCGGCGCCGCGCCGAAGAAGAGTCGACCAAGGAAAGTCGCCGTGCCCGTCGCAATCGCTACCGGCAAAAAGGTGTTGACGCTGATCTCCGGCATCATCAGTTCAGTGGCGAAAAGCACTCCACCGATCGGCGTGTTGAAAGTCGCCGCTATGCCTGCGCCGGCTCCGGCCGCAACCAGCGTAATTCGCTGGCCTGCCGTCATCGCTACGAACTGGCCAAGGGTCGACCCGAGCGCAGACCCGATCTGGATAATCGGCCCTTCCCTGCCGACCGCTGAGCCGGACCCGATCGCTAGCGCGGAAGCAATAGATTTTACGACCGCCACGACCGGTCGGATCGCGCCGCGTTTGTAGTAGATGGCGTCCATTACCTCGGGCACGCCGTGTCCTTTCGCCTCGGGCGCGAATGTGCTCACAATCCAGGTAACGGCGAGTCCGCCTACGACGGGCACCAGCGCCACGAACACACCCCACGGGGCAGGGGCGGTGAAACGGCTGGCGTCGTACTCAAACGAGAGATGTCCAAGGAAAAACGCGTTGTGCACCAGCCCTATCAGCCCACGAAACACTACGGCGCCGAGGCCGGTCACGATCCCGACGATGAACGCGAGGAAACATAGCCAGTACAGCGCAACCTGCACGGCCGAATCGCCCTCTTCGTAGGTGAGCGGCCGCGGCTGCACCGGCGCGACCTTGACATGGTGATCACCACTGCCAGTGCCCCGCTCAGGCTGGGTTGTTTCGTCTGTCATCGATTAGTTCCAGGAAGGAGCTACGGTGCTATTACATCCTAGTACGTAACCGATGAACGCGCCCAAAAAGGAAAACTTCCGATCCTGAAACCCGTCCAGCACAAACAGATCGCGACCAATGAAGTCAATGGACGCCTATGAGTGGCCGAAAGCTGTCCTGACCGTCATGGAACGGGCGTCAGGCAGTGCACAAACTGCAGGTCCCTGCTTGCCCTCGGCGCCCCCCGGTCACCGAGCGCTCAAAACAATCGGGGAACTGTCTGGCACCCCATGAGATACGCGCGAAGCCCAGCCCCGTTGTTCCCCGCGCTGGCGCGGCCGAAGCGGATGCAGCACTATTGCCTGACTCTTCCGGCGAAGGCCCATCCGAACGATTCCATCTCCGACTTGTGAAGCGCCGCCAGCTTGAGCAGGCACCGCTCCCCTTTAGCCGTGAGATGCACCTGGACCTGACGACGATCCACCCGTCCCGGCTTACGCGTTACAAAGCCGGCCGCTTCGCATCGTGAGACCAGGGCCGCCGTGCCGTTTGGAGCAGCCTGCAACCTCTCCGCCAGTTCACCGACTGTTGCCCACTCACGCCCAGAAAACCCTCGTACGTGAAGCAGCAACTGGTACTGCAACGGTGTGATTCCCGCTGCATGAGTAATCTCCTCGGAAAACCGCAAAAATTGCCGTAGCTGATAACGGAACTCAGACATCGCCTCCAGATCTTCTTTGCCCGGAACCATTGCTGCTTTGCGAGAACCCATTGCCCCTCCCATTGCGACCGCCATCACCATTGAAAATACGTCACTTCGTGCCTGAATTGAAGCGTGGCCTGGGTCGGCTGGCTGTCACGCTCTGTGCTCCGGCAGCGCGACTGTACCCGCATTCGGGAGGCGGACAGGCTCACATCTGCTTGCGAACTGGATGCATGAGTACTCTCTACCGTTATTAGGTCAGGCCCGGCAGCCGGTCTAGATGACCGGCGTTCGCTCGCCTTGCACGAGTGGCAAGCCAGGGCGATCCGGTGTCACGCCGAGCAGATTCATCGTCTGCGCTGCGATGTCCGAGAAGGCGGGTCCTGCGGCAGCCCCGCCAAAATGCGAACCTCGTCGCGGTCGGTCGATCGACACCGCGATGACGACTTTCGGACTTTCGGCGGGAATGATTCCAACGAAGGACGCCCGATACTGACTGCGGTTGTAGCCATGGCTAGTCTAGCGATAAGCCGTTCCGGTCTTGCCTGCGACGGAATAGCCCAGCACCGACGCCTCGGGTGCGGTGCCGTCCTCTGAGACCACCGACTCGAGCATGGTGAGCACCTGCGCCGCGACGCGCGGAGAAAAAATGCGGCGGCCACGCACGGGCAGCGTGTGTCGCGGACGTTACTCGATTTCTGCACGACGCCGCCCACGGTCAGCGTGCCAAAATCGCGATCGTCGTGGATCACCGCGCCGTCGAGATGCAGCTTTCCACCGTTCGTTGCGACGAGCGACTCGGGCGACACAGCGTTGCGCTGCAAGGCCAGGGCGATGGTCACCGGCTTCATGACCGAGCCCGGTTCGAACACATCGGTGACCGCGTGATTGCGTACTGCGTTTCCTGCTCTTCTGGCCCGGCTGTTTGGATCGAAGCTCGGCCAGTTCGCCATCGCGAGGATTTCACCGGTGTGCGCGTCAAGAACGACCGCAGAACCCGACCGGGCATCCGTGCGCTGCACGGCCTCACGCAGCGCCTTGAAGGTTGCATACTGGATCGGCTGGTCAATCGTGAGCTTCACGTCTTTGCCCGCCGCAGGAGCCCGAAGTCCGAGCGTATCGATGACCTGCCCTCCCGCGTTTCGCAATACGCGGTGACTTCCATCGCGGCCCGTCAGTACACCATCGTCGATTTTTTCGATCCCCTCGAGGCCGCTGCCGTCGACGCCGGCAAAACCCGTCACCTGCGCGACGATGTTGCCCTCCGGATAGAACCGGCGGTAGTCGGGTTGAGCGTAGACGCCTGGCACGCCGAGCCGCATCACCTCCTGCGCGATGTGCTCGGGTACCTGCCTCTTGAGATACGCAAATGATTTCCGGGACGCTACGATCGCTTCGATCGACTCTGCGTCGATGCCGAGCAACTTGCCGACTGCAGATGCCTGTTCGAACGAGACGGCGTCCCCGTCGGCCGCATCCATCCACAATGTACGTGTCGGCAGGCTCACCGCAAGCGCCCGGCCATCGCGATCCAGAATTCGTCCGCGCATGGCATGAATGGGGAATTCGCGCACCTGCCGGAGTTCACCCTGCTTTTGATAGAACCCGTCGTTGATGCCCTGTACCCACATTGCACGCGCGGCAAGGACGGCAAACCCGATGGAGAATGCCCCTCCCACCACACGCGAGCGCAATCGCGGCAGTCGGCCAGGCCTCGTTGATAATGGCTGGAAGCTGAAACGCCTTGACCGGAAACGCATTGGGTGATGTAAAACGAATGGCCTTGTTTAACTTAGTGACAAGGAACGCCCGAAATTGAATGACAGAGACCTGTCCCTATCTGCCTCTGGCACGAGCATTAAGATGATGCTCGCGACGAGCCGCCGACAGCCTCCGGGTTGCGTCTCTTCAAACATGTCACAGTATGCCGTTTTTTCAATCGTTTGAAAAAAGCGCGCCTTTCGCACGTCCCCGCTCCGCCGCTGGGCAGCGCGTCAAGCGCCGTCGGGCGTCGCGACTTGCTCATCGAGCGGCATCCGGCGCAGAGGCCGCTGGGTGCGCGATCTGGCTCCATGCTCATTTGGCGCGACAGGCCCCCGTTACAGTAGACGGGCGACCGTGTGGCCCAAAAAATGCGGCGGCAGTGCCATCGCGGGTATCCGCCGGAGGATCGAGTAATGGCAGCCACAGTTGGCGACTTTCTTGTCGAACGGCTTCACGCCTGGGGTGTCCGCCGCATCTACGGCTATCCCGGGGACGGAATCAACGGTGTGTTTGGTGCACTGAACCGCGCCGAAGGCAAGATAGAATTCATCCAGACGCGTCACGAGGAAATGGCCGCATTCATGGCATCCGCGCACGCGAAATTTACCGGCGAACTAGGCGTGTGCATCGCGACTTCGGGGCCCGGCGCAGCGCACCTGCTCACCGGTCTGTATGACGCGCGGCTCGACCATATGCCGGTGCTGGCAATTACCGGTCAGCAGGCGCGCGCCGGGCTCGGTGGACACTATCAGCAGGAACTCGATCTCGCGGCGATGTTCAAGGACGTCGCCGGTGCTTTCGTGGAGCAGGCGAGTGTGCCGCAGCAAATCCGCCATCTCGTGGATCGCGCAGTGCGCACCGCGCTCGGTGAGCGCAAAGTCACGGCGATCATTCTGCCCAACGATTTGCAGGAACTCGACTATGAGCCGCCCGGGCGCAAGCACGGCACGCTGCACTCCGGCGTCGGATACCGTGCGCCAAAAACCGTGCCCTACCCCGACGATCTCCAACGCGCGGCCGACGTGCTCAACGCGGGCAGGAAGGTCGCGATCCTGGTAGGCGCGGGCGCCCTCGGCGCCACGGACGAGGTCATCGCCGTCGCCGAAAAACTGGGTGCAGGCGTCGCCAAAGCGCTGCTCGGCAAGGCTGCCCTTCCCGATGATCTGCCGTTCGTGACCGGCTCTATCGGCCTGCTCGGCACCGAGCCGAGCTATAAGCTCATGACCGGATGCGACACCTTGTTGATGATCGGCTCAGGGTTCCCCTACGCCGAATTCCTGCCGAAGGACGGTGCTGCGCGCGGCGTTCAGATCGATATCAAGCCGGACATGCTGAGCCTGCGTTATCCCATGGAAGTGAACCTCGTCGGCGATAGCGCGGAAACATTGCGTCTTCTGCTGCCGCTACTGCAGCAAAAAACCGACCGGGCCTGGCGCGAGGATATCGAAAGCTGGAACGCCGACTGGTGGAAAAAGCTCGAGAAGCGCGCGATGGAACCCTCCAAAGGATGCGTCAATCCGCAGCGCACCGTGTGGGAACTGTCGCCGCGCGTGCCGGCGAACGCAATCGTCACGAGCGACTCGGGCTCATGCGCCAACTGGTACGCGCGCGATCTGAAAGTTCAGCGCGGCATGATGTGCTCGCTCTCCGGCGGGCTCGCATCGATGGGCGCGGCCGTGCCGTATGCGATTGCCGCGAAGTTCGCGCATCCGAACCGGCCGGTGATCGCGCTGGTCGGGGACGGCGCGATGCAGATGAACAATATGGCCGAGCTTATTACCGTATCGAAGTACTGGAAAAGCTGGGCTGATCCGCGCTGGATCTGCATGGTGCTAAACAACGAGGATCTGAACCAGGTCACGTGGGAGCAGCGCGTGATGAGCGGCGATCCGAAGTTCGAGGCCTCGCAGGACATACCTTCGGTGCCATATCACCGCTTCGCAGAACTGATCGGTCTAAAAGGCATTTACGTCGACGACGCGCAGCAGATGGGTGCGGCGTGGGACGAAGCGCTTTCCGCCAACCGGCCCGTCGTGATTGAGGTCAAAGCCGACCCGAATGTGCCGCCGCTGCCGCCGCACATCACGCTTACGCAGGCGAAGGCGTTTGCGTCGACGCTGATGAAGGGCGATCCGAACGAAGGCAGCGTGCTGATCGATACCGCGAAGCAGGTGCTCGGCGCGGTGCTGCCCGGGCACAAAGACAGGTAGCGCGCCATGCCGCACTCCCTTCCCGAGGCGCCCATCGACGCGATACGAGCGCGCGCCTTTACCATTCCCACCGATCGTCCCGAGGCGGACGGCACCTTCGCGTGGACCTCGACGACGCTGGTCATCGCCGAAGTCGACGCAGCGGGCCAGACCGGCATTGGCTACACCTATACCGATGCTTGCGCCGGCAAACTGATCGAAGGCGCATTGGCCGAAACGCTGCGCGGCCAGGACGCGCTCGACATCGACGCCCTCTGGCTGCGCATGCAGCGGCGGGTGCGCAATCTCGGCCGCTCGGGGCTCGCGGCCAACGCGATCTCGGCGGTCGATTGCGCCCTGTGGGATCTCAAGGCGCGTCTCGCGGACGTACCTCTCGTGCGGCTGCTCGGCGCAATGCGTGGACGCGTTCCGGTTTATGGAAGCGGCGGCTTCACGACCTACAGCGACGACGAGATCCGCGCTCAGCTCACGCGCTGGGTAGAAGAGAACGGCTGCCGCTGGGTCAAGATCAAGGTCGGCAGCGAGCCCTCGCGCGATCCGCATAGGGTGTGCGTCGCGCGCGAGGCCATTGGCGACGATGCGGGTCTGTTCGTCGACGCCAACGGCGCGCTGGATCGGAAGCAGGCGCTGTTCTACGCAACGCGTTTCGCCGAGCACGGTGTCGAATGGTTCGAAGAGCCGGTCTCATCGGACGATCTCGGCGGCCTGTCGGCGCTTAGAAGTGCGCTTCCGCCGCATATGGAACTGGCCGCTGGCGAATACGGCTACACGCTCGACGATTTTCGCGCGCTGCTCGCCCACGAGGCTGTCGACGTTCTGCAAGCGGACCTCACCCGCTGCGGCGGAGTGACAGGCTTTTTGCGCGCGGCGGCGCTCTGCGAAGCCTTCCATACACCGCTGTCCGCGCATTGCGCGCCGGCCCTGCATCTCCATGCGGCCTGCGCGGCGCCTCGCCTGCGGCATCAGGAATGGTTTCATGATCACGTGCGCATCGAGCAGATGTTGTTCGACGGTGCGCCCTGTGTGAAGAACGGCGCCATGGCGCCGGACCTCACGCGTCCCGGCTGCGGTCTCGAGCTGAAGCAGGCTGACGCGCAGCAATACGCGGTGTAAGCATTCGAACGCTGCGAACACTCACGCTGAGGATCGATGAAGCAGATTACGACAAGCGATGCGGGCGCAATCGCCCTCGCCTGCGGACTCGCCGCCGGCGCCCTCGCGTTCTTCGCGAGCCGGCGCGACCGGCATGGCACGGCGGTTCAGACGCATATCGACACGGCGTGTACCTTCAACCGCAGTTCGGCCTTGCTGGCGCTGTCCGTGCTCGCCGACAGCGCGATGGAACACTACCGCGGCTCGTTCGACAACCCCGCGATGTACGCGCCGCTGATTGTTTCCTCTCTGTCGTTGCTCGCCGGCCTGCATGGCGGCTCGGACCGCGAGTCGGCTCGCCATCCGTTACGCAGTCCGATCTATCTCGGTGCGGCGTTGACCGGTGTGGCGGGCACGGGCTTTCACCTGTACAACATCACGAAGCGCCCCGGTGGATGGAGCTGGCCTAATCTTTTCTACGCCGCACCGATCGGTGCGCCAATGGCGCTGCTCCTGTCGGGCGCGCTCGGCGCAGTCGCCGAAAAGCTGCGCGAGCAGCCCGCGCGTGAGCCGCGGCTCTTTGGTCTGCCCGCCGGGCAAGCGCTCGCGCTCGTGACCAGTGCCGGCCTGGCCGGCACCGTGGGCGAAGTTGCGCTTCTGCATTTTCGCGGCGCGTTCCACAACCCGGTGATGTACGCGCCCATCCTCGTGCCCCCGGTCGCGTCGGCGCTGCTGCTCAATACTGCGCTCGCCGCGCCCCAGCCGCGATGGTTCTCGCGCGTCTGGCTACGCATTACGACCGCGCTCGGTTTCGCTGGTGTCGGCTTCCATGCGCGCGGGATCGCGCGCAATCAGGGCGGCTGGCGCAACTGGAGCCAGAATCTCTTCAACGGCCCGCCGTTGCCCGCGCCGCCGAGCTTTTCCGCGCTCGCGCTCGCGGGGTTGGCCGCGCTACGCCTGCGGGAGACAGAACGATGACCGACGTGCCACGCTCCCCCACGTATCCCGGCTACGACGTGCTCGACAAGCGAGATACGCCGTCATGGGACGACATCACGCGCAAGGTCATCGACGAACGACTCGCGACCCCATGCGAGCCACGCTTCCTGAATGCCGTCGAGTGGCGTGCGCTGTGCGTAGTGTGCGCGTGCATCGTGCCGCAGGATCCGCAGCGTCCACAAGTGCCGGCCGCTGCTCTGCTGGACGCCCGCCTGTTCGAAAATGGCCGCGACGGCTATCGCAATGCCTCCTTGCCGCCCATGCGCGACGCCTGGCGCATCGGCCTCGCAGCGATCGATGCCGAAAGCCGCGCCCGCCATGAACTGCCGTTTGCCAGCCTCGACGAGGCGGCACGCATCGCACTCCTCACCGATATGCAGCAAGGCAAGCTGGGCGGCGAAGCATGGCAGGGCATGCCACCGGCGCTCTTTTTCTCGAAGCGCGTGCTGCACGACATCTGCACCCTGTATTACGCGCATCCGCATGCGTGGAGCGAGATCGGCTTTGGGGGCCCCGCGAATCCGCGCGGCTACGTGCGCCTGTACTTCGACCGGCGCGATCCATGGGAAGCCGCGGAAGCAAAGGCCGGTCACGAGGACAAAGCCCGCAAGGAGAATGGCCGTGTCCGCTGAGAAGCACAAGGAGACGGGAGCGTCGCACGAAGACGCGCGCGAGGCCCCGCGCGGCAAGAACGGACGCGCGCCCGATGTGATGCGCCCCGGCGCATGGCTGCCGATGCGCGAATACAGGCAGGACGAGGCTGTCGACTTTGCGATAGTCGGCACCGGCGCAGGCGGCGGCACGCTGGCTTGCCGGCTCGCTGAGAAAGGCTTCAAGGTCGTCGCGCTCGATGCCGGCGCATGGTGGCGCCCGCTTGAAGAATTCGCGTCGGACGAAACGCATCAAAGCAAGCTGTACTGGACCGACGAGCGCCTCTGCGACGGCGACGATCCGCTGGAGCTCGGCAAGAATAACAGCGGCAAGGCAGTCGGCGGCAGCACGGTTCATTTCGCGATGGTGTCGCTGCGGTTTCGCCCGGAATGGTTCAAGTCCCGCACCTTGCTCGGTTACGGAGCGGACTGGCCGCTCGATTGGCGCGAGATGTGGCGCTACTACGGGGAAGTCGAGAACGCGCTGAAAATCGCCGGGCCTGTCAACTATCCGTGGGGGCCGAAACGCCCGCGCTATCCCTATCGGCCGCATGAGCCTAACGCCGCTGCACTGGTGCTGGCGCGCGGATGCGAAGCGCTCGGCATTCCGTGGACCACGACGCCGCTCGCGACCATTTCCGCGCCGCGCGGCGAGGCGCACCCCTGCGTCTATCGCGGCTTCTGCGTCACCGGCTGCGCGACTAACGCGAAGCAGAGCGCGCTCGTCACCTGGATTCCGCGCGCCGTGCGCGCGGGCGCTGAAATTCGCGATCTTGCGATGGTGGGCCGCGTCGTCATGGGCGACGACGGCCGCGCGAGCGGCGTCGAATATTTCCGCGAAGGACGCTGGCAATTCCAGCGCGCGCGCCATGTCGTGGTGGCGGGCTACGCGATCGAAACGCCGCGTTTGCTGCTCATGTCCGCGACTGACCGCTACCCAGACGGGCTCGCCAATAGCTCGGGCCTCGTCGGCAAGAACCTGATGGTGCAGAGCAACCAGGCAGTCTGGGCCACCATGGATGAAGAAATTCGCTGGTACAAGGGGCCGCCCTCGCTCGCACTCACGGAGCACTGGAATTACGAGGACCGAGGGAAGGACTTTTTTGGCGGCTATGCATTCATGAGCCAGGGACCGCTGCCGTCTGCATGGGCTGCCGTGCAGAATGGTCGCGGCCTGTGGGGCCGCGCGCTGATCGACGAGATGAAGAAATACAACCATCAGGCGGGCTTACGGATTGTCGGCGAGACGTTGCCGCAGGAGCGCAATCAGGTGACGCTCGCCGATGAAAAAGACGAGTACGGGCTGCCGGTTACCCGCGTCACGCATTCTTACTGCGACAACGATCGCCGTCTGATCGCGCATTCGCTGAAGTTTATGAGCACGGCAATGGAAGCGGCTGGCGGCCGGGATCTATGGATGCAGACCGACGACACCGCGCATCTTCACGGCACCGCGCGCATGGGCGACAGTGCGGCAACGAGCGTCGTGAATGCAGATTGCCGCAGTTGGGACATCGACAACCTGTGGATCTGCGACGGCTCGGTGTTCCCGACGGTAGGCGGCGTTAACCCGTCGCTGACCATTCAGGCAATCGCGCTCCGTACTGCCGACCGAATTGAGGCGCTCGCCGCTCGCGGGGAGATTTAGCATGGCGCCAAGGGAGTTCCAGCATCGCTTCGTCCACCAGGCGCGCATCGCGAACGAGCGGTACTTGCCTCGGCCTATCGATAGGCGCAACCGCTGCAGCCCACATTTTTCACGAGCGTGCACAGCAGTCCGCTCTGGCGTCGCTGAGAGCTCACCGAGCGGTGTCCGACAGCGCAACGATGTTCAGCTAGATAAGGCCAGCCCAATGTCCAAGATCGTGGTTATCACAGGTGCCGGCGCCGGGATAGGCCGTGCGACGGCCGAAGAATTCGCGCGGAATGGCTACCAGGTCGCGCTCATTTCGCGCGATCCTGAACGGCTCGATCACGCAGCGTCCGAACTCAGCAGCAAGCATGGCGTCCGGACGCTTGCGATCCCGACCGACGTCGCGGACGCGCAAGCCGTTGATGCTGCCGCCTCGCGCGTCGAAAAGACCCTCGGCGCCATCGACGTATGGGTGAACGTCGCGATGGCGACTGTCTTCGCGCCCGTTTCACTGCTCACAGCGGAAGAAATCGAGCGGGGCACAAAAGTAACGTACCTTGGGCAGGTGCATGGGATGATGGCGGCGCTGGCGCGTATGCGCACACGCAATCGGGGGACCATCGTGAATGTCGGCTCTGCACTGGGCTACCGTTCGGTGCCGCTTCAGTCGATCTACTGTGGCGCAAAGTTCGCGATCCGCGGATTCACGAACGCACTTCGGTCGGAGATCTTGCATGACCGACTGAAAATCCATTTGACGATGGTCGACTTGCCCGCGGTGAACACGCCGCAGTTCGATTGGTCGGCCAACAGAATGGGATATTGCGCGCGGCCTGTCGCGCCGGTTTATCAGCCAGAGGTTGCGGCTCGCGCGATATTCTATGCCGCGACACATCGGCGCCGTCAACTATGGGTGGGGTTCTCGACCGCCAAGGCGATACTTGCTGATCGCGTCGCGCCCGCACTCATCGATCGATATCTCGCGCGCTCCGGATATAGCGGGCAACTTACTGAGGACCCCCTGCCGCCAGGCGCGCCGAGCAACCTCTTTCAGCCGGTGTCTGGCGATTACGGCGCGCACGGACGGTTCGATAGCGAGGCGAGGGAGCGCAGTTGGTCGATGTTTGTGGACCGCCATCGACCAGCTTTGCTCGGGGTCCTGGGCGCGAGCGCGGTCGCCATAGCGGTGGCTGCCGTTGCGCGTCGACGGGACGCACCGCGATGAGCCGCGCCGCGATCGAAGACTATGCGCTGCTTGGCGACGGTGAGACGGCTGCGCTGGTGAGTCGGGACGGCTCCATAGACTGGCTGTGCTGGCCGCGTTTCGACGGCGCCGCCTGTTTTGCCGCGCTGCTCGGCACTGCCGAGAACGGCTGCTGGGCAATCGCGCCG
Organism: Paraburkholderia phenoliruptrix; assembly: GCF_902859825.1. Lineage (GTDB taxonomy): Bacteria > Pseudomonadota > Gammaproteobacteria > Burkholderiales > Burkholderiaceae > Paraburkholderia > Paraburkholderia phenoliruptrix. The sequence continues at coordinate 467,924 of NZ_CADIKB010000001.1, read as the reverse complement.
GTCGACCGCGTCGCCCAGTTGCGGCGCCGCTACCAGCAAGACACGCTCATCATTGAAACTGACTTCGAATTGGACGACGGTGCAGTGCGGTTGATCGACTTTATGCCCGTGGGCGACGGACCAAGCTCGCTCGTGCGAATTGTAGTCGGACTGCGCGGCGTCGTAAGGATGCGGTCACAACTTCGACTACGTTTTGATTATGGCCTGTTATCGCCGTGGATCGAGCAAGTCAATGGGACGGTGCAGGCCCGCGTGGGGCCCGACCTTGTCGTATTGCATTCAGACGTCGGCCTCGACGTGAACAACAAGTCGGTCGACGCCGTTTTTGAGGTCGAAGCGGGAAAGCGGGTCGCGTTCTGCGCCAGCTACAGTCCTTCGCACGAGCCCGCACCCGGACCTCTCGACGCGGAATCCGCGCTGCTCGCTACGCAACGCCACTGGCGTGAGTGGATCGGCCAGTTTGACAACACAAGGACCGCGTGGCCGGACCAGGTCAGGCGTTCCCTGTTAACGCTCAAAGCGCTGATCTACCAGAAGACAGGCGCGATAGTCGCCGCGCCGACGACGTCCCTCCCGGAAGCTCCGGCTGGACAGCTCAACTGGGACTACCGCTATTGCTGGCTCCGCGATACGAGTTTCGCGTTAGTCGCATTGCTCAATGCTGGGCTCCATGAAGAGGCAATCGCGTGGCGCGACTGGTTGTTACTGGCAATTAGCGGTGCGCCCGAAAATATTCGCGTCATGTATCGCGTCGATGGCAACCGCCATCTGCATGAGCGGACTATCGACTGGCTGCAAGGCTACCGTTATGCAAGCCCGGTACGGGTCGGTAACGCGGCAGCGGCGCAGCATCAGGTCGACATCCTCGGAGAGATCATCGACTGCCTCTCCGTCGCGCGGCGTGCGGGATTGCCGTCGTCCAGTCACGAGGAGGAGATCGAAAGACTGATCGTCGCGCATGTCGAGACCGTATGGAACACGCGCGGAGCGGGCATCTGGGAGTCGCGCTCGGAACCTCGTCACTACACGTATTCTCGCGTCATGGCTTGGGTCGCCGTTGATCGATTCATCGCGCACCGTTCAGCCGGTGACAACGCGGCGTCACCGCTTGACGAGCGCCTGCGCGCTCTGCGGGAAACGATTCACGAAGAGGTCTGCCGCGAGGCCTGGAACGAAGGTCTCCGGACGTTCACGCAGTATTACGGCAGCGATACGCTCGATGCGAGCCTGCTGCTAATGCCGCTCATCGGCTTTTTACCAGTTGACGATCCCCGCATGGCATCGACTATCGAAGCCATTCGCCGCGAGTTGAACGACGACGGTCTGATCCGGCGTCGCAAGAAGGCGCCTGGCGCCCGGAACGAAGGAGTGTTTCTGGCCTGCTCCTGCTGGATGGCAGACTGCTTGCGTATGCAAGGCCGCGATTCGGAAGCACGCGAGCAGTTCGAGCGCGTGCTCACAGTGGCTAATGATCTCGGCCTCTTTTCCGAGCAGTACGATACGCAGCATCGCCAGATGGCCGGCAACTTCCCTCAGGCGCTAACGCACCTTGCGGTAGTCAACACGGCGCTGGGATTGTGCGGACCCACCTTGCAACGCGGCGGCGGGTAAACTGCCCAGACATGCACTTTCTTGCGGCGAGCCATCCCTGTCAGCGAGAGCCCTGCAATGTTTCGAGGAGCCCGACCGACGTATCGTCTGCTCCTGGTCCTCGGGGTTTCGTCAGTTATTGCCACTGCCTGCTCGCAGACAGATCGCCTCTTTTCCGGCCCGCCGATCTTCACCTTGCATTCGCACGTGTCCGTCGATTCGATTTACCAGTGCATTGCATCGAGATGGAGGACCGCGGCCCGCCACCTGCATTCGAGCTGCATCGGCGACACCATCGATTTGCAGGCGCAATCCTTTTATAGAGGCGTGAACATTGGCGTGAGACTGAAGAAGCGCTCCGGCACCACGGTAGTGGAGTACTTCGAGCGCCGCCTGACGGTTCCGCCCTACGCGGCCATGGTACGACATTGCGTGATGCCAGCCGCGACGCGCCTGTCACATCGCTGAAACGCTGCCGCTATTGGTGGATCTTTGCACGCAACCGCTCCACTTCACGATCGGAGACCGGCGCCGCGTGATTTCCCCACGTGTTGCGGATAAAGCTGACGACCTGAGCAATCTGTGCCGAGGTCAATTGCCCGTGAAAGCCCGGCATTTTCTGCGGCGCGGGGCCTGTGTCCGTCGTCGGGCTTTTGCTGCCTTCGATCACGATGCGCATGACGGAAGTCGGATCGGCCGCGAGTACAAGCGGATTTCCTGCAAGTGCCGCTACTTTGCCGGGCTGCCCTTGCCCATTCGCCTGATGGCAACGCGCACAGAACGATAGATAGATACCTGCCCCGTGACGCTCCGTTTCCCCGGTTTCAATGCTGCGCATGGTCAGCGTTCTGGCGTGCTCCGTGTTGGCGAAGGTGCCGTTCGTTTCATGCGGCGGCAGTGCTTTCAGATAGACGGCGATGGAGCGCAGGTCGTCGTCGGACAGGTACTGCGTGCTCTCGCCGACGACGGGCGCCATTGCACCGAATGCGATCGCACCGGCGCCGTGGCCCGTGCGCAGAAACTTGACAATGTCGTCCGTCGACCAGCGACCCAGACCGCTTGCGGGATCGCCCGTCAGATTGGGCGCGAGCCAATGATCGTTCACGCCGCCGGTCAGATACCAGCGCGAGCGTTCGCTGTAGCCGAGTTCGTTGTACGCGGGCCCGCGCGGCGTATGACATGCGCCGCAATGCCCGAGCCCTTGCACGAGGTACGCGCCGCGATTCCACTGTACGCTGCGCTTCGGATCGGGCACGTACTGATCCCGATTACCGACAATCAGTGTCCAGAAGAGCATGCCCCATCGGAGATTGAACGGAAACGGCAGGTGCGTCTCGGGCGCGCGCCTCGCCACCGGCATCACGCCATGCGTCAGATAGGCGTACAGCGCGGTGACGTCGTCGTCGGTCAGATTGGCGAACGAGGGGTACGGCATGGCGGGGTACAGTCGCTTGCCGTCGCGGCGTTTGCCGAAACGCATCGCATCGGAGAATTCGCGAAGGGTGTAGCGTCCAATGCCGTAGGTCGGGTCCGGCGTGATGTTGCTTGCGTAAATGGGCCCGAACGGAGAGTTGACCGGCATTCCGCCGCCGAGCGGCGAATGGTCCGCAGCATCGTGGCAGGCGCTGCAATCGCCCGCTTTGGCAAGGTACTCGCCGCGCGCGATGAGTTTCGGATCGCTCACGAGGGGCGACTGCGCCGTCACGTTATCAGGAATCTTGTCCGATTCGCCGCCGGAGCATCCGCCCAGCGCGACGACGATGGCAAGCAGGCATGCGGCAAGCCGGCTCATTCTTCGAGGGGTGTTCATAGTCAGTGCCATGGATCGCAGGAAGTGACAAAGACTTCAGCCAGAATCGTAAACCCCAGCCCGATGAAGAACCCCCAGCCAATCAATGAACTGCACACCGCGATGAAGCGCATGCGGGCCACCCGTTCTTCATCGCGCGAAGCCTTCTGCTGATCGCCGGCGTTTTCGCGGGCGGCTTTTATCCGCTTTTGCTTTCTTGCAATAAAAAGCAGACCGTGCGTTGCCAACGCGGCACACACGAGCGAAACAAGCACAGCCGCCGCGGAAATTCCATAAAGCAGTGCATGCAAATGAGCAAACAGCGGCCTCGCCCGTGGAGCCGATACGCCGTAGCACTCCTGGGCCGAAACGGTTTCCGAAATAATGACCTGCAGGAGCCACGCGCCGGGCGATAGAAAGAACCCGGCGCACGCACACAGCATCAGCCGCCGCCGTTCACCACTACTCAACCGGGCTTCGTTCTGCGGACGAGCTTCCATCAGTGGCCCCTCAGCCAGAACGGCGTGACATACAGCGACGTGAAAATGAAAATCCACACCACGTCGACGAAGTGCCAGTACAGGCCGCCGATCCGCATCGGTGCAGTGCGGTTCTCGTCGAAATAGCCAAGCGCGATCCATACGGCGAGTACAACGAGAATGACGAGGCCGACCACCACGTGGGCCATGTGAAAGCCCGTGATCGTGAAATAGAGGGACCCGTATAGATGGGCCGAAATGCCATACGGGTGATCGTGCCACTCCTTCATCTGGATACCCACGAACAGGCAGCCGAGCACGATAGCGACCAGCATCCATGCCAAGGCTCGCCACCTGCGGCTTTTTCTGAGCGTGCGCTCGGCGAGCCACGCGAACACGCTGCTCAGAATGAGAACCCCCGTACTGAGACCGCCGACACCGATCTTCGGCATGCCTTCCGGCGGCCACGCGAGCGTCGTCTGCGATTCAGAGTAAAAGTAACAGAAGATCAGATAGCCAAACAGACTGGCCTCAGTGAGCACGAGCGCGAGCACGCCCCACCATCCGCCCGAATGCTCGCCCGCGCTGCCAACCGGCAACAGGTTCTGCTTTTGTTCGTCATGTGCGGGCACGATCTGCTTCGGCGTCGGCGGCTCGCGCTGTGCGAGGGAACGCCGAGGCCACAGCCATGCAATCAGCGTAGCGCCGCACGCAACGAGTGCCACGGCGGTCAGCGTCGGCGAATGCAGCAGCATGGCAAAAAACATGAAAGCGGCGAAGAGCCCGAGAAAGAACGGCGACCACGCGTCTTCGGGCATCTTGAGGATGACATCCGCCTTGCCGCTTAACGGATTCACGCCGAGCGCCTCGCGCCCCTGATGCAGCAGATAGCCCGACTCAAGACTCGAACGACGACCTGACGGTTGCAGTCGGTCTTCCCACATCGGATGCCGGGACTCGATAACCGGCAGCACCGCGAAGTTGTAGGGCGGCGGCGGAGACGCGGTGGACCATTCCAGACCGGGTGCGTCCCATGGATTCGGCGGTGCTTGTCGTCCACGCTTCGCCGACATCAACGCATTGATCGCGAATAGCAGCACGCCCACGCCGAGCAGAAATGAACCAATGGTCGTAATGAGATTCGATGTGTCCCATCCCATTCCGTCGGGATAGGTGTACACGCGCCGCGGCATGCCGAGCAGGCCGGAAATATGCATCGGGAAAAAGCCCAGATTGAAACCGATGAACACGATCCAGAATGCGACCTTCCCCACTCGTTCGTTCATCAAACGCCCTGTGAATTTCGGAAACCAGTATGTGATGCCGCCCAACACGGGAAATACATTGATTCCCAGCAGTACATAGTGCAAATGCGCGACCACGAAGTAGGTCTCGTTGAGTTGCCAGTCGAGCGGCACCGCCGCGGTCATCACGCCCGACACCCCCCCCACCACGAACATCAACACGAAGCTCGCAAAGTAGAGGAACGGTACGGTAAATACCGGTCGCCCGGTCCAGATCGTCGCTATCCACGCGAAAACGGCCACCGCGCTCGGAATCGAGATCAACACGCTTGCCGCGCCGAAGAATGCGAGTGCCAGCGGCGGAATTCCCGTCGCGAACATGTGATGGATCCACACTTCGAAGCCGATGATCATCGTCGCGACCGTCGACATCGCGACTGCCGCGTAGGCGACGAGCGGCCGCCTGCAAAACGTGGGGAGCGCGTCGGAGACGATGCCCATCGCAGGAAGCACGACCACGTACACCCATGGGTGGGCGAACATCCAGAACAGGTGTTGCCAGAGCAGCGGCCGGCCGTCGCTCGCGACGTCAAAGAAGTGTGTGCCGATGTTACGGTCCATCCACAGCAGCAAAAACGCGAGACTGACCGCGGGCACCGCGAACAGGTTGGCAAACGATATGGTGAGCGTGCCCCAGACGATGATAGGCAAGCGGTCCACCGACATGCCGACTGCGCGCATCCGGAACAGCGTGACGACGAAGTTGACCGCACCGACGGTGGTGGAAATGCCGAGCAGCACCATACCGAGCGAATAGACGTCGATGTTCGGCCCGCGGTTGTATTCCAGCGACGCAAAGGGCACATAGTTGAACCAGCCCGCATTGGGGGCTTCGCCAAGCGGAAAACTGCTATACAGAAAGATGCCGGCGAATAGAAACACCCAGTAAGACAGCGCGTTCAGCCTCGGAAACGCCATGTCCCGCGATCCCAGCATGAGCGGCCACAGGAAGTTGGCGAAACCGCTCAATACGGGCAGCGCATACAGAAATATCATGGTGATGCCGTGCATCGTGAAGAGTTGCGCGTACTGCTCCGGCGTGAGTAAGGTCTCGTTCGGCTGGGCAAGCTGCAAGCGCATGACGAGCGCCTCGGCGCCTCCCATCAGCAGAAACACAAAGGCTGTCACTATGTAGCGCAGGCCGATTTTCTTGTGATCGACGGTCGTGAGGAAGCCGCGCCAGCCGGACTCGCCCTCCCAGATTTCGCGCAAGCGCTTCTCAGCCTCGGAGCCTTGCGGAACGCTTCCAAAGTCGGGCGCTCGTCGGAACGCCATCCGGCCCGGTTGCCCCACGCTTCGATCACCGGTCGTCGACATCGTCTTTCCTTACCTGAGAGTAGAGAGATAGGCGAAGAGGTCGCCCGCCTCCGCCGGTGATAGCTTCATGTCCGGCATCAGCGCACCCGGCTTGATCTCCTGCGTATGCTGGATCCAGTTCATCAGGTTCTCGGGCGAATTGACGAGCGTACCGGCCGCGAGAAGTCGGCGAGACATGACGTGCGTGAGATCCGGCGCCTGAACACCAGCGGCCTTGCTGCCCCGGACCGCATGGCAGCCCGAGCAGCGCTCTTCGAAGAGCTTCGCGCCCCGCGCCGCTCGCGCCGTGGCCGGCGCGGGAGCGGTCCGCTGCTGCGCTGAGTACCAACGCTCGAAATCCGCTTGCGGCTGCGCCAATACTTCGAAGGCCATGTGTGCGTGTTGCACGCCGCAATACTGCGTACACTGACCGCGGTAAATGCCTGGCTTGTCTGCCTGGATCCACTGACGGTTGACGACACCAGGAATGGTTTGTGTCTTTCCGGAAAGCTGGGGAACCCAGAAGGCATGGATGACATCGGCGCTTTTCAGCATCACCAGCACGGGCACCCCGGTTGGAATGTGGATCTCGTTCGCTGTACTGAACTGCTGATCACCGTCTCCATAGTCCACTTTCCACCACCAGTCGTAAGCCGTGACCGTGACGGTGAGCGCCGGCTCCCGCGGCGGGTCGGCGACCTGTGCAAGCACGACCAGCATATAAACCGCAATGGCGAGGAGCGCGACGGTAGAGAGCGCCGTCCCGACGTACACGAAGCGCAGCCCACCGCCCGAAGTGAGCGCCTCGTGATCCTGACGCCTGCGGCGGCGAAACAATGCAATGCCGAGCATCACGGCGATCACGATGCAGACGAAGCAGCAAACGGCAGCCAGCGCCCAGCCGAGGTGCAACACCGGCTTCGCGGCGGGGCCCACGCCGCGCAGAAAATAGGCAAGCGGTGGCGCGTCGTTCGCAGTGGAGCCCGTCGAAGACGCGACAACGGCATCTGCCCACGCGTACCGCACAGCCGGCAGCAGCGCGAGCGTCACTACCGCCTGCCCAGAGCGCAGCGAAAGTCGGCGCGCACGATTCACATCTTCTCCTTCAGGTAGGGCCGTATGCAGCGTGACGCATCTGCGTGGATTGACCGCATCGTGCGCGGGCCAAAGAACCGGTGCGGCAGTTAGAGTCAAAGCGGCCCTCCTGGCTGCCAATGCAGGCGAAAGCACAAATGGCAAGTGCGACGCGTTCATTTGCATTCATTTAAGAATGCAAATGCGCATACGGCTCGGCAGCTTTGCACTGCGGCGCCCTGCGCACGATGTACAAATGCCCTTCACCCCGAGCCCTGTGTGGCCGCGGCGAATCTCCGCGCAGCAAAGTACATTCCAAGTCGTAAGTCCATGGCGATGAGCGCGAGCGCCCTCTCATGCGGTTGTGCGCCACGGCGCTCCGGGCATATATGTCACGTCATGCCATTTTTTCAAACGGATTGTAATTAAAGCCCTCCGCGAGCGATGATGGTGGGTAGCCAGCCCGCATTCGGCTGACGCACCGCTTTAAGCGGCAGACGTAAGTCCGGGCCCATCGGATCTTGCGCCGCGTCATCGCCTCACATCTTTTCCTTCACGCCCGCGCGGATCAGCCACCAGTTGACCGGATAGCTGGTGGCAAAACCCGCCAGCATCGCAAGCTGCATTGCAAACCAGAACTCCGGGCTGTCGACCTTTGCGAGGCTGCCATAGCTCGACCTGAACCACGCAAACTGAATGACCGCCATCACCCCATACATGCCTATCTGCCATGCACTTATCGAGGCAATGTCGGCTTTAAGCGCGGCAACCACGCCTTGACGGACGGAAAGCTCGCGCATCGGCTTGATAGTAAAGTACTGAAATAGGACACCCAGAAGAAACGCTACGACGAAGTCGATGATCCAGACTGCAAATGTCTTCTCGGCGAAAAGCGTCTGCCAGCCGAACCACACTGCTACCTTCGGGAAGGCGAATGCCGTCCATTCGGCAATGATGTCGCCCAGGGTGCACCCGGCACCGCAGTGGCTAGTGCCTTTAAGCACCATGGGTGGAAAGGCTGGGTCGCTGGCCCTGTTTCCCGCCTCCGGTGCGTTACGGCCCCACGCATAGTAAGCAGCCAGCCAAAGAAGGGTGCCAAATAATGCGGTCAGGGGCCATACCAGATTCATCACCCACATTTTCTGTGGACAGCGGAATTCATCAACCGCGATGACAACGGCGCAGAGCGCGCCGAGCGCCAGCCACGCGATTGAAAGGCTGTGCAGCCAGACCGGAAACGTTCTATAGCTCATCGAACTGTCTCATGGGAACCAGGGGGGCGAGCTGCAAAAAGCCGAGCAACTCGAGACATCGTCGTCAGCAGCCGGTGTTCCTGTCCTCGGGGAAACCTTGCGGGACGACACAGGGCTCCTGCGTCGCAACGCGCACGCTGTCGTGCCCACAAACCGAAAACCTTTCGCCGTGGGGAGATTAGGGCGGCATGTCGAGACTGGCCCTCGTGGAAACGAGCACGGCCGCTCCGTTCATCGGTGGCCTTGACGCTGCGACTAAAAATGCGATTCTGGGCGAGAGTTGGTTTTCGAAAACCGGCGACAGTGGTGTGGCTTGCCGCTTCCATTGCGACGCGCGGGTGATGGGAGTCTCAGCGACTCTCGCGGTTGGCCCATGCCCGTCGGGCATGGTGCTTGCGCGACCTGAACGGCGCAGGGGCGCGCGACATCGCAGAGTCACAGAGTCAGGAAGTGGGAGGGGTCATGCAGGCAATTGGAAAAACCCGATGGGCGATCGCTGAGGGCTATCTGCCCCAATACAGCACGGGCGAAGGTCCGGAGCTAACCAGCCACGAGGCGGCGTGCATCTTGAACGCAGGTGAGGACGACGCGCATATCGAGTTAACGATCGTATTCGGAGATCGTGATCCGGCCGGGCCATACCACCTGACAGTTCCTGCGAAACGGACATTGCACATGCGCTTTAACGACCTGAGGGAACCAGAGCCGATCCCGACGGGCACCGAGTATGCCAGCGTGTTCGAATCGGACGTTCCTATAGTCGTACAGCACACACGCCTCGATTCTCGCCAGGCCGAACTGGCGCTGCTGTCTACAATTGCATTCTCCTCTGATTGAAGGTGCGATCTGCCACCTGATCTCCTGCGCGATCGGGATCAAGCGATCTCCGATCTACCGTGCTTAGGTTGATCAAGGCTTGTCGCTTCGGACCTCATCTCCGAATCGTCGAGCATCGCCCAGCTGTATCGAATGACCTGTTGCGGCCGTTAGGGGTGCGTCGCTGCGGCCCCGGGAACGCGCAATGCTGGCACAAGGACACGGCGCAGGCGCATGCCCCGGCGCCTGCCGCGCATACACGGACCAACCGGCAAGCGGGAGTGAAGCAGATGATCGGCAAACTTTCATTTGCAAAACGGTGCGCCCGTGAAAGCGTACGGCCAGCGGAGGACGTCGCATGACGATCGGCTGCCCGGAATGCGGCGCGCTAGAGGACATCCCGCCGCTCGCCGCACATAGCTACGCGCGCTGCCGGACCTGCCACTATCCGCTCGAGCGGCGAAGCGGCCGAAGTCAGGATGCGGCACTCGCGTGCGCGGCATCGACCTTTGCGTTGCTGTTTCCGGCCAACCTCGCACCGCTCATGTACGTCCGCATGCTCGGCGTCGAGCACTCGTCACTGCTATCGTCGGGCATCGTGGCGATGTGGAAAGAGGGCTGGGTCATTCTTGCCGTGCTGCTCGGCACGTTCGGTATCGTGCTGCCGTTCGTCAGATTCGGCGGCCTCGTGATCGTCCTCACCGCGCTGCGGCTCGGGCGACCCGCGCGCGGAATGGGCGCGCTGTTTCGCTGGACCACGTCGCTCGATATCTGGACCATGCCCGACGTGTACCTGGTCGGCTGCTTCGTCGGTTACGCGCGGGTCACGCAAAATCTGAACGGCACGATCGCTTCGGGCGGCTACTGTTTTATCGCTGCGGCGCTGCTGTCGATGCTCACGCGCGCCTCGCTCGATCGCAGAGCCGTGTGGCGCGCGATCGGTGGGGAAAACGCGTTGCCGGAGGGGGAAGCGCCGCTCTCGTGTACGGTCTGCGATCTGATCATGCCGATGTCGCACGAGGGGCGGCCCTGCCCGCGCTGCGGCCTGACGCTGCGCGCGCGCAAAACGGACGCAGTGGTGCGCGCGGCTGCGCTGTCGCTCGCGGCGCTTGTGCTGACGGTCCCGGCCAACCTCTTTCCGATGACCAGTTCGCTGCAACTGGGCCGGACCGAGTCGCACCGGATTATCGACGGCGTCTACCAGCTCTTTCACGCGGGCCTGTGGCCGCTCGGCATTCTCATCATCTGTACGAGCATCGTCATTCCGGTGGCGAAGATCGCGGGCATGGCATGGTTCGTCGTCTCCGTCCGGCGGCGTTCGCGCCGCCATCTGCGCGTGAAGGCGCATCTGTATCGCCTGATCGACGAGCTCGGCCGATGGTCGTATGTCGATGTGTTCACGATCGCCGCATTTGTGCCGCTGATCCAGTTCGACGGCATCGCCTCGGCGCGCCCCGCCACCGGCGCACCCGCGTTCGCGCTGGTCGTGTTCCTGACGATGGCTGCCTCTCGCGCCTTCGACCCGCGCCTCATGTGGGACGTCCACGCCCGGAGTGAGCGATGAACGGCACGCGTGCTCGCCGTTCAGAAGCTCAGGTGCGGCGCAGCGCGTGGCCCGGCTGGATCTGGGCCGTGCCGATTGCCGCCTTCGCAGTGACAGGATGGCTCGGCGTCCGCGCGTTCGTGCGCGAGGGCGCGACTGTCACCGTTAGCTTCGACAACGCGTACGGCATGAAGCCCGACGACACGATCGTCACGCTGCGCGGCGTGAAGGTCGGCGCCGTTTCTCAGATCGCGCTCGCGCCCGATGGTCAGCACGTGCAAGCCGAGCTCAGGATCGATCGCGCCGAAAAAAAATATTTGCGTAGCGGTACGAAGTTTTTTCTGCGCGGCGCACATGTGGACCTGAGCGATCCAGCGTCGATGAAAGCCATGCTCTCGGGCCCCGAGATCGTGGTGGACCCGGGCTCCGGCGAGCCCGCGTCGCATTTTGACGGGCTCGATCGCCGTCCCGCGCTCGCGCCGGGGCATGGCCCCATCGTCACTTATCTCGTGCGCTTCGACGGTGCGGTCGGCGAACTGAAGAATGGTGCCAAGGTGCAATTGCGCGGTTTCGATGTGGGCACTGTCACCAGCGTGCGCCTGAACTACGACGCGCGCACGGGCGCGCTGAGCACTCCGGTCCAGATCGCGTTGAATCCGTCGCAGCTAGGCATCGGCGGCGCGCCCCCCCCGGCTAACGGCGACTGGCGCCCGCTCGTCGACGGCATGCTCGGCCGCCTCGTCTCCACGGGGTTACGCGCGCGCTTGTCGCAGGATCCGCCCGTCATCGGCGCGGACAAGATCAATCTGGATTTCGTGCAAGGCGCGCCGGCGGCGACGCTGGCAAGCGAGGACGGCCTCTCCGTGATCCCGAGCGCCCCGGCCGCGAACCTCGATACGACGATGGCCAAAGCCAACGAGGTGATCCAGAAAATCGACGACCTTCCGATCCGGCAAACCGGCGAACAGGTCCGCAGTATCGCCGCGCATATCAACGCGCTGAGTAGCTCGCCGCAGATCAGGGACAGCCTGACGCACATTGACCACTCCGTCGCGCAGATCGACCGCACGCTGCAGCAGGTGACGCCGCAGATCGGTCCGCTCGTTACACAGCTGCGCGAGACTGCGAGCTCGGCCGAGCGCACCGTCGCTGCGGCCAATCGGACGTTGGGAGCTGATGCGTCGAGCCAGAACGACCTGCCTGCCACGTTGCAGGAACTGACCGACACGGCGCGCTCGATCAGGGCGCTGGCCGACTATCTGGATCGCCACCCCGAGGCACTCGTCGAGGGCAGACAGAAGGAGGCGCAATGATCAGGACGCCCGCGTTCGCCGTTGGACGCAGCCTCGCGATATCGATCGCGGCGAGCGCCAGGACGACGGCAGTGCTCTTCTCGGTCGCGGCCATGACGCTCGCCGGATGCGGACGCAGCATGCCGACCCGCTACGTGACCTTGAACGCCGTGCCCGCCGGGACGCCGCTCGCCACCAGGTCGATCACGCCGATTCAGTTGACGGCCGTGCATATTCCCGCGGTGCTCGACCGGCTGGAGGTCGTCAAGCTCGCTTCGCCGAACCGTCTGACGATCGACGATAGCGACCGCTGGGGCGCGCCGCTCGCCCAGATGATACGCGGCACGCTCGCGCAGGACTTGCTCATGCGCCTGCCGCCCGGGACGTTCATCGTTCCGGACGCACCCGCGCCGCCAGGCACGCGCAAGCTGGTCGTCACCGTACTGAGCGCCACTGCCGAAGCGAGCGGCACCCTCACCCTCCAGGCACAGTGGACCCTTCTGGCCGGTCATCCGGACGAGGCAGCGCTGCGGCAGCAGGTGACGCTGGACTCCGCGATCCGCGGGCACGATGCAATTGCGCAAGCCGCTGCGCTAAGCCACGGTCTCGGCGATCTGGCCGACCGGATCGCGGCGTCGGTTCTGGCGCACTGACGGCAGCCGTCGCGTTTTGCGTTCGATCGCGCGGTATCAGGCGGCGTCGCCGATCCGGCATAGGCTCAGGAGCGGCGGGCTGCACGAGGATCTCGATCTGACCAACTACGGCAGATCGACGGTGCGCATCAATCTTGAGATCGCCCCGCGCAGCGATTTTGCCGACATCTTCGACGTCAAGTCCGGAACGATGATCCGGCGTGGCCGCATTGCCACCGATTGGTCCCAGCACCAGCAGCGCCTCACGACGATGTACCGTAACCGGGATTTCATTGCCGTGGTTCGTGGCCCTGTTCGGACGCGACAGCCTCATCGCCTCGCTGCAGACGGCGCTCGTCCATCCCGGCTTCGCTCGCGCGGTGCTGGATGTGCTTGGCTCCGTGCAGGCGACGGAACGCGACGACTATCGCGACGCTGAACCTGGCAAGATCATGCACGAGCTTCGCCTCGGGGAGCTCGCGAAGCTAAAGCTGATTCCCCACACGCCATACTATGGCACTGCTGACGCAACACCGCTTTGACATCCGGTTCTTCCTGGCTGGAGCGACGACAAATTTCCAGGTACTGACGGGCGATGCGAAGTCGGTGGTGCGTCGCGCGATGACCGCCTGGCGGGAGCAGCTCGCGCGCCGATAGAATTGGTACATCGTCAGACGCCGAGAATCGTGCCGACGGTTTCATTAGACTCGGACGTCGCCCCATCAATTGCCTCATCGGCCTCTTCGTCCAGGTTGTCGACTTTCGCATCGATAACATCCTGCAGCGTTAAATCGGCTGCAACGATGCCGTTGAGTTGAGCCGCAGTTACCCCCGCATACACGGCTTCGCCAAGCGCTTCCATGAAGTCACCGCGGCTTCCGCCGATCTGGCCTTCGCGTTGTTTTCCAAGTCGTCCTTGAACTGTTCGACGTCTGCGATTCTTGCCTTTGAGGGTCGCCATCGTGCGCCGTCGTCACAACGGTCGCGCGACGGAAGCGACGTTGTGGTTGCACCGTCGCATCCTTTTCGGGGGCGCATGTGCAAAGAAACCGCCGTCATGAGGATCCGTGACCTACGTGCTGCGCATATCGCGGTTTGCGCGCGAACTGCGTGACGAAATGAGGGATTTCGGCCGCCGCCAGCGGCCTGCAGAAGTAGTAGCCCTGAACAAACGCGCAACCGTCATCCGCCAGGAACGCCAGCTGATCGGCACGCTCGACTCCCTCTGCTACGACCTCGAAGCCGATGCTGTGGGCCAGAGCGATAATCGCGCGAATGATCGCTTCGTCCTCGCGGCTGGCGCCGATACCACGGACGAACGACATGTCGATCTTCAAGCGGTCGGCGTGAAAAGCACGGAGGTACGACAGACTTGAATACCCTGTTCCAAAATCGTCAATGGCAATGGACACACCGATCTCGTTAAGCCTGCGCAACGCCGGCAATGCCCCAGAGGCGACCATCGCACCTTCAGTGATCTCGAGTTCCAGGCGGCTAGCGGCGAGGCGCGACGCTGCAAGCGTACGCTGCACCACCGCGCAGAAGTCACCGACTACGAGCTGCCGTGGGGACACGTTCACGGACATGCGCAGCGGGATCTGCGCCTCTTCCCAGCGTTTTGCCTGTGCGCAGGCGGTGTGCAGCACCCACTCGCCTAACTGCTCGATCAGCCCGATGTCTTCGGCAAGCGGAATGAAGGTGGCCGGGCCAATGGTGCCGACCTCGGCGTCATTCCAGCGAAGCAAGGCCTCCACGCCACTGATCCTGTAGGTCCGGACGTCGACCTGGGGCTGGTAGACGAGCTCGAAAGCATTCTGATCCAACGCCGCGCGCAAGCGGTGAGACAAGGCGATGCGACGGTCGGCAGCATTGGCGAGCGAAGGCTTGAAGCGCTCGACGCGGTTACGCCCATGCGCCTTCGCGTCGTACATCGCAAGGTCCGCGTGCTTGAGCAGTGTGTCCGCATCCAGCCCGTCAGCGGGGTAGCAGGCTATGCCAGTGCTCAATTGCACGCGGAGTTGCACATCGTCGATCTGCACCGGGTGCTCGAAAGCCTGTCCGATGCGTCCAAGCAACGCAGAGAGCCTTCCATTTTCCTGCGGAGAATCCAGCATCGACACGAACTCGTCTCCCCCGTAGCGCGTCGCCGTTCCGTCGTTGCCTATCGCCGCAAGAAGCCGTCGGGCGACCTCTCGCAGGAGACGGTCGCCCGCGGCGTGACCAAGGCTGTCATTGATATCCTTGAAGTGGTCGAGATCCATGAAGAGCAGCGCGAATTCCCGACGCGTCACGATCGCCTCTTTTATCAACTCGCGCAGCGCGACGCGGTTGGGAAGTTCGGTTAGCGCGTCTCGCCGCGCTTGCCGCACAAGCCTATCACGTGAATCGACGAGCTCCGTCAGATCGCTAACGACGCATATGTGGTAGGTCAGCTCGTCGCGTACGGGGGCCACATAAAACTGGCCCCAGAAGGCACTCCCGTCCGCGCGCCGGCTTCGCACGAGCCTCGCGCCGTCGCGTTTATCAGCGAGCGCCTCCCGGATCTGCTCAAACAGAATCCCATGCTGGCTCGCGCGCGACAGCGACACTTGATCACGGCCTACGATCTGCGCGTTCGCATAGCCGGTGATCTGCTCGAACGCCGGATTGGCATATTCGAAAACTTCCCCGTGCTCCGTAGCGCGAGTAATCAGCACTCCATTACCGATCGCGTCGAGGGCGCGGCTGCGCAGTCGCAATGCGAGCTCAGCATTCTTGCGCTCGGTCACGTCGATGGCGGTGATGAAGCACGCGTCGCGCTTTGCATAGGTGAGGAAGTGATAGGACAGCTCGACATAGATTGACCGGCCGTCGTTACGCCGTTGCCGGCATAAACCCGCCGATCCACTGCCCGTTCCGGCCTGCCGAAGGCAACGTAAATCACGCAGGAATGCAGGCATATCCTCCTGTGAATAGAGCGACGCCATGTCTCGCGCCCCGAGCTCATCCCGGGTACACCCGTACTGGGACGCTGCCGAAAGATTGGCCGTGATGATGGCCAAGGTGTCGACGTCGAAGATAAGCATCGGCAACGGGTGGTGGTCAAAATACTGCTGGAACCGACGTGCGTTCTCCGCGGCCACCAGATGGACTCTTTGCCGCTCGAGCCCCGCCCGGAAACGAGCCGAAAGCGCAAAGCCGAGAAGCGCGCAGGCGAGCAGCGTAATCAGGGCGAGGACCGTGCCTTCAACCGCGGCGCGGCGGCTGGCGCTGTCGGACGTGGATCGGAGTATGGCGGTCTGTGCCTCGCGAAGCCGGGTCAACTGGGTCGCGATGTGGGCGAGCAGGCGGTTGGCCTCCAGAAGCTGCGCGCTGTCGACTGAAACATGACCGTTTGCCCTGCGCGCGTTGACCGCGATCTCCGCCAGGAGCCACGCCCATCGCGCTGTCTCCTGCCGCAGCGACTGGATGGACTCGGCGCCTGCGCTGTCGGCGGCATAGCTTTGCTCGAGCCGCTGGAAACAGGCGACCGCAGCCCCAACCCGCGAGACGGGCCATGCGAATGAGGCGAGGCGGGTACTACCAAATCCTTGCAGAAAATCAGCGTTTGCTTGCAGAAAAATGGCCTGCAGGCCATCCAGATCCTTGCGGGCGTTCAGCGCATGTCTTCGCTGCGCGTCCAACTCGTGACGCCATACCACCGTATGGGCCAAAGCGAACGCGAACAGTGCGAGCCCGAGCAGCGCCAGCACGGCAGTCACAGACGGGCGGGCGTTGGCGAGCAAATTGCGCCGCAACAGATGCCGGACACGCCGGGCGATATGGAAAGACAGAACGAGCGTCATTGAGGGCTGAGGCAGCGGAATGGCCACGCCGCGCGTGTTCACAGGCGACCGCATGGGCGCGCGACATCGCGCCGAATGCCACACCCGGCGGGGTGTTGTCTCCTTTTTTGTATATCGGCGCGCGGCGTCAGAACTTAAGGCGCCTTTTACCTTAAGCGGACAAACGCCCAACGCGCCCACTCAATGCTGCGACGCAGTCGCCACAAACCGGGTCGTCAGCATCGCCGTACCGGCCTGGCGACGGTACTACCGGTCCCGTTGGCTGACGGAACCCATGCCGCGCAGATCTGGGGCGCTCACCGCTTCATACAGAGCTGCCGCGACTGAGCGGCGGAACTCTGCCTCGATCCATGCCATGAGACGGGGCGCATTTCAGCGGATCAGGCGCGTCGCCCGGGTCAATTCGACGGCAGTCGATTCACCGTACGGGGGACGCGCCCATTTGACAGAGTGGCAACGCGCGGCAAGCCCGTCACCGACGAATTGTGCGGACAACGGTACACCCTCCCGGCAGCACGTCCCCACTCCGGTCGCGCTATCTCAGGCTTACATATTCGGCGTCACGCTCTGCGGGTCCGCCGGTGTGGCGGGATCGGCACTCTGCAGCGGCGGCGCGTAGCGAATGAACCGTCGACGCGTCATAAGTGCCGTGTGACTCGATCACGATGCGATTCACATTCGGTGAATCCTTTGAAGAGAAACGAGTTGCGTTGCGCGATGCCGGTGGGCGCCTGTCCGTTGGCCGGGAACGCGTCGATCAGCACGAGCGCATCGACCATGTTGATGAACAGGTTGTTCTGCACGAAGACCGACGGATCGAAAGCGAAGGCCGCCGAGTCGACAAACGTATTGCCCTTCACGGTTGCCGACCTGCTCAGGCGCGGGTAGCCGTTCGTGCCGGCCTGATAAGTCGTCACGCCATTGCGGACAATGGGCGTGACGTTCAGGTGCGTGGCCTGGCTGAAGGTCATCGAAAACGGTGCGGCGTCGTTGATCTGGACGAATGCGTCCTGCAACACGGTATGCGTGATGCTCACCGTGCCACCGCCCGCATCCGGAGCGAGCGACGTGTTGGCGGCCGTCACGCCGAGCAGTTGAACGGGCCCCTGGCTTCCCACGTTGAGCGTGCAGCGATAAGCCTGACCGCGGAAATCCGCCCGGCGATCAAGTAACCCGGTAATGAATATGCTGGCCGCGAGTACGGACCTATCACCGCGAGTATCGAATCTTTCCCGGCGAAGACTTACCACGGCTAGAACCACGGCTAGAGCCGCAGTGCGTGCAAGCGCAGCCTTTGCCATCAAGGTTGCGACTCATCCGAACCTGACGCAATAAGCTGGCGGCAAATGCGCCGAAATCAGATGCCAGCTTTCACCGCCGTCGTCGGACGTCCATAGCGCGCCGGTAGTCGAGGCCATCGCGAGGCGCGTGCCGGAGTCATCTACAGCGAGCCCGTGCCGATACACGAGGTCATACGCCGGTGCAGGCGGCAACCCGTTCGAGAAACGCTCAAACGTGCGGCCGCCGTCGCGTGTGCGTGTGACGACGAACTGGCCGTCCACCGGGATCCGGCACTGATCCTTCACGGCAGGCACGAACCACGCGGTATCCGGCTCGTGCGGATGCACGGCAACCGCGAAGCCGAAGCTCGATGGCTGGGCTTCGATCCGCTGCCAGTGCGCCGCGCCGTCAGTGGAGCGGAATATCGCGCAGTGATGCTGCGTCCACAGCACCTCCGGGTTGGCGGCGCACTGCACGACGCGGTGTGGGTCTTGCGCGTTGGCATCGCCGCGCCGCTCCGGAGGCAAGTAGTCGGCCTCCATGCCTTCTGCACTTACGCGCCAGCTCGCGCCGCCGTCGATGGTTTGCCAGACGCCGCCGCACGACACGCCGATCGTCACGTGCCGGCTGTCGCGCGGATCAACCATCACGGAATGGATGCCAGGCGCGTCGTAGCCGCCCCCGAACCATTCTCTGCGCTCGGGGCGATCCCACAGCGAACGGTTGAGCACCCATGTGTCGCCGCCATCGTCCGAGCGGAAGAGCCCGCCGGGAATTGTGCCAGCCCACAGGACCCCCGGCTCGTTTGGGCCGCCGGTTTCCAACGACCAGATCTGTTGGAGCGTCCAGGCAGGGCCCGGCGGACAGGGCACGGTCGCACTTGCATGGTCCGGGCTCGTGCACACGCCGTCACCGGTATGCGTCTCATCGGCAGGCTGCGGCGGGTAGACGGGGACCGCGCACTCTTCCCACTCCTTCATGCCCGCACGCCGCCGATGCAGCTTCACGCCGAAGTGGCCGAGATTGAGCGCGGCATACAGGGAACCGTCGCGGGGATCAGGCAGCACCATGCTCACTGGCTCACCGACGAAATGCGGCTCGCCGAGCGTCCAGCCGCCCTCGCCGTCGCCTTGCAGAACGAACAATCCCTTGCGGGTGCCGACAAGCAATCGATCGCTCATGTCGGGTGTCTCCCTGAGGTAAAAGTGGAACCTTCTTATCCGCCTGACAACGCCTGTATGACGTGAACCCGGCTTTCCTCGCCGAGTGCATCGGACAGATGTCGCCGGTCGCGCACCGGCCGACCGTCGACAAACACGGCGAGATGCTTTCGCAGCGATCCCTGGTCGTCAAGGATATAGCCGCGCAGTCGAGGCTGGGCGGCGAAGACGGCTTCCAGTGCTTCGCCGAGCGTGCGCGCGTCGATCTCTCGCTCGGGCGTTGCGATATGCCGTTGAATCGAAGCAGCGAAGAAGATGCGCACCATGGCAGGATAGCCGGGCGTGAGTGCCCTATCCGTCGATTCTGCAGTTTAGACCATTCGCCCGGTCCTTCGAGGCATTGCCATACAACAGACGACAGTGTGCGCCCCTGAAGCAGCCGTCGCGCTGTCGGGCGTTCGAAAGGCGACTCAGGGTCGAACAGCGGCCGCTCGTAAGCCCTCAGTCAATCGCCCCCCAGCACTGCGCACTCTGCGTTCACTGTCGAGACTTTTCCGCAGATGGAAAAGTCATTCCATCCATACCCGTCTAATCAGACATCCCTGTCACGCCGACACTACTCTCCATGCAGTTGGTTTCACATTCATCATGAACCAAGGAGAAGTGCCATGAACAACGTCACAAACCAGCAGTTCAAACGCGTGTGGTTCATCACCGGCGCCTCGCGCGGTCTGGGCGCACTGATTGCGCAAGCCGCTCTTGACGACGGCAACGCTGTGGTCGCCACCGGCCGCAACGCTGCCACGATCACCGAGCGCTTAGGAGAGTCGCCCGCTTTGCTCACTGTGTCACTCGACGTGACAAACGAGGCACAGGCGAAGGTGGCCGTCGAAGCCGCGATCGACAGGTTCGGCCGCATCGATGTGCTGGTGAACAATGCGGGCTTCGGTTTGCTCGCGGCCATCGAGGAATCGGGCGATGCCGAGGTTCGGCGCATCTATGAGACAAACGTATTTGGCTTGCTCAACGTCACACGTGCCGTGCTGCCGGTGATGCGCAAGCAGCGTTCGGGTCATGTGATCAACACGTCGTCTATCGTCGGTTATCAGGCGGCGGCAGGCGTCGGCGTCTATAGCTCGACCAAATTCGCTGTGGAAGGCATCACCGAAGCACTGCATGCCGAACTCAAGCCGCTCGGCATTCATGCAACGATGATCGAACCCGGATTCTTTCGCACTGACTTTCTGGATGCGTCGTCGCTAGTCGTCGGCAAGACGATCATCGGCGACTATGAAGACACGTCGGGCAAACTGCGGCACCTCGCAGGCGAGATCAATCATAATCAGCCAGGCGACCCCGCAAAACTGGCAACCGCGATGGTCAGGCTCGTCGATGCACAGACGCCGCCGCTACGTTTGCCGCTCGGCACGGACACGCTCAAGGCGCTCGCGGAAAAAAACGCGTACGTGACTGCCGAAACGGAAACCTGGAAGGCGCTTGCCGCGTCCACTGATTTCCCCTCCTGATCCGCGAAGAAGGAACGGGCAGACGGCGCACGTTCAAGCGGCGTCTGCCCGACTCGGGCAACATACGCTCATCGCCTTTCAGGCTTGCGCGCGACACTGACATGAAAAAAATCGGTTTTCTATCGTTTGGCCACTGGTCTGCTTCGTCGCATTCGCTTGCGCGTTCGGCATCCGATGTCCTGCTGCAATCCACGCCCCCTTCATGTCCAGCAGGCGGAGCAGATTCGCACATACCGGCAGGCGTGGAAGGAGGCAGGTCACGCGCGCGTGCCGCGCGTGTCGGTCAGTCGCCGCATCTTCGCGTTGATGAACGATCGCGACCGTATGTACTTTGGACGCGACGCGAACAGCGACGACACGATCGGACTGCTGGACGGCAACATCAGGACGATCTTCGGCCGCCGTTATGCGGCAGAGCCGGACGTGCTCGTCACGCAACTCGCAACCGACGAGGCCATTGCGGAAGCCGACACGCTACTGTTGACCGTGCCGAATCAGCTCGGCGTGGAGTACTGCGCCCACGTGATCGAATCGATCCTTACGCACGTTGCTCCTGCGCTTGGCTGGCGTTAGTACCAGATCGCTTTGGCTTCAGCGCAGCGGAAGCCAAAGCGGTCCCTCCCACGCTTTCAGCGCATCGAGAAACGCCTTCAACTTCGACGGCATGAAGCGCCGCGTCGGATAAACGGCATGCACGAATATCTCGGGTGACGACCACTCGGGCAGCACACGGACGAGCTCTCCGCTCGCGATATGCGGATTGCAATAGCTCGACGGAAGCAGCGCGATGCCGTGCCCGCGAAGTGCGAATGCATTGACGACGTGAAAGTCGCGGGCAGCGACAGGGCCGCTCACGTGTACCCTGGCCGCTTTACGGCCGCTGACCAGTTGCCATTCCGTCTCGTTGTTGCGGGCGTTGATCAGCACGCAGGGATGCTGGCTCAGCTCGTCGGGCCGCGAGGGAAGCGTGTGCTCGCGCGCATAGTCGGCCGACACCACGAGCTGCCGCACGCTCCTTCCCACGCGCTGCGCGACGAGGCTCGAATCCTGCAATTCACCAAAACGAATCGCAACGTCGACGTTTTCGGCGATCAGGTCGAGGAACGCGTTCGTGAAATACAGATCTACCTGGATCTGCGGATAGTCTTTCAGAAATGCCGACAGGAAGGCATAGAACGGCTCCTGTTCGAGCATCACAGGACCGGAGATGCGTAGCACGCCCTCCGGCTGCTTCTGCGTCTGGGTGATGACACGCTCCGCGTCGTACAGGTGACTCAGCGGCTCACCGCATTGATCGAAGTAGGCCCGACCCTGCGACGTCAGACTGAGCTTGCGCGTCGTGCGCTGCAACAGCGTTACGCCGAGCCGTTCCTCGAGCGCGCTCACCTTGCGGCTGACGGTCGAGACAGGCATGCCGAGCGCACGCGCGGCCCGGCTGAAGCTCTCGAACTGCGCTACACGCACAAAGACGGCAATGTCGTTCAGGTCGGCTAGTTGGGTCATGTGCGGCTCGTTAACGATTTTTGCAGGAGTGGAAAAGACATTCCAGACATTCCAGTCTAATCAAAAATGCTCATCGGGACGACACTTCTCTTCACACAGTTCAACTTTTTGGAGAGAAATCATGGCAAACAAAGTCGTCGTCATTACGGGTGCTTCGAGCGGAATTGGTGAAGCCACCGCGAAACGTCTTGCGTCGACGGGCGCGACCGTCGCTCTGGCCGCTCGCCGCCTCGACAAGTTGCAACGCGTCGCCGCGGAAATCCTCGCGAAAGGCGGGCGAGTATCGGTCCATCAGGTCGACGTGACAGACCAGGAGCAGGTCAACCGCCTGATCAGCGACGTCGTGTCGCAACATGGGCGCCTCGACGTCATGGTGAACAATGCTGGTCTGATGGCAATCGCGCCGCTGTCACTGCGCAAGACCGACGAATGGGACCGGATGATCGACATCAACGTCAAGGGCCTCTTGTACGGTGTCGCCGCGGCGTTGCCGGTATTCGAAAAGCAGCAGTCGGGTCACTTCGTCAACATCGCGTCCGTCGTGGGTCTGAAGGTCTTCAGCCCTGGAGGCACGGTGTATTCGGGAACGAAGTTCGCGGTGCGCGCGATCTCCGAAGGTCTGCGGCACGAAGTGGGCGGCAACATTCGCACGACCGTCATTTCACCGGGCGCAATTGACACGGAGCTGAAGTTCGGTTCGGGCCATGACGACAGCCGCAATTTTGTCGTCGACTTCTACAAGATGGCTATTCCCGCCGACGCCATCGCGCAAGCCATCGCTTACGCAATCGAGCAGCCCAGGTCTGTCGACGTCAATGAAATCGTGATTCGTCCCACCGTTCAGGACTTCTGAAAGGCGGTGTTGTCGTGGCTGAGCGCGGGCGGGCGAGAGGGGCTCTGATTCGTCCGCGCCAATCACGGCGAAGCAACCGGAATGATTTTATCGAGGAGCTCATCATGCGCGCAGCACTGTTTTCTCTCGCGTGCGCCGCGTTCGCAATAGGAACGACAGAATTCGTCATCGTCGGCTTGTTGCCTGACATTGGAAGAGCATTCGGCATCTCCGTGTCGACGGCCGGTTTGCTGGTGAGTTTCTACGCGCTGGCCATTACGGTCGGCACGCCTGTAGTGTCAGCCTTGACCGCGCGCTTGCCGCGCCGCGCATTGCTGCTAGCGCTGATGAGCTTCTTCACGCTGTGCAATCTGGGGGCGGGACTTTCGACAGCCTTCGCGGCGCTGCTCACGATCCGGATCGTCATGGCGGTCGCACACGGCGTATTCTTCGGCCTCGGGACAACCGTTGCCATGGCACTCGTGCCGACGCAAAAGTCAGGCAGGGCCGTGGCGATCATGGTAAGCGGCCTGACGGTCGCGATGGTGACCGGCGTCCCCGGCGGGACATGGCTTGGCGATCTGATGAACTGGCGGCTGCCGTTCCTGGTAGTGGCTGCCATGGGCGAGGCGACTGTCGTGCTCGTAGCTCGACGCGTGGCGCCCGAGGCGGTCGGTACGGCGGCAGGGCTCAACGTCGCCGCGTTTAACCTCGGCATTTCTGGCGGGTCCTTCCTCGGCGGACTGACCATCTCCGGTGTGAGCGCCCTTACGACGGTGTACGCCGGCGTGGCTCTGGCAGTGGTGGGACTTGTGGTTGTCGCGTTGTATCGATGGTCGGATCGTCCAGGTGCCGCACATGGGCGAGACGCGCTGGGACGGTGCTAAACGTCAGCGCCTCACTCGACGTCAACGAATCAGGCAACGACAGACATCTTGAACTTATCGGAGACTCTGCGTTAGCCACGATTCTGGAGTCTGTAGCGCACCTCGCAGAAACCAACCGGGCGTTGCGCAGTGACGGCGACAGGCGGTCGTCACGCTCGACCGGTCGCCCGTCAATGCCTTGACGCTTGCGCTGTACGCGGAGATCGCGGAGCCAT
Organism: Paraburkholderia phenoliruptrix; assembly: GCF_902859825.1. Taxonomy (GTDB): domain Bacteria; phylum Pseudomonadota; class Gammaproteobacteria; order Burkholderiales; family Burkholderiaceae; genus Paraburkholderia; species Paraburkholderia phenoliruptrix. The sequence continues at coordinate 443,628 of NZ_CADIKB010000001.1, read as the reverse complement.
TTTTCGAAGGGCTTGGCAAGGAGACGGACGTTGCTTGATTGGTCGGCCCCGTAACTCGTGAATTCCTTGATTCCTTGCGCTGGCGCTGCGCGCGATTTCATATCGGTCCGCGCAGGTAGATGCTCTCTGGCGCCCAAGGAACCCGCAGCTTCTATCCTAGCTTTTTCCACGGACCGTGGCGTCCGGACGATGATGGACTTTTGATGTGCCCCGGGCTTACCTGTTTGTCCTGAACGTTATGGTGCACAACCGTCATTTGTTATGCGGGCCTTTGCCGTGAACCGCCTCACGGCTTTTCACATGATCGATGAACGCGCGCAGCTTCGGCATTAGCTGCCGGCGGCTTGGATAGTACAGAAACACGCCCGGTATCACCGGCGCTAACGGCTTTAGCACTTCTATCAGTTTTCCGCTTTGCAGCCCTTCGGCGACCATCGGCTCGGGTAACTGTGCAAGGCCTATACCTTCCATTGCCGCACCCAGCATGGTGGGAAAATCGTGGGCGATGAAAGGGCCGCTTACGGCGATCTCGACTGCGTTGCCGTCATTGTTGAACGACCATGGCGCGAGCGCACCGCTGGATTTGCGCCATCGCAAACAGGCATGCTGCCGGAGATCATCCGTGTGCTCGGGTCGGCTGCGCCCCGTGAAGTAAGCTGGACTCCCAACGACGACCAAACGCAGCGGTGGCGTCAACGGGAGCGCGACCATGTCCGCTTCGACGAACTGACCCAGCCGGATACCAGCATCGAACCCTTCGCTCGCGAGATCAATGAGCTGGTTGCTTGCGGCGATCTCCACTTGGACCTCGGGATAAGCCTCGTGGAACGATGCAATCAGGGGATCAAGCAGGAGTGGCACCACCGCACGCGGCACTGAAAGACGCAACAGTCCGCGGGGCCGTTGGCCGAGATCGCGTGCAGCGTCGCTGGCGGCGACGAGCTCCTCGAAGGCAGGCTTTGCGCGCGAAAGAAATTGTTGGCCAGCCTCGGTCAGGCCTACGCTACGCGTGGTGCGGACGAAGAGCGCTGCGCCGATGCGCTCTTCCAGCACACGCACCGCCTGGCTGATCGCCGACGGCGTCACGCCGAGTTCCGCGGCCGCCCTGCGAAAACTGCGATGCCGGGCAACGCACAGGAACGCCTCAACGCCATCGAGTGCGCCCTGCCTGACTGTGAAGATCTGCTTCATGACCCGTCAACATTGTGATGAATAGTCGCTCGCGATAGACGATGGTACACCTATGTCCGTGAGCGGAAAGTAGTGGCAATGCCCGCTCGCAAGCTCTCGACAATCTGCCAGGCCCCTGGAGGAATCTTGCAATGAAAGATGCACTTGATGGCGTGCGCGATCACTATCGCGCGACGGGACTGACCGAGCGGCTGAAGAGTACGCTCACGGCGTTCGGACCGGAGGATCAGCCGCTCACACCGTTCCAACTCGCGGGTCTCGACCAGTTTCACACCCGTGGGCTTGCTGCGACCGCCGAGCTTGCCGGATCGGCTGGCATCACCGCTGCAATGTCCGTGCTGGACGTCGGTTCGGGGGTTGGCGGGCCGGCCCGTTTTCTCGCTGCAACCTATGGCTGCCGGGTGACGGGTATCGACATCAGCGAGCCGTTCGTGGATGCCGCACGCTATCTTACTCAGCGCACCGAGCAGAGCGAGCAGGTGTCGTTCCGTGTTGCCAGCGCGCTCGATATTCCGTTTGCCGACGACCATTTCGACGCCGTATTCATGCAGCACGTCGCAATGAACATCGCCGAGCGCACACGGCTTTACCGGGAGATCCAACGCGTGCTGAAGCCGGGCGGCAGGTTCGCGACGTTCGACGTCGTCGCAAACGGCGGCGAACCGCTCTATCCCGTTCCCTGGGCGCGCACGCCCACGACGAGTTTTCTCCTCACGGTCGAGGCAACGCGCGCGGCGATCGAACACGCCGGGTTCCGCACGCTGTCATTGCAGGACGACAGCGAGACCGCAAAGGCCTGGTTCGCCCAGTTGCGTGCGTCAGGGCCACCGCCCTCGCCCCATCTCGGCGTGGTGATTGGGCCGGACTTCGCCGAGCTCACGAAGAACCTGGGCCGAAATCTCATGGAAGGCCGGCTCGGCGTATTGACAGCGGTGTTCGAGAACGCATCTCCGAAGGCTGCAAATCACCTGGAGCACCGCTGATGACCACCGTCCCCGCCCCCGTCGATATCGTCCTCCGTGGTCACGCGCGGCGCAGTCTGCTTTGGGTCATCCTGTTCGTGGCGCTGTGGATCGTGTTGATCTATTGGCAGCCGGCAATCCCGGCGAGCGGCGTTCCGACCACGGCTCACCAGTTGACGGCCCACGCGTTGATCGCAGTTGGTTTGTGGCTCGGCCTCGAAAGCACCGATTTGACGCCCGGCCAACGCCGTACGACATGGCTGGCGATCATGGTCCCGGACACGCTCTGGTTCGCTGTTGCATGGAGCGCGGCGATCAACGGCGCTTTCCGCGCGGGCGCGTCGCCATTGCCGATTTTGCCGTTAGCGATCTTCGTGCCGGTGATGATCGGCGCGCCGCTGCTGCTATTGTCAAAGCGGGTCGGGTCGATGCTGGACGCGATGCCGGCAAGTTGGCTTGTCGCTCTTCAGCTCTACCGCGTATTCGGCAGTTGGGCGCTCGCTGCGTGGCTGCACGGCTTGCTGCCGGGCGTGTTCGCGTTGCCGGCGGGAATCGGCGATGTGTTGACCGGCGTGTTCGCCGTGCCAGCGGCGATCGCCGTGGCGAGCGGTGCGGCTCAAGGGCGCAAGGCAGCGATCGTCTGGAACCTGTACGGCCTCGCCGACTTCGCCGTCGCGATTACTTTGGGGATAATCACTTCACCTGGACCATTGCAGGTGATGGTTCCGAGCATGCCGAGCATCGGTGCCGGCGCTTATCCGGCCGTGTTGACTCCCGCGTTCGTCGTGCCAGCGTCGATCCTGTTGCACGCGGTGTCGCTGCGCCAATTGATCCGGCGACACACCGGGTGACCTCCACCCGGGGATGACGGTAGCTGCATCACGAGTACCGTCCTTGCCTGGCTTCCGGAAGGACTTACTCCGGTAGATGCAGCTGTGTCGTCCTTGCCCGTTACCGGCGGCACGACTCTGTATCAACGCTTGATCTTCTATGTTATCAAGGCAACCGATAACTCGGTGATCGCCTGCCGACGAGTGTTGTGGGACACGCCTCGCCGGCTCTTTGGCTTTGAAGCTTGCGCTACGCGTTAGTCATGCATGCGTGTTCAACCGTGCTTATGTGCCGGATCGTTGCAAGTGCACGCGTAATTCGAGTCGTTCCACGCATTCCCGAGAATGATGCTGCAGAAGTTCTTCCGACGGAAACCCACGTCCTTCAGCGCAAGCACGTCGTCGTTGACAGTGCCAAAGGTCGAGTCCGGCCGGTGCTTCATTCCATCGTTAAAGGCGTTGATGATCTGCTCCTTGAAGTTCTCCCCGCGAGGGTGAGCAGCAACCACTACCTTGCGCTGTTCCTCGGTGAATTCGTCAAATGCAAAGCCGAGCACGTCCATCTCGACGCCTGCCGTCACCAGTTGAACCACCGGCTTCTTGAATGGCGGAATACCCGGCGTGGTATGCAACGCAATCGCGTCCCACACGAGGTCGACATCTCCCTCGGGAATACTGTGCTGCTCGAGGAACCGACGCGCTGCATTCGCGCTGTCCACCTCGAAGCGGTTCTGTGACGTCCTGAATTGTTCGGTAAGCCCCATGTCGTGGAACATGGCGCCGATGTACAGAAGCTCCGGGTCATACTTCAATTGCTTGCGCTCACCGGTGAGAGCGCCGAAAAGAAACACGCGAGTCGAGTGGTGGAAAAGCAGATCCGACTCCGTGTCGCGAACGAGTTCGGTGGCCGCACGCGCCAGTTTGCTATCGGGGATCTTGATTCCTGCGATGGTCGTCATGTTCGTTGCTCCAATATCTGCCTGGTCGAACCGCGCGTCTTATGAGCGGCTCAGCAAGCTATGTTGAGAATCGGGACATGCCTGCCCCGGAGTTCGGATTGCGAGTCTTTCACTGCGTTTGTCCAGCCGGTGTGTCTATTGCCGAGTACTTCGACAGAGCAAAACCACAAGCCAAGTATCGGACTGCGACAGCCGACTTTCAATTCGATTGATGCCCGGAACACGGCCAACGAAACAGTGTTTTCTGCCAAGGCCGGCTTGTGCGGGCCTGGCAGGCTTACAAGCAGGACGCAGCATGTGGTCACGCTGCAGAGGCTGCTTTTCAATTCATGGTGGGTTGCATGCCATGCATTTCGGTGTTGACGATTGATCGCTTGTGACCAGATTGACCATGTGGCCCGCTGAACCAATTTGCGCGCCTGCAGCCTCTCGTATGCAGAGGCCACCGTCCTCATCCGAGGCGAATGCGCGACGACACCAGACGAACAGCTACGAGTCGAACCCGAGAAACCGCGCGAAGTTCTCAACGGGTTCGCGTCCGGTTTCCAGACGGCTGACTGGGGAGTTGCAGTCAGACAATCCCATACTCATTCCACACACCACTTCATAGTTCGCAGGAAGCGCCAGGTGTTCCGCAATCACCTTCTGGAATCTCGCAAACGAAACCTGCGGACACGTGTCGAGACTTACCGCTTGTGCTGCCACCATGACGGTCTGTATAAAGATGCCGTAATCCAGCCAGCTGAACTTTGTCAGCGCTGAATCGATTGAAAAGATCAGGCCCACAGGCGCGCCAAAGAAATCGAAGTTTCTCGCAGTCACACGGGCACGCTGTTGTACATCGTGCTTGGGCACACCGAGCACACCGTAATATGCGGCGCCAAATGCTTCCTGCCTTCTTCTCATCGCTTCCGGCAAAACCTCGGGCATGTGCGTGAGCGGAGGGTGGCGATTCTCTTCGTGCGCCTGCTTCAGAACATCGCTCAAAGCGGACTTTGCCGGCCCGGCGAGAACATCGACCCGCCAGGGCTGCGTGTTCGAATTGCTCGGCGCATAGCTTGCCACTTCAAGAATCTGGTCAATGACGTGTCGCGCAATTGGATCGGGTCTAAAAGCCCTGACGGCCCGGCGTGATCGAATCACCGAGTCAACCACACGCGCGTCAGGGTTGGTGTTACGGTCGGTTCTCATAGGTCAATGCCAATTGATAGAGTGCCGCCCACACCACTTGCAGATAACGAAGCGCGTGGCGGCTGCATAAATGGATGCGAATCCGCACTCGTAAAAGGCATCGCAACTGAACACATCGCGATACCGTGAAAAGTTGAGGTACTGCACCGGATCAGAACGTGTGCCGCATACCCACGATTGCTGCGAGCTGTCCGACGCCCGGCGCAGGCGTCGTCCCGCCGCCGCCCGCGCTGACCGAATAGCGGGCGTGCGCGCTGTTCCACAGATAAGCGACATTGCCGTATACCGCTGTCCTCTTCGACAGGAAGTAAGTTGCCCGCATGCTCGCCATGGTTGCGCGTGCATTGTGCTGCTCGACGAGCACGCGATACGCCTCTCCATCAAGCGCAAATGCGGGGGTCACGTAGTACTGCGCCCCAATAAAGAAAAGATCTGAGTGCACGTCGCCGCCGGGCGCATTGCTTTCCACGCGACGACTTAACCATCCGGCGCCGAGCTTTACACCCGCAACATTCACATAGCCATTTGCCTGAAGACGTGCGTCCTTATCGCCACTAGAAGACGTCTTGAATGGCACTACGCCGTCAAAGAAGCTGGCGGCCGCATTGGTGCCGCCACGCTGCTCGTCATACGCGGTCGCGACGCCAAAGTAGGTGCCGTCGTACTTGAGCATCGCGCTCCATTGCCGGCACTGGTTGACGTCGCCGGGCACCTGACCCGCGCAAGTGCCTTGCCCGGGTGAATTGCCCGTGCCCGTGCTGTCGCGTCCAAACGACCATGACGCCCCGACCGTTAAGCCGTGGAACTTGCCCTTGTAGACGATGGTGTTGTCGCTTCTGGCGTTCGGTATATACGCGTCAAGTGCGCCGATGCCATAGATGTCGGGACCGAGAATGTCCGCATCGGAGATCGCCCAGTACGTCATCGTGTACTGGCGGCCGAAACTCAGCGCACCCCATGGCCCTTCCAGTCCCACCCACGCCTGTCGTCCGAACAGGCGGCCGCCCTGCCCCGAGTCGCCGCCACGCATGTTGAAGCCGCTTTCAAGAACGAAAGACGCCTTCAGTCCACTGCCGAAGTCTTCAGAACCACGCATCCCCCAGCGCGACGGCAATTCCCCGGTGATGCCCGGCATGCGCACGACATAGCCTCCTGCAGCATTCGCGTGGGACACGTATTCGACGCCCGTATCCAACACGCCGTAGAGCGTCACGCTGCTTTGTGCACATGCCGAAGCGCTGAACAGTCCCGCCGCCAATATCGCCGACCTGCCACATTTCATGAAGTCTCCTCGACCGCGTCTCGTATGTTTGAATGACGAAGCTGCTCGTCACGAATGCATGGCGGCGAGATTAAGGTCGGTCAGTGAACACGACAACGGGGAAACCCCTAAAGCGAGAGGCCGTCCGCAATGAAGAGGAAAAATGCGTCGGGCAAATCCTTCTCCGATTGGAGCAGGCAAGCCAGGTTTTCTCTCAATGGTCCAAAACACTCAAAAAATCTCAGATGAAAAAAACGAACATCCGCCAAGGACGCCTCAATTCCAGTTCTGCGCTGAAATGTCTTCAATCCAATATTGAACAATGTGAATCGATGGGTTCCGCGCCTCACGCACGACGTTTAAGACACTCAGCCTCATATGAATCCCGTGCAATCCGGCGTTGCAGAAAGTTCGCTTTATTAGCCGTCTCCCCTATGGCATCGTGAACGCGGCATGCATTTCAAGGAGAAACTGGAATGTCGCAAACTGCAACCATCAGCAATAAGGATCAACTCGTCGCGCGCTGTCTGCCGTTTCTTGAGGAAGTGAAAGACATGACGACGAATACGGAAGTCGAGCAATGGCTGAACTCGAAGTATGGGGTCGATAGCGATTTGTATAAGGACCTTGCGCGACTGATCAAGATCGGCGTGCAAGAGGGTTGGGCCGCCGACGTCGAAATCGCGGGCCCCCGATATCGGCGCGCTCGACTCGTCGATCCTTGCGCGGCTACTTTCTTCTTCAGCATCACCGCAGTGCTGATGGATAGCACCGGCAACACGCAAAACAATCCGGAGAACAGCTTCCGCGGCGACTATCATGCTCACCCGTATGGCGAGTTCAATATGGTCGTGCCAGTCGACGAAGGCGCCGCACTCGCCGGGCCGAACGGCTGGTGCTATGGCGGTTGGACGGCGCCCGCGCCGGGCAGTCATCACTATCCCGAGGCGAAAGGCGGCGCAGTGATTGCGCTATTTTTCCTGCCGGCAGGCCGCATCTCGTACAACTACGATGCGCCGGCGAAATAAAGTAAAGCGAGCCTCGCTGGAGGCTCGCCTGTTTGTTCCCGCTCACCGTCCGCCGTCAATGTAAAAGCGATTCACGCTCCGATGATTCCACTGCGGCCGTGCTCGAACTCGTCGCCTGCTTGATCAGTAACGCGACGCACGACACCGCGCCCGCTATGGCGACCACCGTAAAGATGCTTTCCAGGCCGACTTGCTGTCGGGACAACTCCGCGACAAGAAACGAACCGGCAATTCCGCCGAAGCGCCCGACACCGAGCATCCATGCAACGCCTGTCCCGCGCCCCGCTGTGGGATAAAAGGCCGCGGCGAGCGCTGGCATCGACGCCTGTGCCGTATTCACTAACGCGCCCGCGACGAACACCGCGCACATCAGCAGCCCGAGATTGCCGACCGCCTGGCCGATCGCGTACACACTGACCGCGCCGAGCGCATAGGCAGCGGCTACGACGCGATTGGGGTTGAAGCGGTCCATCAGCATCCCGCATAGCACTGTGCCTACGCCGCCAAGCGGAAACAGCGCGGAAACCAGCGCCGCACGCGAGACCGAACAGTGCCGCACTGAGCACCGGGGCGAGCGCTGCTTTGCCGATGTGCCATTCCTGCAGTAGCGAAGGTGCGATAAAACCGATCGCGGCGGTATCGAATCCGTCCATCAGCACGATCAGTAAGCACATTGCAAAGATGAGCCGCTGAAACGGCGAAAAGGGATGCTCGTTGATGAGCACTTGTACATCGACTGGTCTTGTCTCTTCTATTGCGTCCTCGCGGAGATTGAACTGCCGGCGCGGCCCGCTCGTTGTGACGCTTGCCGGTTTGATTGAAAAGCCATCCGCTCTCGCGGTTCGCCAGAATGCCGATACCTGATGAGATGGCAGGTATCGACGGGGACCAAGCTTAGGATCGCCAAAACACCTCTACAACCCGGCAAATCGCGCAAAGGGGGCAATGAGCAAGCACGCGCATCGCCGATTCGTTCGCGCGATGCGTGCGCGTTGCGTAAAAAAAGGCCGCGCTTTGCAGGGTCTCGGCGATGTTGACACAGCACTGCTCGCCGGCTCGCGAGCCGTGAATTGTTTGCATAGGTATCTTGAACGAATGGGTTCAGCCAGCACGAACCTGTCGCGCGACATCCGCAAGCTGTTGTCTCAGCCATTGCAGCGCTGGATCCGCGTCATTGCGCTCATGCCATACGGCCCGCACCGTCACGTTGGGACATTCATAGGGCGTTGCGCACATCTTCAGTTCGCCATAACGTTCGAGTTCCCGAGCGAGCGACGACGGAACCAGTGCGAGCATCTCGCTATGGCGAAGCAGTGCGGGAATCGCAAGCGAGTGCGCGACGGACATGCGCATGCGCGGCATGTCGGGCGTGTCGGCGAACGCCCGGTTGAGCGCATCGCGATCGAACATCTCCGATTGCCGCGCCAGGCCACGTTCGACAATAAAGCCGCTTACGGCGCCCTCTTCCGAGCCGCCTTGCGAGATCGCCACGAGTGGATACGCGAGAAGATCTTGCTGCGTAACCGGCCGCTCGGCAATCGGATGGTCGCGGTTCACCAGCAGTACGTCTGTCTGCTCCCACAACGCCATCGAGCGAAAGCGCGCTGGTACGTCCGCGAAGATGCCGATTGCAATATCAATTCGGCCTACGTCAATCTGACCTGCCAGATCGAGCCGCGTAGACGGCCGCACGACCAGGTCCGCGAGCGGCGCCTCCGCGCATAGGCGCTGACTCAGCCGCCCCAATACGAGGGACGTGATGTAGTCGTTCGCAGCCACGACAAACTTGCGTTGCGCGACCTGCGGATCGAAGTCATCCACACCCAACGCGGCCACAATCTGCTGTAGCGCGCCGCGCACCTGGCCTGCCATGCGCAGCGCGCGCACGGTCGGCTCCATTCCTCTCGCGGTGCGCACGAACAGATCGTCCCCGACTACCTCACGCATGCGCGCGAGCGCATGGCTGATGGCTGACTGGCTCAGGTTCAGACGCTTGCCCGCCAGTGCGAGGTTGCGGTCCTCGAATACCGCGTCGAACACGCGCAGCAAATTGAGGTCGATCCGGTTAGCGGACATGGCTCTCACCCGCTCTCATGATGCCGCTCCATGCGCGACGCCGACGTCGCGGTTCGCGAATGCCTTGAGGTCGAACCCAGGGTCGGCGAGGTCTTCCACGCTTAGCCGCGTACCGGCTGAGAGCAGCTTGCGTGCGAGCATATGGTCTTGTGGCCGGTTAATGCTGTCCACAGCGACGAGCGTGTCGTCGCGAAAGTAGAACAGCGAAAACTTGCCTTCGTCGATAGAGCCGCGCACCGCGAAATCGGTGAACCCCGTATTGACACCGGCCATTTGCAGCTTCAGATCGTATTGATCCGACCAGAACCAGGGCACCGCGCGGTAGGGCTCGGATCGCCCGAGGACCGAAGCGGCCGCTGTCCTCGCCATATCGTTTGCGTTCTGCACCGACTCGATGCGGCAGGCGGCGCTGCCAGCCGGCGCCCAGTACGGCACAAAAGCCGCACAATCGCCGGCGGCGACGATCGACGGGTCACTGGTGCGCGCACACGCATCCACGACGATGCCGCCCGCCACCTCCAATCCGCAGCCCGCAGCCAGCTCTGTATTCGGCAGCACGCCAATGCCGACCACGACGAGATCGCACGACAACCGCGCACCGTCATCCAGCTCGACGGCGACGCCGTCTGCTACATCGTGAATAGCGACTACTTTCCGTCCCAGCGCAAGCGACACGCCGTGCCTCGTGTGAGCGCGCTGCATGACGACGGAGATAGATGGCGAAGCAACGCGGGCAAGCACGCGCGCCTCGGTCTCGACGACCGTGACGTCGAGGCCCTTCTGACGTAGCGATGCAGCTGCTTCGAGGCCGATGTATCCGCCACCCACCACGACCGCACGCCGCGCGGTTTGCGTGCGCTCAACGAGGCGTCTGGCATCACGCAGATCGCGCAAGTAGTAAACAGCATCGTGCGACGCGCCTTTGCAATCGAGCTTGCGCACACGCGCCCCTGTGGTCAGCGCAAGATGGTCGTAGGCGAGCCGCGCACCGTCATGCAATTCGATCTCTTTGCGTTCGCGGTTAATGCGCAGTGCGCGCGTCGAAGGCATCCACTGAATTTGCATTTCACCGTAAAACGCTGGCGAACGCAGCGGCAGACGTTCTTTCGCGAAGCTGCCCGTCAGAAAACCTTTGGATAACGGCGGACGCTGATAGGGCGCGTGAGGTTCGTCGCCGATCAACACGATATCGCCGTCGTGACCCGACTCTCTCGCGGATGCCGCGAGTTGCAGCCCCGCGTACGACGCGCCGACAATCACAAGCCTGGGTTTCATGATCTCATCCCTGCTTTTCGGGGATCCGCACGACAAGTCCGCTCATCGTCGACGCGACGACGAGCTGGCAACTGAGCCGGCTTTCCGGACGACGTTCTGCTGCCACGCCTTCGAGCAGTTCCTCCTCTGCATCGTCGGGCGCCGCAAGCTCGGCCGTCGAAGAAGGGTCGATATAGACGTGGCATGTCGCGCACGACAGGCACCCGCCACACTCGGCCTCGATGCCGCGCACATTGTTATGGATCGCGGCCTCCATCACGCTGGTACCGGCGGGTACTTCTATTTCAGTGCGTTGACCGTCGCGCAGAATATAAGTGACGATAGGCATCACATGTCTCCTTGATGATTGAGCGCACTCAGAACGTTTCGAAGTACTCGCGGTGTTCCCAGTCGGTTACTTCGAGATTGAAGCGGTTGATCTCTGCTTCCTTGAGCTTGCAGAAGTAGTCGATGAAGGCGCTGCCGAAACCTTCGCGCAGGCATTCGTCCGCACGCAGTGCGTCGAGCGCGTCGCCGAGTGAACGGGGCAGCGATTGCGCTTCAGTCTCATACGGCGTATCCGCTGAAGGCGGCAATTCCAGCTTGCGCTGCAACCCGTCGAGCCCCGATAGCACCTGCGTGCCGAAATACAGATACGGATTCGCCGTAGGTTCGCCGACGCGGTTCTCCACGCGCGTCGCCGGATCGTTCGCCCCGCCCAGCACGCGCAGCATGACGCCGCGGTTGTCACATCCCCAGTTCGCGCGATCGGGCGCATTTGAATACGGCCGATACCGCCTGTAACCGTTGATTGTGGGCGTCGATAAAGCGGTCGCCGCTTGCGCATGGGCGAGCAGCCCCGCAAGGTACCCTTGCCCAACAGACGACAGCGGAGCAGTCGCATCGGACGGCATGAACGCGTTGCTGCCGTTGTCGATATGCACGAGCGACTGGTGCAGATGCCAGCCGCTCGACACCACGTTCGGAATACGCGGCCTGCACATGAAAGTCGCGTGATAGCCGTTGCGCTGGCATATCTGTTTGACAGCGCTGCGAAAGAGGATCATGTCGTCGGCGCTCTTGATCCCCTTCGTCGGCGCAAAGGTGAACTCGAACTGACTCGGTCCGTACTCGACTTCGAGTGACCGCACCGGAAGCTCAAGTCCGTCGATCCCGTTGCGCAGCATTTCCATGACGTGATCGACGGCGTCGTATCGCAGCTCCGTCAGGTACTGATAGCCATGCGACAGCAGTTCGACATCGGGCGGCAAGCCGGGCTGGCCGGAATGCTCGGGCTTCATATTCGGGTTCGTGAGCTTGAACACATGAAACTCGACCTCGAGGCCGCTGACCAGTTCGAACCCCTGATTCGCGAGCCGCTCCAGCGCGCGACGAAACAGATGCCGCGTGCCGAACGGCACAGGCCTGCCGTTAGGGAAGTAGAGATCGCAGAGCACCCAGCCCGTATGCGGTGCCCAAGGCAAAATTCGAAACGTCTGCGGATCGGCGATCATCAGCGTGTCGCACGCTCCCTGCATCTCGGGCATGCCGAATCCACCGCCCGCGGTGAAGACCGGAAACACGGTGCGATGCGACGTATCCTTGGCAAGCAGTGTGCTCGTCAGCGTCACGCCGGATTCGAAGGCCTTGATTGCATCGTCGACGACAAGCGTCTTGCCGCGCAGCAGTCCATGCTGGTCGGGAAACGAGAATCGCACGACCTGTACGGCACTTTCCTTCAGGCGCTCCAGAAGCTGCGCGAAGGCCGCGTTCTGCGCGTCGGTCCAAAGACCATGGGTTTTAACGAAAGACATGTCTCTTCCGCGCAGCCTGAAAGCCGCGCGCTCCGTTCCGGTTGGGACAGGGGCTCAGGCCTTGGGCGTGGGCCAAGGGGCGGCAGCGCGGCGGCTGGCGTCTGCTTCCTTCCAGTACTCGTCCCACCGCTCAGCGGGAGCAATGCCGTCGATCGACGCGGGCCCGGTCAGATGTGCCGCCGCCTCATCATCGATCACCATCAACGTCTTCTCGCCGGCTTGCGTCTTTTCTATTGCGTCGACGAGCAGCCGCCGGTACGCAATGATTCCCTTGTCAGTCGTGCCCAGATGCTCTCGCGTGCGATCCTGAATGGGCCCTTGCGATTCCACCGCCCACTGATCGTGCACGTTGATGTCGAAGCCCATACCTGTGTACGTTTGCGTCAATTGCTCGTGCACGTCGAAGCCGTAGTGGTTGCGCTTGTTCCTGCGCGATGTGTAGTCGGGCAATTCGTACAGTTCGAGCCGCTGTTCACGCATCTGCTGCTTGTTCGTCGGCGCGCCGAAGCTCGTGAAGATCGCGTACCAGTAGCAGTTCTCGTCGTCGACGGGAACGTGCCACTGCGTAATGGTCATCTCAGCGCTCATCGGAATCACAAAGGCCTGAGGGAACACGACGTTCGTTACACGCACATGCGTGTGCTCGTCGTCGATCGGTCGCTTTGCGATTAGCCGAAGACCGTAGTCGGCGGGGCTGACGAGAATTTCAGGTGATTCATATTCGCGCAGCACCTTGGTAATGGGCATATTCGAGTCCGCCGACGCGCCGCGAAATTGCTTGCCATAGCTTGCGCTCACATCTTCGTCTTCAAAGAACCGATGAAGAAACGATGCGTGCGCGGGGTCGATGCCTACCTCGAGTGCCTGCAACCAGTTGCATTCGAATAGTCCCTTGAACGCGAATGTGTACTCGTTCGGCGCCGCGAAACAGTCGAACTGGGGGAATGCCGGTGGCTCACCTTTGCCGATGTAGGCGAACAGAATGCCGCTGCGCTCGATAACCGGATACGCGCTCTGACGAACCCGCTTGCACAGCGAACTCCCAACCGGTTCTCCCGGCGTGGACAGACACTGGCCGTCGACGTCGAAAAGCCAGCCATGAAAAGCGCAGCGCAAGCCCCCTGCTTCGAGTCGGCCGGCGGCGAGATCCGCGCCGCGGTGCGGGCAATCCCGGTCGAGCATTCCGTAACGGCCCTGTTGGTCCCTGAATACGACGAAGTCCTGACCCATCAGTCGCACCGCGCGTACCGGCCGCACGTCGGGGAGCTCCTCCACGAGCGCGACCGGTTGCCAGTAATTGCGTAACAGTTCGCCTGCCGGCGTGCCTTTGCCGACGCGCGTGATCGCGTCGTTTTGCGCGGAACTCATCATGACACTGTCTCCTTGGTTGGATGCAAACGATCGTGCATTGCATGCAGCGTCTCGCTTGATTTATGCAAAGACTATGTCATTGAATCCACGTTTTCAATCCCTGCATACATTACTGCTTGCCCGCGACTGCTTTTCAGCTTGCACCCTGAGGCCGTGATCGCACTTAATTTATTGATTTTGCGTATATTTTTGACAGATTAGTCGTTTTCCCTGGTGCGAGTCTCTCTAGCCAATGCCTAGGATTCTCCCCGTCTTTGCATACAGTTAAGAACATGACCCTTCAGTTGTCTTCACCGTTGAACCAACGCTCAGCTACAATGCAAAAGCAAGCCGGGCACTGCGCAAGACGGCACGACGCCTTCGGGGGCAAAGGAGAAGCAGAAATGGAGACGCAACAGGAGCGGGTGCTGGTGCATCTGCGCGACCTCATACTCAAGGGTGAATTCGCCCCTGGCGAGCGCCTCGGCGAGGTGGCCCTTGCCGAACGGCTGCAAGCGTCGCGCACGCCGGTCCGGCTCGCGCTCACCACGCTGGAACAGGAAGGACTCGTCGAGCCGTCGCCCGCAGGCGGTTACGTGATGCGGCGTATCACCGCGGCGGAAATCGCCGACGCGATCGCCGTGCGTGGACATCTGGAAGGCATGGCAGCGCGCCTCGTCGCCGAGCACGGCGTGCAGCGTCAGTTAGCGAACAGTCTGAACGAATGTCTGCGCGCTGGCGACCGCCTGCTCGCGAAGTCGGAACTCGATCTCGACGATTACGCTGCATACACGGACATGAACAACCGTTTTCACAAGCTGATCGTCGAAGGTTCGGGCAACGCGGCGCTGATTCGTGCAATCGACATGAACAACCGTCTGCCGTTTGCCGCAGCCAGCGCAATGCTGCCGATGCAATCCGCGATCGAGGAAGGCCGCCAATGGCTTTTCATGGCACACCAGCAGCATCACAGCCTCGTGCAGGCGATGGAACGCGGCGAAGGCACGCGGGCGCAATCGCTCGCCACTGAGCACGTGCAGATCGCGCAACGCAATCTGACCTACGCTCTCGAGCGGCCCGAGGTGTATCTGAAGCTTGCGCCCGCTTTGCAACTCGTCGCCGAAGCGGTTTTGTAGAGATCGCTTCGGGTAATATGAATCGAGGGGGTGTCGTTGCCCTCGCGTATTCGAGAGCAACGGGGCTGTCAGAATGACGCCTTCCCTACCGACGCACCACCGTCAACAAATAAGGTCTGTCCAGTGATAAAGCCGGCATCCTCGGACAGAAGAAACGCCACGGACGCGGCCAGTTCCTCAGGCTTGCCGAAACGCTTCATCGGCACGAGCTTGCTGGCGCCGGTGACCAAAAATGTTCTTTTGGGCATTGCAAAACCTTATAGATGTAGAGTTGAGCCCGTTTGCGGCCCAGTCAACCCCACCGGGAATTCAGAATGATGCTGCACAGGTTCACGCGCTCGAAGCTGGGATCCTTGTGCGCCAGAAAATCGTCGTTGAACGTGCCGAACGTGGTGCCCGGACGATGCTTCATCCCGTCGTAGAAAGCATCAATCATCTTGCCGGCGAAATCGGCGCCGCGCGGATAGGCCGCGACCACCGCCGCGCGCTGTTCCTCCGAAAACGCATCGAAGCCCCGTCCCGCCACATCCATACCGGCGCCTGCTTGCACCAGCGCGATTTCACCGTCCATGTACTCGGGAATGCCCGGCGTCGTGTGGAGCGCCACAGCGGCCCACACCCTGGCCACGTCCACCTCGTCGATATGATGACTGCGCAGAAAATCGCGCGCGGCGTTGGCGCCGTCGACTTCAAAACGCAGTTCGCTGTCGCGATAGGCCGACGTCAGGCCGATGTCGTGGAACATGGCCGCGACATAGAGCAGCTCCGGATCGAAGGCGATACTCTTGCGTTTTCCCAGCAGCGCGCCCCACAGGTAGACCCGTGTCGAGTGGTTAAACAGCAATTCGCTTTCGGTGTCGCGAATGAGCTCGGCTACCTCGCGCGCCAGTTGGCTGTCCGGAATGACGACGCCGGGCATGTCGTGCGCCAGCGCGGGTTTATCCTGCTTCATCGGATTCCTCCTCCAACTGTAGGGAGCGTGCGATTCCTGCAGCACGCCTGACTTTCTGACCTCACCGCCTCGTCGCTGATCCCGCCGGGGAACTGCCCGGCGGCGTTATACGGAGAAAGTTACGCTTTCGTCGGGTTATGGAAAAGGCCCAAGTTCGAACGATCCGCATGTACCATCGCGTCCATGACAACGCTTTCTGTCCGCCTGGATCGCTCCGGACGCACCTCTCTATCGGCGCAAATTTATGGCTCCCTTCGCGATGCGATCCAATCGGGCCAGCTTGCCGCGGGCGCGCGGCTACCCTCGTGGTCGGATCTTGCCGCGCAGCTGGGCGTGTCCCGGGGCACCGTGCGGGCCGCCTATGAACGACTGATCGACGAGCAGTTCGCCATCGGCCTGGGCGCGGCCGGCACCCGTGTAGCCGCGCGGCCGGTTCCCGCGACGGCCGGATGGTCGCCGGAGGCGCCGCCGCTGCCAGACCTGTTCTACGATTTCAGTTCGGCGCCTTTGGCGTTTCAAATGGGGGTGCCTTCCCAGGACGCCTTTCCGTTCAAGCTCTGGTCACGTATTCAGGCACGCGCCGCGCGCCGGGCGGCAGCGGCTCCCGTCGGCTACCCCGATCCACGAGGCGAACCGGATTTGCGGCGGGAGATCGCCGCATATCTCGGTGTCTCACGCGGGCTTCGATGCAGTCCCTCCCAGGTTTTCGTTACGGCAGGTTTCTCCGGCGCGCTCAATCTCACGATTCGCGCCCTCAGGGTGGAAGGCAGACAGGCCTGGCTGGAAGACCCGGGCTTTCCGCTGACGCGCATGGCGCTCGGGCTGGCAGGCATGACTGTGGCAGCGGTGCCGGTGGACCCGGAGGGGATCGATATCGACGCTGGCACGCGGATCGCGCCCGAAGCCGCCCTCGCGGTGGTGACACCGGGTCAGCAGGCGCCGCTCGGGATGACGATGTCCCTCGCTCGACGGATTTCACTGCTCAGCTGGGCCAAACGGCACGACGCGTGGATCGTCGAAGACGATTATCTCGGCGAGCTCCAGCTAAAAGGACGGGCCACACCGGCGCTGGCCTCGCTCGATCGCGATGGACGAGTGCTGCACATCGGAACCTTCAGCAAGACAATCAGCCCGGCCTTGCGCCTGGGATTTATTATTGTCCCGCCGGACATGGCGCGCCGCTTCGGCGACGTCGCGGCGTGCCTCGCGCCCGCCCCGGCTGCATCCGTGCAGCACGCCGTCACCGAGTTCATGCACGAGGGACACTATCTCCGCCATCTGCGACGGATGAAGCGTCTCTACGCTGCCCGGCAGGCGGCCCTCGTTCGTTGCCTGCAGGACCAGGCGACGGATTCCCTCAAGGTGCAGGCGGCCGCCGGCATGACCGTCGTGGCCGCGCTTGCCCCATCCGTATCGGATGTCGATATCGCTTTGCGGGCGCGAGCTTTCGGGTTGGCTCCCGTTCCTCTCTCCCCGTGGTACATGGACGATCCAAGGCGGCAGGGGCTACTGCTGGGCGTGACAAATCTGGATGAAACAACGCTGGCCGCCAACTGTTCCCGCCTGCAGGAACTCGTTCGCGGGCGCCATTGACGGACTAGCGACAACCTGCCTCTGCCTCGCATCTTGGTGCATCGAAAATGTTCGTTCCTGGTGCTTTCGCGTGCTCAGCCCACACACGGGAATGCGGAAGCACACACGGGAGCCCGATTTTCATGAACATTCGATCCATCGCAAGAGCCGCCTGTACCGCCATGGCCTTCGGCATGGCCGTGCCGGCAATCGGGCACGACACCCTACTGCCGCCTGCCCATGCGCTTGCGCCTAGTCATCGCTCCCGCGCGGCTGGCCGCCGCGTTCGTTGACGGCGCATTCAGTTGCGGCGTGGTGCTGCCGTGGATACACGCCGCGACGAGCAACCAGCAAACATATGCGCGTGAGAGGCTGGCGCATCACGCGCATGTAGCCGATGTCCGTCAGACGCATCGGGTGCGACGTCAAGCCACGTCGTTTTCGGCAGGCGCCGTCCCGAACACGTCGCCCTGAACCGATCGTGGTCGGGCAGCAGCGACTTTTCCCAAGCGGTAAGCTTCGTTGCCTCGTTAGAGCCCGTAAAACGATGCAAACTCGTCAACGGGTACCTTCGGCATCTGCGGGCGTCGCTTTGCCCAGTCAGGATCGCCGTAACCCATTGCCATCGTGCAGACTACCAGCTCCTCGGGGCCGAGAGTCAGCTCTTCCCGAATGACTGCGTGATAACGCGAAAGAAACTCCTGTGTGCAGGTGTCCAATCCCCGTGCCTTTGCCGCGAGCATGACGTTCTGGATGAACATGCCGAGGTCCAGCCAACTGCCTCTCTCCAGACGCCGATCGATCGTAAAGATTAACGCGACGGGCGCGTCAAAGAATCGGCAGTTCCGCGCCGTATTGGCTGCGCGGGCTGCAACGTCTTCCCGACCGATACCCAGGGACCCGAAAAAAACCGCGCCGAACTCGCGTAGACGCGACGCGAACGGCTCAGGTAATGTCTTCGGAAGGTAGCGATACTCGGACGAGTGATCACCTGGGGAAGTCTCGTGCGCAGTACTGATCGCATCAATCAGCTGCCTTCTTGCGCTGCCGGCCGCGACGTGAACGCGCCAGGGTTGAACGTTGGCACCTGTAGCGGCGTAACGCGCCGAGTTGAGAATTCCCTTCACAATTGCCGGGTCGACCTCACGATTCAGAAAGAACCGGTTGGCAAATCGGCTGATCATGACTCTTTCGAGTTCGGTCAAATCAAGTGCTGTTTCGATTTCATCGGTCAACATGTCAAGAGCCCTTCAATGGATACCTGGTTGCAGGCTACACGGCCAGCCCGGTTCCAAGAAGTGCATTTTTCTGAAGAGCTAAATGCATGACATGCAGCTCTGTAAGCCTGCCCACCCGCGCTACGCGGCCTTCGTCGCGGCCGCCGCCACGGCCGCGTCTAACAACATGGCACGCAGCCAGGCATGACCCCGATCCTCCGTATGCCGCTCGTGCCAGATCATCTGCAGCGCGCGCGTCGTCGGTTCCCATGGCAGTTCCGCTGCGTAGACCGTGCGCGATTGCGTGAAAAGTCGGGCGAGCGGCGCCGGCACGATCGCTGCCATTTGCGTCCCGGCGAGCAAGCTCGGGATCGCGAGGAAGTGTGGTTGGACGATCTTGAAGTCGGGCCGCTTGCCGATCGATTCGAAGGCCGCTTCCAGCGCGGTGCGATCGAACATCTCTGTCCTTCTCGTCAGTCCGCGCTCGGAGAGGAAGCCATCCTCGGAAACTCCGGTTGAGACCACCAACAGTGGCAGACTGGCGAAATCTTTCAGGCCAATCTCCCATCCCGCGAGCGGGTGATCGGAGGCGATCACCATCATGTCCCGTTCTTCGAACAACACCTTTTCTTGAATTCGGGGTGGCACATTCGAAAACGATCCAAGTGCGATTTCGACCCGGCCCACATCGATCTGAGTGGTCAGATCGATCCTGCTCGCAGGCAACAGCGCGATGCCCGCGTTGGGCGCGGCGAGCGACGTCGCACGAAGAAATCTGGGCAAAATCACCGCGGTGACGTAGTCGGTCGCCGCGATGCAGAATTGCCGCTGCGTGCTGGCGGGGTCGAACTGCTTCGGTCCGATTGCACGCTCAATGACTACGAGTGCGTCCCGTACGAGCGGCGCCATCTCCAGCGCGCGGGCCGTGGGTTCCATCCCGGTCGCCGTTCGCACAAACAGATCATCATCGAGAAATGCTCGCAGACGCGACAGTGCGTGGCTGACTGCGGACGGACTTAGATTGATCGCATCGCTTGCACGAAGAACGTTCCGTTCCCGAAGGATCGCATCGAACACACGCAGCAAGTTCAGATCGAGGTTACTCATCGCAATAGTTCTGTTTTCGCGTCAACAGTCTGTTCAACTCTATGCGGGGTTCGCACGTCGCCAGGTCCGGCGTCGGTGCTTCGTCCGATTAAACATCAGCCCGTCAATCTATAAACTTGCTGACTAGCAAGTCGATCGCTGGACCTATAGGCGCGATCATGCCCGTTTTCTTGTCCTGGGACCGTTATACACGGGAAGCGTCGCTGCATAATAGCTGAGCGAACCGCATGCCCACGGTCGGAAAAACAATCGCTGACTTTTTCCACGAAGAATATCCCTTGTTTTAAGCGTTCCGCGCTTGCATGGCGAACTGCCGATTGCTACGCTAGGCGCTAGCTTAAGACGGTGCAGTAACACTAACGCGACCCGCAGCTCATGCCTGCATGGACGCACGGTACAGCTATCGAGGTGTAGTCGACACCTGAGCGCCCCAAGGCAACGCGGGTTACGAGGATAACGGCATATGGCGACACCCACGAAACCGCGAATCCGGGTTGGCATTGGAGGCTGGACCTATGGCCCATGGCGCGGGGCGTTTTATCCGCCGGATCTGACGCAAAAGCGCGAGCTCGAATACGCGAGCCGCCAGCTGACAACCATAGAAATCAACGGCACGTTCTACGGTTTGCAAAAACCGGCGAGCTATGAAAAGTGGTATCAGGAAACGCCGGAGAATTTCGTCTTTTCGCTGAAGGCGCCGCGTTACGCGACAAATCGAAAAGTGCTGGCGGACGCCGGCGAGACCATTGAGCGTTTTTTCGCGAGCGGCGTGCTGTTGCTCAAGCAGAAGCTCGGGCCTATCAACTGGCAGTTCGCGCCAACCAAGAAATTCGACAGCGAAGATTTCGAGGCCTTTCTGAAGCTGCTGCCGGCGAGCATCGAAGGGGTGAAACTCCGCCACGCCATTGAAGTGCGTAACGAAAGCTTCAGGACGCCTGAGTTCATCGCGCTGGCACGCAAATACAAGGTCGCCGTGGTGCTGGCCGGGGACAGCGACTACCCGCAAATCGCCGACGTCACCGCGCCGTTCGTCTACGCGCGCATCATGGGCACCACCGACAAACAGGCCATGGGCTATTCAACCAAAGCGCTCGACGCATGGGCCGAGCGCGCGCGCCAACTGGCGGCGGGCACGACGCCCGGCGATCTGGAGACCTGCGGCAAGGCTCCCGCGAAAGCCGCCGCGCGCGACGTTTATCTCTATGTGATCAGCGGCTTCAAGGAACGCAATCCGGCTGCGGCGATGGCGCTAATCGGGCGGCTTTAAGCAGCGCCCAGCACCCTCGCACAGCGCCGTTTCTCGGCAGCGGCACGCGAATGTCATAATCCCGGCAGCGCATCACACGCCACCCCATTCATATTCAAGGCCGCGAGGCCAGCTCACATCGACAAGTCCGGGAGAATACCTTGAGCGCCATCGACAATCCTTTGCACGACCAGGAAGTCGGCTCGGCCGACGCCACCCAGGACACCACGCGCATCGACGACGTGCGCATCGGCGCCGTCCGCCCGCTGATTTCCCCTGCTCTCTTGCAAGACGAGCTACCCGTGCCGCCCGCGGTGCAATCGCTCGTCGAACACACCCGCGTGGAAATCGCGGACATTCTGCACGAGCGCGACGACCGCCTCGTGATGATCGTCGGGCCCTGCTCGATTCACGACCACGACCAGGCCATCGACTACGCGCACAAACTGAAAGCCGCCGCGGATGCGTACAAAGACGACCTGCTGATCATCATGCGCGTGTACTTCGAAAAGCCGCGCACCACGGTCGGCTGGAAAGGCTATATCAACGATCCGCGTCTGGACGGCAGCTTCCGCATTAACGAGGGCCTGCGTCTCGCGCGGCAATTGCTGCTCGACATCAACGGTCTCGGCTTGCCCACCGCCACCGAATTTCTCGACCTGCTGAGCCCGCAGTACATTGCGGACCTGATCGCCTGGGGCGCAATCGGTGCGCGCACAACGGAAAGCCAGAGTCACCGGCAGCTGGCTTCCGGCCTCAGCTGCCCCATCGGTTTCAAGAACGGCACCGACGGCGGCGTGCAGATCGCTGCTGACGCAATCGTCGCCGCACGCGCGAGCCACGCATTCATGGGCATGACGAAAATGGGCATGGCCGCGATTTTCGAAACGCGCGGCAACGACGACGCCCACGTGATTCTGCGCGGCGGTAAGAAAGGGCCGAACTACGACAGCGCTTCCGTGGCCGCAACCTGTGCGGCGCTCAAATCAGCGGGCTTGCGCGAACAGGTAATGATTGACTGCTCGCACGCGAATTCCGGCAAATCGCATTTGCGTCAGCTGGATGTGGTTCAGGATCTCGCGCAGCAATTGTCGGCGCAGGAGCGCCGCATTATCGGCGTGATGCTTGAAAGTCATCTGGAAGAAGGCCGTCAGGATCTGAAGGCCGGAGAGCCGCTGCGTTACGGCGTGTCCATTACGGATGCCTGCGTCAGCTGGGCGCAAACCGAACCGGTGCTGGAAACCCTCGCCGAGGCGACCCGCAAGCGCCGCGCGGGCTGATGCCACAAGCCGCCTGAGTGCGGCAAGCCGGCTCGAGACAAGCCGCGCACACGCGCCGCGCCATCCGCCGATGAATTCGTCTGATCGGGGCTGGGCAGCGCGTGATTCTTCGCACCCGAGGCGTCGCTCGCAGTGCCCTGACAGCATGATGCGGGGGGCAGTGCGGACGCTCCGGCGCGAAGCGCGTTGCATTACGACGCGTTGACCGCTTCCTTGAACGCTTTACCTGCGGTGAACTTCACCGTCTTGGCCGCGGCGATCTGGATCTCGGCGCCCGTCGACGGATTGCGGCCCACGCGTGCTGCACGCGCGCCGGTCGAGAAAGAACCGAAACCGACCAGTTGCACCGTATCGCCACCGACCACGGCTTTGGTCACCGCTTCAACGATAGCGTCGATGGTTTGGCCAGTGGCCGCTTTGCTTTCGCCCGTCGCTGCGGCGACTGCATCAATCAGTTCCTGTTTGTTCATAGCACTTCCCGTATGGTAATCATGGAACCGGCGCTACATCTGTCGCGCCGGGACCGACACACTAACGCATCCGCGCGCTTTCGCGCAAACCCTGCGTGTAAGCCTTGTTTCACCCGTCCACGGGCGATTTGACGATTTTCGCGGGCAAAGTGCCATAAGAATCGCGCGCTTACGTGTTTCTCCGGCTTGACCGGCACGAGCCTTGAATCACAATCCGTTGCAATTTCAGGGCTTTAGCGAGCGTTAAAGCGCGCGCACAGCGCTTTTTGACCGGGTTGGCGTGCCGCGCGCGAGCGCCGGCACTCGCCTTGCAAGGCGCCGTGCAAGCCGGCAATCGGGAGAAAGAAAAAATGAAATTTCGCCATATTGCAACAGGTGTCCTGGTCGGCACGCTCTTTTGCACGAGCGTTTTTGCCGATGAAAACGGCTGCGCGACGCTCGCGCGCGCGGGCACCGCAAGCACCCCGCAGCCTTTCCAGGTGCGCGACGGTGAGGCGGTGGACCTCATAAGCGGGGCGAAAACGGTGCACGGCAAGTTGCTCGTGTTCGGCGCAAATGGCGTATTTCGCGCTTACTGGCAGCCGGAGAACAGCGCCGAAAAGTATGTTCTGGCGAATGCCGGCGAGAATGCCGTGCGCCTCGTTTCCACTCCGCCGCAAGGCAGCCCGGCCACGCACGGCGAACCCGGAACGACGCTCGGCCCGTTGCGCGTGCTGTCCTGCCCGACGCTTTGAGCGCCATCACGGGTCAAATTTACTGAAATGATGCGGTATAACACGGTGCCGCGCGGCACACGCGCGTCGTTATTACCGAATACCGACACCGAGCACCGGGTCTAGCGCGCTCAAGGTCCGACCGGCCCTGCCGATATATCTAGCTGCGTATGCGGCGCAAACGTTAAAGGACAGGAATGGTTGCAATAGCCAGATTGAGGGAAGCGTTGTCTGTTGCCGAAGGAGACCCCGAACTCGTGCGTTCGCAGGTGCAGGCATTCGGCCGCCAGATTCCGCTCCTTTACTTCATCCTGATCGTCAATACGATGGCCGTCACGGTCACGCATCTGCGCAGTGCACCGGCGTGGATGACAATGTACGTTCCGGGCGTGCTATGCGCGCTGTGTATCGTGCGATGCGTGCGCTGGTGGCGCGGCCGCAATCGCGTGCTCACTCATGACAAAGCCGTACCGGAGCTGCGCAAACTCATCTGGATGGCCGGCATTTTCGGCATTGCGTTCACCGCCTGGTCGCTCATGCTGCTGCCCTACGGCACGCCCTACGAACAGGCACAGGTGGCGTTTTATATGGCGACGACCGTGGTGGGCTGCGTGTTCTGCCTGATGCACCTGCGCGTGGCCGCGTTGCTGTTGCTCTCCATTGTCATTCTCAGCTTTGCGACGTTTCTCGTCTTCACGGGGTCTCCGGTTTTCATCGCAATGGCCGTCGACATGTCGCTCGTCGGACTCGCCCTCGCGTTTATCATCGAACTGTATTACCGGTCGTTTGCCGGCGTCGTGCATACGCAGCGCGATTTGCAGGCGAGTCAGGAGAAAACCCAAAGGCTCAGCGACGAGAACTTTCGCCTCGCCAGCATCGACAGTCTGACCGATCTGCCCAACCGCCGCAGTTTCTTCGCCTCCCTGCGGGCGCTGTCCGAGCAGGCGCTCGCGACGGACGGGGCCTTCAACGTGGGACTCATCGATCTGGACGGCTTCAAGCAGGTCAACGACATTTACGGCCACGCAAGCGGCGACCTCGTGCTGCAGGAAGTGGGCGCGCGGCTCCTTGCGCTCGCGGAGCCCGGCATTTTCTTTGCGCGGCTCGGCGGCGACGAGTTCGGCGTGCTCGCGCAAGACCGGCAATCGAAAGATGCGCTGCTGGAATTAGGCCAGCGCATTTGCGACTCACTGAGCCAGCCTTATCGCGTTGGGGGCAATATTGCGGAACTGTCGGGCACGATCGGCTGGGCCGCATTTCCGGACGCAGGCAAGACGGTCACGCAGGTGTTCGAGCGCGCCGATGCCGCGATGTACGTGGGCAAGGAAAGCCGCCGCGGCACCGCCGTGATTTTCTCGACCGAACACGAAACGCGCATTCGACGCTCGAGCCTCGTCACGCAGGAACTGCGTCATGCCGATCTGGAGTCCGAACTGTTTCTCGAGTTTCAGCCGATCTCGGATGTCGTGACGCGACGCACGATCGGGCTCGAAGCACTTGGCCGATGGCACAACCCGCGGCTCGGCGCAGTCAAGCCGGAGGAGTTCATCCGCATCGCGGAGCGCACCGAACTCATTTTGCGCATCACCGAAGTGCTGCTGCACAAGGCGCTCGCGGAAGTGCCGCACTGGCCGTCCGAGCTTTATCTGTCGTTCAATCTTTCGGCTATCGATATTTCGACGTCGGCACGTGCGCGCCGGCTGATCGACATTGTCGCGGCGAGCAGCGTGCCGCCGCACCGCGTGTCGTTCGAAATTACAGAGACCGCGCTCACGCGAGATTTCGAACAGGCCCGCTCCGCCCTCACGATGATCAAGGCGGCAGGCTGCCGCGTTTCGCTCGACGACTTCGGCACCGGTTATTCCAGCCTCAGCTACGTGCACCGCCTGCCGTTCGATTCGATCAAGATCGACCGCAGTTTCATGACGGACGTCGATTCCAATAGCGCGTCGAAGAAGATTGTCAAATCGGTGCTGGATCTGTGCAAGAACCTCGGGCTGGAATGCGTCGTGGAGGGGCTCGAAACGTCGTCGCAAGCGGAGGTCGTCAAGGCACTGGGCGCCCGCGCGGTGCAGGGCTATCTGTTCAGCCCGCCCATGCGTTCGGGCGCCATCTCCAGCTATCTGCAATCGGCGCGCGAACAAAGTCAGGCGAACGACGCCCCGCACTGATCGCGATGCCGCGAGCCGGCTAACGCGGTGCAGCGTCGTATTCGAGCTTCGGATACCAGTCGCGTCCGCGGCCGCCCGGCGTCATATCGAGCACGGTCCACAAAGGCATGACGTCCGGCGCGCCGCGTGGATCCTGCCCCGGGTCGGCGGTCCACGGGCCCATTTCCTGGGCCCAGAAGTGCCGCACCGTGCCGCCGGACCGCGTGAACACGTTGAACGCCGGGACGTCGTCTCCGTCGGGATCTTCGCCCGCATAGTCGCGGTTGAACGTGTTCCCCGCCGACGAATAGAGCCGCAGATACCGCCAGCCGCGGTGCTTCGCGAAAGCGGCGAGCTTCTGGATAGGCGAGCGGCCGATGACCGCAAACGCGACGCGCTGCAAAATGTCGGGCATTTCGCCGTCGTAAGCGCTCAGCAGCGAAGTGCACATCGGGCAAGGGCGCTCGCGCCTCGGACCGAACATCCAGTTATAGGTGACGAGCGTGTCGTGAGCGCCGAACATTTCACTGAGCGTGACCGGTCCCGCCTCGGCTTCGAAGCGGTAGTCCTCCGGCACCACGCCGCCCAGCGGCAGCGCGCGGCGCTGTGCGGCGACGCGCTCGATATGGCGGCGCAATTCTATTTCTTCAGCAAGCAGGTCGTTGCGTGCCCGGCGATATTCGGCGCTTTCGCCGGGGAAACGGCACGGCGAGTCCGCCAGTTCGCGGGCCGGCCTGAGCTTGGGTGCGGCTTCGTTCGGTTGAGTCATCTGCCATCTCCTGTCGAGAAGAAGAACAAGCAGGCGGCCCGCGGTATGCGCAAAGCCGCCCTATGCACACGACGATCTACTCTGCAGCGAATCGACATCCCGCGCGAAGAATTTTTCACGAGGGCGCTGAAGGCGGGCCTTTGCGCACTGCAATGAAAAGCCGCCGGAAAATGATCCGCACGTCGCGGTATGCTGTCGCCAAACCGCACGCACGCGGCCTCGCTCGCGTGGCGCCGTCATATGAGGATGCAACATGCCGCTCCGTCTGCCGCCCTTGCCCGCGCTTCGTTTTTTTGAAGCGGCGGGCCGGCATCAAAGTTTCAAGCTCGCCGCCGCCGAGTTGAACGTCACGCCCAGTGCCGTGAGTCACGGCATTGTCGGTCTCGAGGAGGCGCTTGGGGTCGAACTCTTCGTGCGCGAGCCGCGCGGCATTTCGCTGACGGCAACGGGCGCCGACTATCTGTCGTATGTTTCCGAGGCGTTCTCGCTGATCGCGATCGGCACGCAGCGTCTGCCGAATCATCGCGCGAACCGCCCGATTGCGCTGAGTTGCGCGCCGACATTTGCGTCGCGCTGGTTGCTGCCGCGCTTGCCGCATTTCAGGGCGCGTTGGCCGAAAGTGAATGTGACGGTCGACACGTCGCATCGTCAGGTCGGTTTTCCTGTTGACGGATTCGATTTCGCCATCCGCCTGAGCCGCGCTCCGGTTGCGGGCTCCGCGTGGACGCGGCTCTTTGGGGAACAGCTCGTACCCGTATGCAGTCCCGGCTATCTGGAGTCGCTGCGCGATGTGCACGGCACGCCGTTGTTAAGCAATGCGACACTGATTCATGTGAATGCCGCGAGCGAAGACTGGCAGACCTGGCTCGAAGCCACGGGCGCGGAGCACGTGGATCCGGACGCCGGCTTGCGGGTCGACACGATCCAACTCGCATTCGAAGCCGCGAGCATGGGACTTGGCGTTGCACTCGGCCGCAGGCCGCTGGTGAATCGCGACCTCGAAAGCGGCGCGCTCGTGCAAGC
Source organism: Paraburkholderia phenoliruptrix (assembly GCF_902859825.1). Lineage (GTDB taxonomy): Bacteria > Pseudomonadota > Gammaproteobacteria > Burkholderiales > Burkholderiaceae > Paraburkholderia > Paraburkholderia phenoliruptrix. The sequence goes on along the minus strand of NZ_CADIKB010000001.1, from coordinate 416,077 downwards.
CGCATTCAACACGGTCAACTCGGCCACTGCCTATTGGCTCGTCAGCGCGGAGAACGCCGACCGTCGGCCCGAACTGCTTGATTTCCGGCAATGGATACTGGCGGAGGCGGCGCAGTTCTCGTGCGACACGAGCGTCGATGCGGCCGCGGCGCAATAAGCGCCGGCGGTAACCGCACGCAGGTGAGCCCCGCTCACCTGTCGTCAAAAACTTTTCTTTTGCTGCTTCGGGTTCTCGCTGCGACCATGGCGTCAAAGGAGATCAGAGCCATGTCGACCGCCAGCAGCAAGCGCTTCGCGCCCGCTTTCAATCACACCACACTCGTCATTCTCGCCGCCGCGCTCATCCTCAGCGCGGCAATGGGGATCCGGCAAACGTTCGGGCTTTTTATCGGCCCGTTTTCATTCGATCGCGGCTTGCCCGTCACGCTCATCGCGTTCGCCATTGCGCTGCACAATCTCGTGTGGGGCTTCGCGCAACCCTTCGCCGGCGCGGCGGCGGACCGTTACGGTTCAGCCCCGGTGGTCGCCTTCGGCGCCACGACGTTCGCGGCGGGCCTCACGCTTTCGGCCGTGGCGCCGAGTGGCCCATTGCTGATCGTCGGCATGGGCTTGCTGGTCGGCATCGGCGTCAGTTGCACCACGTTCGGCGTCGTGCTGCCCGCGGTCGGCCGCGTGGCGTCGCCGGAAAAACGCAGTATGGCGATGGGTCTTGTCAGCGCCGGCGGCTCTGCCGGACAGGTGTTGATGGTCCCGCTCGTGCAAGGCATCCGGCTCAATGCGGGCATTGCCACCTCGCTCTTCGTGCTGGCCTTCCTGATGCTGATGGTGGCCCCGCTCGGCATGATCCTGGACCGGCGCGCGCACACCGGAGCGCCTCGGCAGGAAGCACTCGCCACACCGTTACGCGAAGTGCTCGCACAAGCCGCGCGACATCGCGGTTACCGGTTGCTCACAATCGGCTTTTTTACCTGCGGGTTTCAACTTGCGTTCATCGCCACGCACTTGCCCGGTTATCTGTCGCTTTGCCATATGCCCCTCGGGCTCGGTGCAACGGCGCTCGCGTTGATCGGCCTGTTCAACATGATCGGAAGCTGGGCGTGCGGCTGGTTGGGCGGCCGGTTCCGGCAGCATTACGTGCTCGGCTGGCTGTATCTGATTCGCAGCGTGACGATCGGCGCATTCTTCGTACTGCCAAAAAGTGCCATGACGGTCGTGCTGTTTGCAGCCGTGATGGGTCTCACGTGGCTCGGCACCGTTCCGCTGACGAGCGGGCTCGTGGCGAAAGTTTTCGGCACGCGGCATCTGGGCAGCCTGTTCGGCGTCTGCTTCCTGAGCCATCAGATCGGCTCGTTTCTCGGCGCATGGCTGGGCGGCGTGGTCTTCGACATGACGGGCTCGTATTCGCTGCTGTGGCAGGCCACAGTGGCGAGCGGACTTGTCGCGGCGCTATTGCATTTCCCGATCGACGACACCGCGCTGCATACGCCCGCATTGCAGTCAGAACCTGCAGGCGCATGAACGGCGGCTAAAAAAAATACGCCTATTTTTGCGAGGCATCCGGCGCGGGTTTCGGCACGCGACCCATCAAATAGAACTCGTCGTTGGGCCGCATGGAAATCACATTGGCCATGCGATTCGACAAGCCGAAAAATGCGGTGATTGCCGCGATGTCCCAAATGTCCTCGTCAGAGAAGCCATGTTCGCGCAAGGCCTGGAAATCGGCTTCGTCCACGCGGCCCGATTCCCGGCATACCTTCAGCGCGAAGTCGAGCATGGCCTTCTGCCGCGCGGTGATGTCGGCCTTGCGGTGATTGACCGCCACCTGATCGGCCAGCAGCGGCGCCTTTTCGTAGATGCGCAAAATCGCGCCGTGCGCCACCACGCAATAGAGGCACTGGTTCACGGCGCTCGTGGCCACCACGATCATTTCACGTTCGCCTTTTGTGAGGCCGCCCTCTTTGAGCATCAACGCGTCATGGTAGGCAAAGAACGCGCGAAACTCGTCGGGCCGATGCGCGAGCGTCAGAAACACATTCGGCACGAAGCCGGCCTTCTGCTGCACTTCGAGAATCCGCGCGCTGATGTCGTCGGGCCATTCGCTCGGGTCGGGCACCGGGTAGCGGCTGATCGGCTGAAGCGTTGCCATGCTGTGCCTCCGTGATCGCGCGATAGGTGATGACGATTGTAGCGCTCGCGCGGATTGGCCGCACCGCGCGCATCTCCTTGGTCCACAGGTGTTCGCACGCTTCCCGAACGCGCGGCAATCGGGTATTTTTCACCGATTCTTCCTCGATGAGCGTGGGGGTTCATGGACCGTCTCGAAGCAATGTCGATTCTCGTCGCCGCGGCGGAAAGCGGCAGTTTCTCCGCCGCGAGCCGCAAGCTGCATATGCCGCTGCCCACCGTCAGCCGCAAAGTCGCGGAACTGGAGGCGCATCTGAACGCGCGTCTTCTTGTGCGCTCCACGCGCAAGCTCACGCTGACAGACGCGGGCGCTGCCTACCTCGCGGCCTGCAAGCAGATTCTCGAGCAGGTCAGCGAAGCCGAAAGCGCCGCAGCAGGCGAGTACAGCACGCCGCGCGGCGAACTGGTGGTGACCGCGCCTGTCGTCTTCGGGCGGCTGCATATGCTGCCCATCGTCAGTGATTTTCTCGCGGCTTTTCCGGAGATTACTGTGCGGCTCGTGCTGGCCGACCGCAATCTGCATCTGCTCGACGAGCATATCGACGTTGCGCTGCGCATCGGCAAGCTGCCCGACAGTAGCATGGTCGCGATCGAGGTGGGCACCGTTGGCCGCGTCGTGTGCGCGAGTCCGCATTACCTTTCTCAAGCCGGCGAGCCAAAAACACCTGCCGATCTCGCGCGCTTTTCATGCATTGTTTCGGACGCGCTGCCTTCTGCATTCCTATGGAATTTCGCGTCCGCTCGCGGCCCGCAGCAGACGGTGCAGGTTTATGCGCGACTGTCGGTGAACACGGTGGAGGCGGCGATCGATGCCGCCGTTGCCGGTGTCGGCCTGACCAACGTGCTGTCGTATCAGGCGGCCGGCGCCGTCAGCGAAGGAAAACTGAAACGGGTGCTGCGCGACTTCGAACCCGAGCCCGTGCCTGTCAGCGTCATGCATGCAGGTCAGGGAAAATTGCCGCTGAAAACCCGCAGTTTTATCGATTTCACCGTGCCGCGTTTGCGCGCCGCACTGGCTCGCGACAAGGACATCCTGCGCAGTCAGGACCCGGCGCGCGGCAAGCGCAAACGGGCCTCGCCGGGCCGATAATGCCCCGCGGAAGGTCCGGCAAACCCCGCACCTATCGACTAGACTTTTCGCTACACGCCTGAACCACGACCCTTCCCGCACCCGCCAACGGAGCCGCCATGTCGAACGTCCTGCACGATGCAGAACCCACCGTCGTCAGGGTTCGTCCCGGCAACGCGATGGCGACGAGCCAGCGTCTGCCCTATTTCGTGGGCATTTCGGCCGGCACTGCGCGAGCCACGGGTTTGTCGATGTACCTGGTCGTCGTGCCGCCGGGTGCTCACGCGGAGCCGCACTATCATGCCGACTTTGAAACGGCGATTTATCAGCTCGAAGGCCGGGTCGAGACGCGCTATGGTCCCGGCTTGCGCGAGTCCGTGATTACCGAGGCCGGCGATTTTCTGTTCATTCCGCCGGGCGTGCCGCACCAGCCGTTCAATCTCGACGAGCGGGTCGCCGCGCGAGCAATCGTGGCGCGCAATCAGCCAGACGAACACGAACGCGTCGTGCCCTATGATCCTGCCGCCGAACCGCGCTAGTTTTTTAGCGGTACCCCGCTCGCCCTACCGCATACACAACACGGCCGCGCCGTTGACGCTGCCGTCGCGCAGGTCGTTTAGCGCGCGGTTTGCATCCGCGAGTTCATAGGGCGTGGTCTCGATGTCGAGCGGCACATCCGCCGCGAGTTGCATGAAAGCGTGACCATCCGCGCGCGTGAGGTTGGCAACCGAACACACGCGCCGCTCGCCCCACAACAGCGCGTACGGGAACGACGGAATATCGCTCATATGGATGCCGCCGCACACCACCACGCCGCCCTTCGCCACCGCCTTCAACGCTGCGGGCACGAGCGGCCCGGCAGGCGCGAAAATCAGCGCTGCGTCGAGTTGCTCCGGGGGCGTCTCGTCGCTGCCGCCGGCCCACTGCACGCCGAGCCGCAACGCGAACTGCTGCGCGGCGGTGTCGCCGGGGCGCGTCAGGGCGAACACCGTGCGCCCCTGGTGCAGCGCCACTTGCGCGACGATATGCGCGGCCGCACCGAACCCGTAGATGCCGATTGCGCGGGCATCGCCCGCCATGCTCAGCGTGCGGTAGCCGATCAGGCCCGCGCACAGAAGCGGGGCGGCTTCGACATCGGCATAGCGCTCGGGCAGGTGCAGGCAGTAGCGGCTATCGGCGACGGTGCGTTCCGCGTAACCGCCGTCGATCGTGTAACCCGTGAAGCCGGGCTCGTCGCATAGATTCTCGCGGCCGCTCGCGCAATAGCGGCAGTGGCCGCAGGTAAAGCCTGTCCACGGCACGCCGACGCGATCGCCTGCCGCGAAGCCCGTGACGCCGTCGCCCAGCGCCGCCACGGTCCCGACGATTTCATGTCCGGGAATGAGGGGCTCTTTCGGATGCGCGAGTTCTCCGTCGATCACGTGCAAGTCAGTGCGGCACACGCCGCATGCGTGAACGTCGATCAGCAACTGACCCGCGGCCGGCCGCGGCTCGGGCATCTGCCTTTCACGCAGCACCGGAGCGGTCCCGTCGAACACCATTGCGCGCATGTCATTCCCCTCTTGCATGGCGGATGGCGCGGCGTCGAACCCCAGTGCTTGCGGATCGCCGCGCGCGACGCATGGCGCGTCACGCGAGGCAAGGCCCGCTTTGCCGGCTTACTGGCTCGCGCCGGACGCGGCCGTTGCTGGCGGCGCCATGCTGTTGCTCGTCGCAGCCGGCCCGCTCATGCCCGCGGTTCCCGCCGTATCGTTCGAGCCGGAGCGTTTGCAGCCCAAAGTGCCACCTGCCAGCGCCGCGATCAATACGGCGGCCATCGCCTTCCTCAATACGGGTTCCATCATAATCTCCTCATCGCTGGTGAGCATCGAATGTCACGCTTTTCGCCCTTGGCGAGGCGCGGCTGCTTCGACAGATCGTGCGCACATCGGCCACTTGCCGCAAAAGCGCCTGCAAATAGACGCATCGCCCGCATGCCGACACGGCACGGCTTCGCAATATGCGACCGCCTTCTGTCCCTGTACAACTTGCAATGCCATGTAAAAAGCGCAATCTGTAGGCTGTAGGCGCTCAGGCCTGGTATTGCTTCGGGTAGCGCAAGGTCGCCAGTACAACCTCGTGCGGATGGTTCAATGCTTGCGAGTTCGCATGGCAGGGTAAAGACGGCAACGCATACGGTTAACCCATGCATGACTTGCGCCCGTTTTGAGCCCGCCTCGCATGGAGACGAACGTCCGCACATGCAACCTGCGAGGTGATTCTGCGTGCAGATGGGCAAAGTTCACACAGAGCCGGCGGCGACGCGGCGTCACGCCAGCATTCTCGCGCGGCTTGCGCGCTGGGTTCCGGCGCTCACGTGGATGCGCGAGTATCGGCTCGCCTGCCTGCCGCACGACGCTGCCGCGGGCCTCACGCTGAGCGCGGTGCTGGTCCCGGCGGGGATGGCGTATGCGGAGGCTGCGGGCATGTCTTCTGTGGCGGGCCTGTATGCGTCGCTTGCGGCGCTCGTCGCCTACGCCGTGTTTGGCTCGAGCCGCATCCTCGTGGTAGGACCGGATTCCGCGCTGGTCGCGCTGATTCTCGCGGCCGCGATACCGCTCGCACCGCACGGCGGCCCGCAGGCGGTCATGCTGGCGGGCGCTCTTGCGCTGCTCTCTGGCCTGCTGTGCATGGCCGTGGGCCTCCTCAAACTCGGCTATATCGCCGATCTCCTTTCCACGCCGATACGCCACGGCTATCTCAACGGCATCATGCTGACCATCATAATTAGTCAGTTACCCAAGATATTGGGGCTTCCGGTGAAGGGCGAATCGTTCCTCGCGCGGGTCCACGAACTGGCGGGCGGCGTACTGGCGGGCCAGATCAACGGCGCGGCGCTCGCCATCGGCGCGGGCTCGCTTGTCGTGATTCTGGCCTGTCGGCGCTGGGCGCCCAGACTGCCTGGCGTTCTTATCGCGGTCGCGGCGGCCACGCTGGCCGCATCGTGGGCCGATCTGGCGGCACGTGCGGGCATTGCCGTCGTCGGTAGCGTGCCGCGCGGTCTACCGGCGCCTGAATTTCCACTGCTCGCATTGAGCCAGTGGCTCGTGCTCGGCACGACCGCGTTGGCGATTTCACTCGTCACACTGACCGACGTCAGCCTGTTGTCGCAAACTTATGGACTGCGCGGCGGGCAACACGTCGATCGCAATCAGGAATGCTTCGCAATCGGCGTCGCGAACGTGGCTGCCGCGCTGTTTCAGGGCTTTCCCGTCAGCGCAAGCGGCTCGCGCACGCCGGTCGCGGAGGCCGCCGGAGCGAAGACGCAACTCACCGGATTGGTGGCCGCCGCAATCGTCGCCGGCCTTTTGCTGTTCGCGCCGCAGGCACTGCGCAATACGCCGCAGGCCGCGCTCGCGGCTGTCGTCATCGCCGCTTCGCTGAGCCTGCTCGAAACGCGCGGCGTGCTGCGGCTATATCGCCTGCGGCGCGGCGAGCTCGTGCAGGCAGTCGTCTGTTTCCTCGGCGTCGTGCTGTCCGGCGTCGTGACAGGCGTGGGAATCGCCCTGGCGCTCGCCGTGCTGATGTTTCTGTGGCGCGCGTGGCGGCCGTATGCGGCGGTGCTGGGGCGCCTCGACGGGGTGAAGGGATACCACGATATCGCGCGGCATCCCGATGCGCGGCGCGTGCCGGGGCTCGTACTCCTGCGCTGGGACGCGCCGCTCTTTTTCGCCAACACGCAGATTTTCCGCGAACGTGTGCAACAGGCGATCGACGCTGCACCCGCGCCCACACGCCGCATCGTGATTGCCGCCGAGCCCGTGACCGACATCGACATCACCGCTGCGGACATGCTGGCCGAACTCGTCGAACAGCTCGAGGCGATGCACATCGATCTTTGCTTTGCGGAATTGAAGGGGCCGGTCAAGGACAGCCTCAAACGCTACGGCATTTTCGAGCAGCTCGGGGAACGGTGTTTCATGCCGACCGTGGGTGCCGCAGTCAGCGATTATGTGCGGGCTTATCGCGTCGAATGGCACGATTGGGAGGACGAAGCGTAAGCGCGCCGGTGCTCAGGCATACTCAGGCATAGCGTGCGAGAAACATGTCGGCGGCGGAATCGGCAATGGCCTGCTGTTCGGTCTCGCTGAGCGGCGGCTGGCCCATCGTCACCTGCGGCCAGAACGCAAACGCCTTGACGAGGCCCTGCAACTGAGATGAGGCGAACACCGGATCCGCAATCCGCAGACGTTTGTCCGCTGCGGCCGCGCGTATCCATACGGTAATGTCTTCTTCGCGTTCGCCGAGGCGCGCGACCATGTCCCGCGCGCGTTCCGGCGAATGAATGCCCGCGGCGATCGCCACGCGGGCAAGCGCGAGGAACGATTCGTCGTTGAGAAGCCGCAGCTTGCGCATCAATAGTTCGACCAGTTGCTCGCGCAACGGTATCGTCGCCCGATAGGCAAACGCGTCGCCGGCATGGCTCGCGTCCCACAACTGCCGCAGGATTTCGGCGAACAGCGCTTCCTTGCTCGGGAAATGGTTATAGACCGTGCGCTTCGAGACGTTCGCGCGCGCGGCGATGCGGTCCATGCTGGTGCCGTCGAAGCCCGCCGCGAGAAATTCGTCGATCGCCGCGGCAATCACGGCGACCCGCTTGCGGTCGGTCAGGCGTTGATGAGTGACGGTGGGGTCCATCCAGAAATTTTACACCGGGCAGTTTACTTTTTGAGATTATAAAGTACACTCCTCAGTCTACTTTCTGACTTCGGGGCGGCGTACATGACATCGTTTCTCGACTCCATCAGCCGTGCCTTGGGGGTTCACGCCGCGAGGCGCGGGCGCGCGCTGTCCGGCCTCTCGGCACAGCACGACGGCGAGCGCTTTCGCAACGTGAAGCCGCGTCCCGTCGAAGGATTCGGCAAAACCTTACGCATTGCGTGGAATGTGCTGTTGAACAAGCCCTCGGGCACGGTGCCGCAAGGCGCCTTACCCATCGACGCATTGACGCGCGACGACCTTCACGCGGCGCCCGACCGCAGCCTTTACCGGCTCGGACATTCGACCCTGTTGCTCAAGTTGCGCGGCCGGTTCTGGCTGACCGATCCGGTGTTCGCGGAACGCGCTTCGCCGTTCCGTCGCGTCGGTCCCAGGCGTTTTCATGCGCCGCCTATCGCGCTCGCCGATCTGCCGCCGCTCGCCGGCGTGCTTCTTTCGCATGATCACTACGATCACCTCGACCGCGAAACCGTGCTCGCGCTCGCCGCCACGACCGAGCGCTTCGTCACGCCGCTCGGCGTCGGCGACCGGCTGATCGAATGGGGTATCGACGCGAACAAGGTGCGTCAGCTCGACTGGTGGCAAAGCGTGGACGTCGGCGGTATTGCATTCACGGCGACGCCCGCGCAGCATTTTTCCGGGCGCAGCCTCTTTGACGGCAATAGCACGCTGTGGGCCTCGTGGGTTATTGTCGACGACGACCTGCGCGTGTTCTTCAGCGGCGACACCGGCTACTTCGACGGCTTCAGGGCGATCGGCGAGCGCTTCGGGCCGTTCGACGTGGCACTCGTGGAAACCGGCGCGTACGACGCGCAGTGGCCCTATGTCCACATGCAGCCTGAAGACACCGTGCAGGCCCATGTCGATTTGCGCGGCCACTGGCTCGTGCCGATTCACAACGGCACATTCGATCTCGCCATGCACCGGTGGTATGAGCCGTTCGAGCGCGTACTTGGACTCGCTGCGGCGCGCGGCGTCGCGCTTTCGACACCGCGCATGGGCGAGCGGCTCGATCTCGCCGCCCCGCATCGCGGCGAGCGTTGGTGGCGCCATGTGATGGAAGCGGCAGAGGCGCAAGAAGTATCGCGTGGCTTGTTTGCGCGCATATTTGCGTGCAGCAGCGCGGCGCGGGCCAATTCGCGGGGCAATGCGTAAGGCGAGGCGCTCTGTTGCTTTCCGCTTTCAGTACTGGACGCACGGATGACTTATCTTCCGGCATGACAATCACCTCGTTGACGCCATTCGCAGCAAGTAAGAAAACAAAAGACAAACAAGCCTGAGAACTCTGCTTTAACGCTTGCGCCGCATGTTTGCGGCAGGGTTAAATAGCCCCGCGTCATCGCGATTTATTCTCTGCGAGAGCGCATTTCTCTCTTTCAAAAAAGGCAACCGGAAGCCCGCTCTCACCAGTGGGCTTTTGGCTTTGGCCTGACCGACTGCGAGCTTTAAATCCTTACCAGATTACAGAGGCAAAGTTCAATAAAGCACGCGACAAACCGAACGACCGTACGCATAGAATCGTCCCTGGCGAACCACTCATAACAGACAGAAGGAGACGAAGATGAAGCACACACGGGTACTCGGTTTGGCCGCCGCACTGTTCACGGGTACTGCCGCTCACGCGCAAAGCGCCGGCGATTTCGTGCTGAACGCGGGGTGGTTCCATCTCGCGCCCCAAGACTCGAGCAAACCGCTGACGGTCAATGCGTTGGGCACGAGCGCCACGAGAACCGGCACCGGCGCGAGCGTCGACGATTCGGACACGTTCGGCCTCACGGCGACCTATTTCTTCACCAATCATATTGCGACCACCGTCGTGTTCGGCATTCCGCCGAAGTTCAATCTGACCGGTACCGGTTCGCTGGCGGCACTCGGGCAGATCGGGTCCGCATACGAATGGAGCCCGACACTGCTGATGAAGTACTACTTCAATGATCCGCAGAGCCGGTTCCGTCCTTATCTCGGCGCTGGGGCAGCATACGTCTGGTATAGCGGCGTGAAATTGAGTCCGGCCGTGTCGAGCGGCAGCTTCCTTTATTCATCCACATATGGCACCGCACTGGAGGGTACGACAACCGCCAGGCTCGGCAGCTCATTCGCACCAGTGGTCAATGCGGGCTTCTCGTATGACATCGACAAGCACTGGTCGGTCGACCTGTCGCTCTCGTATATGTGGCTCTCCACGCGGGCGACGCTGACCACGAAGTCCTCGGTCGGCACGGTCACGAGCACGACCAAGCTGAAGCTGGATCCGATCGTGTCGTTTGTCTCCGTCGGCTATCGCTTCTGAAGCCGCCCCTATAGCGGGCGCTCAATCGGTGACGACCACCGTCACCGCTTTTGCATGCATCATTTCGAAAGTACTGAGCCGCCCGGCGCGAACGTCGAGTACGAGACGCTCGATTAACTCCACTTCGCGCTCGCGCTCCCATTCCGGACTCGTTGCGGACGCAATCTTATCGAGGCACACGCGCCGGCGCGCCAGCAGGAAATTGACGGCGCTCGCGCGCCGCATAAAGAACTGCTCCATCTTCGTGTTGTCGGCGGAAAGACGCATGACTTGGGACGGAGCGCGACCATAGCACGCACATATAAACCGCAGCCACCGCGCAAAGAACCGGAAAGAAACACGATCCGCTCGCCGTCTCCCGCGAGAGTCTTGCGCGCGCACCAGCAAAAAACGCTAACGGCAGATTTAGCCGCAATTACGCGCCGTTCGCTTCGGCAAATGCCGATATCGCGGCAGTCCCGCTGCTGCGACTAGAATATCGACAGCGCATCCGCTAGCGCACAACGTTCAGAGCTTTGCTATTGCGCGCCGCCAATACGATACTAGTGGCCTGTTCGTATTCCGCTTTCGAGGAACCGCCGATGACCGCCCTGCTCACCCGCGAATTCGCTTCCAGATTCGCCAATCTCGCGCTCGCTCACCTCACGCGCGAATATCCGAACAAACTCACACACTCGCTCGCCGGCCCGCAAGATGTGCAAAGCCCCCGCGCGTTGCATCCCATCTTTTACGGCAGCTACGACTGGCACTCCTGCGTGCATGGCTACTGGCTGGTTCTTCATCTTATCGAGCGCTTTCCGGATCTGCCGGAAGCCGAACGTATCGTCGCTGTGGTCGACGAGCACTTCACGGCTGCGAACGTCGCCGGCGAGCGGGCTTACCTCGACCTGCCGCATAACCTCGGCTTCGAACGGCCGTATGGCTGGGCGTGGTTGCTCACGCTCAGCGCCCAACTGCATGCGTTGAAGCTCTCGCACGGCGCGCGCTGGTCGAAGACCTTTGCGCCGCTTACCGAGGTTTTCGTCGAGCGCTTCGAGACGTTCCTGCCCAAAGCCACTTATCCGTTGCGGGTGGGCACGCATTTCAACATGGCCTTCGCGCTCGCGCTTACGCTCGATTTCGCGCGACAAACCTCGCACGGCTCGCTGGAGGCGTTGATCGTCAGCACCGCGGAGCGCTGGTTTTTGCATGACGTGGGGTGCCAGGCGTGGGAGCCTGCCGGCGACGAATTCCTCTCGCCCTCGCTGATGGAAGCGGAATTGATGCGGCGTGTTTTGCCGCCCGCACAATTCGTCGACTGGTTCGGACGCTTTCTGCCCGATCTGGGCGCGAAAAAGCCCACTACGTTATTCGAGCCGGTCACCGTCACGGACCGCACCGACGGCAAGATTGCACACCTGGACGGCCTCAATCTGAGTCGCGCCTGGTGCCAGCGCTCGCTCGCCCGGGCATTGCCCGCGGGCGACATCCGCCGGGCCGCGCTGCTCGATTCCGCCGAGCGGCATTTGCAAAGTGCGCTGCCTCATGTGGCCGGAGACTACATGGGCGAGCATTGGCTGGGCACCTTCGCGACGCTCGCCCTCGAGGCGTGAAGAGACGTGCAGGCCGGCGCGTGCGTCCGGCCTGCAAACGGGACGGTCCCGTTCCGAAGTCACCGTGCGCTGTGCATCACTGCGCCGACAGCTTCTTCGGCTTCGGCGGCGTTTGTACCTTGTTGTACTGGAACTCGGGCGTGGCCTTCAACGCCGCCTTCGTCGCGCCGGCCAGATAAAAGTTGCCCGAACGAATGTCGAGCGCGGCAATCGGCACCGCTACATCATGCGACGCAACGCCGAGAAACCCGCCTGCGGCGACAATCGCTGCGGACAGCGAGCCGTCCGGCGCCACCACGAGATCGCGGATAGAACCGATCTTCTCGTTCTGATCGTTGTACACGGCCTTGCCGAGAATGCTCTTTTTCACGCTCCACCCGCTTAACAACGCATTCGATTGCTCGACAGTCACGCCAAGCGGTTGCGTGCCCGCGACCTGCCCGTGCGCGCCGAAGCTCGCTGCGGCCACCGCAGCCGCCACCAGAAGTTTGCCCAAAGTCATTTCATATACTCCGCTGTTTTAGAAGACTCACCAGCGCATGATCGCGCCGAAACACACGCTGCGAAACCATCATACCGGCTCCGCCGCGCGGCTGCATGCCCGGTGACATGAGCGCCCGCGAGCACCGGGCGCCGCTGTGTGCGCCTGGCGGTAAAATCGCATCAGGCGACGACGCGCCGTTTCCATGGCACAGGTGGTGGGTTTGACAGAGTTCGAGCAGGGTTTCATCTTGACGCGGCATTGGCGGGACACGCCCGCCGGTACCGAAGTCGATTTCTGGCTGGCAACGGACGCCGGGCCCCGTCACATCCGTTTGCGCCATCAAACATCGGTTGCATTCATTCCTACGGAACAGCGCGAACGCGCAGAAACGATTTTGCGCCGCGAGGCACCGCGCGATCTGCGCTCCCTCGAACTGCGAGACTTTCATCACCGGCCGGTGCTGGGACTTTACTGCCCGCAATATCGCCAGTTGACCGGCTACGAGAAGCGCCTGAAGCAAGGCGGCGTGGAGGTTTACGAGGCCGATGTCTTTCCGCCGGAGCGCTATATGATGGAGCGCTTCATCACCGCGCCGGTATGGTTCAGCGGCGAGCGGAAGAGCGACAAGGCGCTCGTGAATGGCGAGCTGAAACCGGCTGCGGACTATCGGCCTTCATTGAGGCTGGTGTCGCTCGACATCGAGACCAGTGTTCACGCAGAGCTGTATTCGATCGCTCTCGAAGGTTGCGGCCAGCGCCAGGTGTACATGCTCGGGCCGCCGAACGGCGATGCGGGCAAGCTCGACTTCGACCTCGAATACTGTGAAACGCGCGCACAGCTGCTGGAAAAATTGAACACGTGGATGGAGCGGCACGATCCCGATGCGATCATCGGCTGGAATCTCGTGCAGTTCGACTTGCGGGTGCTGCAGCAGCACGCCGAACAATACCGCGTGCCGTTGCGGCTTGGACGCGGCGGCGCCGTGATGGAGTGGCGCGAGCACGGACTGAAACAGAACCACTATTTCGCGGGCGCCGCGGGACGATTGATTATCGACGGCATCGAGGCGCTGCGTTCAGCCACGTGGAGCTTTCCGTCGTTCAGCCTCGAACATGTGTCGCAAGCCGTGCTGGGCGAAGGCAAATCCATCGACAATCCCTATCAGCGCATGGATGAAATCCAGCGCCGCTTCGACGAGGACAAGCCCGCCCTCGCCCAATACAACCTGAAGGACTGCGAACTGGTCACGCGCATCTTCGCCAAAACGGAACTGCTGCCGTTTCTGCTCGAACGCGCCACCGTAACCGGCCTGCCCGCCGATCGCAGCGGCGGCTCGGTGGCGGCGTTCACGCATTTGTACATGCCGCGAATGCACCGGCAAGGCTATGTGGCGCCCAACGTCGGCGATGTGGCCGGCGCCGCGAGTCCGGGCGGTTTCGTCATGGACTCACGCCCGGGCCTCTACGATTCGGTCCTGGTGCTCGACTACAAGAGCCTGTATCCGTCGATCATTCGCACGTTTTTGATCGACCCGGTCGGGCTCGTGGAAGGCATGCTCCATCCCGGCGACGATGAGTCCGTGCCGGGCTTTCTCGGCGCACGCTTCTCACGCACGCGCCACTGTCTGCCGTCGATCGTGGGCCAGGTCTGGCAAGGCCGCGAAACCGCCAAGCGGGAGCACAATAAACCGCTCTCGCAGGCGCTGAAGATCATCATGAATGCGTTTTACGGCGTGCTGGGTTCAACCGGTTGCCGCTTTTTCGACCCGCGTCTGGCCTCGTCGATTACCATGCGCGGCCATGAAATCATGCACCGCACACGCGAGCTGATCCAGGCCGAAGGCTATGAAGTCATCTACGGCGACACGGACTCGACCTTCGTCTGGCTCAGGCACGCTCATGACGAAGACGACGCGGGCCGCATCGGACGTGCGCTCGTTGAACATATCAACGCATGGTGGCGGCAAGATTTACAACGGCGCTTCGGGCTCGACAGCGCGCTCGAATTGCAATTCGAGCGCCATTACCGGCGTTTTTTCATGCCGACGATTCGCGGCGCGGAAGAAGGCAGCAAGAAGCGCTATGCCGGGCTCACCGTGTCGGCGGACGGGCACGAAGAGATCGTCTACAAGGGCCTTGAAACGGTACGCACCGACTGGACGCCGCTCGCGCAGCAGTTCCAGCAAGAGCTTTATAGGCGCATCTTCACGCAGCAGCCCTATCAGGACTACGTGCGCGACTATGTGCGCGATACGCTCGCCGGCAAGCTCGACGATCAGCTTGTGTATCGCAAGCGCCTGCGCAGACCGCTTGGCGACTACGAACGCAATGTGCCGCCGCATGTGCGCGCCGCCCGCGTGGCCGACGAATTCAACCGCCGGCAGGGCCGTCCGCTGCAATACCAGAACGGCGGCTGGATCAGCTACGTGATGACGATTGCCGGCCCCGAGCCGCTCGAAACACTGCGTTCCGCAATCGACTACGAACACTACCTCACGCGTCAATTGCAACCCGTTGCCGATGCAATCTTGCCGCTGCTGCGCGACGACTTTACACGGCTCACGTCCGGCCAAAAGCAGTTGTTCTGACTTCCGACGCGGCGCGAGCAGCGGCAAGCCGATCCTCTCAATTGCAACTGATTACTTCGGCGCTGGAAAGCCCAACGCGTCCGCTTTGGTCCGCAACTCCGCAAAACGTCCTCCCGGCGCACTGATCGCCGTATTGGGCACCAACTGACTCTTGTCCAGTTGCGCGATCCCGCTCGCGCCCGACGTCGCCGTCGAGATATTGGAGCAGGCAGAACCGAACGTGCCTTGAGTCACCGCAATGGCCGGCGCGTCGGTGCGCGCGGGATCGGTAAAGTCGAGTGCGTATGCCATATTGAATGTCGTCGAATCGCTCGCACGCACGCCAAGCGGATCGAGGCCGAAGCGCCAGGCGAGCAGCTGGTGAATGGAACTGGGATCGAACGGATAGCGCGACACGTAGTTGGCGCGCACGCGCGGGCCGAGCAGCATGCACGGTACGCGGAAACCGAGCCGGCCGTCGTTGCCGAGCGCAGCTTCCGCACTGGACACAGGCTTGACCGGCGGCGCCACGTGTTCCATGAAACCGCCCCACTCGTCGTACACGATGATCATCAGCGTCTTGCTCCAGTTCGGGCTCGTGCGCAAGGCGTCGTAGATCTGACCGAGCAGCACCTGGCCGTTGCGGACGTCGGCTGAGGATGGTCGTCGTTCGACGTGCCCTGCGCCTCACCGCCGAAGCTCGGATCGACCATGCAGAACGAGGGCAAGGTGCCGGCCGCCGCGTCGGTGAGAAACCCGGAGAAAAGCTTGGAGCGGCCCACATAGCGCGTGCCGTACAGCGCGGTAAACGGCACGTCGTGGAAGTAATAGGTCGAAGAAATGCCCTTCGCGTCGAGGCGATCCCAGATGGTCGGCAGCGACGACGTGTCGAGCGTGTCCGACAGGCGGTCCGTTTCCCCGCTGTGCAGATACACGCGGTTTGGATAGGTGTCGGCGAGAATGCCGCTCATGTAGTAGTCGCAGACCGTGTACTGGGTGACTGCGCCGCGATAGAAGTCGAGGTCCGCGGACTGGAAATAGCCGATCGGCAGCAGATCGCCGCGCGTGAGGCTCGTGGCGGGTGTCAGCAGGAAGCCGTTCATGGCGCCATTGGCGAGATGAATGCGTCCAGCGTCGTACGAATGATTGGGGTCGGCGAACGAGCATGCCTGATAGCCATACGCGGGGTTCGTTGCGAGCGCAAAGGGAGCGTGCGTTTCGCCGAACGCATCCTTGAAGGTTCGGCCGGCCTGTGCAGTTTCGGCGTTCGGGACCCAGCCCATCAAGTGGTCGAACGAGCGGTTTTCCATGGTGACCAGCACCACGTGATCGATTCCCGACGTGGCCGGATCAGGCAGCGCGGGGCGCGCAAGATTCGCGCGGTCGGGCGGAATCGTGCCGACGGGCTGCGGCGCGCCTGAACCCGAGCCGCCGCTGCTGCCGCCGCCACCGCCGCCTCCACAAGCCGACAGTGCGATGGAACCTGCAAGCGCAGCAAGAATCTTGCGGCGGCCTGGATCGGCCGGATCGGCCGGCGTCGCCAAGATCGTGGGCTTGGTCGTCATGATTGTCTCCCTTGTTAATTGCTTGCTGTTTTCGCGGAAGAATTCGCGGGCGGCCCGGGTACCGCCATTCGATTTCGTGCAACACGGGAGCAATAACCGTTCCGCGAAGAAAACCGGGCTCACCTGCCGCCTGGCTTCTGGCACAGCGTCGGACCGGCTAATCGGTTAGAAGCGGTGAATGATGTCGACGCCGAAAGCAAACCGGTCGACCGGGGCGTGGCGACTGAACATCGCATTGCTGTAGAAGCGTGGGATGCGAGCATTGCGCCGCGCGCCAGCTCACGGGCTTTCGGCTTTCGGTGGCAGCCGCGTTTTATTCTGGTATCCGAATTAACTATCTTCGCAGATACGTGCTTGTGCGCGAAATAGCTCTGCAACTCACGCGGGTCTCATCGGTTTCGCTTGTATCGGGCAAACACCTGGAGAGGTGTGCGCTATCACATGATGTGCTTATCGGTAAGGTTGACATGCGGGATCGGCCGACAGCCACTCGCGTCTGCGCCGGGCTCAAGACATGCTATTTCTGCAGTCAAATCCCGGCGTGCCGCCCATGCCCTTGATTGCCTTCAAAAACACCCGCTATTCGACGAATTGAACTGCGGCTGCCGGGAGCACACTGACATCGTGCCAATCGCGCCTGGAGCCCCACATGTCTTCCCGTCATCGCCCGAATCGCCAGTTCGACAAAAACCTCTACGACCCGGCAACGGCCGAATGGCGCAACCCGGCGCCGGCAACCGACAGCCAGACCATGCACGGGCTGCATCTCGCTTCGCAGAATGTGTTGCATCTCGCGATGCAGACGTACAATGCAGCGGCGCGCGGTGATGAAAGTGCGGCGCATGCAGCGCGGGAGTCGCTGGTACAGCAGCTTGGCGTCGCGACGCACCTGATTGACGAGCTGATTTCCTGCGGCACCGACCAACCCACGATGCACTAACCGGCCGGCCATGGCGGCACGGGCAACACAACAACAGCAGTTTCCAATCTTCGAGACACGAAATGAGCGCTTTGACGGTAATTCTTGGCATTTGGGCGATGGTCGCGTTCTGCGCAGTGCTCTTCATTCGCGGCGCCACGGCGCGTGTCGAGCGGCCCAGCGAGTCGACCCAAAGCCGTCCGGCGCGTTTTTCCATCGCAGAATAAGGGCTCGAGCACGGGTTGCCGTGGGTTGCATCGCCCCATCGCATGGTTGCGCCGGACTTGCGGCAACGTCGGTGCAACCGTTCCTGGCACGCCATTCGCCGCCAGGATTAACCCTTATCTGTCCGGCGCCGGGTTCGGCACGGATCACGCCGCCTGTCGCGTTGTCGCGCGACGTCTTCCAATGAGCGGCCGACCGAATTACGAATCGTTGCCGTACCGGCCGGTTTCTCGTGCTCGGCGATGCCGTCGCCGTCACTAAGTACAACGCACATTTCATTGTCAGCAGCATGGCCGGCAGACAGCGGCGCAGCCACGTGCGTGCTTCGCGTCGCGAACCTCGCCGTCCCCGCGAGTTGACACTTATATGCCTCACGAGGTATATAAGCACCATGGACTCAACCTTCGCCATCATCGCCGAGCCGAGCCGTCGCGCCATTCTCAGTCTGCTTGCATCTTCGGAGCGGTCCGTGGGCGATATCGAGGAGCAGCTCAACCTCTCGCAGCCTTCCGTTTCAAAGCACCTGCGCGTTCTGCGAGAGGCGGGCTTCGTGGAGTCGCGCGTCGACGCGCAGCGGCGCCTGTATCGGATCAAACCGGAGCCGCTCATGGAGATCGACGCGTGGCTCGCCCCATTCCGCCGTTTCTGGTCGGTTCATCTTGACGCGCTCGAGCGTCATCTCGATCAGACCCATCCCGAACCACGCCGCAAGGACAAGAAACGATGAGCAATCGCAACGCATACAGGCCCGGCCCTGCCGCCGGCGCAGAAGTTCAGAAAGACGGAGACAGGTGGACGCTCGTGCTCGTGCGCGAGCTGCGTCATTCCCCCGAGCGGGTCTGGCACGCGCTGACGGACCCGGCGAGCCTGCGCGAATGGGCGCCGTTCGACGCGGACCGCAGCCTTGCATCGGTAGGGTCCGTCAAGCTTTCCACGGTCGGCACGCCCACTCCGCAGGTCTCCGAGACACAGATCACGCGTGCCGACGCGCCGAACGTACTGGAGTATCGCTGGGGCGAGAACGATCTTCGCTGGCAACTGGAGCCGCTCGGCGACGGCACGCGTCTCACGCTGTGGCACAACATCGACCGCAAGTTCATCTCGATGGGCGCGGCCGGCTGGCACATCTGCCTCGACGTGCTCGATCATTTCCTCGCCGACGATCCGCTTGGGCGTATCGTTGCCGGCGATGCGATGAATTTCGAATGGCCGCGGCTGAACAGCGAGTACGCGAAGCAATTCGGCCTCTGAACGGAAAACGCTTAGGAGAACAATATGAACCGATCAGCGTCTGCCGAAGCACAGCCGGCCTCGGAACTGATAGACCAAAGAATCGCAGATCTCGCGGACTGGCGCGGCGCGACCCTGAGCAGAATGCGCCAGCTCATTCACGAGGCCGATCCGGAGGTAACCGAAGAATGGAAATGGATGGGCACACCCGTTTGGTCGCATGACGGAATCCTCTGCACCGGCGAGTCGTACAAGTCGGTCGTCAAACTCACCTTCCTGAAAGGCGCCTCGCTGCCGGACCCCGCGAAGCTGTTCAACTCGAGTCTCGACGGCAATGCGAGGCGGGCAATCGACATCCGCGAAGGCGAAGAACTCGACGCGGATGCATTCAAGGCGCTCATTCACGCAGCGATCGCGCTCAACACGTCCAGCAAGAAATCAAAGCCGAAGCGCGCGCGTTAGCTGCACGGGCAACTAATCGCGCACGCCGAAGCGCGCCACGCACGCCTGCCGGACTCGTTCGACCGTCGTCGCCCAGTCCTCGCCTCGCTCGCGGCGAAAGAGCCGCAGCGTGTGCGGGTACCACGGCGAATCGTTGCGCGCGTGCATCCAGCGCCAGTCCACGTCCTTTTCCGGCAGCATCACCCAGCAGGGCTTGGCGAGCGACGCGGCAAGATGGGCGATAGACGTATCCACGCAAATCACCAGATCGAGCTGGGCGACAATGGCGGCCGTGTCGGCCAGATCGGTCACCATCGAACCAACGTGAAGCAGGGGCTGAGCAGCGGGCGGGTTGCTCGCTTCGTCCTCGCCCTGCCCTTTCTGCAGACTCACGAAGCAAAGGCCGGGCACGCTCCATAGCGGGAGAAGCGTGGCGAGCGATGGAATGGAACGGTTCACGTCGTTGTGATGCCTCGCATTGCCTTTCCACACGAGACCGACCTTGCGGCGCGGCGGCAAGGCATCAAGCAAAGGCCGCCATTTTTCGAGGAGCGCCGGTTCGGCGGCGAGGCGGACCGGCCGCGGAATGGTGTCCAGCGTGGTACGCATATGCAGCGGCGCGCTCAGCAGGCTCGTCCAGCAGTCGTAGCTCGACGCGCGCGCGGCGGCCGTGTCGTGATCCAGCACCGCGTCCACGCCGTCGACGCGCGACATCAATCTTTGCAGCGCGGGCATGCAGGCAAACGCGATATGCGCGGCGCCTTGAGCCTTCAGCAATGCGAAATAACGGCTGAATTGCAACATGTCGCCAAGGCCATCTTCCTGCCAGACGAGCAATGAGCGCCCGGACAGCGCATCGCCCTGCCACTGCGGACAGGCAAGCCGCTGTACAGTCTGCCGATGCACGAAGCCCGCCTGCTGATAGCGGCACTCGTAGAGCGGCCAGCCCTCCTCGAAGCGCCCTATGCCGAGCAGCAACACCGCGAGCCCGAAGCGCGCATCGCCGTAATCGGAGCGCAAGGCAAGCGCGCGGCGGTAAGCGCTTTCCGCTTCGGACCAATGCCCGAGTTGCGCAAACGCGGCACCCACGTTGTAATGCGCTTCGGCCAGATCGGGTTGAAGCGAGAGAGCCTGCTGGAATGCTTCGACGGCTTCAGGCAGACGGTCGACGAGGCGCAGCACGCAACCGAGGTTGTTATAGGCGGGCGCGATGTCGGGACGCAGGCGCACCGCTTCGCGATAGGCGCCCGCGGCCTCCTCCAGGCGTTCCCGCTTGAAGAGCACGACGCCGAGGTTGTAATGCGCTTCGGCGTAATCGGCGCGCAACGCAATGGCCTTGCGGTAGGCCGCCTCGGCCTCGGGCAGCCGCGCCAGATCGGTCAGCGCCGCGCCCAGATTGACATGAGCTTCGGCGTAATCCGGGCGCATGGTCAATGCAAGCCGGCAGGCGAGTTCGGCTTCAGTCAGGCGCTGTGCTGCCTTGAGCGCGCCCGCGAGATTATTCAATGCTTCCGGATATTGCGGCCTGATGGTGAGCGCGTCGCGATAGGCCGCATCCGCATCGGCAACACGGCCCAGGTCCATCAACACATTGCCGAGATTGTTATGTGCCTCCGCGTGCGCCGGCAAAAGCCGCAGTGTCTCGCGGTACGCCGCCTCGGCTTCGTGCAGACGCCGCAGCGCGTGCAGCACGACACCGTGGTTATAGTGCGCCTCGGCATGCTCCGGACGAAGCGTCACTGCGCGCCGGTACGACGCCTCGGCCTCCTCGTGCCGGCCCTGCGCGTACAGCGCAGCCCCTAGCTGATGGTGAGCGTCCGCATGATCGGGCTGCAACGCGATGAGCTGCCGATAGATCGCCTTCGCCGCGGACAGCCGGCCGCGCATCTTCAGCAATGCGCCGAAACTTTCATAAACCTCGGAGTAGCCGGGCATGATGCGCAGACATCGGCGCCAATGACGCTCGGCGTCGTCCACCTGACCGAGACGGCACGACGAAGCGCCCGCAATGTTGAGCGCGTCGGCCATCGCCTGTATCGCCGCATCGTCTAGCGTGCTGTCGTCGCACTCGACGGCGGGCATGACCGTCGACAATGCCGCGGCAAAATCGTCGGCGGCGTACAACGCGATTGCGCGCTGGTTCAGTTGTGCGATGGAGGAGGCGAGCGGCTGGGCGAGAGTCATGAGTCCAATCATGTTGCGAGTGCGGCGTCCACGTGGGGGATCGCCCGTGTTGCCAAAAGGCCGACATGTACCACGCAGATTAAGCGATCCGGCCCGGCTGTAACGGCGGGAAATGAGCGGATTTCAGCCTTCAATCCGCGGATATGCCTGGCATCACGCAGAAAAATGCTGCGGGCAGTGCTAGAATCGCCCGCGTTTCCTGCTCATCCCCATGACTCCACGTTCTCGCAACCGTCTGACAGCCTGGCTTGGCCTCATCGCCATGTGGCTCGTCGTGTTCGCGCCGGTCGTGAGCCAGGTGCTCGCGTCGCACCGCGTGCCGGAGCCGATCGCCGCGCTGTGTTCGGCGCTGCCGGCCGCGCAGCCCGGCGTGTCGGACCATGCCGGCCACGCTGAGGCGGCGGCCGTGCATCTTGGCCACGACGATGCGTTCAGCGCTTGCGGCTACTGTCATCTA
Organism: Paraburkholderia phenoliruptrix; assembly: GCF_902859825.1. GTDB lineage: Bacteria > Pseudomonadota > Gammaproteobacteria > Burkholderiales > Burkholderiaceae > Paraburkholderia > Paraburkholderia phenoliruptrix. Next base: position 394,113 of record NZ_CADIKB010000001.1, on the reverse strand, counting down.
TTGCAGCATCATGTCGCGATGCCCACGGTGGCCGCGACAGAACCGCCGGTTGCCGTCGTCATGACCGGCACCGCACCGCCCACGCTCTCCACCCGCTTTACACCGCTCGGCGCATTTCCTTCCGGACGCCCCAGAGCACCGCCTGCCGTTTCCTGATCGCCGCTGTTCCTGATCGCCCGCGCGCGTTTGCGACGTTCGGCCCGTTCGGGCCGCATGTGTCGCCAGCGCCGACCGTGTGCGCGATCGTCCATGCCATGCATCAAGGAAACTCCCATGCCTCTCTTCGCCTTGCGAAGGCTGCCCGCCTTCGTGCCCGTTGCCGCGACGGCGTTCGCGGCCGCGCCGGTTCACGCCGGCACGACGAACACGACGAGTGCCGACACGACGCTGCCCGCCGTCAGCGTCAGCGCCAGTAGCGCGTTAAATCAGGGCGTCACACCGCGCGCCGTCGATCCGAATCTGCCTGCCTCGGTCGAAACGCTCACGCGCGATCGGTTCTCGAACTGGAACGTCGTCAACACAGAGGACGTGCTCAAGTACATGCCGAACCTTGCGGTGCGCAAGCGTTTTATCGGCGATTTGAACTCGATCATCGCGGTGCGCGGCACCAGCAATACGCAGAGCGCGCGTGGCCTCGTCTATGCCGACGGATTGCTGCTCAGCAATCTGCTTGGCAACAGTTTTTCTTTTCCGCCGCGCTGGTCGATGGTCTTTCCCGACGAGGTGCAACAGGTCGACGTCATTTACGGACCGTATTCCGCGCTCTATCCGGGCAATTCGCTCGGGGCAACAGTGCTGATCACGACGCGCATGCCGAAGAAGTTAGAAGCGGAAGCCGACGTCAAAGCATTCACGCAGCACTTCAGCCTCTACGGCGTGAATCAGAATTTCAACGGCAGTGAAGCGAGCGCGTCCATCGGCAACCGGATAGGCAAGTTCTCGTTTCTGCTCGGCGTGAATCATCTGGAAAACACGAGCCAGCCGCTGCAATTCGCGACGCTGGCCAGATCGGCCACGCCCGCAAAAGCCGGCGATACGCCGGTGACGGGCGCGTACTTCTACAACAACCAGACAAACACGCCGACCGCGATACTGGGCATTAACGGCGAAGGTATTGAACACACCGTACAGGATCAGTTCAAGCTGAAGATGCAGTACGACTTCACGCCGACACTGCAAGGCGGCTTCACACTGGGCTATTGGCATCAGACGTATAACAGCGAAACGTCGAGCTTTCTGCGCGACGCAAACGGCAACCCCGTGTATAGCGGAAAGGTTTCAATTGACGGCTACGAGTACACCATTCCCGCGGCCGCATTCGCGCCGAGCCTCGGCCATAGCGAGAACTGGCTCTACGGCGTGACGCTGAAAACGCGCAACGCCGCCGGCTGGAATGGCGAGGCCACCGCTTCGTATTACGACATCGGCAATAGCGTCGCGCGTCTCGCGAATTCCGGCGCGCCCGGCAATGGCGCAGGCACCGTGACTTTCGGCGACGGCACAGGGTGGAAGACGCTCGACTTGCGCAGCACCTACACGCCGGCCTCGACGCAAGCGGGTCTTTTCAATCACACGCTCGCCTTCGGCTATCACTACGACAACTACTTTCTCGACAACGAAAGCTATTCGACAAACAACTGGCGTGACGGCGCCGCCCGCTCGTTCGCCAATGCGTTCGCTGGCAAAACGCAGACTCAGGCGCTCTACGCGCAGGACGCATGGCGTTTTCTGCCGCGCTGGAAACTCGTATACGGCGTGCGGTATGAAGACTGGCGCGCGTACGACGGTTCGCAAGCGTTGCCGAGGACGACTGCGGCACTCGCTGACGCCAGCCAGCAGCACTTCTCGCCAAAGGCTTCGCTCTCGTTCGACGTCAGCGACGATCTGACGTTACGTGCGTCAGTTGGCCGCGCATATCGCTTTCCTACCGTCAGCGAGCTGTTCCAGGGGCAAATCAACGGCTCTTCAATCATCAACAACAATCCGAACCTGAAACCTGAGGACGATCTTTCGAAAGAGCTGACCGCCGAATGGGCGCACTGGAACGGCATTTTTCGCTTCTCGCTGTTCCAGGACGACGTGAAGAACACGATTTTCAGCCAGACGGACACCACCGTCATTCCCAACGTGACGAACTTCCAGAACATCGGCAAGGTGCGTTCGCGAGGCGTGGAAACGAGTTACGCAGGCGAGGACGTATTCGTGCGCGGCCTCGACCTGCTGGCGAGCGTCGCTTATACGCAGTCGAAGATCGTTGCGAATGCACAGAATCCGGCGAGCGTCGGCAAGTACTTCTATCGCATTCCGTTGTGGCGCGTGAATGTCGCGGCGACTTACCGCTTTGACGAGCGGGCGGCGCTCACACTGGCCGCGCGCTATTCCGGCCGCCAGTACAACACACTCACGAATGCGGACACGAATCCGGACGTATTCGGCGGCACGAGCTCGTACACGGTGGCAGATGCGAAGTTCACGTTCAGGCCGACAAAGCTGAGCGAAGTGGGTATTGGCGTCGACAACATTTTCGATGCGCGCTACTTCGTCTATCACCCCTATCCCGGACGCACCTTCTACGTGGAAGCCAAGTTGCGCATGTAGTGCGCAAACAGAGCTTCGCCGCAAGCACCCGATCGATCCGTTTCAGGAGGATTCATGTCCACCCTCTCTCGACACAATGCCGCCTTGAGCACGGCCAATTCCAGTAGCGGCTATCGCACGCTCTGGCGATGGCATTTTTATGCCGGCCTGTTCGTTATGCCGTTTCTCATCGTATTGGCGATAACCGGCACGCTGTACTGTTTTCAACCGCAGATCGAACCGCTGCTTTATCCGCAGCTTCTCGTCGTCGAACCGCAAACGGCGCCGCACATGACGGAAGACGCGCTACTCGCACGGGCGCGCGCGGCAATGCCCGCCAACGCAATGCCGGTCACGGCTGCCATATCCAATGCGCCGGACCGCAGCACGGAATTCATCTTCCGTCTCGCGGACGGCGAGAAACAAAGCGTGTACCTGAATCCTTATAACGGAGCAGTGCTCGGCACATTGAGCGTCGATTATCGTTTCATGCAAGTGGACCGCATGCTTCACCGAAAGCTGTTGCTCGGCAAACCTGGCGAATTGCTAATGGAGCTGGCAGCCTGCTGGACGCTCGTGATGATCGGCACCGGCGTCGCGCTGTGGTGGCCGCGCGGAGCAACGCGCGTGCGAGATGCACTGGTGCCGCGTTTAACGTTAAAAGGCCGCTCGCTGTGGAAGAACGTTCACGCGGTTATGGGCATCTGGCTTGCACTCGGCGCGCTCGCGTTCGTGCTGACGGGTCTTCCATGGTCCGGCTCCTGGGGCCAGCAATTCAAGGCGCTCGCGACCGCCGCCCATCTTGGTGCGCCGCCCGGCACGTGGGGCGGCCTCGCATTGCGCTCAGTGCTGCCGGCTGGCTCGGGTAGCCAGGAAAGCGCTCAGACCGATGCGACGAACGCCGCGCACGCCGGCCACGAAACACACGCCGCCCAGACGGATTCGATGCCCGGCATGGTGATGGACGACTTACCGCTGCCGCAAACGCCGTGGGCCGTCGGCAAGGTGGCGGTACCCGCTTCGGCAGATACAAACGCAAACACCAACGCGAAGGGGGCCGCGCCGTTGCCGCTCGGACACATCGTCGCGCAGGCTGCATCGCTCGGTGTCACGAGCGGCTACAACATCGCATTGCCGACATCGGCGACGGGCGTCTATACCGTGTCGTATTTTCCAGCCGATCCGCAACTCGAACGCACTGTCTATATCGACCAATACAGCGGCGCCGTCCTGAAGGACATTCGCTATGCCGACTACGGCGCGGTTTCGAAAGCGGTGTCGTACGGCACCTCATTGCATATGGGCCGCTATTTCGGCGTAGCGAACCAGATTCTCTGCGCGGCGATTTCGCTGGGTCTCGCGTTGATGGCCGTGACCGGCTACGTGATGTGGTGGAAACGCAGGCCGCAACGCTCGCTGGGCGCACCGTCGCGAGAAAGAGCCGCACCGCCGATGCGCGGCTGGAAAGCCGGCCTCGTCATGCTCGGCATCGTGTTTCCGTTGATGGGCCTAACGCTGCTCGCCGTCTGGTTCGCCGACCGTGCGCTATTCGGCTGTGCCGCGCGCGGGGAACGCGAACACGAGCGCGCGGCGCAGTGAAGCGTGAGAGCCCGCGCGCACGCGCGTCGGGCTCCGCTCAAGCGGCGCTCATGCGAAGATCAAGCCGCTGCAATCACGTCGATGCGCAATGCCGGCGCCCCCGCGGCAATCGCGAGCAGGTGGTCGACATTCGGATGTGCACCGGGCCGCTTGCGCGCATCGGCGGTATGTTCGCCGAACACGGCGAGTCCGTGCCCGGCCGCTTTCGCGTCGAGCGTACCGAACGTTTGCTGCAGATAGTTGTACACCGCAAGCGAGCCCTGTTTTCCCGGCTTGTTTTCGATGCTTGCGACCACTGCGCCGTTCGCGTCGATCAGATCGATGCGCGCAATGCCGTCGATCGCGGGCATTTGCGCAAGGTTCTCCTTGAATACATTGCTCGGCTGAATCACTGAAACTACTCCTTTTAGGCGGGACTTTTAAGCGGGACAATTGCCGCGAGGGCCGTATCTTATCCGATGGCCCTCCTCCACGCAGTCACACGCCGCTCAGGGCGTCCAGCGATGCACGACGATGCTCGAGCCGTTGTAGTTGTCTTTGGTGATCACGTACTCGCCGCTTGCGCGCAGGAACGCTCGCAGCCCGTACATCGAATCGACGTCGTTGCCCACATCCACCGTACCGGGGCTATTGTTGACGAGCGTCGCGTCGAGATTGCCTGTAGTGAGGTTAAATGCGTCGATGTTCGGCACCGTATGCACGTAGCCGACGAACAGATAATTGCCCGCTGCGGTAATCGACTTCGGATTCGCACCGGTCAGATTGATGACCGGTTGCGGCTGCGTGGTATTGCCCGCGCTCCAGCCGTGATAAACCTCGATGCGCGACTGTATCGCCGTCCAGTCCCAACTGCCCGCCACGCCTTGCGCAAGAATCATCGTGTCGCTCTCGGGCAGATAGACGATGCGAGTAAGCGGTCGGATACTGAGCGGAATTCTGGTCGTGACCGCGGGACCCCATAAGGGCTTGCCGCTTCCGTCGAAGCCCGTGAGCGGGTAGTGGTAGATCTGATTGGTTCTGTCGAGACCGGCCCACACATCGCCGCGGCTATCGATACAGAAACCTCCCGTCACTTTCACCGTCGTGTTGAACGCGGGGCCCGGCAGCGAGCCATCCGGTATCGCAATGTAGCCGCTCGCCGCATTGAAATGATAGAAGTTGAAGGTATCGGGATTCTGGCCCGAGGCGACGAGAATGCGGTTGCCGCCGATCGCCACGAGCTGGCCGAAGTGCTGGCCACGCTGAGTGTCGTTCACATTCAGGCGCGGATCGGACGGATACGTGAATGGGTCGACAGTATTCGCCACGAAGGTGCCGCCCGCACTGCCCGTGTAAATGTGCGCGCCGCTGTAAAAATACGCGCCGTCTGTCAAAGGATCCGGCGCAGCGACCGCTTCGAAGTTGAGCGCCTGCAGTTTCCATTTCAGATTGCCTGCGCTGTCATAAGCGTGCAGATCGGTCGGACCATTGCGGCCAAGATCCCAGCCGCCGCCCCACGGATTGTTGAGCACATACAGGTTGCCCGCTGCGTCCTTGCCGATGCCCGCCACGCGCGTAAAGCGCTTGTCGCCGACCTGACCTTTGATTCCGGCGGTCGTGTCCAGATATCCGCCCTGAATGCCGAATGTACCCGCCAACGTCGGCGCGCCCGCCACGTTGTAGATCTTGATGTTCATGTCGGGACCTTCATCGCCGACCATGAGGCGTCCCGTGGATGCATCGAAATAGAGCGCAGAAGGCCGCGACGCAGCGGGCATCTGGATCGTGTTCAACGCCGCGCCGCCCGCGTTGTACTGCGCGATCACGCCGGCGCTTTGGCGCGCGACCCACAGATTGCCCGCGCTGTCGAGCGCGAGCGCGCCGGGACCGGATACCGCGATATCCTGCTGCCACACGCCGTCGGTCGTATAGACGCGCACGCGATTGCCGTAGAAGTCGCTGACATAAAGCAACGTGCCCGCCGTCGCGAGACCGGTGATGACATCGGCGTGAGGCATGCCGGTCCACACGCTGACGGGAATGCGCAATTCGAGCGCTTTCGTCGCACGGTTGTAGCGTCCGACTGAACCGCTGCCGAACGATCTGTTGTACTGCAAGGCCACGAAAATCGACGTCGCATTGCCGGTAATCGCGCTGCCCTGGAAATCAGCGTGCGTGCCGATCGAACCGAGGCTCTGGCCGTTCTGATAGAGCGCGACGCCCCCCTCGTTTTCGTCCCAAAGCGAAGATGTGTAAATCACGCCCTCCGGCGCAACCCACATTGAACGCGCGCCGTTACCCACGTGCCCGGCGAGCGTGCCATAGGTGTTGGCGAGCCAGTCGGTCGTGTATTGCGCGTCGCACACGCAGGCAAACGCCATCAACGCGAAGCCCAGCAACGCGGCATGGATTCGTCTTGCAACCATGAAGGGAATTCCTCCGGCAGTGCGTCGTCTATGTTTCGTCTACGTCTTCATGCGCCTGTGCGTGCACAGGCTTGTCTTCTACGATGATGCCGGTTCGCCTTCGGCGAGAATCTGCTGAATGACCTGTTCGAATGTCTCGACAGGTTGCCCGCCGCTCACCAGATAGCGACGGTTGAAGATGATCGCCGGCACCGACTGAATGCCGTGCGACTGGAATTCCTCTTCCTCCGCGCGGACCTCGTCGGCATAGTTGCCGCTTTGCAGCACCTTGCGCGCGGCGTCCGCGTCGAGCCCGACAGACTGCGCCGTTTCGACGAGCACGTCATGATTGCTGGGGTCGCGGCCGTCCGAATGATAGGCACGCAGCAACGCGAGCTTGAGTGGCAACTGCTTGCCTTCGAGGCCGGCCCAATGCAGCAGACGGTGTGCATCGAACGTGTTATAGACATGCGTGCGAGGTCCGAAGTTAAAGCCGACGCTTGCGCCGCGCTCGCGGATCATTTCCTGGGTCTCTTCGATCTGCTCGGGCGTGCGTCCGTACTTCTTGCCCAGATACTCGACAATCGCCTCGCCTTCCGGGCCCATTTGCGGATTCAGTTCGAATGGATGCACGACGATCTGCGCATCCACGGCATCGCCCACGCGCGCCAACGCGAGTTGCAGCGACGAAAGGCCGATTGCGCACCAGGGGCATGCAATGTCGGAGACGAAATCGATGGTGAGCGGTTGCGACATGGTTTTCCTGAAGGCTGTGTGAAGAGCCCTATTGTCACCGATCCTCGCGACTCTCACCTAGCACGTCACCAGAACCGTTCACTCTGGCGCCGAAACTTATGCGCCGCGGCTTTTTCTTATCAGCAGCCCAATACCGCCAGCGATGCCGATACCAGCCAACGCGCATAGAAGGCCCCGGTGCCGGACCGCGCACATCTCAAGACTCGCCGACTTGGCCTCGCTGTCAAAGCGTCCGTGCGCGCTGTAATCGCCCGCGACGGGTTCGAACAGATTGGCCGGCGCGTCTCGAGGAAGCGGCTCGTCGGTGAGCTGGCCTTCGTAGCCCGCCTTCGCGAGATATCGGTCGAGCAAACCGGGCGCGATGAAGTTGGCAAGAATCGCCTTGACCGTCGGAAAGCCTACCCAAATCTCGCGACGCTTATGCGTCGCAGCAAAATAGATGGCGCGTGCGGCCACCTCCGGCTGGAAAATCGGCGCGACGGGTTGCGCTCTCTTGCCCATCTTGTTGAGCGCCCAGTCGAACTGCGGCGTATTCAGCGCGGGAAGATCGACCATCGTCAAATGCACGTTCAGGCGATCGTGAATGACCTCGGAGCGCAGGGCGTCGGTGAAGCCGCGAACCGCAAATTTCGCGCCGCAGTAGATGGATTGCAGCGGCACCGAACGATAACCGAGCGCGGATCCTACATTGACGATGGTGCCGCGATTGCGCGCGCGCATGCGCGACAGCGCGGCCATTGTGCCGTGGACCTGGCCGAGATACGTCACCTTCGTGCCGCGCTCGAATTCCTGCGCGGTGAGCTTCGAGACCGGCGCGAACACGGTGGCCATGGCCACGTTGACCCATACGTCGATAGGCCCGAGCTCCGCCTCCGTGCGCGATGCGGCTTCCTCGACGCGCTCTGCATCGGCGACATCCGTCGGAATGGCCAGCGCTCGCACGCCATATTTGCGCTGCAGCTCGGCGGCCGCGCGCTCGAGCCGCGCCGGTTCGCGCGAAAGCAATGCGACGTCCCAGCCGTGCCGGGCGAACTCTTCGGCGCTCGCGCGGCCGGCTCCCGCGCCGGCCCCTGTCACGACGACCACTTTATTCATAGCGAATCCTTTGCACCGCGTGTGCGACTCTTCTTGCAAACAAGCGCTCAGCAATAAGCGCGCCCGCGGGACTCATATCGCAGCGATTATTCTTTCTGAATGAAAGAACGCGGAACGTGGCTTGCAACGTCTCCTGTATGACGATCTCTCCAGAGGAGTTGTCCATGTCCGCTACTGTTGGTGACTTTATTGTCGAGCGGCTGCAAGCGTGGGGCGTGCGCCGCATATTCGGCTACCCGGGCGACGGCATCAACGGCGTGTTCGGCGCGCTGAATCGTGCCCAGGCCGAAGCAAAAAAGCATCACAAAATGACAGATCAGCCGGGACCCATTGAATTTATTCAGGTACGTCATGAAGAAATGGCAGCCTTCATGGCGTCCGCCCATGCAAAATTCACCGGCGAACTCGGCGTGTGTATCGCGACATCGGGGCCGGGTGCGTCGCACCTCGTGACCGGTCTGTACGACGCTCGCATGGACCACATGCCGGTACTCGCGATCACCGGCCAGCAGGCGCGCGCGGCGCTGGGCGGCCATTACCAGCAGGAAGTCGATCTCGTCTCGCTCTTCAAGGATGTGGCGGGTGCGTTTGTCGGACAGGCCTCGGTGCCCGCGCAGGTGCGCCATCTAGTGGATCGCGCGATACGCACCGCACTTTCGGAGCGGAAGGTGACCGCGCTCGTGCTGCCGAACGATTTGCAGGACCTGCCTTATGAGCCGCCGGCACGCAAGCACGGCACGCTGCATTCGGGCGTGGGTTATCGTGCCCCGCGGCTGGTCCCGCAGACCCAGGATCTGCAGCAGGCCGCCGACGTGCTCAATGCCGGCAAAAAAGTCGCCATTCTCGTCGGCGCAGGCGCACTGCATGCCACCGACGAAGTCATCGCCGTCGCCGAAAAACTGGGCGCAGGCGTGGCCAAGGCGCTGCTCGGCAAAGCCGTTCTGCCCGACGACCTGCCTTGGGTTACCGGCTCGATCGGCCTGCTCGGCACGAAGCCCAGTTACGACCTGATGACCGAGTGCGACACGCTGCTCATGATCGGCTCCGGCTTCCCCTATTCGGAGTTCCTGCCGAAGGAAGGCGCGGCGCGCGGCGTGCAGATCGACCTGAAGGCCGACATGCTGAGTCTGCGCTATCCGATGGAGGTGAACCTCGTCGGCGATAGCGCGGAAACCCTGCGCGCGCTGTTGCCCCTCATCGAACACAAGCAGGACCGCGCGTGGCGCAAGACGATTGAAGGCTGGACCGCCGACTGGTGGAAGACGCTCGACAAGCGCGCGCACGAGCCGGGCAAGGACGCGGTCAATCCGCAACGTACGGTATGGGAATTGTCACCACGCATTCCGTCGAATGCAATCGTGACGAGTGATTCGGGCTCCTGTGCAAACTGGTATGCGCGCGATCTCAAGGTCAAGCGCGGCATGATGTGCTCGCTGTCGGGCGGTCTCGCGTCGATGGGTGCCGCGGTGCCCTACGCAATCGCGGCCAAGTTCGCTTATCCGGAGCGCCCCGTCATTGCACTGGTCGGCGACGGTGCGATGCAGATGAACAACATGGCTGAGCTCATCACCGTGTCGAAATACTGGAAAGGCTGGGCCGATCCGCGCTGGATCTGCATGGTACTGAATAACCAGGACCTGAATCAGGTCACGTGGGAGCAGCGCGTCATGGAAGGCGACCCGAAGTTCGAGGCGTCGCAGGACATTCCTTCGGTGCCATATCACAAGTTCGCAGAACTGATCGGCCTGAAGGGCATTTACGTCGACGACGCCGAACAGATGGGCCCGGCCTGGGACGCAGCGCTTGCCGCAGATCGCCCCGTGGTGATCGAGGTGAAGGCCGACCCGAACATTGCGCCGCTGCCGCCGCATATCACGCTCGCCCAGGCGAAGGCGTTCGCCTCGACACTGCTGAAGGGTGATCCCGACGAAGGCAACGTGATCGTTCAGACCGCCAAACAGGTGCTTGGCGCGGTGCTTCCGGGCCATCACGACAAATAAGGCGCACGGCGATGAGCAGGGCGACCTCTGCACCGGCTTGCGCTTCGTGCGCGAACACGCGCCGCCCGGCATGGACATCGCCGCGGGCGAATACGGGTACACGTCCGACGATTTCCGGCGATTACTCTCGGCACGCTCGGTGGACGTGCTGCAAGCCGACGTCAGCCGATGCGGCGGCATCACCGGTTTCATGCAGGCCGGCGCGCTATGCGATGCATCTAATGTGCCGCTGTCGGCGCATTGCGCGCCTGCATTGCATCTGCATGTGGCGTGCGCTGTGCCGCGCCTGCGCCATCAGGAGTGGTTTCACGATCACGTGCGCATCGAGGCAATGTTGTTTGACGGAGCACCGCAAGCGCGTGACGGCGCAATTGCACCAGACCTGTCGAGACCGGGTTGCGGTCTCGCGTTCAGGCATCAGGACGCGGCACAGTACCGCGTCAAATAAGCGGCAAAACGTAGGAGCATGCATCGATGGGGACGCACCGCATACTCGGAATGTTATGCACGGCGGCGGGGGCGGCCGCGTTGACGGCGCTCGCCGCGAACAGCGCGACTACGAATCGGCGCATATATGGAGCAACGCGAATCCCGCCGCCCGGTTCCACCGAGGTCCTGCCGCAGCCTGCGCCCGTTGCTGAAACGCACGTCGAAGCCGCGCGGCGCTTCAATCACAGTTCAGCGCTGCTCGCGTTTTCCGTCCTGACGGATAGCGCAATGGAACACTACCGCGGCTCGTTCGATAACCCGGCGATGTACACGCCGCTCGTTAGCGCGAGCCTTTCGTTGATCGCCGGTTTGCACGGCGGCGCCGACCGCCGGCAGCAGACCCATCATGTGCGTCATGCGATCTATCGGAGCGCAGCCGCAGCCGGCATCGCGGGCACCGGCTTTCACTTCTACAACGTCATGAAGCGCCCCGGCGGGTGGAGCTGGAATAACCTGTTCCATGCCGCGCCGCTCGGCGCACCGATTGCGCTGCTGCTGTCCGGCGCACTAGGCGCGGTCGCCGAACGCCTGCGCGACGAACCCGTGCACGAGCCGCAATTGCTCGGCATGCCGGCGGGCCGCGCGTTGGGTCTGCTCGTCGCCGTCGGGCTTTTCGGCACGGTGGGCGAAGCGGCCTTGCTGCACTTTCGCGGCTCCTTCCAGCATCGCGCGATGTATGCGCCCGTGAGCGTGCCGCCCGTGGCAGCGGCGCTACTCGCGCATGCGGCGCTCGCCGTGCCGCGCGAACGGTGGTTCACGCGCCTGTGGCTGCGCATCACGACCGCGCTCGGCTTCGCCGGTGCGGCCTTTCACGCGCGCGGTATCGCACGGCGCCAGGGCGGCTGGCACAACTGGAGCCAGAATCTCTTCGCCGGCCCTCCGCTGCCCGCGCCGCCGAGTTTTTCGGCGCTCGCGCTCGCGGGGCTCGCCGCGCTGCGACTGAGGAAGACTGAAAAATGAAAACCGGCAGGCCAGCAGAAGAGCGACACGTTATCCCGGCTACGGTGTGTTAAATAAACGCGAGACACCGTCGTGGGACGAAGTAACCCGCGTTGTGATCGACGAGCGGCTTGCGCTGCCCGGCGAGCCCCGCTTTTTCACCGCAGCGGAATGGCGCGCCGTCACGTCGCTCTGTGCGTGCATCGTGCCTCAGGCGAATGCCGAGCCCGCCGTGCCGATCGCCGTGATGCTCGATCACCGGCTGTACACGAATCAATCAGGGCGACGGTTACCGGAACGCCGCGTTGCCGCCCATGCGCGACGCGTGGCGCATGGGCCCCGCCGCACTCGATGTCGAGAGCCGCGAGCGACACGAGTTACCGTTCGCGAGCCTCGAAAAAGCCGCGCAAACCGCGTTGCTCGGCGAGATGCAGCGCGGCGATCTCGCGCATGCAGCGTGGCGCGGCATGCAGCCTAAAGTATTCTTCGCCGAGCGGGTGCTGCACGACATTTGCGGACTGTACTACTCGCATCCGCATGCGTGGAGCGAGATGGGTTTTGGCGGGCCGGCCAATCCGCGCGGATACGTTCGCATGTATTTCAATCGCCGCGATCCGTGGGAACCTGTCGAGGCGCAATCCGGCAACGAAGAAAAAGCCGCCAGGAAGAACCGCCGTGTTCGATGACGCTCTCCATCAACCGCGCGGCAAACATGGCCGCGCCCCCGACGTGTTCGAACCGCAGGGCTGGGTGCCGATGCGCGAATATTCGAACGACGACGAGGTCGACTTCGCAATTGTCGGCACAGGCGCGGGAGGCGGAACGCTCGCGTGCCGTCTCGCGGAAAAAGGCTTCAAGGTCGTCGCTTTCGATGCCGGTGCGTGGGGGCGCCCGCTGGAAGAGTTCGCTTCCGACGAAGCGCATCAGCAAAAGCTTTTCTGGAACGACGAGCGCATCTGCGACGGCGACAACCCGCTCAAGCTCGGCCACAACAACAGCGGCAAAGCCGTGGGCGGCAGCATAGTGCACTTCGCGATGGTCTCCTTGCGCTTCAGACCCGAGTGGTTCAAATCCCGTACGTTGCTAGGCTACGGCGCGGACTGGCCGCTCGACTGGCGAGAAATGTGGGAGTACACAGGTCGAAGACGCGCTCAAAAACGCGGGACCGGTCAACTACCCGTGGGGACCGAAGCGGCCGCGTTATCCGTATCGTGCGCATGAGTTGAATGCGGGCGCCATGGTGCTCGCGCGCGGCTGCGAGGCGCTCGGCATCGGCTGGAGCGCAACGCCGCTCGCCACCTTGTCCGCGCCGCGCGGCAAAGCGCATCCCTGCGCGTATCGCGGCTTTTGCGTATCGGGTTGCGCGACAACGCTAAGCAAAGCGCGCTCGTCACATGGATTCCGCGTGCGCTGCGCGCCCGCGCGGAAGTGCGGGATCTCGCGATGGTCGGACGCATCGACATGAACGACGCCGGGCTCGTCACCGGCGTGGAGTACTTACGCGAGGGGCGCTGGTAATTCCAGCGCGCGAAGAACGTCGTCGTAGCCGGCTATGCAATCGAAACACCCCGCCTGCTGCTGATGTCCGCGAACAGCCGCTTCCCCGACGGTCTCGCGAACCGCTCGGGTCTCGTCGGCAAGAATCCGATGGTGCAATCGAACCAGGCCGTATACGGCACAATGGACGACGACATACGGTGGTACAAGGGACCGCCGTCAATCCTTCATTGACGATTCAAGCCATTGCCTGCCGGACCGCAGACCGCATTTCGGCCCTCGCGGCGCGCGGCGAGCTGTGAGCGTTGCAGGCAAGGCATGCGGCATGCTGCACTCGATGAATCGCCAACAGCTCGATCAAGGAGGGCCGCATCATGAAGCTTTATTACTCGCCTGGCGCGTGCAGTCTCGCCGATCACATTGCGATGCACGAAGCGGATTTGCAATTCGAGCGCGTGCGCGTGGACCTGAAGACAAAAACGACCGAGACCGGCCGGAATTTCGATGAGATCAACCCCAAGAGCTATGTGCCGACGCTTGAATTCGACGATGGTCAGCGGCTCACGGAAAACGTTGCCATCCTGTCATGGGTCGCGCAACGCAAGCCTTCGCTCGCGCCGTCAGGCGAGCTCGGCGCAACCCGGCTGATCGAGATGCTGGCCTTCATCTCGACGGAGCTTCACAAGCAATTCGGGCGCGTCTTCAAACCGACTTCGGATGCAGAAGCTAATGCCGCGCGAGAGAAAATCGGCCAGCGCTTTCAACTTATCGCGACGATGCTCAAGGGCGACTATCTGTTCGGCGCAGAGGCAAGCGTGGCGGACGCCTATCTGTTCACCATGCTTCTGTGGGCGACGAAAGTCAAAATAGAGGTACCGCAACAGCTCGCGGCATTCGACGAGCGCATGCGCGCGCGGCCCGCGGTGCAGCTCGCGTTGAAACACGAAGGGATCGAATGAGACGGCAGGCGGTGCGCGCTTGCCGCCGCGCGCGGGCGCAGCGCGTCGTGAGGCTCGGTCGGCGTGGGGCTCGTCGAACTGCAGGATCTCTCTGTCACTGCGAGCAGATTGCCGTCACATGAAGCCGAGAACAGATAGCGGCCGGTGGCATCACCGTTATCGCAAACGGAACGCCGATACCGCGTCGGTCATCGACTGCGCCTGGTGCTCCAATGCACTCGCTGCAGCGGCGGCCTGCTCGACGAGCGCAGCGTTTTGCTGCGTCACCTGATCCATCTGGCTCACGGCTTTGCCGACCTGCTCGATGCCGGCGGTCTGCTCGACCGTCGCCGAAGTGATCTCCGCCATGATAGTCGCAACGCCCTGCACGGCCCCAACGATTTCGTTCATCGTCTGGCCGGCTTGCGTGACGAGTTCGTTACCGTTGCGCACGTCGTCGACCGAAGCGGAGATGAGTGCCTTGATTTCCTGCGCGGCGCTTGCGCTGCGTTGAGCCAGCGTGCGTACCTCACCGGCGACAACGGCAAAGCCGCGGCCCTGCTCGCCGGCGCGCGCGGATTCGACTGCGGCGTTGAGCGCCAGAATATTGGTCTGGAAGGCGATACTGTCGATCATGCCGGTGATTTCCGCGATCTTGTGCGAGCTCGCGGTGATGGCCGTCATGGTCTGCACCGCGCGCTGCACGACGTCGCCGCCGCGCTGCGCGACGTCGGCCGCGCTTGCGGCGAGCGTGCTCGCCTGGCGGGCGTTATCCGCGTTCTGCCTGACTGTCGAGGTCAGCTCTTCCATGCTGGCCGCGGTTTCCTCGAGCGAAGCCGATTGTTGCTCGGTACGGCTCGACAGATCGAGGTTGCCCGCGGCGATCTCGCGCGCGCCGCCGTGAATCGCCTCGCAGTTGACGCGCACGTTGGACACCGTGTGCGCGAGTCCGGACTGCATCCGCGACATGGAGCTGAACAACTGGCCGATTTCGCTCTTGCTGCCTTCGGGAATGGAGGCGGTCAGGTCATTGCCGGCAATCCGGTCCAGTAGTTTCGACGCCTGTTGCAACGGACCGATCACGATGGTTCGCAGAGCGAAGTGTGTGGCGACGATCAATGCGAGAGCCAGCGCGACACCCGTCAGGACCATCGCGACAATCCACCCGTATTCGCGTGCGTTCCTCGCCGCCGAATCCTTCGCGAGCGCGCTCGCGAGGTTCTGGAATTTCTCGACGTTCGCCGAATAGGCCTGGCCTGCAAGCGTAATGTCGCGGTCATTGATGGCGACGTAGGCGTCCGTGTCGCCGCGCTGGAGCGCGTCGAAAGCCTTTTTCAAGGTGGCCGCGAGAGCATTGGACGAATCGACGAGCTGCTGTTTCAGTGCATCGTCCTGTCCCACGAATCGGGATGCCGACGCAAAATCGCGCGTTTCCGCGTCTGCCCGGTCGAGTGTGCGCTGTGCGCTGCCGAGCGCCGAGTCGCGCGTGGCAAGATCGTTGCGCTCCTTGAGCGCCGCATAAGCGCGCGTAAGAGCTGCACGCGTGCGGGTGCTGTCCTTGTAGCCGTCGTTGGCGAGAATCTCCTGACTGGCGATCTCCTGAAGCCGCTGTGCGTTCTCATTCGAGCGGCCGAGCGCCAATACGCCGACCACGCCGCCAAACATGATCATCGCGGCAAACACGACGAGCACTGCAAGTAAGCTCTTTTTAACTGTCAAATCGCGCATGCTTCCGAGACCCTCTTTGTCGTCTATTTCTCTCAAATCGTTTACGGCAGAAGAACCGTTAACTTGAGTAGTGCCGCGCTACCGCCGTGGCCCGCCGGTTGTCGCCCGCCTTACGCACTCTTTACCGGGGAACGAAGTCTGGCGCACAATCTCAGCGAAAACGGCTGTCCCCAGCCATTCCGATGCCGCCGATTGTTCGCATTCGCGTGCCAATCCGGCGGCGTAGCGACAAGGTGCATCATGCGTCTATCCAATCGGGCCTCTCATGAGCGATAAAACTTCTGGCAAGCGTGAAGATCTGCTGGCAGGCGGCAGCCGTCACCACCAGATCTTTCCAAAGCTGAACGATGCGCAGTTTGCGGTGCTCGAGCGATATGGCGAGCGCCGTAAGCTCAGCGCCGGCGACGTCCTGTTCACCGAAGGCGATCGACACGTTCCGATGTACGCCATCGTTTCAGGCACCATCGAGGCGACGCGCGGCAGCGGCGAGAACCTGCATTTTCTCGGCGCTCACGGCGCAGGCAGTTTCACCGGAGAAGTCGGCACGCTTGCAGGGCGCGGCGCGGTGGCGTCCGCGCGCGCAACGAGCGATTGCGAAGTCATTGTGATCGACGAGGAATCGCTGCGCGCGCTCGTGATCGCCGAAGCGGAGCTGAGCGAGACGATCATGCGCGCGTACATTCTGCGCCGGGTCGCCTATATTCAGGACCAGAACGGCGGCGTGGTCGTGATCGGCAGCTCTGCTTCGTTTCCGACTCTGGTATTGCGGCATTTCTTGAGCCGTAATGCACAACCGTCGGCGTACTTCGATATCGCCGACCATGAGGAGGCGAAACTACTTCTCGCACGCTACGGCGCCACCGAAGAAGATCTGCCGGTACTCGTCACATTGCAAGGCGTCGTGCTCAAGCGCCCGACTAATCGTGCCGTTGCGGACGCAATCGGTCTGAGTCCCGACCGGTTGAACGGCGAACGGTTCGACGTGGTGGTGGTCGGCGCGGGCCCGGCGGGGCTCGCAGCGGCGGTGTACGCGGCATCCGAGGGATTGCGGGTCGCGGTGCTCGACACGAAGGCGCCCGGCGGCCAGGCCGGCACGAGTTCTAAAATCGAAAACTACTTTGGATTTCCCACGGGCATTTCGGGTCAGGCGCTCGCGGGACGCGGCCTTTCGCAATGCCGGAAATTCGGCGCGGAAGTCGGCGTGCCGATCGAGGCGCTCGGTATCGAATGCGATAAAGGCCAGCCGTTTCACATCCGCCTGAGCCACGACGAGCATGTTTATGGTCGCGCGGTCGTGATCGCGACGGGGGCGCGTTATCGCAAGCCGGATCTCGCGCGTCTCGAACATTTCCAGGGCCGCGGCGTCTATTACAGCGCCACGTATATGGAAGCCGCGTTTTGCGGCAACGAAGAACTCGTCATTGTGGGCGGCGGCAATTCGGCGGGACAGGCGGCGGTATTTCTGTCCGGATTTGCGCGCCATGTGCACATCGTGATTCGTGGCGAGGGGCTCGCCGCGAGCATGTCGAACTATTTGATCCGACGCATCGAGGCGGCGCCGAATATTTCCGTTCATGTGCGAACGCAGATCGTCGCGCTAAATGGCGAAGCGCATCTCGAGTCGATTCAATGGAATCAGCAAGGGCGAATTGAAGAAAAGCCGATCCGGCATGTGTTTCTGTTTCTCGGCGCGCAGCCTAACACCGGCTGGCTTGGTGACTGTGTCGAACTGGACAGGAACGGCTTCGTGCTGACCGGCCCGGATGTCGCACACAAGTGGACCTCCGAGCGCCCGGCGCACTTTCTCGAAACGAGCCGGCCGGGCGTCTTCGCAGTCGGCGACGTGCGTAGCGGCTCGGTGAAGCGAGTGGCGGCCGCCGTGGGAGAAGGCGCGGCCGCGATTCAGTCGCTACACCAGTACCTTGCGCTCGACGCCTGAAACCAGGCGCTTCGCACTCAGTATTCGACAAGTATCGTCACGCGGCGATTGGCGGCATTCGCCGCCGCATCGTTGCCGATGATCAGCGGGAAATTGTCGGCCCGGCCGATTGCCGCCATGCGATGCGCTTCGATGCCCCTGTCGGCGAAAAAGCGCACCACGGCCCCCGCGCGCGCGGAAGAGAGCTCCCAATTGGATTCGTACTTGGCGGTCGCTATCGGCAGACTGTCGGTATGGCCTTCCACGAGAATGTTATTTTTCGCGCGGTCGCGCAGTACGGTGGCGATTTGGCCCAGCACCGCGAATGATTCCGGCAAAAGACGCGCATCGCCGGAATTGAACAGCACTTTCGCGTTGATCGCTATTTCCACCCCTTGCGGCGTGTGGGAAATCGTAATCTGGCGATTGTCCTGCAAGGGCGCGAGCAATGACAGAAGATGTTTTTTTGCGGCTTCGTTTGCATTGGCCGTGGTTGCAGGCGGCTGTACCTCGACAGCCTCTTTCACCGGATGATGCTGCAGCGTCTTTATCTGTAGCTCGCTGTTCTTCGCGAGCTGCAAGACATACAGCGCCAGAAACAGCACCATTAGCGTCGTAATCAGATCGGCGTACGAAATCAGCCAGCGGTCCGACTGCTCGCCGCCGTCGTGAGCGCCATCGTGGCCGTGGTGACCGGTCTTGTCCGTTGAAAGACGCTTGCTACCAGTAGTTGTGCTCATACACGGAGTCCGCTATCAGTCATGCCCGACTTTCGTCGATGCGGCTAGCCGAGCAATTCGGCGGAACGTTCGCGCACGTCGCCCGCCAAACGCGTTTCGATGGTGTGCGGCGATTCCTTGCGAGAGATGGCGAGCAAACCGTCCAGGTACAAACGCCTGAAACGCAATTCGCTGTCCACCTGCGCGCGAATCTTGCCGAATAGCGGAAGAAACACGAGGTTCGCCAACGCGAGGCCATATAGCGTTGCGACGAAAGCGACCGCAATGCCCTGCCCCAATTGCGACGGCTCGAGCATGTGTCCCGTCACCTGAATGAGACCCAGCACCGCACCCAGAATGCCGAAAGTCGGCGCGTAACCGCCCGCCTGTTGCCAGATGCGCGCCGCCGCCAGGTAATTGCGCTCATACGCGTCGACTTCCCGCTGCAACGCATCTTCCAGTACTGCCGTAGATACGCCGTTTGCAAGCAGCTCGAGGCCCCGCTTTGCAAACGGGCTGATGCCGTTGGCCTCGATCGACTCGAACACGAGCAGACCGTTCAGTTTCGCCTGATCGCCCCATTCGAGCAGCACCGACAGGCTCTCGCGATCCACTTGCCGCGCCTTCACAAACGCGAAGCGCAGCAGTTTCACGCCGTCGAAAAAACGCGCCCAGGTGTTCTGGATCATCACTGCCCCTAACGTACCGCCAAGGACAATGACAAATGCCTCCAGTTGAAATAGCGACGTGAAGTTGCCGCCTTCGAGTGAGAAGCCCGCGACGATCGCCGCCACGCCGAACACTACGCCAAATACCGTCAAAAGATCCATACGTCCTCGCGAGCGGCTGCACGAGCCTGCGAATTACAGTTAAACGTCGCGCTCAGTCATATACACCGGGCGCGACAGGCATCAGGACTCGGCCGGCGCCGCGTGCGCCGCAGGCGACTTCAGTGCTCGAACCGTGTCGATGAAGCGCTGCTCGATCTCGACGATCTCGACCGGATCGATCTTGATCTCGCGGCGCATCACCCACGACACTTCTTTCTTTCGCGCTTCGGTCATGACGGACTGGAGGCGTTCGTCAATCGGCTGTCCCGCCGACGCCGAGAGAAGCTTCGCGAGGTCGTAGGTATCGAACGCGCTCACTGCTTCGAACAGGGTTCGCTGGTCGACAAAGGCGAGGTCGTCAAGCGAATTCAGCTCGCCCGCGCCGCGCACATTACGGCGCGAGAAGTAGCTGAGGCCCTTCTCCTCGACGTAATTGAGCACCTTCGTCTTGCGGAACGCGAAGATGTCCTCGGCGATCTCGGCGTGCGAGAGCTTGTTCAGAATCACTTTCCTGTCGACGCCGATAAGCGCCTCCAGATCGTCGAGCTCGATCAGTTCGAGTTCGCTGCTGATCGAAACATCGAGGTCGTGATTCGCCACCTGCTGTGCCCGCTCGGTGATCTTCACCGGATCGAACGTCACGAGCTGCCGGCCCGCCGCGCCGTCGCTCGCCGAATAGCGTCCGGCGGAATTGTTGAGCCGCTCGGAGCGCCCGGATTCGATCGACACGAGGTTGAGCTTTTCCATGCGCTTGAGCATGGCCATGACGTGCGGTCGCGAATGACCTGCAATGGCATTGCACTTCTTGAGGACTTCGGCAAGCGGAATCGAGACTTCTTCGTTTTGCGGACGGCGTGCGCGCGCATCGAACCGGTCATTCATCTCAGCGCCGGCCATCAACGAGAGAACATGCGCGTACGACAGCACGCCGGGCAGAAAATCGGCGTGGGTATTCGTCGCAAGAATGTCGTCTTTCTTTTTGACGCGCCGTATCATCGTGCGCACGATGTGGCGCAGCAGCGGCGACACGCGCTCCAGCTCCTCTTCGACAATTCCGCCTGCGATGGCCGTCAATTGACAGAAGCTTAGTGCCTTGGCGGTATGCGCTCGCGGCTCGGGCGGCAGCAGCGCCGCTTCGCCGAAAAATTCACCCTTGCCCAGCGTGGCGAGAATGACCTTTTTTTCATCGCACTGAGTGGAGATTTCGACCTTGCCGTCTGCAATCACGTAGATGACGGTGTCGGCCACGAAGCCTTCCGAGTAGATGACTTCGCCCGGAGCCGCCGTGCGCGTCCATGGCGAGCGTTGTTGATTCACGATGAGTACCCCCGATGAGCTTTGGTCCAGCGCGTGCCATTCTTCAGGCACGAGTCAGTTCGACGGTCTGACTTATTTCACTGGATAACGACAAGCCCTTCCCAATCTTTAATTAGGGGAAACGTGACAACAGCGGCGCAAACGTTTGCCATTCGTGCCGGCAAGGCAGCGCGCGCCTTGCGGACTTTCCATTCTGTTAGCGGCGGCTCGCACGGTGCGAGCCGCCGACCGCTTCAACCCTTCGTCGCGCCGAACGTCAAGCCTGCGACGAAGTGCTTCTGCATCGCAAAGAACATCGCCACCGAGGGCAACGCCGCGAGGATGGACCCGGCGGACACGAGATTCCACGCGGTCGTCCATTGTCCCTTCAATGCAGCGACACCGACGGTAATCGGCGCGGCGTCGTCGCCTTGCGTCAGACACAACGCCCAGAAGTAGTCATTCCAGACGAATGTGAACACCAGAATTGCCAGCGCAGCGAGAGCGGGGCGAATGAGCGGCAATATAATCTTGAAGAACACCGTCCATTCATTCGCACCTTCTATTCGCGCTGCCTCTACCAGTTCGAACGGCAACTGCTTGATGAAGTTGCGCAGGAAAAGTGCGCAAAAGCCCGTTTGAAAGGAAATATGAAAGAGAATGAGCGCACTGACCGTATTGAACAGCCCGAGTTGCAGCGACAGATCTCGCACCGGAATCATCAATACCTGGACCGGCACGAAATTGCCCGCGACGAAGGTGGCGAACAGCGAGGAGTTGCCGCGAAAGCGATAGATCGCCAGTGCGAAGCCGGCCATTGCCGCGAGTGCAATCGAACCGACTACCGCCGGCACCGTAATCAGCACGCTATTCCAGAAGTAATGCAGCATCGGCGAAGTGGTAAGCGCCTCGCGATAGTTGTCGAATAGCGCGAAGTGCTTCGGCCAGCCCCAGTAGTTGCCCTCGCTGAGCTCTTCAGTGGAGCGCACGGAGGTGACGAGCACGGCGATCATCGGCAAAAGCCAGATCAGCAATGCAATCGGCAAGGTCAGTTTGTAGACGCGGCGCGAGGCCGGTTTCCATTTGTCGATTGGAACGGGAAACATGGTCGCTCCTTATTGCTCGGCGCGCAGCATCCGCCGCAGATGATAGACGATGTACACCAGCATGATGCCGAACAGCACGACAGCAATTGCCGCCGAATAACCGATGCGGTAGTACTTGATGGCCTGGTCGTACATGTAATAGGCGAGTACCGTCGAGCTCTCGAATGGCCCGCCGCCCGTCATCACGGAGATAAGGTCGAAACTGCGCAACGCGCCGATAATCGTGACAACGATTGCCATGAAGGTGGTCGGCCGCAATTGCGGGAGAATGACGTGCCACAGCATTGACCAGCCGCGCGCGCCTTCCATGCGCGCCGCCTCGATCTGCTCGGCATTGAGCGACGTGAGACCGGTCAGATAAAGAATCATGCAATAGGCGGTTTGCGGCCACAGTGCGGCGAATACGATGCCGAGGGTCGCATAGCGCGGATCGCCGAGTACCGGCACGCCGTGGCCGAGAATCATCGCGAGCAGGCCGAAGGTCGGGTCGTAGAACCACGAGAAGATCAGTCCGACGACTACGCCCGACAATACGAACGGTGCAAAGAAAAGCGATTTGACGATGCGAATGCCGGCCACCGCCTGGTTCAGATACAGCGCGACGGCGAGTCCCATCGGCGGCGCGAGCAGGAACAGCAGCAGCCAGATCAGGTTGTTCTTCAGCGCCGTGTAGAAGGTCTGCGCATTGAAGAGCTCGACGTAATTGGCGAGGCCGACGAACGTCGGCTCCGTCATGCCGTCCCAGTTGAAGAAGCTCAGGCGTATTGTCGAGAGGATCGGCCAGATCACATAAACGGCCACCATCACGCAGGCGGGTGCGAGAAACAGAAACGCGGCACGCCGTTGGCGCCGCGCCGTGGGCGAAGGACGGCGCCCACGCGCACGCGCATTGGGCGCATGTGCACCCGCCGCGCCGCCCGAGGCGGGCAAGCCCGTACCGCCTGGTTCAACGGATCCGCCCACTGTGTGACGGGTAACGGAATGCGACAAGATAATCCTCCAGCGGAAACAACAGTAGACGGCCTCGCGACCGTCCCCTTCCTTACTTCTTATAGATCCGCTTGCGCGTCTGCTCAAGCTGCGCGAGCACGCTGTCCAGTTTCGACGGATCGGAGATGAACTGCTGCATCCCCTTCATGCCTTCATCGGCCATTTCCTTCGTCATGTCGCGATCGTAGAACTGCGCAATGCCGCCCTTCGTATTCGCGAGAATCTGGAAGCCGATCTTCGAAATGGGATCTTCCGGCTCCGGCGACTTGCTGTTCGCCGACAGCGAGCCAAGCCCCGTGGCCAGCTTCGCACCGATCTCCGGCGTCTCGACGAACGCGAGGAACGTATGAGCGTCCGCCTTGTTTTTTGCTTTCGACGGGATATGCAGCGATTCGACCGGCCCGTCTTCGGCAGTCGGCACATTCGCGTCGATAATGGGGAACTGGAAGTAGCCCATTTCAGGCTTCACGTTTGCCGGAAAGCCTCCGGTAATGAACGTGCCCATCAGCATCATGGCGGCCTTGCCCTGGAACAGGAACGGCTGCACTGCATCAAGATCGTAGGAGAGCGAATTGTCGATGAAATAACCTGCGTCGATCAGTTGCTTCCACGTCGTATAAACCTTCTTCACGCGCGGATCGGTATACGCAATCTCGCCCGCCATCAGCTTCTGGTGGAATGCATTGCCGTTCAGACGCAAGTCGAGGTAGTCGAACCAGCCGGCGAGCGTCCATGCATCGCGGCCGGCCACGGCAATCGGCGCAATGCCGGCGGCCTTCAGCTTCTTGCAGTCGTCGAGAAATTGGTCCCACGTTGTCGGTTCGCCTGAAATGCCGACTTTCTGGAACAGATCCTTGCGATAGAACATACCCCACGAGTAGTACACGGTGGGCGCGGCATATTGCTTGCCCTTATACGAGGACGCTTCCTTCGTCGACGCATACATGTCGTTCCAGCCGTTCTTCGCCCAGTCCCCGCTCAGGTCTTCGAAGAGGCCGCGCTGCGCGTAATAGGCCATGCGCTCGCCGTCATGCCAGTTGACGATATCCGGAGCGACCGTCGAGAGCCAGCCGGGCAATTGCACTTTGTACGCTTCTTCGTCGATAAACGACACCTTCACGTCGATGCCGGGATGCGCCTTCTTGAAGTCGTCCACGACCGACTGCCAGACCGCGCGCTGGCTTGCACCCTTGAACGCAATGTTGGCGGTCAACGTGCCGGCCTGCGCAGTGCTCACGGCGGACGTTCCAAGCGCAGCCGCAGCGAGCGCGAGTGTCAGCAGAACCTTGCGTGGTTTCATTTTCATGCTACCTGTCTCCTTTATTCCTTGATTTTGCGTCGTTGTCGTTACTGCATGGAATTCCGGCTTGCCAACCGCCGTGCTACCCGCGCTGGTCATTTCGATCGATACACTGCCACGCCCTGCGGTTCCACCTCACGCGAGCCAATCACGAACGCGTCGTCTGCTACGCCGGCAATGGTGTGGGTGGACTCGCCGTAGTTGAACACGTAGCTCAGCGCACCGCGCCGGCTGATACGCACGCTATCGCCAAGCGCTATCGTCTCGATGCCCGCCTGCTGCGCGATTTGCGCAAAGAGCCGCACCGTCAATGCATCGTCGAAGAGGCTCGCGAAGTAGTGAAACGCACCGCTTCGCACATACGCCGGGTGCCCGTCGGCGAAACGCGCGAGCACGTCGAGCGGATTCGCGTCGTGACTTTCGACGAAATCGCGCCAGTGCCGTGCGACGCCATGCCCCGAGCCCGAGTCCTGCACACCGGCAAGATGCACGGCTTCGGTCACGTTAGGCCGCATCGATTCGACGCGCCATACGCGCAGCGGTAACACATCGGCGAGCGCGCCCGGCGGAAGGTTCGCCGGAATCTGCAAGTCCGGCGTCTTCGAACCGCTGCGTGGACCGACGACGACCTGCGCGCCCGAGCGTGCAAGACGCGCTGCAAGCTCCGTCGGCACAACCGGCAGCGGCGGCACGACGATCAGGCTGTAGCCGTCGAGCGGCGCGTCGACCGGCACGACATCGACATCGAGGCCTAGCGCGCGCAGCGCCGAGTAGTACTCGAAGGCAAAGCGCGGGTAATGAAAATCCGCGCCCTGCGGATGAATCTCGAACAGCCACTTCGCTTCGTAGTCGTAGACGAGCGCAACCTTCGAACGGATGACCGCGTCCGCATCGGCGTTTGCCGCGAGCACGGTACCGATTTCTTCGGCCACTTGCGACGCTTCGCTCCCCCCCACGTCGAGGCGATTATCGGGCGTATTCAGACCCGCATGCATCTGCTCCTGCGCGAACGGCGCCTGACGCCAGCGGAAATACGACACACAGCCCGCGCCGTGCGCGAACGCCTCCCAGCTCCACAAACGCACCATGCCCGGCAGCGGCGCGGGATTCCACATGGCCCAGTTCACCGGGCCCGGCTGCTGCTCCATGACCCAGAACGGCAGCTTCGACATGCCGCGATACACGTCGTGATTGAACGACGCAAAGTCGGGGTGACCGCTGCGTAGCCAGCGCGCCTTCACTTCGGGCGCGAACCATTGCTCTTCCAGTGCGCCGAGCGGATAGCTGTCCCAGGCAGCGACGTCGAGATCGGCCGCCACCTTGTAGTGATCGAACTCGGTGAAAAGCTGCATGAAGTTGTGCGCGACCGGGCGTCCCGGCGAATGAGCGCGGATGATCTCGACCTGCATGCGGTTATAGCGCGCCACTTCGTCCGACGCAAAACGCCGGTAGTCGAGCCGGTGCGAAGGATGCGCTTCGGTAACCGTAGCAACCGGCGCGTCGATTTCGTCGAAGCCGCGGTACTCCATGCTCCAGAAAACGGTACCCCACGCACGGTTCAATGCGTCGACCGTTTTATAGCGCGCCTTCAGCCACTCGCGAAAACGCCCCACCGCTGCCGGTGAATAGCTGACCACCGTGTGATGGCAACCGAACTCATTATCGGTCTGCCAGTAAGCCACGGCCGGGTGCTTGCCGTAACGCTCTGCAATCGCCGTGCAGATCTTCTGCGAAGCCGCGAAGTACGACGGCGACGAAAAATCATAATGGCGTCGCGAACCGAACGCGCGCGGGCGGCCATCGGCGCCGATCGGCAAGATGTCCGGATGACGGTCGATCAGCCACTTGGGCGGCGTCGCGGTCGGCGTGCACATCACGACCTTCAAACCGGCTGCGCCGAGCACGTCGATCGCGCGATCGAGCCACGCCCAATCGTATTCGCCGGGCGTCGGTTCGATGCGGCTCCACGCGAACTCGGCAATGCGCACCTGCTCGATGCCGAGTGCTTTCATCCGGCGCGCGTCGTCTTCCCACATCGACTCTGGCCAGTGTTCCGGGTAATAGCAGACTCCAAGGCGCATCCGAATGTCCTTTAGGCGTAGTGTTCGACGGATTCGAGCGAAGCGGCGGCAAAGCCGTCTTCGGTAAACAAATGCGTGGCGTGGCGGGGCACGCGCAGGTGCGCGCGGTCCCCCGGCGCGAGGTGCGTATTGCCCGGCGCTTTCGCGATCAGCGCGGCGCCGCCGGGCTGATCGAGATGCACATAGCTGTGTTCGCCGAGCTGTTCGACAAGCGAGACGGTACGTGTGAGCACTGCGTCATCGTGAGAAGCCGAGGTCTGAACGAATTCGAGGTGCTCGGGCCGCACGCCCAGCGTGACGGCTTGAGCCACCTCGAGCGCGGCGCCGTCCACCGGCACACGCACGTTTTCCTGCGTGGCATCAAGGGTGACGATCACGCCTTGCGGGTCGACCGAAGCAACGCGTCCCGGCAAAAAGTTCATACGCGGCGAACCGATAAAGCCGGCCACAAAGCGGCTCTTCGGACGGTGGTACAACTCGAGCGGCGCGCCGATCTGCGCGATGCTGCCGTAACGCTCGGTATCTTTGCCCGCGTGCAGCAACACGATCTTGTCCGCGAGCGTCATGGCCTCGATCTGATCGTGCGTGACATACACCACGCTCGCCTTCGCAAACTGCTTATGCAGACGCGCGATTTCAATGCGAGTCTGCCCGCGCAGTGTGGCGTCGAGATTGGAGAGCGGTTCGTCGAACAGAAACACGCCGGGTTCGCGCACGATTGCGCGGCCGATTGCAACGCGTTGACGCTGACCGCCGGACAAGGCTTTCGGTTTGCGTTCGAGCAGCGCTTCCAGTTGCAAAATGCGCGCGGCTTCCTGCACCTTGCGCTCGATTTCTTCCTTCGACGTTTTGGCGAGCTTCAGTCCGAATGCCATGTTCTCGAACACGGTCATGTGCGGAAAGAGCGCGTAGCTCTGAAACACCATCGCCACGCCGCGCTGTGCCGCCGGCACGTCGTTCATGATCTTGCCGCCGATGGATAGGTCGCCGTCGGTCACATCCTCGAGTCCGGCAATCATGCGCAGCAATGTGGACTTGCCGCAGCCGGAGGGTCCGAGAAAAACGCAGAATTCGTTTTCGCCGATGTCCAGATCGACGTCGCGAATCACCGGCGCGCCGTCGCCATACGCTTTCTGCACGCCTCTTAACGAAATGCTCGCCATTGCATCGACTCCGTGATTTAATCGGCTCGACGATGGAGATTAAGCGCTTAATCAGCGTGACCGAAAAAATCGATCGCATGCGATCGTCGGTCCCTGCCTGTCTCCATGTCGTTTTGTCTGTGCGACAGATGGTGCCGCGCCTTGTGCTTTGATGCAAATGCCGGGTAACCATCCCAAATAATGAAGAGACATGCCCACACTTAGCGAAGTCGCGCGCCATGCCGGCGTCACGCCCGCCACCGTATCCAACGTGCTGCGCAATCGCGGCCGCGTGGGAGAGACGACGCGCCAGCGCGTGCTGGAAGCCGTGGATGCCCTCGGCTACCGGCCGCATCTTGCGGCCCGCGCGCTGGCCGAAGGCCGCGCGCCCACGCTCGCCCTGATGGTATCGAGCATCGCCAATCCGTTCTATCCGGAGTTCGCGCTCGCCGTCGAACGCGCGGCGCGCGCGAGCGGCAACTTCGTGATCATCTGCAATACTAACGATGATCCCGCGACCGGCCGCGCGTACCTGGATCAGATTGCCGGCACGCTGTCGGAAGGCGTGCTCGTGACGAACGCCAACCTGCACTTCGCCGACCTTCACGTCACCGAATCACGCGGCACGCCGGTAGTTTTGTGCATGTGGGAGCGGCCCAACGAGCCGCCGGGACTGCCCTGTGTCGCCGTGGATTTTCGTCTTGCCGGCGAGTTGGCAGGCAAGCATCTGCTCGAACTGGGACATCGGCGGATTGGGGCGATTGTCGGCAGCAAGGTGTCGGGCATCCATGCCACACGTTACGAGGGTTTCGTCGACGCGCTGCGCGCGGCCGGCGTGCGAAAAAACCGCGTCAAACATGCAGCGGATACGATCCACGGCGGCTATACCGCGGCGCGCGCGTTGCTCGAAGCCGATCCGCAACTCACCGCCATCTTCGCGACCAACGACCTGCCCGCTCTCGGCGCGATGCATGCGGCCGCGGACCTGGGCCTCTCGGTCCCGACAGATCTCTCCGTGATCGGCATCACCGATATTCAGCTCGCGCGCGATTCGCGGCCCGCATTGACCACCGTCGCCGTGCCGACCGTCGAAGCGGCCGGGCTCGCGGTGTCGCTGCTGCGCGAACTGGTCGAGTCGTCGTATGGACACGCGCGGCGCGGCAAGACCAAAGTGCCGATGCGCATTTCGTCGGCCCCAAAACTGGTGGTGCGAGCGTCGACTGACCTGCCGCGTTCACGCTGAGACTCGGGCGCACTGCCCGCTTTCAAAGACGGCCAGAAAGTGTGATCCGGCGGGCCAACGTATGCCGCTTGCCTTTCACGCGACTTTCACCTCAGCCAGGACTTTCCCCAATCCGCGGCGCCGCGCGCTGCATCGCACTAGCGGCTGACAGCCCTGCTCCATAAGGCTTTGCGCACTTGCGCATGGTTCGCTGCACTCACACGCTCGCCGACGAGTTTCCTTGACGAGCTGCGCCGCGCCTGCTGTACTAAATCAACCAAAGTGATTTAGGCGGCGTCTTTCGGTCTTGCGTTATCTGTCCGAATCGGCCGCGATCCAGGTTGCGCCCGCGCAGCGTTCGCGTGTGCCACCGCCCAGCAGTTCAAAAACGTCATTGCCAATAATCGGAGGAGCGTCCCATGAATCTGAATTCCCGCAGGGTTCCTGCCACCAGGAAGATTGTCTCGCTGTGCGTCGCGGCCTCGGCGCTCTGGTGCGCGAGCGCGAGCCAGGCAGCCGACCAGCCGGTCGTCGGCCTCATCACGAAGACCGACACTAACCCGTTCTTCGTGAAGATGAAGCAAGGCGCCGAAGCCGCCGCGTCGAAAGACGGCGCGAAACTGATGACCGCTGCGGGCCGGTTCGACGGCGATAACGCGAGCCAGGTCACTGCGATCGAAAACATGATGACGGCGGGCGCCAAAGCGATTCTGATCACGCCGAGCGACACGAAGGCAATCGTGCCGAGCATCAAGAAAGCGCGCGCTGCCGGCGTGATGGTCGTCGCGCTCGACACGCCGACGGATCCGCAAGACGCCACCGACGCCCTCTTCGCCACCGACAACTTCAAAGCCGGCGTGCTGATCGGCAAATACGCGAAGGCCGCGCTGAACGGCAAGCCTGCAAAGATCGCAACGCTCGACCTTGCGCCTGGCGTATCGGTCGGCGTGCTGCGCCATAACGGCTTTCTCGAAGGCTTCGGCGTGAAAGAAGGCGACCCGTCCATCGTCTGCAGCCAGGACACGCGCGGGGATCAGGCAAAGGGGCAGACGGCGATGGAGAACTGTCTGCAGAAAGCGTCGGACATCAACGTCGTCTACACGATCAACGAACCGGCGGCTGCGGGCGCGTACCGCGCGCTGAAAGCAGCGGGCAAGGACAAGAGCGTGATGATCGTCTCGATCGACGGCGGCTGTGAAGGCGTGCGCAATGTGAAGGCCGGTGCGATTGCGGCAACCTCACAGCAGTATCCGTTGAAAATGGCGTCGCTCGGCGTGACGGCCGGCGTCGATTACGCGAAGACCGGCAAGAAGGTGTCGGGCTACCAGGACACGGGCGTGACGCTGATCACGGACAAACCGATGTCCGGCATCGACAGCAAGGACACCAAATTCGGCCTCGACAACTGCTGGGGCAACAAGTAACGCGCATTGTATGGCGGCCCGCGTGCCGGGCCGCCGTATGTTTCGCCGCGTGGCAACGGCTACGCTCCTGTCTCGAGGACATCCATCATGTCGACTCCATCCGCACCCGCAGGCCATCAGCGCCATTTTTCAGACCGCCTGCCCTCGCTCGCCGAAGCCGGGCCGCTCGTTGCGCTCGTACTGGCCTGCGCATTTTTTATTTCGCAGAGCAACCGGTTTCTCTCGTTCCAGAACCTCTCGCTGATCCTGCAGCAGACGATGGTCGTCGCGGTCATCGCAATCGGTCAGACACTGATCGTGCTGACAGGCGGCATCGATCTTTCGTGCGGCATGGTGATGGCGTTCGGCTCCATCATCATGACGAAGTTCGCCGTCACGCTGGGCCTGCCGCCCGTCGTCGCGATTCTGTGCGGCATCGGCGCAAGCACATTGTTCGGCGTACTGAACGGCGTGCTGATCACGCGCATCAAGCTGCCGGCATTTATCGTCACGCTCGGCACGCTGAACATTGCGTTCGCGCTGACGCAGATCTATTCGAATGCGGAAAGCGTGTCGAATCTGCCGGACGCCATCATGTTCTTCGGCAACACGTTCAAGCTCGGTCCCGCCGATGTCACCTACGGCACGGTCCTCACCTTGCTGATGTATCTGGCCACATGGTTCGTGTTGCGCGACACGGTCCCCGGACGGCACCTGTATGCGCTCGGCAATAACGCCGAGGCCGCGCGGCTGATGGGTTTGTCGTCGCAGAAAATACTGTTGACCGTCTACACGCTGGCGGGCGCGATCTACGGCATTGCAGCGCTGCTGTCGGTATCGCGTACCGGCGTGGGCGACCCGCAAGCAGGCCAGACGGAGAATCTCGACAGCATCACCGCGGTGGTGCTCGGCGGCACCAGTCTTTTCGGCGGACGCGGTTCGATCTCCGGCACGCTGCTCGGCGCGCTGATTGTCGGCGTGTTTCGCAACGGCCTGACTCTCATCGGCGTTTCTTCGGTCTACCAGGTGTTGATTACCGGCATGCTGGTGATTCTCGCGGTGGCCGCGGACAAACTTTCTCATCGCCGCGGTTAAGCACTGGACCGCAACCATCTTGCATGCGGCCCGAGCGAGCGTGTCTGGACGACACCAGGCGCCCGCTCAGGCTGACAGGAGCCCGTCATGTCGACAACAACTTCCGCTTCTGCCCCGCAGCCGGTTCTCCAGGCGCGTGGGCTCGTCAAACGTTATGGCAACGTCACTGCACTCGACGGCTGTGACTTCGAGGTGCTGCCCGGCGAAATTCTCGCTGTGATTGGAGACAACGGCGCAGGCAAATCGTCGTTGATCAAGGCGCTTTCGGGCGCGACCGTTCCTGACGAAGGCGACATCCTGCTCGACGGTAAGCCCGTCAAATTCCGCAGCCCGCTCGATGCGCGCGCGCAAGGCATCGAAACGGTATATCAGGAACTCGCGGTCGCGCCGGCCATGAGCATCGCCGAAAACCTCTTTCTCGCGCGCGAATTGCTGAAGCCCGGCTGGCGCGGCTCGATCTTCAAGATGATCGACAAACGCCGCATGCTCGAAGAAGCGACTGCGCATATGAAGGATCTGCAGATCGGCATTCGCTCGATGCGCCAGGCCGTCGAAACTCTTTCCGGCGGTCAGCGTCAAGGCGTCGCCGTCGCGCGTAGCGCGGCGTTCGCGCGGCATGTCGTGATTCTCGACGAGCCGACCGCCGCGCTCGGCGTGAAGGAAGGCAACATGGTGCTCGAACTGATTCGCCGTGTGCGCGACCGGGGACTGCCCGTCATTCTCATCAGTCACAATATGCCCCATGTGTTCGAGGTCGCGGACCGCATTCACATTCAGCGCCTCGGCCGGCGCGCCGCGCTTGTCAATACGAAAGACGTGCACATGTCGGAGGCCGTTGCGATCATGACGGGTGCAAAAGAAGCCGACGTCAAGGCGATTGCATGATGCAGTCACTTCACTGAGGGACCCGCGACCATGGATACCACGGGCATGCGCCCGTCGCTCAAACGCACCGTCGGCTCCAACCAGGTCGGCATGCGGCAATTCAACGAACGCATCGTGCTGCAGGCGATCCGTTTGCATGGGCCGCTGCCTAAAGCCGACGTGGGCCGCCTCACGCGTCTGTCGATGCAGACCGTGTCGATGATCGTCGATCGTCTGATCGACGACGGCCTGCTGGAAAAGCAGGCTCGTGTGCGCGGACGGATCGGCCAGCCGTCGGTGCCCATTGCGTTGCGCGCAGACGGCGCCTACACGATCGGCATCAAGGTGGGGCGCCGCAGTCTCGACGTGCTGGCGATGGATTTCGCGGGCCGCGTCGTCTGCCGCGACGTGTTCGAATACCCTTACCCCGATCCGCGCACGCTCTTTCCCGCGCTGGAAAGCAAGCTCGCGCGCGTCAATCAGACGCTCGGTGAGAACGCGAGCAAGGTAGTCGGCGTTGGCGTGGCCGCGCCGCTCTGGCTCGGCGGATGGCGCGACTTCCTCGGCGCGCCGCCCGACGCGCTCGACGCATGGTATGAAATCGACCTGCGCTCGCGTATCGCGACCATGACGGGCCTGCCGGTGGAATTTGCAAAGGACACCACCGCAGCCTGTGCCGCCGAACTCGTCATGGGCCAGGGCCGCGGCATCCACAATTTCCTGTATCTGTTCGTCGGCACCTTTATCGGCGGCGGACTTGTCATCGACGGCCGCTTGCATGGCGGTCCGCACGATAACGCCGGCGCAGTCGGCTCGATTCCGCTGCGCGAAAGCAGCGCACGCAAGCCCGCGCGGCAACTGCTGCATGCGGCGTCGGGCTTCGTGCTGGAACGTCTGCTGAGCGAAGCAGGCAAACCGCCCGCCGCCGCGCACGATCATCGCGCGCTGTTGCCGGACATGTGGCGGCATACCGAGGAATGGCTCGACAGCGCATGTCCGGCGATTGCCAGCGCGCTCATCAATGCGGCCGCGTTGCTCGATCTCGAAGCGGTAGTGATCGACGGCGAGCTCGACCGGCAAATGGTGCGCGAAATCATTCGCCGCACGGAGCGCGTGCTCGACCGGTTCGAGTGGGAAGGAATGGTGCGTCCGCAACTATTGGAAGGGGCAATCGGCGCGGACGCGCGTGCCATGGGCGGCGCGATCCTGCCGCTCTATGCGCACTTCGCACCGGTGCATGAACTCTTTCTGAAGCCGGCGACCGAGCCGGCCTATTGATTCACAACGGACAGCGGCGCCTTATTGCGCAGCAACCCTGGTCGCAGCCACCGAGGCAGTCCTGGCAGGCTGAGATTCCAGTAGCGGCTGCAACACCGGCGCCATCGACTTCAGCAATTGGACGGAAAGCGCACTCGTGAATTCATAGTGCGCCGCATACGGTTCGTGCACCCACGCCGTCAGCGTGCCGTAAAAGCGGTCGCCGATAGCAAACACGAAGGTCGCGCTGCGGTTCACCTTGCGTGACTCGATAAGCCGCGCGCCTTTGGCGAATACGTTGAAACGCTGATCGCCCGTGCCCGTCTTGCCGTACACGTCCATGGTGCGGCCGTCGGGAAACGTCATGCCTTGCGCGAGACGCCGCGCCGTGCCGCCCGTCACCACGTCGCGCAGCATGCCCTTCACTGTTCCCGCGATTTCCGGCGAGAGCTGCTGTTGCGGCGCGGCTGCCGCGCGCCGGAAATGCGTTTCGTACGGCGTGTCTTTCGCGAAGTCGAGTTGCGTGAGGCTTTCGGTCGGCACCTTGTTGCCGTCGTTGGCAATCAGGCCGATCAGTTGCGCGAGCGCCGCGGGCCTGTCGCCCGACGCACCGATTGCCGCGGCATACGAAGGCGTGAGCGTCGTGAACGGATAGCCGAGCGCCTGCCACGATTTGCCGATTGCCTCGTACGCGCGCAATTCGACCATGCGTTTGATGCGGCGATCCTGCGTTGCGTGGTAGCGCGTCTTGAAGAGCCACGAGTAGCTTTGCAGGCGCACGTCGCTGCTCGCGTTCTCGATTTCGCTGAGCGTGGCGTCCGGATGCTCGCGCAGATAATTGAGCGCCCACAATTCCAGCGGATGCACGCTCGCGATATACCCGCGGTCGTTCAGATTGAAGCGGTCGATTCCGTATTTGGCGTAGAGCTTCGCGAGGTCCTCGTCGTCGAGCACCGAGGCGGCCGGCGTATTTTTCAGCGCCGCCCGCATCTTCGCGTTGAACCATGCATTCGACTCGTCCGGCGCGACGCTGCGCAACACGGTGGCCACTTTCGGCGGCGATTTGCGCACGCCCAGCAGCAACAACGCGAGGGCCTGGTCACGCGTCTTGCCGTGATACTTCGCGTAGAAGCGATTCATGTAGACGCGGCTTTCCTGATCGGCAAACCGCGTCAGGTACATCTTGCGGATCGCCGGGTCGCTCAGCCATTGCGACGAAGGACCGGTGGTCTGCACCATCTCATAGTGGACGATGTCGCGCATCAGCCGCACGAATACGAGATTCACCGAATGCTGGAACGCGCGGCGCACAGTCAGAATGCGGCTGTTGTCGTCGGATTCGAAGTTGTTGAAGGTCTGCGCGCCGCCGCCCGTGTAGAAGGTCTCGCCCGGATTCGCCGAGTATTTGCGTTCCACCGCTGCATCGAGCATGGCTTGCAACGAACGCTCCTGCGTATGCGACAGATAGCCGAGCGCCCAACGCGTCAACTGGTCGTTCGGATCGGGCTTGATCGCTTTGAGTTCCGCCGCGCTGCGGGCAGCATAACGGTCGTGCAGTTGAGACACGATCTGCAGATACGTCACTACGGTGCGCAGTTTTGCAGTGGAACCGAGGTTCAGTCGTGCGCCGGAGTTAATGTCGAACGGCTGGTTCACGCTGTCTGTCTGCACGCGCACCAGGTTCGCGCCGTCGCGCCGCTCGAACAGCGTAAAGCTGTAGGCGATTTTCGATGGATCGTCCGAGGCGCGCAGCATTTCGAAGCCGACGAGACCTGCGGCTTTCGCGCCGTCGCGCGTGGCGGCTGCGGCAAGCCGTTCGCTTACTGCCTGTTGCACCGCGTTATTGAGCGTACCGGTGGCTTGCAGATCCAGCCGGTCGAGTTCGTAGAAGCTCGGAATGCCGAGGGCCGCGAGCAGGTTGGAGCGCATCGACGTGACGGCCTTGCGCGATACGAATGAGCTGGCGCTTTCTGCGCGTTTAGGTATGCGATGCAATTGCACGTTCGCGGCAAGCGCCGCATCGCGCAGCCCGGCCGAGATCACGCCGCCGTTCGCGAGCAGGCGCAGATAGCTGTCGGTCAGCCGCTCCAGTTCGGGATAGCCGCGGTGCAGGAAATACGATGGCGCGCGCTGCGCGATCATCAGCGAGAGCACCTGGCGGAACGCCTCGCCCTGCTCCGGCAGATTCTCCGCACTGGCGGGCGCGGCCAGTATGCGGTTCACGTCCGCGAAATCGCGCCCATACCATGCGGCTAGACCGTCGCCCATGCCGTTGATCTCGCCGATGCCAGGTTGCGCGGCAAGCGGCACCGAATTCAGATAATGCACGACGATCTGCTGACGCGCAGGCATGGTTTGCGGCCCGTTCAAATAGGCGCGCACCGAAGCCGACGCGATTTGCCGCAGCTTTTCCGGCGGCGTGGCCGTGCGGCCGCCTGCCGAGTGGCGGAATTTTTCGATCTGCGTGGCGAGCGTGCTGCCGCCGGGCGTCGCCTGATGATGATTGAATAGGCGCGCGCCCTGGTCCGCGAGCGCGCGGCTGAAGCGCCCCCAGTCGATAGCCGGATTGCGGTTCGGCTGATTCGGATCGAGCAGATAACGGTCTTCTATAAAGAGCAGCGAGTTGACGATGACAGGCGGAATCGCCTCGAAGCTGCCATAAGCGCGGCCCGGAAAGCTGGCGCTGAAAAGCGGGGCGCCGGTGCCGTCGAAAAGTTGCAAGCCGGCCTGGTCTTTCTCGGCATACGGCAGAAAAAGACCTCCGTCGGCCAACGAGAGCATGCGTTCCGAATCGCGCGCCTGTGCGGTGATTTCGAAGCCGCGCTGCAAGAGACGTTGCTGGATGGACGGCAGCAGCGCATAACCGAGGCGCGTGTCGTAAGGGCCTTTTTCGGCTTCCGGAAAACGGATGGAATGACTCGGACCGTCATCCACCGCAAAGCCGACGTCGCGGGTGAGTTCGGACAGATAGTGCGCCTGCAGCCGGGACGTTTCTATTTCGAGCTGACACAGCCGTACCAGCCACGCGAGGCCCAGCAACAAGGCCGCCACTAGCGTCCATTTGAACCACTTGCGCGCCGACGTGGTGCTGGTGGCGCGAAGCGGAAACCGAACCGAAGGCCGATTCATGACTGCTCTCCCCGGACGGGCGCCAGCCTCGTAAATCCGGCACCCTTTAAGCAGTGTAGCGCGGACGTGAAGACGCATTTGGTTCGGTTAAACCCCAGTGTCGCCGCTACAACACTCGTCGCGAGGACATAGCAAACTGCGAATTACCGTGCGATATTCGACGTCTGCCATGCGCTCCAGAAACCGCGGGGTCAGGCAGTTTTTCGCTTCGTGACGGCTTGGGCGGATTGCGCCTTTCGGGTCGCCTGCTGCCGCGCCGGGCGCACCCTATGATCGCTTGGCGTGTGCTGCCGCAGCAATTCCACGAAACGCCCGGCCGGCGGCGACAACACGCCGCCCTTACGCGTCACCACGCCGAAAGTTTGCGAAGGCGACTTGAGTCTCACCGGTACGCGGCGCAGCATTTTTTGCCGAATGAACATGTCCGCAATGGCGGTCGGCAACAACGACACGAGGTCCGCCCTGCTTTGCAAAAGCGCGACCGTCACGAAAGTGGACGCCGTGGAAATGGGGTTGTCCGGCATGGAGAGTCCCGCGAGATCCATTTCGCGTTCGAGCAGCGCGTGCAGCGGCATATGTGACGGATACATCACCCAGCGGTGATCGGCGAGATCGGCAAGTTTCACCTCTTTTTTCGGCAACGGCGGGTGGCCATAGCCCACCACTACCGACAACGGCTCATCCGCAAGCGGGTGATACTGATACTTCGACGGATCGGCAGCCACTGCGGCTCGGCCGATCACGAGATCGAGCCGGCCGTCGTCGAGTTGCGCAAGCATGCGCGCGCTCGTGTCTTCCACCACTTCGATCGACAGGTTCGGATAGCCGGCGTGCAGCCGATTGACCGCGGGAATCACGCATTGCGCAATGGCGCCCATGATGGCGCCGATCGCAAGGCGGCCGCCGCGCCCCGAACGTATTTCGGCCACGTCCTGGCATAGTGCCGTGAGATCCGTCGCGACAAGGCGCGCGTAGCGGATCGCGCAATGGCCCAGCTGATTCGGAATCATGCCGCTTTTCGAGCGCTCGAAAAGCGGCGCCTCGAACATCGATTCGAGTTCGTGCAACGCCTTGCTGGCGGCCGATTGCGTCATCGCCATCAGGCCCGCCGCTTTGTGCAGCGACTTTTGATCGTCGAGCGCGATCAGCAACTGAAGCTGCTTCATGCGCAGTTTGCCCAGCAGAACGTTCAGAGTGTTTTTCATGAATGCCGCGGTGAGTCGCAAAAGCGATCACTGGATGGAAACAATTCAATATACCTGCGCGCGGCGGCGCCGTATAGTCGGCGCTGGAGACATTCACTCTGCCCTATTACATCCGAAAAGAGCCTGAATCATGAGCCAAAACAGCCCTGCCGCCGCGATGCGCGGCGTGTTTCCCGTTGCCCCCACCATTTTCGACGAATCCGGCCAGCTGGACCTGGAAGGCCAGAAGCGCTGCATCGACTTCATGATCGATGCGGGCTCGAACGGTCTGTGCATTCTGGCGAACTTCTCCGAGCAGTTCGCCCTGTCCGACGACGAGCGCAACACACTGATGCACGTCGTGCTCGAGCACGTCGCCGGCCGCGTGCCTGTGATCGTCACCACGACGCATTTCAGCTCGCATCAATGCGCACAACGTAGCCGCCGTGCGCAGGAGGCTGGAGCCGCAATGGTCATGATCATGCCGCCCTATCACGGCGCCACGATCCGAATCGGCGAGCGCGGCATCGAGGAGTTTTATCGCACGGTGTCCGATGCGATCGACATTCCGATCATGATTCAGGACGCGCCGGTCAGCGGCACGCCGCTGTCCGCGCCGTTTCTGGCACGCATGGCACGCGAGATCGAACATGTGTCGTACTTCAAGATCGAAGTGCCGCAAGCGGCAAACAAGCTGCGCGAACTGATCCAGCTGGGCGGCGAGGCGATTGTCGGGCCGTGGGACGGCGAGGAAGCCATCACGCTGATGGCCGATCTCGATGCGGGCGCAACGGGTTCGATGACGGGCGGCGGTTACGCGGACGGCATCCGTCTGATCGTCGACGCCTATGCCGCAGGCGACACCGAAGCCGCCGCCGCGCACTATCAGCAGTGGCTGCCGCTCATCAACTATGAAAACCGCCAGGGGGGTCTTGCTTCGTGCAAGGCGTTGATGAAGGAAGGCGGCGTGATCCGCTCGGACGCGGTGCGTCATCCCTTGCCGGCGATGCACCCCGCCACGCGCGAAGGCTTGCTGAAAATCGCGCGGCGGCTCGACCCGCTCGTGCTGCGCTGGGGCCGATAACACGCAGCGGCAGCAAGCGGCTTTGCGTGCGGACGCAATTGCCGCTACGCTAGCCGTCATGGAAAGTTTCTACGAAGCCACAGTCACTCGCCCGTCTGCTTACGCGCCGCTTGCCGGGCGGCATAGCGTCGATGTTTGCATCGTCGGTGGCGGCCTTGCGGGGCTCTCCACGGCTTTGGGACTCGCCGAGCGCGGCCTCGCGAACGTCGCGGTGCTCGAAGCGAAGCAAGTCGGTTTCGGCGCATCGGGGCGCAACGGCGGCTTTGTGTTCGGCGGCTACAGCCTCGATTGCGCGGATCTGCTGAGGACGCTAGGCGCGGCTCGCGCGCGCGAGCTATACGGGCTCACGGTCGACGCCGTCAATCTGATGCGGGCACGCATCGCGCGTTATCGCATCGATTGCGACGCGACCGACGCCGGCGTGATTCTCGCGAACTGGTTCGACGAACCGGCGCGGCTCGAAACACAGCGGCGCCTGATGCGCGATTCGTTCGGCGTCCACTGGGAACCGCTGCCAGCAGACCAGCTTGCCTCACAATTAAAGACGCGCCGTTATCACGGCGGCCTCTTCGAGCGCAACGCGTTTCACTTTCACCCTCTGAAGTATGTGCTCGGCGTGGCCAGCGCTGTGGCCCATGCAGGCGTGCGGATTCATGAGCAATCGCCTGTCGTGCGGTTGCAGCGCGACGGCGCGGGCTTCGTCGTGCACACGCCGCACGGCGCCGTCGACGCGCGGCACGTTGTGATGGCGGGCGGCGGCTATGCGCGCAACGTGTATGCGAAAGTGGAGCGCGCGGTGCTGCCCATCGCCACTTACGTGATGGCAACCGAACCGCTCGGCACGCGTCTGCACGAAGCCATCGGCACGTGCGCAGCGGTCTACGACACCCGCTTCGCATTCGACTACTACCGGCCTTTGCCGGATACGCGCATTCTGTGGGGCGGACGCATCTCCGTGCGCGATCGCGCGCCGGAAGTCATCGCGCGTTTACTGCGGCGCGATCTGCTCAAGGTGTATCCGCAATTGCACGACGTACGCGTCGATTACGCGTGGGGCGGCCTGATGAGCTACGCGCGTCACAAGATGCCGCAAATCGGCCGCAGCGCGGACGGCGTCTGGCACGCCGTCGGCTTCGGCGGGCATGGCATGGCGCCGACCACCGTCTCAGGCGAATTGCTGGCTGCGGCGATTGCGGGCGAGCGCCCGGTGCCCGAGGCGTTCGCCACGTTCGGCCTCACGCCCGCCTACGGCACGCTCGGTCTCGCCGCCGCCCAGTTGACTTACACCGCAATGCAGACGCGCGATGCGTTGGCCGCACGTCGCAGGCGGGTTCGCGGCGTCGGCTAAGGTGCGCTCGTCAGGCGAGGTGCTTCGAGGCCGCCTGGATACGGACCGGCGCAAGGTTTAACGCCCCGAAACCCCGCGGCGGAGCGCTTTTTTCGCATGCTAGAATGCGCCGTCACCGCCGCTCGAATAGCTCGCATAGCTCGAATACACAATGAAAAAGGGAAGCAAGGCCGCCGAGCCCGATACCAACGGCATCCCGTCCGACGCGCCGCGTAAGGACAACGGACGCAGCGACGTCCGACGTACCGACGCTCGCCGCAAGTACGATCCCGAGCAGACGAAGCGCAATATCCTCGACGTCGCGACGCAGGAGTTCTCCGCAATGGGACTGACGGGCGCGCGCGTCGACGCAATCGCGGAGCGCACGAACACCACGAAGCGCATGCTGTATTACTACTTCGGCAGCAAGGAAGGCCTGTATCAGGCGGTGCTCGAAAAGGTGTATGGCGACATTCGCGCGCTCGAACAGGACCTGCATGTCAGCGAGCTCGACCCCGTGGAGGGCATGCGTGCGCTCGTCGAATTCACCTTCGACTATCACGACCGCCAGCGCGACTTCGTGCGCCTCGTGACGATCGAGAACATCAACGGCGCGAAGTATGTCGAGCAGTCGAAGAGCTTCAAAGGCCGCAATGTCACCGTCATTCATACGATCGAAGATCTGCTCGCGCGCGGCGTCGCGGCCGGCCAATTTCGCAACGACATCGACGCCATCGACCTGCATCTGCTGATCAGTTCGCTGTGCTTTCATCGCATCGGCAACCGTCATACGTTCGGCACGGCGTTCGGACGCGATCCGTCGCATCCGAGACTGCGCGCGCGTCATCGCGCGATGATCGTCGACGCTGTCCTGCGTTTCGTGCGCAAGGAAGACTAGAAGCGCGAGCAGATGAAAAACGGGACGTGGCCTGCGCCACGTCCCGTTTCTTTTTGCTGTTGCTTAAAAGCGCGTGCTCAGTCCACCAGCACGATCCGCTTGATGTCGCCGACAATGAAGATGTACGACAGCGCGCCGATCAGCGCGATCACGCCGATAAACACGAGTGCGCCGACAAACGACCCCGTCGCCGCGACGATGAAGCCCACCACGAGCGGCGTCACGATGCCGGCCAGATTCGCGGCGAAGTTGAAGATGCCGCCGGTCACGCCGAGCAGGCCTTCAGGCGCGATGTCCGATACCAAGGTCCAGCCGAGCGCCGCCATGCCTTGCGCGAAAAACGCCACGGAGAGGATGGCAATCACCGCCACGTTGCTTTGCACATAGTTCGCGAGAATGATTGTCGACGCGAGCAGCAAACCGGCGATGATCGGCAGCTTGCGCGCAACGTTCGGCGACTTGCCGCGGCGCAGCAGCCAGTCGGAAAAGAGCCCGCCGAACATCACGCCGATCGAAGCCGCAATGAACGGCATGATCGCGAAGAAGCCGATCTTGAGCCAGCCCATATGGCGTTCCGTCGCGAGGTAGGTCGGGAACCAGGTGAGAAAGAACACGAGCGTCGAGTTGCCGGCGAACTGGCCGAGACAGATGCCCGTCAGTTGCCGATGCTTGAGCAGGCGGCCGATGGTGCGCCATTCGAAGCCGCTTTTCGCGGGCGCTGCCGCGCTGCTTGCAGCGGCGCCGGTGTGCCGTTGCGTGAGACCACCGCCTGCTTCGATATAGTCGAGCTCGGCCTGATTCGCCGACGGATGCTCGCGCGGTTCGCGATACAGCAACCACCAGATAAGACCGAACACGATCCCCACGCCGCCAACCACATAGAACAGCGAACGCCAGCCGAATGCGCCCATCAGCATGAACAGGAACGGGCTGAAAAACGCGAGACCGATGTATTCGCCGACCGTGTAGGTGCCCGTCGCCATCGCGCGTTCGCTCTGCGGGAACCAGGTCGCCACCACGCGGCTGTTGGTCGGAAAGCACGGTGCTTCGGAGACGCCCAGACCCAGACGGAATACGAACAGCCCTGCAATGCCATGCACGAGTCCCTGCGCGAGCGTGCAAAGGGACCAGAAGGTCATCGAGAGGAAATAGGTCAGCTTGCTGCCGAAACGGTCGAGAAAAAGGCCGCCCGGAATCTGCGAGGCCACGTAGCTCCACGAGAACACCGAAAACAGCAGGCCCATCATCGCGGCGTTGATGCCGAGTTCCTTCGTCAACTGCGGCGCGGCAATGCCGAGCACCGTGCGGTCCAGATAGTTGATCATCGTGCCGACGGCGAGCAGCCCGAGTATCTGATAACGCGCGTTCGAGCGGCGCGCCGTGCTCGCGGCCGCATTGGCGCCGGGGTGACGCTGGGCGTCCGCCGGGCTGGATTGGATCGGTTGGGGCATGGGATGTTTGTCTCCTCTAACTGATTAGGTATCCGTCATTTACCGGCGTGCGCTACCGGTTAGCGTTCCAGCAGCGACTGGAAATGCGTATAGACGCGCTCGGCATCGGGCTCCAGCCCCGTGAAAATGCGCATGGCGTCGACTGCCTGGTACACCGCCATGCCGCCGCCCGACAACGTGCGGCAGCCGAGCGCTTCGGCTGCCTGCAATAGCGCCGTGCGAATCGGGAAATAGACGATGTCCGCGACCCACAGATCGCGATGCAGCAATTGCGCCGGCAACGGCAGGCCCGGCAGCTTGGCCATGCCGGTGGGCGTGGCGTGAATGAGGCCGTTCGCGGCGGCGAGCGTTGCGCCGAGCGCAGCATCTGTCGACGCGCCCGCGCTGACAGTTCGGTCTGCGAAACGTTTTTGCAATTCCGCGGCAAGCGCTGCGGCTCGCGCCGCATCGACGTCGAACAGCGTGAGCGTTTGTGCGCCCATGGCGAGCGCCGCATGCGCCACCGCGGCGCCGGCGCCGCCCGCGCCCAGTTGCACGACGCGTTCGAGCGAGACGTCGGGCAGGCCGCGTTGAAACGCGCGGGCGAAGCCGGACCAGTCCGTGTTGTAGCCGATGCGCTTGCCGTCCTCGAA
This sequence comes from Paraburkholderia phenoliruptrix, assembly GCF_902859825.1. Lineage (GTDB taxonomy): Bacteria > Pseudomonadota > Gammaproteobacteria > Burkholderiales > Burkholderiaceae > Paraburkholderia > Paraburkholderia phenoliruptrix. The sequence continues at coordinate 351,183 of NZ_CADIKB010000001.1, read as the reverse complement.
AAGCACCGTGTTGACGGCTCCGAGCGCGCGGGCATCGTCGGACAATTCGTCGAGTAGAGGAATGACCGCCTGCTTGCACGGGTAGGTAATGTTCAGACCGTTGAATCCCATTCGTTCGGCGGCAAGCAGCAACTCTGGCAGTGCCGATACGTCGAGCTTCAATGCTTCGAGGTCGATGCGGCGGTACACGTAATGCAAGCCGAGCCGGCTGCCTTCTTCCTCATGCATCGCGGGGCTCAGCGAGCCGCCGATGCCCGCGCCGATCAGCCCGACCAGATAGGATCCGGCAGTGGCCTGCGCGGCCGTTTTTGCGCTCATTGGCGTGTCCGCAGGCGTCTTCGCTGGCATGTTCATTTGGCCGCCCTATTCTTAAGGAGGGTCGCCATTCGCTCGAGCGCGAGCACATAGCCTTGCGTACCGCAACCGACGATGATCCCCTCCGCCACCGCCGAGACATACGAGTGATGGCGGAACGCTTCGCGCCGATGCACGTTCGAAATGTGGACTTCGATCACGGGCTTCTGAATGGCAGAGAGCGCGTCGGCGATCGCGACCGAGGTGTGCGTGAACGCAGCCGGGTTGATGACAATTCCGTCGACCTTGGTGCGCGCCGCGTGCAGCCAGTCGATCAGTTGGTGCTCGGCGTTCGACTGGCAGAAATCGACTGCCAGGTCGAGGCGCTCGCCCGCGTCGCGGCAAAGCCGGGCGACGTCGTCGAGCGTTTCGGAGCCGTAGATGGCCGGCTCGCGTGTGCCGAGCAGATTGAGGTTCGGTCCATTGAGGACCAGTACGGACGCAAAAGTCATGATTGTCTCGATCGGATAGAACCAGAAGCGACGGCCGGAAACTCATAACGCTTCTCAACGTATGGCGAAGTGTGCGCGCATCGGCCGGCGCCGTCATTCGGGGTTTATACGAATTTGTACCATCTAGTTAGTTTGTATAGACTGTCCGAAAATGCGCATATCTTGGGAAATTCTGGCCCGCCTCTTGCTGTCGAAGTAACGAACTGGCCCATTTTGCGCATCGCAACATGGCGGCCGGAAAGGCCGGAAAGGCCCTCCGCAGCGCCGCAACGCATATCCGTGCTAGCCGCCCGACTGTCTTCGCAGGAGCTGTACATGCAACGTTCGATTGCCACCGTGTCGATCAGCGGCACCCTCGTCGAGAAGCTGACCGCGATCCAGGCGGCGGGCTTCGAGGGTGTCGAGATCTTCGAAAACGATCTGCTGTATTTCGACGGCTCGCCCGCCGACGTACGGCGCATCGCCGAAGATCTCGGCCTGAAAATCATGCTGTTCCAGCCGTTCCGCGATTTCGACGGCGTGAGCGCCGAGCGTCTCGCGCGCAACCTGGACCGGGCGAAACGCAAATTCGACGTCATGCACGAACTGGGCACGGACCGCATTCTGGTGTGCAGCAACGTGTCGCCGGACACCCTCTGCGACGACGCGCTGATGACCGACCAGCTCGGCGCGCTCGCGCAGGCGGCACAAGCGGCCGGCGTGATCGCGGGTTACGAAGCGCTCGCGTGGGGCAAGCACGTCAAGACCTACCGGCACGCGTGGAAGCTCGTGAACGCGGTGAACCATCCGAACCTCGGGCTCGTGCTCGACAGCTTCCACACGCTGTCGCTCAACGACACCGTTGAGGGCATCGCGGATATTCCAGGCGAACGCATCGCATTCGTGCAGATCGCCGACGCCCCGAAGCTTGCAATGGACGTGCTCGAATGGAGCCGCCACTACCGCTGTTTTCCCGGTCAGGGCGACTTCGACGTCGCGAACTTCACCGCCCAGGTCGTCAAATCGGGCTACACGGGCCCGCTTTCGCTGGAAATTTTCAACGACGGTTTCCGCGCCGCGCCGACCACGATCACCGCGGCGGACGGACATCGTTCGCTTCTGTTTCTCGAGGAGCAGGCGCGTGCGCTGCTTGAAACCTCGCGGCAACCCGTCGGCGAGCTTTACGAGCCGCCGGCGGCGCCCGCGCACGTCGGCTATCAGTTCCTCGAATTCGCCGTGGATCACACCACGCGCGCACATCTCGCCGACTGGCTCGGCAAGCTGCGTTTTCGCCAGGCGGGCCAGCATCGTTCGAAAGATGTCACGCTGTATCAGCACGGCGCCGCGTCGATCGTGCTGAACGCCGAGCCCGATTCGTTTGCCAATGCGTTTTTCCAGCAGCATGGTTTGTCGCTGTGCGCGTCGGCGTTTCGTGTCGACGACGCGAGGCAGGCGTTCGAGCGCGCAGCAGGCTTCGGCTACGCGCCTTTTTCCGGCCAGGTCGGCCCGAACGAACGGGTGCTGCCCGCGGTGCAGGCGCCCGACGGCAGCCTCAATTATTTCGTCGACGAAACGCCGGATCAGCCGACGTTGTTCGAAGCCGACTTCATCCTTACGGACATTAACGGCCCGGCGGAAGTGGGCCCGCTTAGCCGCATCGATCACGTGTGTCTTGCGGTGCCGGCGAATTCGCTGGATACGTGGGTGCTGTTTCTGCGCACCGCCTTCGGCTTCGAGGCCGAGCCGGGCGTGCTCGTGCCCGATCCGTATGGACTCGTGCGCAGCCGCGCGCTGCGCAGCCGCGACGGCTCGGTCCGCGTGGTGCTGAATGCGTCGGTGGATCACCATACGGCGGTGGCCGAGGCGCTGCATACTTATCACGGCTCGGGGCTCAATCACGTGGCCTTCAGCACGAGCGACATCTTCAGCGCGATTCCCGAATTCGTCGCCGATGGTTTGCCCGTGCTGCGCATCCCGCGTAATTACTACGACGACCTTGCCGCCCGCTACGCGTTGCCGGACGACACTTTGGACGCGCTGCGCGAGCACAACATCCTCTATGACCGCGACGAGCGCGGCGGGGAGTTTTTCCACGCTTACACGGAGCAGCTGGACCAGCGCTTTTTCATGGAAATCGTCGAGCGGCGCGGCGGTTATGACGGCTACGGCGCGGGCAATGCGGCGGTGCGGCTCGCGGCGCAGGCGCAGCGGCGGAGATAGGCGGCGGACTGGGGTGGTTGGCCGCGGCTTGACGATTGCGGCTTAACGCTGGCCGCTTGCCGGCCTCGGCCCTGAACCGCGCAAGCTTCCACCCCTCAGCCGCTCAGGCTCTCCCTCATTCAGGCACGGGCCGTGCGCTATCGGCTGAAGGCGAGCCATCGCCCGATATAATGAGGCCTGACTTGCGGTCCGCGCCGCGCGGCTGTGTCGCCGGTCCGGTCGCAGCGGTGTTTGCGACGGGAGCGCTCGCGCAGCCTCGGGTCCGCCCGCCCACACCGCCGGCCGAATCCAACGCCAGGAGAGATATGAAGAAGTTTGCCGTAGTCCTGTCAGTTCCCCTCCTTCTCAGCGCTTGCGCCTACTTTCAGAAGAACCCGGATGCCGGCGAGCCGGTCACAGACACCACCACGCAGCGCTCGGTCAACGACGTCGTGGCCTGCCTGACGCAACTGGCCTCCAACCACGACGCCGCGTTCAAATCCACGTCGATCCCGCAAGGCCAGATGCTCGACTTCGGCGATTCGAACGTCATCAAGGTGCGCAGCGACAATGGAGCGACCACTTACCGCTTCTACGCGGGCAAGCGCCACGCCAACAATCTGTGGATCGAAAGCGCCGCGAAAACCTGCGCGCCGTAAGCGTTGCAACGCGGCGGGAAGCCGGCTGTCAAGGGTTGGCAAGGCGCGCCGGTGCGACGCTGGTGCCATCTTCGTGTCACGGTGTTACAGGACAATGCTTCTTAAGAATCGTTTAAGACTTCGTCCCCATCATGCCTCGGACACTACCGCACGAGGTGCGCACCATGAACCAGCCCGAACAGCATAGCAACGACACCGCGGCGCCGGCGAGGCGCCCCACCATCCTGCGCCGCCTGCTGAGCCATCACGAACTGGCGACGCTGCTGCTCCTGCTGCACGCGCCGATCGACGCATCCGCGAAACCCGAGATTCCGCAACTGCACGAAGCGGGCTTGATCGAAACGATTTCAAACGAAGCGGGCGGCGCGCGCATCCGCCTGACGCCCGAGGGCAATGCCGTGCTGCGCGGACTCGGCGTCAAATAACGCCGCTTACGCCTGCCATACACCGTATCCCGCTTCGCGCAGCCCGATTGCCAGTTCCACTTCCATTTCCTGTGCGCCGCGATACGGCATCGGATTGAACACTTCATACAGCTCGGGCACGAGGCGCAAGCCGTAATCGCGCACATAGCGATTCGCCTGAATGCCGGCCTTGTGCCGGTCGAAACGCAGATCGGGATCGAGCCCGGTCATCCCCACATACACGCACGGCTTGTCGAACCGGTAATCCGGATTCGCGCGGCGAAAACGCGCCTCGTTCCAGACCTTGTCGTCGAGCACGACGACGTACACGTAATAATGATGCTTGCGGCGAGCCATAAGCCGAGCGTCAGTTCCTCGACGTGCTGTGCAACAGCATCCGGTATTCGGTCGGCGTGACGCCGACCGTCGCCTTGAATTGCCGCGTAAAGGCGCTGTGATCGGTGTAGCCGCATAGCGCGGCGACGTCGGTGACCTTATCGTGCGACAGCAGCAGCGCGGTGGCGGCGTCGAGCCGCGTCTTCAGCAGCACCTGGCGCGGCGTCAGGTGAAACACCTTGTGGAAATAGCGCTCCAGCTGCGCGACCGACATATCCGCCATCGCAGCCAATTGTTTGAGGTTCAACGGCTGCACGTAGTTGTCCTGGATGAACTGCACCACCGCGGCGAGCCTGCTGTAAGCGGGATGACTGCTTTCGTCCGCCTTCAGATCGCGCGAAATACCGGCGAGCCCGACCACTTTGCCTGCCGCGTCGCGCAACGGCTGCTTGCTCGTCAGACACCAGCCAGGCTGACGTCCGGGATAAAGATGTAACTCCAGCTGATCGGTCATCTGATTGCCGACATGAATGACGCCCTCGTCCTGCGCCGTGTAAATGCGGCCGAAGCGGCGCGGAAACACGTCCTCGGCGGTCTTGCCGAGCAGCGCCGCCTTGTCCTTGAAACCGCAGCGCGAAGCAAGCGTGCGGTTCACGAGCGCGTAGCGCGCGTCGGCGTCCTTCACGAAAAAGACGACGTCGGGCAGCGCGTCGAACACGGGCTCGAGCTGCCTGAAATGCGCGAGCATGCCGGACAGGGTTGCTTCGTCAGGTGAGAATTGATGAGCCAGCGTGTTCATCGTGCGGGTCCCGTGGATCCGAGCCGTGTGTAAGGCACAGCGGCGAGCGCTGCTGCCTTGACGCGTGGCCTGCGATCATTCGATTCGCATTGCATGCGCCGTCGATTATAAAGCCGCATGCGCCGACAATAAGCGCGTGGCGGCGGCAATGAGCACGTGGCGGCGACAAGTCGCGGGGGTCATTCGCCTTGCGGCGCCTCTGCAGCGGCCGCCATCAGCGTGCCGATTTGCGTTGGGCTGAACGGCGGACGCGGCGCGGCGGACGGCCAGCCGAAGTACACGCTCGCCGCGGTGCCGCAAATCTTTCCCTGGCACGCGCCCATTCCGCAGCGGGTGTGCAGCTTCGCGTCGCGCCAGGTGCCGAATGCGCGCACTTCGCCGAGCGTGACATCTTCGCAGCGGCATAGCAGCGTGCCGTCGGAGGGTGGCGTGCAGGCGGCCGGTTGCAATGCGAAGGCGGATTCGACGCATGCCGCGAAGCGGCGCCAGCGCGCGCGCCGGGCTTGCAGGGCGCCGCTCGCGCGACTCACGCCACTCACGCTGCCGCCGCTCGCCCCCCACCCCGCGATCTCGCCCTCGACCCCGGCGAGTTCCGCGCCGCCCACGCCGGTGCATTCGCCCGCCGCAAACACACCGTCGACCGAAGTCCGCTGGGCGTCATCGACAGCAATGGCGCCCGCTTCGTCGATCGCACAACCCAGCGCTTGCGCAAGTGCGACGTTCGGCACCAATCCGAAGCCGCACGCGACGCGCTCGCAATCGAGCGTCACCCTGCGCTCGCCGCGCCGGATCGTGACCTGTTGCACATGGCCCGCGCCATGCGCGGCCTCGACCAAGCTGCTGGTCCAATAAGAGACGCCGGCGAAGCCGCGCGTCATGCCGACGGCCTGCCGCAGCTTCGCCGGTTCGCGCAGCAGCGAAGCGCCAAAGCGCGCAACGCGCGCAGCCGGCGCCTGCTCCACCACCGCGAGCACGCGCGCCCCCGCCGCGCGCGCGGTGCTCAATGCGGCGATCAGCAACGGACCGCTGCCGGCAATCACGACGCGTTCGCCGCGCACCGGCATGCCGCCCTTGATCAGCGCCTGCAGCGCGCCTGCGCCCGTCACGCCGGGCAAGGTCCAGCCGGCGAACGGCAGCAAGCGCTCGCGCGCGCCCGTCGCCAGAATCAGCCGCCCGTAGGTCATGCGCAGCCCGCCGTGTTCCGCCGATTCGACCAGCAGCCCGCGCGGCGCAAGCGGCGCGATGACGCGCGTCGACGGAAAATGAGTGAAGTTGGCGCGGCGGGAAAGATCGGCGAGCAGGTTGACGAGCGGCGCCTGCGCCACACTGCCTGGCCCTTGACGCCAGATCTGGCCGCCGGCGCGCGGGTTGTCGTCGAGCAACGCGACGCGCGCGCCCTCGCCGGCCGACACGAGCGCGGCATGTAGGCCCGCCGGACCCGCGCCGGCTACGATGACGTCGAAGTGCTGGCTCACGATGGATCCACCTGTGCCTCGCGCAGAGGCTGGCGCTTGCCGCGGAGGCGATCCGCGTTCGCGGTGCAGCGACGAGATGTGATTGTGCATCCGCGTGTCGCGCGCGGCGCGGCCGGCCATAGCCGGCGAGTCTCTCTCCACACAATCGGAAGTTGCCGTTTCATCGCGTAATCGCCTTCTGCGTGTTCACCATCTGGCCGTCGCGGCACAGCGTCTGACACGCGAGCACGTGCGCGCGGCCGTCTATCGTCACGCGGCATTCCTGACAGACGCCCATGCCGCAGAACGCGGCGCGCGGCTCGCCGCGCACGGAGAGCCGCGTGCCGCCCGACGCGCCCGCCAGCACCAGCGCCGCTGCCACGGTCGTGCCCGGGTCGACCTCGAGCGCAAGGCCGTCGATCTTCACCCGAATGCGCACCGCGCCGCTCTCACTCATGCGCCACCTCGTGCACAAACCGGCCCGGCAAGTAAGGTTCGACGGGAATCGCCGCGGCCTGTCCGACGATCTGCGCGGCAAGCAGTTTCGCCGTCGCGAGCGATGTCGTCACACCCAGGCCCTCATGACCGACGGCCAGCCACACGCCGGGCGCGTGATCGCCGGCCGGACCGATCAGCGGCAAGCCGTCGGGCGAGGCGGCGCGAAAGCCGGTCCATGCGCGAATGCCGTTGAGCTGCGGCAGCATCGGCAGATAGTGGGCCGCGCGCTGCAGCATCTGCGCGAGCACGGGCAGCTCGACCGCCGGGTCGGTGGTGTCGAACTGGCGCGACGAGCCGATCAGCAGTTGCCCCGTCGGCCGCGGCTGCGCATTGAAAGCGACGGACGTTCCGCTCGCATGATGCGCGCTCTTGATGTAGCCGAGCTCGAGCAGCTGATGATGGATCAGCTCGGGATAGCGGTCCGTGATCAGCAGATGACCTTTCTTCGGCTGCAGGGGCAGCGTGGGCAACAGCTCGCGAGCGCCCAGCCCGTTCGCGACGATCACATGCCGCGCACCGCGCCGCTCGCCATTGGCGAGTGTGACACCGGTCGGATCCACGCGGACGACCGGCGCGCCGAGCCGCACGCCGATTGTCGCGGACGCCGGCGATTGCGTCAGCAGCCACTCCGCAGCCGTCGGCGCATAAACGATGCTGTCGTGCGGAATCCGCAAACCGCCGACGAGCGACGCCGCCACCGCCGGCTCGCATTGGCGCAGCGCGGACGCGTCGAGCAGTTCCGCCGAGACGCCCTGTGCTTCGTAAGCGGCCTGCATGGCGTGGGCGGCTTGCCATTCTTCTTCGTCGGCGGCGAGCCAGAGCGTGCCGCAGCGCGCGAAGGCGTCGCGCGCGCGCAACTGCGGCGCGAGCTGCAGCCACAGGTCGCGCGAATACAGCGACAGCGCCAGTTCCGCCGGCGAGTCGTTCATTACGACAATATGGCCCATGCCGGCCGCCGTCGCGCCGCCGCCGACGCCTTGTGCGTCGAGCACCTCGACCTGCATGCCGAGCGCGGCCAGCTCGGCCGCACAGGCCGCGCCCACGATGCCCGCGCCGACAATCAACGCATCCGCCGTCATGCCGTGCGGATGCCCCATGCGAACGGATCGCGCTCGTCGAAGCAAAGCCGCCCTTCCGCCGCAATATACGCATGACCCGTGATGGTTGGAATGACGCGGACGCCGTCGCTGACGCCGTCGCGGACATCGTCGCCCGCACGCCGGTAACTCGCCTCGAACACGCTGCCGATAATGCTTTCCTGCCGCCACACCGCGCCTTCGGCGAGCTTGCCGTCTGCCGCGAGGCAGGCGACTTTCGCGCTCGTGCCTGTGCCGCACGGCGAGCGGTCGTACGCGTTGCCCGGACACAGCACGAAACTGCGGCTGTCGATGCCGTCGCGCGAACCCGGCCCAAAGAGTTCGATATGGTCGATCAGCGCGCCCTCGCCGCCCGTGATGCCCTGCGCGATGAGCGCGTCGCGAATCGCCGAGCTGAACGCCGTCAACTCGGGGATACGCGCCGCCTCGAGCGAACGGCCATGCTCCGCGACGAGAAAGAACCAGTTGCCGCCCCAGCCGATGTCGCCCGTCAGCACGCCGTGACCGGGCACCTCCACCTGCACGGCCTTGCGATAGCGATAGGCCGGCACGTTGCGCACCGCGACACTGCCGTCGTCATTGAGCGTGGCTTCCACCACGCCAACGGGTGTTTCGATGCGATGACGCCCCGGCGCGATGCGCCCCAGGTGCGCGAGCGACACCACGAGGCCGATCGTGCCGTGCCCGCACATGCCGAGATAGCCGACGTTGTTGAAAAAGATCACGCCCGCGGCGCACGACGGATCGTCGGGCTCGCACAGCAGCGCGCCGACCACCACGTCCGAGCCGCGCGGTTCGGTGACGATGCCGGCGCGCCAGTCGTCGAAGCGGGTGCGAAATACGTCGAGCCGCTGCGCGAGCGTTCCGCCGCCGAGGTCCGGGCCGCCCGACACGACAAGGCGGGTCGGTTCACCGCCGGTGTGGGAGTCGATGATATTGAGCGTTTTCATGACGCACATGGTAGGAACGGCGCACGCGCGAGTCTTGGTGCGCGTGCGCGTGGATTGTGACGATTTCGGCATAGTTCGCAGCACGGATCAGGTCATCGGTCGAGGACGCCGGACTGTTCTCACCCGCCTTGAACACGCCTGCGGCACGCCGCAGCAACAAGGCCCGCTCGCTCATCCAGGATGGCGCCGCGACGGATCTAAGGTTGAGCATCACGCGCGGCCTGCCCGCGGCGCAGCCGAACGCCCGCGCTCCATCACCGGCCGCACTGTGCCGAAATCGTCATCCGCCACGCGCGATTCGCGCAAGACGGCGGCGTTTTCGCTGCTTACACTGCGCTTGACTCATCACATTCAGGAGAGCAGTCGTGGCGCATATCTGGGAAGGCGTATTGCCGGCGGTCACCACCAAGTTCAACGCGGATTTCAGCATAGACCGGGCGTGGACCGGCAAGAATATTGAAGCGCAGATCGACGCGGGCGTGGACGGCATCATCGTCTGCGGATCGCTCGGCGAGGCGTCGACGCTCTCGCTCGACGAAAAGCTGCAGGTCCTCGACATCGCCGTGGAAGCTTCGCGCGGCCGCGTGCCGGTGCTGCTGACCATCGCGGAAAACAGCACGCTCGACGCGTGCCGCCAGGCCGAAGCCGGCAGCCGTCGCGGCGCCGCCGGTTTCATGGTGCTGCCGGGCCTGCGCTATCTGTCGGATCGTCGCGAGACGCTGCATCATTTTCGCAGCGTCGCCGACGCAAGCGCGCTGCCGCTCATGATCTACAACAATCCGCTTGCTTACGGCGTGGACATGACGCCCGACATGTTTGCGGAAATCGCCGACGAAAAGAAAATCGTCGCGATCAAGGAATCGTGCGGGGACGTGCGGCGCGTGACCGATCTGATCAACGCAGTCGGCGACCGCTTCGCGATTCTGTGCGGGGTCGACAACCTCGCGATGGAAGCGATCCTGATGGGCGCGCATGGCTGGGTGGCCGGTCTCGTGTGCGCGTTTCCGCATGAGACGGTGGCGATCTACAAACTGCTGAAAGCGGGACGGCTGGAAGAAGCCCGAGCCATCTACCGCTGGTTCGCGCCGCTGCTCGCGCTCGACGTCTCGCCGAAGCTCGTTCAGAACATCAAGCTCGCCGAGGCGATGGTGGGACTCGGCACGGAGCCGGTGCGTCCGCCGCGCCTGCCGCTGGCGGGTGACGAGCGCGCCGCCGTTGAAGCGCTGATCCGCAAGTCGCTTGAAACGCGGCCGGCACTGCCGAGCCTTTGAGCGAGCGAGAGGGCTTCAGGCGGCCTGCTGCTGCGCGTGCGCGGCATCGTCGTGACGCAGATGCAGCAGCCTGTAGCCGCTCTTATAAACCGGCTGCAGCCGAAACTCGTTTTGCGGCTCGATTTCGAGCAACAGACGCAGCCGCGACACGTGGCTGTCGATGGTGCGGGTGAACTCGCGGAATTCGCGGCCCCACACCATCGCGAAAATGTGATCGCGCGACATCACGCGGCCGATGTTCGAGAAAAACAACGAGGCCAGCCGGTATTGCGTGCCCGACAAGGCGACCGGCTGGCCGCGCAGCATCACGATCTGGCGATGCGTGTCGAAGCGGTACGGCCCCACGTCGAAGCTCGCGGTGCCGAAGCGGTCCGGATAGGCGCGCCGCAAGAGCGCCGTGACGCGCTCGCGGAACTCCGCCGGACGCAGCGGCAGCGCGACGTAGTCGTCCGCGCCGTTGACGAACGCGCGCACCATGCTCTCCTCCGACGCTTCCCGCGACACGAAGATCACCGGTAAGCGGTCACCGCCGACCGCGCGCGCCGTTCTCAGCACCTCCGTGCCCGACAGACGCGTGCCGTGCCAGTCCAGCACCAGCAGATCCACGGTGGAACGAGCCAGCGTTTTCGACATGGTCAAGCCGTCGTCATAGCCTGCGCAGGTATGGCCTGCAGCCGTCAGGATTTTCTCAATCGACTGACGCACGACGGGATCGCGTTGGAGAATGGCAATGCGCATGGGATGACTCTTAACAGATGGCGTGGACGCGATTCTCGAAGGCCCACCCGCCCTATCCCATAGGATCAATCCGAATTTAGGCGCGGCTCTGACCGATCCGATCGCCGAATGGCCAACGGACTACAAGCGTCTGCGCAAGCCTCGCCGCGGTTTTCGTCAAAGCCGCCCAATCCGCGGCGCATGCGGAACTTTCCCAATCGAATTAAGCACTTCCCGAAGCAATTCGCATTGATCCTGTAAAATCGCGGGCTGGCTTCTTTCGTCATCGCGCCGCCCTACCCGGTCCGGCGCGCCGGTGTCCCGCGCTCTACCCAGCCGTTGCCACACTTCTCGCCGACGAGTGCCGTTTTTCCACGCCACACGTGGTTTTCCATTCAAGACAACGACATAGCAATGCAAGCGACAAATCTGGGTGGAGCGCAGGCTGTCACCCCACGCCCGCTCGGGCGCAGCGACTATAAAACGCTCGGCCTCGCGGCCTTGGGCGGCGCGCTCGAGTTCTACGACTTCATCATCTTCGTGTTTTTCGCGCCGGCCATCGGCCAGCTGTTTTTCCCGGCGACGATGCCCGACTGGCTGCGCCAGGTACAGACCTTCGGCATCTTCGCCGCGGGGTATCTGGCACGGCCGCTCGGCGGCATCATCATGGCGCATTTCGGCGACCTATTCGGCCGCAAGCGCATGTTCACGCTTTCCGTGCTGCTCATGTCCGTGCCGACGCTGATGATGGGCCTGTTGCCCACCTACGCGAGCATCGGCGTGATGGCGCCGGTCCTGTTGCTGCTGTTTCGCGTGATGCAAGGCGCAGCTGTGGGCGGCGAAGTGCCGGGCGCCTGGGTGTTCGTCTCCGAGCACGTGCCCGAGCGGCACATCGGCTACGCGTGCGGCACGCTGACGGCCGGCCTCACGGCAGGCATTCTGCTCGGCTCGCTGATCGCGTCGGCGGTCAATCGCCAGTTCGCGCCCGCCGAGATCGCGGATTACGCCTGGCGCATTCCGTTTCTGATCGGCGGCGTGTTCGGCATGTTCTCGGTCTACCTGCGCCGCTGGCTGCACGAAACGCCGGTGTTCGCCGAACTCAAGCAGCGTAAGGCGATTGCCGCCGAAGTGCCGCTCAAGGCCGTGCTGCGCGATCACGGCCGTGCGGTCATCGTGTCGATGCTGCTCACGTGGATGCTGTCCGCCGCGATCGTCGTCGTGATTCTGATGACGCCGACGCTGCTGCAAAAGCAGTTCCACATTGCGCCGGCCACCGCGCTGCTCGCGAACTGCGTCGCGACGCTGTGCCTGACCGTCGGCTGCGTGATGGCGGGCTCGATCGCGGGGCGCGTCGGCGCGGGGCGCACGATCTTCATCGGCGGCCTCGCGCTCGCCGTGACCTACTACGCGATGTTCCAGCAGCTCGCCGTCGACACCTCCACGCTCGTGCCGCTGTACGGCGTGACCGGCTTTCTGGTCGGTGTGATCGGCGCGATTCCGTTCGTGATGGTGAAAGCCTTCCCGCCGGTGGTGCGCTTTTCCGGCATTTCGTTTTCGTACAACGTCGCGTATGCGGTGTTCGGCGGACTCACGCCGATCGCCGTTTCGCTGATGATGAAGTCCAATCCGATGGCGCCGCCGCTCTATGTCGGCGCGATCTGCGTGCTCGGCGCGCTGACCACCTTCCTCATCAAGGACGCGCCGAAGAAGCGCTGATCCGGCTGTTACGCTCATGACAGAAACGGCGCGCCTTCGGACGCGCCGTTTTCGTTGCTCCCGGCGCCGCACCGCGCCCTTTGTTCCGACATCGACACTTCACGCCGCCCCGAAACATTGAACGCCGGATCGGCCTACGATGTGTCGCATGAACTCCTTAAAAACATCCGCTTCGCCCGCCCTCGGCCGCGTGCTCGCGACCGTCAGCGTCGGCTTCGTCGTCACGCAGCTCGACGTGACTATCGTCAATATCGCGTTGCCGGAAATCGGCGGGAATCTGCGCGCGAACGTCGCGGGCCTGCAATGGGTCGTGGACGCCTACACGCTCGCCTTCGCCGTGCTGATGCTGTCGGCCGGCGCGCTCGGCGACCGCTTCGGCGCGCGCCGCCTGTATGCAGCGGGCATGGTGCTGTTCGCGCTGGCCTCGCTCGCGTGCGGCGTCGCGCTCGATGCGCCGATGCTCGTCGCGGCGCGCGCGCTGCAAGGGGTCGGCGCCGCCGCCATGTTGCCGAATTCGCTCGCGCTGCTGAACCAGGCGTATGGACACGATCCCAAACTGCGTGCCCGCGCGGTCGGCCTGTGGACAGCCTCGGGCGCGATCTCCATCGCCGCGGGGCCGGTGGCGGGCGGCCTTCTGATCGCGGCTTTCGGCTGGCGCAGCATTTTTCTCGTCAATCTGCCGATTTGCGCGGCGGGCTTTCTGGCGACGCTGCTGTGGATCCCGCGCCCGCAAGCGGCCCGCTCGGCCCCGCACGACGCCGCGAAAGCCGATGCAAGTCTGCGCGGCATCGATCTCGGCGGTCAGTCGCTCGCGATCGTCGCGCTGACCGCCTTCGTCGCCGCAGTGATCGAATGGCGGCCGCTCGGATTGAGCCATCCGCTTGTCGCAGGCGGCTTCGTGCTGGCGGCGCTCGCAGGCGCGGCGTTCGTCGCGGTCGAGGCGCGGGCGCGCGCGCCGATGCTGCCGCTCTCGCTCTTCGGCAAGCGCAGCTTCAGCGCAGCCGTGGTGTTCGGCATCTGCGTGAACATGACCTATTACGGGATGGTGTTCGTGCTCAGCCTGTACCTGCAGCGGGCGCGCGGCTACACGCCGTTGCAGGCCGGCCTCGCGTTTTTGCCGCTGACGGGCGGCTTCCTGGTATCGAACGTCGCGAGCGGCTGGGTGGTCGGCCGCTTCGGCGTGCGTGTGCCGATGATCGCCGGTGCGATCACGGCCGGGCTCGGCTACGGGCTGCTGCATTTCGTCGATGCCGGCACGCCGCTCGTCGGCTTGCTGGTGCCGTTCCTGATGATTCCGTCGGGAATGGGGCTCGCGGTGCCGGCGATGACCACCGCCGTGCTGGCATCGGCGGAGGCACGGCGCGCGGGCACGGCATCGGCGGTATTGAATACGGCGCGTCAGGCGGGCGGCGCGGTGGGTGTGGCGGCATTCGGCGCGCTGGCCGGCGGCTCGGCGGCGACGCAGATTGTGGCGGGCATGCAGGCGGCGACCGCCATTTCGGTCGGACTGCTGGTGTTGGGCGGCGTGATGAGCTGCCTCGTGCATCCGCGGCCGCATTCGTCGGCGCCAGAGCAGCGCCGAGCGGATTCAGTGCGGGTCGGCAATTCGCGGTGAGGCGCGCCGGGATTTGGCGCCCGGCTCCGGCGCCTGGCTTTGACCGTCGCGTGGTCTGCTTGCATTTGCCGATCATGTCGTCGTCTCGACGACGCGCGGCATATCATTTCGCCGCGTCTTTGCTCCCGGCTCACGAAAAAACGACCCCGGCGGCTTGCGGCCGCGGGGTCGTCAGCGGTACGTCAACCAGGCGCCAGCGCGCCGCAAGCGTGCCTTGCACCACGGCACACAGCGACGGGCACGCGCTACAGCCGCGCTTCCTGAATCGTGCCGGTCGTGATCGCGGCTTCGATCAACCCTTCGCTTTGCGCCTTGCTGATTGCATCGGCGATCAGTTTTTCCGGCTCTTCGATCTCAGCCTTGATCGTGCCGAGGAATCCGGAGGCATCCAGAATGACCAGCGTTTTCGCGGAATCGGCGAGGCTGATGATCACGCGATGCGGCGTGGGCCCTTCGCCCAGACTCGCGCACAACTGCAGCACCTTGCCGCCAATGGATTGCTCGAAACTTTGAATCATATGTGCTCCCTTGATTGCAGCCGAATACAGCAAGGCAAAACCAGCGGACCGGCGAACGCGCCCTTGCTCAGAGCCCGAGCCCGCCGCGCGGCGCGCGCGCACCGTCGATGCTGATACGCCCCGCGCCGGTCACGAACAGCAGCAGAAAACCGCCGGCAATACCGATGTTTTTCCAGAAATGGATCACCATGTCGCGCTGCAGGGCGGCGTCGGTCACATTCCAGAAATCGTGGCCGAGCACCGCCGTGGCCACGGTATAAACCGCCATGATGAGCGCGAGCGGACGCACCTTGAAGCCGACGATCAGCAAGAGCCCGCCCAATGCCTCGACGGCGGTGGCGATCGGCGCGGCAATCTGCACGAACGGCACGCCCTTCGAATGCAGGTAGCCGACAAAACCCGCATAACCCAGCAGTTTCATCACGCCGCCCCACAGGAATAGAACGGCGAGCGCGATACGCGCGATGAGAATAACGCCGGAATCGACGGGACGCGTCATGAGGTGCTCCTGTAGATGAATAAGCAGCAGACCCGGCTGAAAGGCAGCAGTTCCCTGCTTGCCTCCGAGCATAGGTTCATTGCCCGCGCTTTCCAAGGCGGGCAGTCGCTTGCCCGGCCACGAACGACCTGAACGCCTCCGCCGACGAAACCCGGCGGCAAAGGCTACGAGCGCGGCGCATCCGGCGCGAGCAACACGCCTTTCGTGAAGACGAAGCAGCCGTAGCCGCGCTCTTCGCCCGTCGCAATCACGCAATAGGCTTTGCGCGCGCGCTCATAAAATGCGAAGCGTTCGATGGGTGCAAACGGCACCTCGCGGCCTTCGGCGGCATTGACCTCGATCTGCGCTTCGCGCTGCACTGCGGGAAGGGTATGCGGCTCGCCGACGACTTCCATGCGCGACGCCGGTTGTTCGATGAAGGTGTCGAGCGGCAGCACCGACAGCACGGCGCGGACCGCGCGCGGCGAGCTGACGCCGTCAAGACGCAGCAGCTTGCCGAGCACCGTGGAATGCGCCACGGAATCGCCGGGAAAGTTGGCGTCGCAAATCACGACTTCGTCGCCGTGGCCCATTGAGCGGAGTGCATGCAGGATGTCGGCGTTGAGCAGGGGATCGAGATTTTTTAGCACTGTGTCTCCGTGCAGATTGCTTGCGGTTATTCGAATGGATTGCCTTGATGCCATGCGGCAAACGATTGTAGCAAGCAACGCCGCGCACTTCGGAGATTCAGTGCGCCGCGCACGACGCGCCGGGCACGCGCCTTGCCGCGGCAACGCCACCGCAGCCATCCGATCGCCGCGAGCAGCACGAACCCCGCGCCGCTCAGCACCGGTTCGCGCCAGCCGAGCAACGCGGTGAACATGAACGCGCGCGTGCCGGCGAGAAGCGCGAAGCCGGCGATCGCGCCCAAGAGCGCGTCGATGGCGCCCGCGAAGCGCGCGAACCGTGTGGCGGGCGAGTGAGCCGTGATGCTGGCGGGCTCGTGCATGATGATCTCCCTGAACGATGAGCGGTGGCGGCGGTGATGGCTGCGACGTCGGTGAGCGGCGGTTGGTCAGGCGCCCGCCGGCACCTGATCGAGGAAGCCGGTTACCGTCTGCAGACGCCCGTGCGCGTCGACGGTGCCGAAGTCGGAACCCTTGACGAGCGCGTCGCCGGCGGGCGTCAGCAGTTCCCACGAAAAGCGCAGGCGGTTGCCGAACCCGTCGACGTCCGTCGAGCGGCGAAACGTGTGGCCGGCAAAGCGCTCCTGCACGGCACGAATCATCGCGTCGATGCCGTCGTGGCCCGAGCCGGCCATCAGCGGGTCGCGGTAGTCGGCATCGCTCGCCCAGGTCGCGGCGATCAGCTCGCGGCGGCGCGCGCCATCGGTCTCGTTCCATGCGTCGAAATAGCGGTCGATCAGATCGGTATGCGCGTTCATTTCCTGCTCCTGTGACTGGATTGAGCGCTACGCTCGGCATCCGGGCCGGATGCGGCGGGCTCGGAGTGAAGATTCGCGGTTTGCACGGCGCCGGTCGATTACGTGAGAGGTAATGGTTGCGCAGCGCGGGTGGCGGGGTGCGCAATGCGCCGAGATGCCATGACCGGCCACGAGGCTGGGTTACGCAGTCATGCGCGGCGGAGCGCGGTGACGTGCAGCGTGGTGCCCCGGCGCGCGGCCCGCTTTACCTCGCAGGTAATGGATTGCCGCGCGGCGCTTTGGCTATCATCGGCGGCATGAACACACTTTCTCTAGCTCAAGGCGCCCCGTCCGCGCCGCCCACGGCTAGCCGCAGCGTCGGCGATCTGCTGCGCGAATGGCGCCAGCGGCGCCGAATGAGCCAATTGCTGCTCGCCGCCGAAGCCGACATTTCGACGCGGCATCTGAGCTTCGTCGAGTCCGGCCGCGCGATGCCGAGCCGCGAAATGGTGATGCATCTCGCCGAGCGGCTCGACGTGCCGCTACGCGCGCGCAACGCGCTGCTGATCGCGGCGGGTTACGCGCCGCTCTTTCGCGAACGCCCGCTGGCGGATCCGCAGCTGAGCGCCGCGCGCGAGGCCGTCGAGCTCGTGTTGAAGGGCCACGAGCCGTATCCGGCACTGGCCATCGACCGTCACTGGACCATCGTCGCGACCAACAATGCGCTCGCGCCGCTCGTCGCGGGCGCGAGTCCGGACCTGCTGAAGCCGCCCGTCAACGCGTTGCGGCTCAGCCTGCACCCGGACGGCATTGCCACGTCGATCGTCAACTGGCACGCATGGCGCGAACATGTGCTCGCCCGGCTGCAACGGCAAATCGACGTGAGCGCCGACGACACGCTTCGCGCCTTGCGCGACGAGCTGGCCGCCTACCCGCCCCCGCCCGGCGCCGAAGCGCCCGACGCCGGCGACAGTCCGCTCAACCAGATCGCCGTGCCGCTGCGGCTGCGCACGCCGCTCGGCGAGCTGTCGTTTTTCAGCACGACGACGGTATTCGGTACGCCCGTCGACGTGACACTCTCGGAACTCGCCATTGAAGCGTTCTTCCCCGCCGATCCGCAAACCGCGGCGGCATTGCGCGAAGCGGCGCAGAGCCAGCCCGTGGGCGGCGCTGGCGAGCAGAGAACAGCGGGGGCTTGAGCGCGCGCTCGGGGACTGCGGCGCGGACGGGTCCGGCGCTCGGACGGGCGGCCGATGCCGCCGTCTGCGTCTGGGCCTGAGTACAGCCGGCGCCTCAACACCGAGCGCGCTGCCGCCCATCAACCGTCGGCGCTTGAACAGTTGACGCCTCTCAGCGCCGCACCCGCCCCATTTCGTCGCAAGCGGCCACCGTCTGCCGCCCCGCCGCCCGTCTGCGCGAATCAGCCCGACATGCTATCTTTTTCGATTCCCATTGCACCTTTCCCCTGCCACAGGACGACGCCCGCGAGCCGCAGGCGCGCGTGAGTCGCCTGCGTACTCATCATGTCCGAACTTTCCACTTCGCTTTCCCGCGCGCCCCGCCGCTTCGACCTCAATCCGAAACCGCTTGCCGCGGCGCTTCTGCTGATCGCGCTAGGCGCCGTCTATCTGGCGCAGACGGTCAGCGGCCGCCAGGCCGCACTCTATATAGTCGGCGCGCTGCTCGGCCTGTCGCTTTATCACGCGGCGTTCGGCTTCACGTCGGCCTGGCGCGTATTTATCGCCGATGGCCGCGGCGCCGGGCTGCGCGCGCAAATGCTGATGCTCGCCGTCGGCGTGACTCTGTTTTTTCCGGCGCTGGCGTCCGGCAGCCTGTTCGGGCACCCCGTCGTCGGGCTGGTAGCGCCCGCGGGCACCTCGGTGCTGGTCGGCGCTTTCATGTTCGGCGTCGGCATGCAGCTCGGCGGCGGGTGTGCGTCGGGCACGCTGTACACGGTCGGCGGCGGCAGCACGCGGATGATCGTCACCCTCGCGGCATTTGTAACCGGCTCGGTCGTGGCCACGGCGCATATGCCGTTCTGGACCGCGCTGCCGTCGCTCAAGCCGCTTTCGATGGTCAAGACGCTCGGCGCGGGCCCCGCCATTGCGCTGAATCTGGCGATTTTCGCAGCGATCGCGGCGCTGACCGTATTCATCGAGCGGCGCCGGCACGGACGCCTCGTCAATGAGCCGGTGCGCCCGCCGCGCGCCTCGCCGTGGCTGCAAGGGCCGTGGCCGCTCTTTGCCGGCGCGATCGCTCTCGTGCTGCTCAATTTCGCGACGCTCGCGCTGTCGGGCCGCCCATGGGGCGTGACTTCGGCGTTCGCGCTGTGGGGCGCGAAGCTTTTTGCGGCGCTGGGCGTGGATGTCGCCAGTTGGCCGTACTGGGCGGCCGGCGCGAATGCGGGTGCGCTCGCCGCGCCTGTTACACATGACGTCACCACGGTCATGGACGTCGGCATCATTCTCGGCGCCATGGCCGCCGCCGCGCTGGCCGGGCGTTACGCACCCGTCTGGAAAGTGCCGGCGCGCTCGCTGATCGCCGCGGTGGTGGGCGGCCTGCTGCTCGGCTACGGCGCGCGGCTCGCCTACGGCTGTAACATCGGCGCGTACTTCAGCGGCATCGTCTCGGGCAGCCTGCACGGCTGGCTGTGGCTCGCCGCTGCCTTTGCCGGCAACGTGCTCGGCACACGCCTGCGCCCGGCCTTCGGACTCGAAGTCGAGCGCGTGCGCCGCACCGGTTGCTGATCCTTACCCAAGAAGTTACAAAGTCGCCGCGGTTTGTAACTGGGGCGGCACCGATCCGTTACAACTTTAATCTGTCCCCAAAGCGCAAAAAGAATGCGGCATTTATTACATAGTCCGCGTTGGCTTTTCCTCTTTGCTCGCTTCAGTCTTATTTACCGGTTGTGCGCACAACCATCTGCTGTTGCGCGGACGATACGCCGAGCGCCCCGCCAGACAAGGGTTTTCACGGGTCAGACAATTCCTAACGAGGCTCGGAAACCCGTCCCGTATGGCCTATTACAGGCGCGTGAAATTCTTACCGAAATTTGATGCATTTTTTCGAGATATTTTTTTGAGAAGGGATTGATTTCTTGTTTTGCCCTTCATACAATTCGTCCCAAGCTGTTACGAAATGTAACGCGATGTATCAAAAGGTCGCCATCTGTATCAAGGGGGCGACTCGTAGCCGAAGGACAACGTTTTCGGCGAGGCACAAGAGACATAACGGCGAAAAGCCGACTTAGTAATTCGGGGCTTCGGAAACAGAGAAAATGGACCGTAGCAGCGAGACGCTGGACTCAATCCGCGAGATTAACCTGTCGTACATCATGCTCGCGCAACGCATGTTGCGTGAGGACAAACCGGTCGGCATGTTCCGGCTGGGCCTGTCGTCGGAACTGGCGGATCTGCTTGCCGGGCTGTCGCTCGCGCAGATCGTCAAGCTGGCCTCTTCCGACCAGCTTTTGTGCTTCTTCCGCTTCAACGACCACTCGATGTTGTCGGCGTTGACGCAAACGACGAAGCACACCGCAGTTGCACCGACTCACGCGGCCATCCTGCTTGCAGGCCAGCCCGCCGAGCAATTTGCCTGATCGAGGTGACTGCGATGCAAAAGCGTAGCCTGACGGAAGACGCACAAGAAGTGTTTCGCGCCATCGCGCTGATCGAACTCGGCGCGCGCATGCAGGTGCTGGAGAGCGAACTGACGCTCTCGCGCGATCGCATGATCCGCCTGTATCGCGAGGTGAAGGGCGTATCGCCGCCCAAGGGCATGCTGCCGTTTTCGGCGGACTGGTACATGACGTGGCTCGCGAACATTCACGCTTCGCTGTTCTACAACACGTACCTGTTCCTCAAGAACGAAGCGCGCTGCTCGCATCTGGACGCGCTGACGAAGGGATACCGGCTGTATCTGGAGCACTGCAAGCACAGCGAAACCGAACCGGTGCTGGACTTGACGCGCGCCTGGACGCTGGTGCGTTTCTTCGACGCAGACATTCTGCAGTTGACGAAGTGCTGCCGTTGCACCGGCAAGTTCGTCGCGCATAAGCACGATTTGCAGCATAACGTGGTGTGCGGCGCATGCCAGCCGCCGTCGCGCGCCGGCAAGACAAAGAAGGCCGCAGCGGCTCGTCAGGAAGCCATCGAAGCGACCCAGGTCGCCGAAGCCGCCTGAGAGACGACCGCCTCATTCACGATAAGGGCTGGTCCGCCCGAGTCGTACCGAAGCCTTAATTACCCAGTCCGCGCAGAGCATTGTCTGCGCGGACTTTTTGTTTGCACGGCGCGACAGCTACCGGACGTGCGCGCGTGAGCGTCAGCGCGCTAGCTCACCAGCCCCACCGTCTGCACGACGAGCCAGAGGTTCGCCGCGGTAATCACCGCAAAGAGCGTCCACGCGACTACCTTGGTCAGCAGCGTATTCGCGAACTCGCCCATCAGCGCACGGTCGCCTGTCATGCGAATGAGCGGATACAGTGCGAACGGCAATTGCAGGCTCAACACCACCTGGCTCGCCACGAGCAGCTTGCCAACCGCGCCGTTGCCCATCATCTGCACGCCGATCAGCGCGGGAATCAGCGCGAGCGCGCGCGTGATGAAGCGCCGCTGCCAGCACGGAATCTTCAGCTTCAGGAAGCCTTCCATGATCACCTGGCCCGCCACCGTGCCGGTGAAGGTCGAGCTTTGCCCCGATGCCAGCAGCGTGATGGCGAACAGCACCGCTGCGAAACCGGTGCCGACAATCGGCGCGAGCAGTTTGTAGGCGTCCTCGATTTCGGTGACCTGAGTATGGCCGGTCGCATGAAACGCGGCCGCCGCGAGAATCAGGATCGCCATGTTGATCATCAGCGCGAGCAGCAGCGAGACGATCGTGTCGAGGCGCGACATGCCGATGGCGGAGCCGATGCTCGCGGCATCGCGCTTGACCGCGCGCGTCTGCACGATCGACGAATGCAGATACAGGTTGTGCGGCATCACGGTCGCCCCGAGAATGCCGATGGCGAGATACAACGGCTCGCGCGAATTGAGCGCCTGCCACGACGGCATCAGCCCTTGTGCGACCGCCGGCCAATGCGGCTTCACCAGGGCCAGCTCGATCACATAACCTACGCCGATGGTCGCAATCAGACCGAGCATGATCGCTTCGAGATCGCGGAAGTTTTTTCCCTTCAGGCCGAGCACGATCAGTGTATCGAATGCGGTGAGCAGCACGCCTGTCGTCAGCGAGCATTTGAAGAGCAGATGAAAAGCGAGCGCGCCGCCGAGCACTTCCGCGAGGTCGCACGCAATGATGGACAGCTCGGCGAGCAGCCATTGAAATCGCGCGACGGCCGGCGAATAACGCGCGCGCGATAACTCAGCGAGGTCGCGCCCGGTGACGGTGCCAAGACGCATACTCAGACATTGCAGCGCCATGGCCGCGAGACTCGCGAGCATGACGACGAACAGCAGGCTGTAGCCGTAACGCGAGCCGGCTTCGATGTCGGTCGCCCAGTTGCCCGGGTCCATATAGCCGATCGAAACCAGTAGGCCGGGGCCTGCAAACTGCAGGATCTTCTTCCAGAATGGCGCGCCTTGCGAGACGGCGACCGTGCCTTGCACCTCGGATGGGCAAAAGGGCGCCGTTGCCGTGGTCGGTAGTTTGAACTGCAATCCGGAGTCTCTCGAGGGGAATAAAAGCGCGGTGCAGAGGGCTGCGCCGCGGACCGCCTCAAGTGTACAAAGAAACTTCCGGCAATGTCCCGCTCAGTGCATAACGGCCGACGTCGCGCACGCGATAGTCGAGTGGATCGTGCAGCGTGTGCACGCGCGCGTTGCGCCAGAAGCGGTCGAGCGCCAGCGGTCCGTGCGTGGCGCGCGCGCCGCAGGCGTCGAACAGTTTTTCGCTGACGTCGAGCGCCGCACGGTGCGCGACAATTTTCGCTTCGGACGTGGCGAGCGCCACATGCGCACGCGCTTGCGCGGAAAGCGCCGGGCCTTCGCGCCATGCGGCGTCGAGCGCCTGCGCGGCGCGCACCGCCAACGCCTCCGCACTCACCGCCTGAATGCGCATTTCGCCGAAACGCTGGATCAGATAGGGATCGTCGGTTGCTTTCGCCACGCCCGAGTTCAGCCACGGTTTGCCGTATTGCGTGACGTAGGCGCGCGCTTCGTCGAGTGCGCCTTGCGCGATACCCACGAACAGGTTCGTCATGACCTGCTGGGAGACGAGCGTGCGCAAACTCGCGTACGGTGTATCGGCGCGTTGCAGCACTTCATCGGGCTCGACCCGGACTTGCGTGAAAGACACGCTGCCGCTGTCGGTCTGCCGCTGGCCGATCGGATTCCAGTCTTCATTGACGGTGATGCCCTCGCGCGTGGTCGGCACCGCTGCAAACACGGCGTTGCCCGAGAGCGGGTCTTGCGCGGAAACCGTCATCATCTGCGAGCCGCGCGTGCCGGAGCAAAAGCCCTTCTGACCATTCAGAAGATAGCCGCCGTCGCCGGTTGCCGTTGCAACGAGACGCGTGTCGAGCGGATTCACCGCATTGCCCCACCACCAGCGTTCCTTCACTGTGCCGCGCAGGTAGCGCTCGCGCTGCTCCGCGTTGCCCCAGACATGGATGCTCACTTCCTGCAGGAACGTGAAGCCGAGCAGATGCGCAAGCGCGCTGTCGACCTGCGCGATCTTGCGAATGATCTCGTAGATGTCCGGCCACGACGCGCCTTCGCCGCCGAACTCGCGCGGCACGGCGAGCGTGAGCAAGCCGGCGTCGGCGATCCACTGCTTTTCCTGCGCGGCGTGACCGCCCGCAAGATCGCGTTGTGCAGCGCTCGCATGCAATGCCTCGAGCAGGGCGGCGAGATCGCGCACTGCCGGCGCGGCGGGCGCCTCGCGCTTTTGCAGCGTCGCGGGGTGGCCAGGATCGTTCATGCTGTATCCACGTGTGAGGTGTTGAGGGCGAACAAGCGGTGCAGATGCGACTGACGCGAATGATGCGACTGATGCGAAGCGACCTCGCGCCGTCCAGCAGGTTTCATGATAGGCGGTGATGCGCTCGACCGATAGGAGCCGCGGCATTCGTCATGCAAAAACGCTGCGGGGCGGCCGGCGCGAGATTTCAGATCATGCGCGCAGCGCGCGACATCAAGCCCGCTGCGCGAGCCGCCGCACGAAGCGGTCGCCCACCTGCTGCACCGTCGTCACGATGGCAATGAGCAGCACGATCACGGTAACCATCACCGTCGTGTCGAAACGCTGATAGCCGTAGCGGATCGCCAGATCGCCCAGGCCGCCCGCGCCGACGGCGCCCGCCATCGCGGAAGAGCCGATCATTGCGACCACCGTAATCGTGAAGCCGCCGACAATGCCGGGCAGCGCCTCGGGCAACAGCACATGCCAGATAATGTGCCGGCGCAGCGCACCCATTGCCTGCGCTGCTTCGATCAAGCCTCGGTCCACTTCGCGCAGATTCACTTCGGCCACGCGCGCGAGAAACGGAATCGCGGCAATGCTGAGCGGCACCACGGCCGCCCATACGCCGATGGTCGTGCCGATCAGCAAACGCGTGAGCGGCAGCAGCGCGACGAGCAGAATGATGAACGGCGTCGAGCGGAATGCATTGACGAGCGCGCCGAGCGTGCTGTTCACCGCGCGCTTTTCGAAGATGCCGCCGCGCGTGGTGGTGACCAGCACGAGCGCCAACGGAACGCCGACGAGCGCCGCGATCAGCGCGGATACGCCGACCATCACCACCGTATCGCGTATCGCACCGACAAGTTCGGACAGCCAAAGATCAGACATAGCCCAGTACCTCCACCTGATTCGCGTGGCCGCGCGCGCGGTCGAGCAACGCCGCAACCTGCGCCGCTACGGCGGCATGCCCGCTTGCACGCACCTCGGCGGACACAATGACGCGCCCTTGTGCGTGTCCCTGAATCCGGTCGATGCCGCCATGCACGAAGTTCACGCTGCTGTCCCCGGTACTCAGCGCACGCGCGAGGGCGGCGAGGTCGGGGTCGCGTTCGGCGTCGCCGGTGAAGCGTACGTCGAGCAGCACGCGGACGTCGGTCTGGTCGATCCCGGCGAGCGGCTTCACGCGCTCGGCAAGATCCGCAGGCAAGTCGTGCACCAGGGTGCGCAACAACGCTCGCGTCGCATCGTGTTGCGGGTCGCCGAATACGCGCCACACAGGACCCGTTTCCACCACGCGCCCGCGCTCGATCACGGCGACCGTATCGCACACCTCACGAATCACCTGCATTTCATGCGTAATCAGCACGACGGTCAGATTCAAGCGCCGGTTGATGTCGCGCAACAGAGCGAGAATCGCTTGCGTCGTTTCGGGATCGAGTGCGGACGTGGCCTCGTCGCAAAGCACGATGTCTGGGTCCGTAACGAGCGCGCGCGCAATGCCCACACGCTGTTTCTGCCCGCCCGACAGGCTCGCGGGATAAGCATCGCGCTTCGCCGCCAGCCCGACGAGTTCGAGCAGCGCATCGACTTTTTTGTCGATGGCGGCTTTCGGCACGCCGGCAATTCTGAGGGGCAATGCAATGTTCTCTCGCACCGTCTTCGCCGACAGCAGGTTGAAGTGCTGAAATACCATGCCGATGCGCCGGCGCAGCGCGACCAGCCCGCGTTCGTCCAGTTCGCCGACATTCACGCCGTTCACGGTCACCGCACCTGAGCTCGGTTTTTCGAGTCCATTGACAAGGCGCAGCAGCGTCGACTTGCCCGCGCCGCTGCGGCCGATGATGCCGAACACCTCGCCGCGCGCGACGTTCAACGTCACGTCCGCGAGCGCCGCGGTCGAAGCGCCGCGTGCGCCGGCAAATACTTTACCCACATTATCGAAGACGACAGCCGCCTGGGTCGGCGCTGCATTCGAACGCTCATCGACTGTCAGCGACGGCGCGTCCTCAATAAACTGCGGCACGTCGAAAAGAGTGGCCATGGCTTTACTCCTGTCAGGCTTCCACGATTTGCTTGACGCCGTTTTCCAGCGGACGACGATGCCGCGCGCCGGCATGCGCATCCGGCAAACGCGCGCGGCCGGCGCCGAACAGCTTCTCGCGCAGCGTCGGCGCTGGGTCGTAATCTTCCTTGTAGACGCCGCGGTTTTGCAGCTCGGGCACAACCAGATCCACAAAGTCCTCGAACGACTCCGGCATGACCGTGCGCGTCAGATTGAAACCGTCCACGCCGGTCTCTTCGATCCACGACACGAGTTCATCCGCAATTTGCTGCGGCGAGCCGACCACCGGTTTCGCGCGGCCGCCGAGCGTCATCTGCTCCAGCACCTTGCGCTTGGTCCACACGCCGCTCACGCTCTTTTTGGAAATGGCCTCGACTGCGGATTGCATCGACTCCGTCTTCACATACGAGATGGGCTCGTCCAGTTCGTACTGCGAAAAGTCGATACCGGTCGAACTCGAAAAATGCGCGATGCCGCCTTCGGCACTCGCATAGCGCCGGTATTCTTCGAATTTCTCCTGCGCCGCACGCTCCGTCTCGCCGACCACGACAGTGATGCCCGCGAAAATCCTGATGTCGTCGGGCGCACGCCCAAAGCTCACCGCACGGGCGCGAATGTCCTCGACAATGGAGCGCGTCAACGGCTTGTTCTGGCCGCCGACAAAGACACATTCCGCGTGACGTGCTGCAAAATCCACGCCGCGGCTGGAAGAACCCGCCTGGTACAAAACGGGCGTGCGTTGCGGGGAAGGCTCGCTCAGGTGAATTGCGTCGAGCGAATAATAGGGGCCGTCGTGCTTCACGCGATGCACCTTGCCTGGCTGAGTAAAAATACGCGCCGCGCGGTCGCGCACCACGGCATCGTCTTCCCAGCTCCGCTCCCACAGCTTGTAGACCACGTCCATGTAGTCGTCGGCGCGATCATAGCGGTCGTCATGACTGATCTGCTGCGCGAGACCCATGCCGCGCGCGGCGCTGTCGAGATAACCCGTCACGATGTTCCAACCGACGCGGCCCTTTGTGAGGTGATCGAGTGTGGACATGCGGCGCGCGAACAGATACGGCGGCTCGTAGGTCAGATTCGACGTGACGCCGAAGCCGATATGCCGCGTCACGTGCGCCATGGCCGGCACGATGAGCGCCGGATCGTTGATCGGAATCTGCACGGCTTCGCGCAAGGGCGTATCGGGGCCGCCCTCGTACACGTCGTATACGCCGACTATATCCGCGAGAAAAATGCCGTCGAACTTACCGCGTTCCAGCGTTTGCGCAAGACTCGTCCAGTAATCGAGGTCCGTGTAATGTGCCGAGCGGTCTCGCGGATGCGTCCACAAACCGTGATTGATGTGTCCCACCGCGTTCATGTTGAACGCGTTCAGCAGGATCTTTTTCTTCGGCATAAGCTGGCTCCTGTCGTTCCTTCAGCACGAAAGCCGCCGCTTACCACGCGACTGCGTAGAGATTGCCGAATGCCTTGTCGAGCGCCGCGCGCACGGCCGGCGAATGCTGGTAGATCGAGATGAACTTGCGGATACGCGGATCGTTCACGCTTTCGGGGCGCACCACCCATTGGATCGCATAGTTTTTGTTCTCCAGGCCGTCGAACAGCAGTGCGCTATTTGGGTCCGTCGTGCCGGCGAGTTTGATGAAGCTCGGGTAGCCTTGCGCAAGGTCGACGTCGTCAAGCGAACGTGCAAGCTGCGAGGCTTCCAGCTGAATGATCTTCAGATGCTTCGGGTTATCGGTAATGTCGAGCGTGGTCGCGCGATAGTCGATGCCCGGCGTCAGCTTGATCAAACCTGCTCGTTGCAACAGCAACAAACCGCGCCCGCCATTCACGGGATCGTTTGCGATCGCCACGGTCGCGCCGTCTTTCAGCTCGTCAAAGCGTTTGATCTTCTTCGAGTACAGACCGATCTTCATGATCGTGCCCGGCGCGATGGCGACAAAGTTATAGCTGCCCTGCTTCTTCGCGTTCTCGAGAAACGGAATGTGCTGGAAGTAATTGACGTCGATGTCCTTGTTCGCGAGCGCGGCGTTCGGCGTATTCCAGTCGGTGAATTCGATCACCTTCACATCCAGTCCCTGCTCTTTCGCCTCGCGCACCGCGATCTTGAGTGCTTCGATTTGCGGGCTCGTGGCTGTGCCGATCTTCAGCGTGGGCGCATCCGCTGCCAATGCGGGCACGGCGGGCAAGGCGAGTGCTAGAGCGAAGGCGCTGAAAAGCGCGAACGCCGGCGCACGGAAAAAGCGCCGCGCGTGAGAAAGAACAATGCGCATGGTGGACTCTTATGGAAATGTGATGAGGTTCGCGGCGGGCCTGGTCGACGGCCTGTGCCAAAGTGCGAATCATCATAGAGGCCACGGTGCCGGCGGGTCTACGAAGCGATTGTTCAAAGGAAAGCGTGAAAAAAGATTTGCCGCATAAAAAAACCGGACCGCGCTTGCGGCGCGATCTGGTTGTGCTTCCACACTCTATGCGGCGATAGCAGCGTTTAGCGCTTTGCCACCTGTTCGGCAGACGCCGCCGCAGAAGCAGGCGCTGCCGCCGGGGAACCGGGAGCCGCCGAACCCACCGCCGTATCCGACGCCGGCATATCGCCCCAGCCGCCGCCGAGCGCACGAATCAGGTTGACGGTGGCGACTGCCTGCGTGCCCTGCAAGTGGCTCGCCTGCAACTGCGTGCTCAAAACCTGCCGCTCGCCGTCGATCACGTCCAGGTAGCTCACCGCGCCCTCCGTGTACTGCGTGCGCGACAGCCGCGCGGCGCGCTGCGACGCCTGCACCGCATTGTTCTGCTCGCGCATCTGGTCGTCGAGCAAACGCAGATCGGCCAGGTTGTCCTCGACTTCGCGGAACGCCACGAGGACCTGCTGACGATATTGCGCGACGTCTTCGTCGTAGCGCGCGCGAGCCTGCGCGAGATTCGCCTTGCGCCGGCCGCCGTCGAAGATCGGCACGGTCAACGCGGTTCCGGCCAACGGTCCGAGAATAAACGCGCGGCTCGACCACATGAAGAGATCGCCCAGGGTCGCCGATTCATAACCGAATGCGCCGGTAATGTCGAGCTTCGGGAAGAACGCGGATTTCGCGAGACCCACGCGCGCGTTCGCCGCCGCCATTGCGCGCTCGGCTGCCGATACGTCAGGCCTGCGTTCGAGCAACGCCGAAGGCAAACCGGGCGGCACCCGCACCGTGACCGGCGTGAGCGGCGCTTCGGCGAACGAGAACTCCGCGGGAGGCTTGCCGAGCAGAATCGCGAGACTGTGTTCCGACGCCGCGCGCTGACGTGCGACGCCGACGGCATCGGCGCGCGCGCTCGCGAGTTCATTGCGGGCACGCGACACATCGAGTTCGCTGATATCGCCTTCCTTGAAACGACGCTCGATGAGCTTCAGCGTATCCTCACGCAGCGCCACCGTGCGGCGATACAGGTCCTGGTCGGCGTCGAGCTCGCGCAACTGAAAATAGTTTTGCGCAACGTCGGCCTGCAACGACAACTGCACCGAGCGGAACAGCGCTTCGCTTTGCTGCTCGTCAGCGCGCGACGCGTTCACGTTCGAACCGACTCGTCCGAACAGATCCGCTTCATACGACGCGCCCACCTGTGCGCGCCAGATGGTGCCGGTCGTGCCGCCCACGCTGTCCGGCTGCAATTGCGAGGCCGCCGACGCGCGTTCGCGGGTCGGGCCGAAGCCCGCGTCGAACTTGGGGAACCAGTCCGACCTGGCTGCCCGCGTCACCGCACGCGCCTGCTGCACACGCGCGGCTGCCGCCTTCAGGTCCTGATTCGCAGCGGCCGCCTGCTCTTCCAGCGCGTCGAGTTGCGGGTCGCCGAAAATCTTCCACCATTGCCCGCGATGCGCGTCGTCGGCGGGTTGCGCGGTCTTCCACGTGCCGGTGTCCTGAGCCGAAGGAGCCGCCCCCGCCGCGCCAGCCGACGCACCCGAAGCCGCTGCCGGCGCTTCCTTGAACGCGGCCGGCGTATCCACTTCAGGACGCTTGTAGGTGGGCTCCACCGAGCACCCGGCGACGAGCGCAAGCAGCAAACCGCTGGCTGCCGCACGGCCCCATCCACTCAAAATCTCAACGCGTTTCATTGTTGTTCTCTCCTCAGGCGTCTGTGACCGGCGCGCCAATACGCGGCGCGTCCTTTTGCGCGACGTGAATCGTCCCGCCTGCCAACGTACGCAGTACCACATAGAACACCGGCGTCAACATGAGCCCGAACAGGGTCACGCCCAGCATGCCGAAGAACACCGCGACACCCATTGCGTGACGCATTTCCGAACCGGCGCCGGTCGACAGTACGAGCGGCACGACACCCATGATGAATGCGATCGACGTCATCAGAATCGGCCGCAGACGCAAGCGGCTTGCTTCAATCGCTGCCGAGAGCGGCGTGTGCCCGTCGTGCTCCAGCTCGCGAGCGAACTCGACGATCAGAATCGCGTTCTTCGCGGACAGCCCCACCAGCACCATCAAGCCGATTTGCGTGAAGATGTTGTTGTCGCCGCCGGTGAGCCACACGCCCGCCAGCGCGGACAGCACGCTCATCGGCACGATCAGGATCACGGCGAGCGGCAACGTCAGGCTTTCATACAGCGCGGCCAGCACGAGGAACACGAGCAGCACGCTGATCGGGAATACCCACAGGCCCGCATTGCCGGCGAGAATCTGCTGATACGTGAGGTCGGTCCATTCGAGCTTCACGCCGCGCGGCAGCACCTGCGCCGCCACGCGCTCGGCCGCAGCCTGCGCCTGGCCCGACGAGTAGCCCGGCGCCGGTCCACCGTTAATGTCGGCCGCTGTATAGCCGTTGTAACGCACCACCATCTCGGGACCATACGTCGGCGTGACCGTGACGAGCGACGACAACGGCACCATGTCGCCCGCGGAATTGCGCGTCTTCAGTTGCAGGATGTCGTCGGCGCGTTGACGGAACGGCGCATCCGCCTGCACCCGCACCTGATACACACGGCCAAAGCGGTTGAAGTCGTTCACATACAGCGAGCCGAGATAGATCTGCATCGTATTGAAGACGTCCGTGACCGGCACGCCGAGCTGCTTCGCCTTCACGCGGTCGAGATCCACGTTCAGCTGCGGCACGTTGATCTGGTAGCTCGAGAAGGTCGGGCCGAGTTCAGGCGTTTGCGCCGCCTTCTTCACGAATGCTTCGGCAGCCTTGTTCAATTCCGCGTAACCGAGCGCGCCGTGATCCTCCAATTGCATCTTGAAGCCGCCGAGCGTACCGAGACCGAGCACCGGCGGCGGCGGGAACACCGCGACGAACGAGTCCTTGATCGCGCCATACTGCTGATTCAATGCGCCCGCAATTGCCCCTGCCGAGAGCTTGCGGTCGCCGCGCTCCTTGAACGGCTTGAGCGTGACGAACACGATGCCCGCGCTCGAGCTATTGGTGAAGCCGTTCACCGACAAACCCGGGAACGCCACCGCGCTTTCCACGCCCTTCTGCTTCAGCGCAATCGCGCTCATGTCGCGAATGACCTTTTCCGTGCGATCGAGCGACGCGCCGTTCGGCAGTTGCGCGAACGCAATCAGATACTCCTTGTCCTGCGCGGGCACGAAGCCGCCCGGCACGATGCGCGCCAGCAACACGGTTGCGCCGACGAGAATGGCGTACACCGCGAGCATCGCGCCCTTGCGGCGCAGCACGCCCGTCACGCCGCGACCATAGCCCTGCGAGCCGCGATGGAACACCTTGTTGAAGCCCTTGAAAAAGCGGCCCAGCACGCGGTTCATCACACGCGTCAAGAAGTCTTCCTTCGCGCCGTGGCTGCGCAGCAGCATGGCGGACAATGCCGGCGACAGCGTCAGCGAATTGAATGCCGAGATCACCGTGGAGATCGCGATGGTCATCGCGAACTGCTTGTAGAACTGGCCGGTGAGACCCGTCATGAACGCGAGCGGCACGAACACGGCGACGAGCGTGAGCGCAATGGCGATAATCGGCCCGCTCACTTCCTGCATCGCCTTATACGTTGCATCGCGCGCACTCAACCCGTTTTCGATGTTCCGCTCGACGTTCTCCACCACGACGATCGCATCGTCCACCACGATCCCGATGGCAAGCACCATGCCGAACAGCGAGAGCGCATTGATCGAGAAACCGAACGCGAGCAGCAGCGAGAACGTCCCCACAATCGACACAGGCACCGCGATCAACGGAATGATCGACGCGCGCCACGTCTGCAGGAACACGATCACGACGATCACCACCAGCGCGATGGCTTCGAGCAGCGTATGCACGACCGCCTCGATGCTCGAACGCACGAACTGCGTCGGGTCATAGACGATGCGGTATTCGACGCCCGCAGGCATGTCCTGCGCGAGCTCCTTCATCGCCGAGCGGACTTCGTCGGAAATTGCGAGCGAGTTGGCGCCCGGCGCCTGGTTGATGGCGAGCGCAACCGCCGGCTTGTTGTCGAGCAGCGAACGCAGGCCGTATTCCGACGCCGCGAGTTCAATGCGCGCGATGTCGCGCAGATACGTCACGCCGCCGTCGGGCGCAGTCTTCACGATGATGTTGCCGAATTCGCCTTCCGTCCTCAAACGGCCACGTGCATTCACCGACAACTGCAACTGCGTGCCCGGCACCGAAGGCGATGCGCCGATCACACCGGCTGCCACCTGAATGTTCTGCTCGCGAATGGCATTAACCACTTCGGTCGCCGTCAGACCGCGTTGCGCGACCTTCTGCGGATCGAGCCACACACGCATCGCGTAGTCGCCCGAACCCCACAACTGCACCTGGCCCACGCCCTGAATACGCGCGAGACGATCCTTCACGTTCAGCAGCGCGTAGTTGCGCAGATACGTCATGTCGTATCGATCGTTCGGCGAGATCAGGTGGACCACCATGGTGAGCGTAGGCGAGCTCTTGATGGTCGTCACACCGAGCCGTTGCACGTCTTCCGGCAGACGCGGCAGCGCCTGATTCACGCGGTTCTGCACGAGCTGCGTGGCGAGGTCCGGGTTGGTGCCGAGCTTGAAGGTCACCGTCAGCGTGAGATTGCCGTCGCTATTGGCCTGCGACTGCATGTACAGCATGTTCTCGACGCCGTTGATCTGCTCTTCGAGCGGCGAAGCGACCGCTTCCGCGATCACCTTCGGATTGGCGCCCGGATATTGCGCGTGCACCACGACCGACGGCGGCACCACTTCGGGGTACTCGGAGATCGGCAGCTTGAAGAGCGAGATCACGCCCGCCAGCAGCACCAATACCGATAGCACGCCCGCGAAGATCGGCCTGTCGATGAAGAATTTGGATATGTTCATTGGAAGCTCTTGATGTTTGGAGCAAGCGGTTGGAGCATGCGCCGCGCACTCAATGGCGCGGTGGCGACGCTCACGAGTTCTTGTCCGCTTTGGCGCGCGCCTGCGCGAGCGGCGCGCTGTTCGGGTCCTGATCGGTCGTCATGGGCACCATGTGCGCGCGCACCGCGTCGCCCGGCCGCACGCGCTGAACGCCGTTGACGACGATGCGGTCGCCCGCTTTCAGGCCGCTCTTCACGACGCGCAGATTGCCCTGCATGTCGCCCACCGAGATCTCGCGGTAGGCGACATGATTGTTCTGGTCGACCACCAGTACGAACTTCTTGTCCTGGTCGGTGCCCACGGCGGCGTCGTCGATCAGGAGCGCGGGATGCGGTTCGCTGCCGCCCACTTTCACGCGGGCGTAGAGGCCAGGAATGAGCGTGCCGTCCTGGTTGTCGAAACGCGCGCGCACCCGGATGGTGCCCGAGGACGTATCCAGACGGTTGTCCACCGACTCAATGGTGCCGCTGCGCGAGTAGCCGGCTTCATCGGCGAGGCCGAGTTCGACCGGCACCTTGCTGCCGTCTTTCGCGCGACGCAGATACTGCAGATACGTTTGTTCGTCGGCGTCGAACGATGCGTAGATCGGCGAAACCGACACGAGCGTGGTGAGCGGCGCCGAACCTGCACCCGCCGACACCACGTTGCCCACCGTGATCTCGGCGCGCGACACGCGGCCCGACACCGGCGCCACGATCTTCGTGTAGCCGAGATTGATGCGCGCGGTTTCGAGCGCGGCTTGCGCGGCCTTCAGGTTCGCGCTCGCTTCGCGCGCGGCGTTCTGCTTCTCGTCGTAGTCGCGCTTGGCGATGGCGTTGTCGGCGATCAGGCGTTGCGCGCGCTCCCAGTCGCTTTGCGTGTAGCCGGTACGCGCCTGCGCGGCCGCGAGCTGCGCTTCGGCACGGTCCACTTCAGCCGCGTACGGACGCGGGTCGATCACGAACAGCGTGTCGCCCTTCTTCACGAGCGCGCCGTCCTTGAAGTTAACGGACACAATGGTGCCGGACACCTGCGGACGGACGTCCACTTTTTCCACCGCTTCGAGACGGCCGGAATAGCTTTGCCAGTCGGTAATCGTCTTTTGCACCACCGTGGCGACATCCACTTCAGGCACGATGGTCGGCGCGGCAGGCGAGCTTGCGTCCACGCGAATGGCGCCGAAGGTGCCGAGGCCGGCAAGGACGATCACGGCGAGCGCGGCAACCGCCACGCGGCGACGGGAAAGAGGAAGGATAGTCATGTGTAGCTCCCGGTATTGTTAATTAAAGTTCTGCTCGTTTCTGGTTCAGCGCCGCATTTACCGATGGGCGCGCGCATCGAAGCGCCACTGAAAAAATCGCACTGCCTCCTGCAAGGCGGGCGGATGATCGGCGAGCGCCGCATGCGAGACCGCCGGATAGCGGACCACCTGGGTCAGCACACCCGCGTCGATGAGGCTGCTCGCGTACTTCTCCGCCTCGACGTGCAGCACGTCGTTTTGCGCCGTCGCGATCAGCGTGGCCGGCAGGCCCGCGAGCCGCGACGACTCGAGCGGCGCCGCATACGGGTGCATGCGCTGCGACGCCTGCGGCAGATACGCGCGATAACAGGCCGCGCATTCTCTTGCCGTGATGTCCGAGCCGAGGCGCTTTTCATCGCCAAGGCGCGTGAGACTCGGGTCCAGCATCGGCCCGAACAACGCCTGGGCGGCGATCTGCACGTCGCCGCGATCGCGCGCGATAAAGGCAAGGCAATTGGCCAACTGGCCGCCCGCATCGTGGCCGGCCACGCCAACTTTCCTGCTATTGCCGCCAAATGCACGCGCCCGCGTCTGCACCCACAGCGCCGCGCGGTGCGCGTCTTCCGGCGCAGCGGGAAATGGAAACGCCGGCGCGAGCGAGTAACCCACCGACACCACCAATGCAGGTAAATGCTCCGCGAAATAGCGCGACGCAAAATCGGCCTGCTCGATCGACCCCTTCGTAAAGCCGCCGCCGTGAAAGTAAATCAATACCGGCAGTGCGGTTTTCTTCGGCTGACGGTACAAACGCAATGTGATGTCCTGTGCGTGTCCTTCTATCTGTACGTCCGTGACTTCCAGCGCCGTGCTGTCGGCCTCGGCCGGCGCAACGCCGGCAGGCACAAAAGAGTACGGCGGTTTGAATGCATCCATGTCGAGCCGCGCAATGCGCAAAGAACTTCAATGGTGCGAATTGTGGGTTCGGCAGACTCGTAAATAAATGCCTATAATCCGGCAACACAATTCGGCGCCTCTGAACAATCACTCCGATTGCCCGGTGGATTCGAATCCTGCTCAGTACGCCTGCCCCTTCTGGAGGTTTGCAATGGACCGGCTTCAGGCCATGCAAGTGTTCACGCGTGTCGTCGACACCAACAGCTTTACCCGCGCGGCTGAAACGCTCGATCTGCCGCGTGCCTCGGTTACCACCATCATTCAGAACCTCGAAGCGTTCCTCGGTACGCGGCTCATGCACCGCACCACGCGGCGCCTGTCGCTCACGCCGGACGGCGCGGCGTACTACGAACGCTGCGTGCGCATCCTCGCGGACGTGGAAGAGACCGAGGCCAGTTTTCAGAGCGGCAACAAAAAACCGCACGGCAAGCTGCGCATCGACATGCCCGGCTCGATTGGCCGCTTGCTGGTGATTCCGCAGCTATGTGAATTCCATAAGCGCTATCCGGACATCGATCTGCAGCTCGGCTTGTCCGACCGGCCGGTCGACCTGCTGCAGGAAGGCGTGGATTGCGTGGTGCGCGTCGGCGCGCTGCAGGATTCCTCATTGGTAGCGCGACGCATTGGCCTTTTTGAAGGCGTGACGTGCGCGGCTCCCGAATACATTCAGCGGGCCGGCATGCCGACTTCGCTCGAGGACCTGGACAATCACAAAGCAGTCAATTACTTCTCGAGTCGCACGGGACGCACGATCGATTGGGCATTCCTGGTTGATGGTAAAGAGGTTGAAGTAAAAATGAAGAGCATCGTGTCGGTGAACGACGCCGATGCCTACGTGACCTGCGGGCTGGAAGGTTTTGGCCTGATTCAGCCGGCGCTGTTCATGGTGCTGCCGCATTTGCGTTCCGGCCAGCTCGTTGAAGTACTGCCCGAGTTAAAGCCCTTGCCAATGCCTATTTCGGCAGTCTATCCGCACAGTCGGCATCTGTCGCCTAAAGTCCGTGTTTTCGTAGACT
Source organism: Paraburkholderia phenoliruptrix (assembly GCF_902859825.1). Classification (GTDB taxonomy): domain Bacteria; phylum Pseudomonadota; class Gammaproteobacteria; order Burkholderiales; family Burkholderiaceae; genus Paraburkholderia; species Paraburkholderia phenoliruptrix. The sequence goes on along the minus strand of NZ_CADIKB010000001.1, from coordinate 314,773 downwards.
GGATTGCCGAAGTATTCGACCGCTGCCCATTGCTGAGCGGCCGCAGCACGCTCGACACTGCTTGCTCGAAGCGCACATTCGAAGAACTCGAATCCGCTCCCGCACTCGACACACCCGTCGTGTCGGAGTGGGTCGCGTGATGGGACCCGTGAGTTAACCCAGTTGAAGTGCAAATAGTGAAACAGTGAATTCCAACCGCGGCGCCAATGCCGCGGTTGTTCTTTGTGCCTGTGTTTATCAGGCTCTCCGGGCGATTGTTCTGGAATTGCGACAATTCATTTCGCGAAACCGCAATTTATCGGCGCGCCCTCGAAGTCTACATTTCACCCTGTCGCAGCACCGCTCGTGCTGCAAACGAATCGACAGGAGTGAATCATGAAACGCAATCTTCTCGCAGGTCTCGCTCTCTCGCTGCTCGCGAGCGCACCGGTATTCGCACAAAGCAATGGCATCGGCCACGCCGGCAGTTATCAGACCCAACCTGCCGCGACGGCGAGTGGAAAAACGCGCGCGGAAGTGCAGGCCGAACTGGTCGCCGCCTATCGTGACGGTTCGCTGCCCTCTCTTAATCGCACGACGTACCCGAACAAAGGCCTCATCGGACAGACGCAGGCTGCACGCATCGCGCTGCAAGAGGGTGCGAACGGCGAAGTGACGCGCGTCGCCAACGGGCAATAACCTTGCGTTCGCGATAAACGCGCCGCTTCGGTTAGGGTTCCGTAGCAAATTACAAGCGGAACCTTGCGCGCGGCGGACATAACAGACCCATCGGAAAAGGAGTACATCATGACACCATCGGAACTCGACCACTGGGATACAGACGCCGCCGTCTGGACACCGTATCGCGCACCGCAACGCTAATGCGCGGTGCACTTGCAACAAGGGCCGCGTGTAGCGGCCCTTTGCAATGCGTTTTTTAGCGTTTGGGAACGCCTTCGCGCCAGTCGCTCCAATGCGTGACAATGTCCTGCACGAGCGGATTGCCCGAGCGATACAGGTTCTCCAGCGCAATCGTAAAGCCGCCTTGCGCGGCGTAATTCAACAGATTGTCGGCGCTCGTCTGACCGTCATAAGGGCGGTCGAAATCCGAGCCCGCGCGCAAGACGGCCACGCGGTTCAGATCCACCTTGTGAACGGAAGCCGCGCGCTTGAGTGCTTCATAGGTGGCGTTGTCTTCCTGCTGCGTCGTGCAATAAACGCCCTTGCCGTCGGTCAGGATCTTTGTCCAGTCGCGCGCGCGTTGCCCGAGCAGCGTGCCCGACCACCACGTGTCGCCGGCGAGCGTATCGCATTGAATGACAGTGGGCGGCCGGTTGGCCGGCGCGTACGAATATTTGGCGCGCGCGGCCTGCGCCTGCGCATTGTCGGACAGCACCACGTTGCGCGATAACGCGAATGCGGTATCGGCAAGCTGCGTATTCAGCTGGAATACTTCAGTCCGGTAATCGAGCGGCGGCTTTTCCGTGGGGCTTTTCGTGTTGATCCCGAGGTAGCCGGTGTTCCAGCCGGCCGGAATTTCGCGCCCGTCGATCTCCCATTGAATGCCGAAATCGACGAGATACTTCGCCCACGCCGCCGAACCGACCGTGCCCTGCTGCGGGTCGATGCCGGCAATGCCCGCCACCATGAAGTAGGTATGCCGCAAATCGAAACGCGGCGAGAACGTCAAGGCCATGATGGACGCCGCGGCATTGCTGTGCCCCATGCCGGTCGTCATCACGCACACGTCCTGGCGGTTGCAATGCACCGCGGGGTAATCGGGCGACAGGCCGTCCACTGGAATATCGCGCCACGGCCCGAGCTTATCGAGCCAGACCTGGCCCTCGGGACCGAACATCGAGATGATCATGACCTTGACGGGCCGCCCGCGGGAAGCACCGTCGTCGTGCGAGAACCCGTCGCTGTCGTCCGCGCTGGCAGGTCCGGAAGTAAAGGCTGCGCATGCCGCGAGTGCAATAACGGAAAGCGCGCCGAATGTGCGAGTCAGCATCGTAATCTTCCTTTTGCTTGTCATGCAGTTGGGGAGAGAGCCGCTTCAAGCCGGAAGAAGTATAGATGCGACGAAATTATTGTCCACCAGACGACGCGTGAACGCCGCCACGCGCGCGAAGCGCCGCGCGAGCGGCATCCACCGGAAAAAGACCGTCAGACGCGCGGCACGTCCGGTTCGAAAAACACCCAGCGCACCTGCGGAAACGCGGCCTGCAAATCCGCCTCGATGATATTGATCGCGGCGACCATCGCGCGGCCGCTTGCGTAGTCGATCATTTCGGCCTGCACCGCCACCACCACATGACGTCCCCATTGCAGCGTAATCATATTGATGACGCTGCGAATTTCGCTGCGGGCGCGCAAATGCGCTTCAATGGCGCGGCGCACCTCGGGGCTGGCCGATTCGCCGACGATCATCGACTTCACCTCGCGCGCCACCAGCCACGCAATCACCATGAGCAGCAACCCGACCGCGATCGAGCCCAACGCGTCATAGACAGGATTGCCGGTCACGAGCGTCAGCAGCACGGCTGTGAAGGCCATGGCGAGCCCCATCAGGGCCGCAATGTCTTCGCCGGCCACCACCAGCAGTTCGGACTCGCGCGTTTCCCTGAACCAGCGCCACATGCTTTTGTCCGGATGCACGCGGCGGATTTCCTTCACCGCCCCCCACAGCGAAAGCGATTCGAGCACCACCGAAACGCCGAGCACGACAAGCGCGACATATGCATATTGCAACGGCTCGCGCGCGATCAACCGATGCACGCCTTCGTAGACAGAAAACGCGCCGCCCACGAAAAACAGCAGCAACGCCACCAGCAGCGAATAGAAGTTGATCTCGCGGCCGCCGCCCATCGGATGCAACGGGCTTGCCGGCCGGCGCGCCTGACGCAGACCGAATAGCAGCAGCAATTGATTGCCGCAGTCGGCGGTGGAGTGGATGGCTTCGGCAAACATCGAGCCGGAGCCGGTGAACGAAGCGGCGGCAAACTTGCAGACGGCAATGCCGAGGTTGGCGGCGAGCGCATAAATAATGGCTTTCGGCGATTCTTCTTTCATCGTCGTGGAGGGCGTGAGTCGATTTGCAAAAGGCTTTCAACGGCCGGGAATCCGCATTATGGCCATGCTTCGCAGCACGGTTCAACAGCGGCGCGCGGCGAGCATGCGCCGCGCGCCCGGACTGCGTGTATTTCTCTTACGCTCTGCCCCACGCAACGCTCATGCCCTCTCCAGCGCGGCCATCTCGCGCACGATCACCAACAGCATCGACAGACTCGCGCCGCCGGTGGCACGCAGGTCTGCGAGGAGCCGCGCATAGCGCTCGATTTGTGCGGCCCGCTTGTCGCGCCATGCCTGCACCAGCGCATCCGGCGTGGCCGCGTCGTCGGCGCCGGCAAGCGCGCTCATTGTCAGCGCGCGTTTGAGGCGCGCGAGTTCGGCCAGCGCGGACGCCCGCGCCAGCATGTCCCAGTGCGACGGCGCCGGCAGCGCGGCCGCGCGTTCGCTGATCCAGTGGTAATTGAGCAGCGTGCCGAGCGCGAAATAGACGCCCGCCACCAGTTCGAGCTTGCGCTCGCAGGTCGACGCGACTTCAGCAATGTCGAGGAGCGCTGCCGAAATCTCGCCGCTCGCTATGCGCACCGCCAGGTCGCTGTCGACGCCCGCGTCCACCAGCACGCGCTGGCGCTCGGAGAGCGCTTCCAGATCCGCGGCCGGCAATAGCGCCGGCCATTGCGGCGCGAGCCGCACCGCGGCGTCGCGGCAACGCGCGAGCAGACCCGTCACGTCGTCGCTCTTCACCGCCGGTGAAGAGAGATGCCGCAGGAACCACAGCGCCGAACGTTCGACGAGCCGCGCGACTTCGACGAACATGCGCGCCTGCACATCGTCGGCGACGCGGTTGTCGAGCGCGTCGATGCTGCGCCACACGTCGTCCAGATCGAACACGTCGCGTGCCATGATGCACGCGCGCACGATGTCGCCGGGCCGCGCGTCGGTTTCCTCCATCAGCCGATGCACGAACTCGCAGCCGACGCGGTTCACCAGTGCATTGGTCAGATGCGTGGCGAGGATTTCGCGGCGCAGCGGATGGCGCTGCATCGGCTCGCTGAAGCGCTGGCGCAACGGCTTCGGAAAATAGTCGATCAGCATCTCGCTGACGAGCGGATCTTCGGGCACCGACGAATCGAGCAGCGCGTCGTACAGCCACATCTTGCTGTACGCGAGCAGCACCGCGCGCTCCGGCGTGGTGAGCCCCTGTTTCGCGGCCTGGCGCTCGGCCACTTCGTCGTCGGTCGGCAAGAATTCGATCGTGCGATTCAGGCGCCCAGCACGTTCCAGATAGCGCATGAGGCGCGCTTCGGCGTCGAGCAAGTCGACGCCATAACGGCCCGCAATGGAGAGCGCCTGCGTCTGGTAATAGTTGTCCTGCAGCACGAGCAGGCCGACTTCATCGGTCATTTCGGCGAGAAGCGCATTGCGCTGCTTGTCGGTCATCTCGCCGTCGGCCACGACGAGGCCGAGCAGAATCTTGATGTTGACCTCATGATCCGAGCAGTCCACACCCGCCGAGTTGTCGATTGCATCGGTATTGATGCGGCCGCCGCGCTGCGCGAACTCGATGCGGCCCAGTTGCGTGAGCCCGAGATTGCCGCCTTCAGCGACGACCTTGCAGCGCAGGTCCGCACCGTTCACGCGGATCGCGTCGTTCGCGCGGTCGCCCACTTGCAGATGCGTTTCGCGCGTCGCCTTCACATAGGTGCCGATGCCGCCGTTGTAGAGCAGATCGACGGGCGCCTGCAGAATTGCGCGCATCAGTTCGGCGGGCGAGAGCGTCGCCGCGCTGATGCCGAGCACCGACTGCACCGAAGGCGACAGCGGTATGGTTTTCGCCGTGCGCGGAAACACCCCGCCGCCGGCTGAAATCAGCGAAGGATCATAGTCGGCCCAGCTCGAGCGGTCGAGGAGAAAGAGCCGTCCGCGCTCGGCAAGACTGGTTGCCGGGTCGGGATTCGGGTCGAGAAAGATATGCCGATGATCGAACGCGGCCACGAGGCGGATATGCGGCGAGAGCAGCATGCCGTTGCCGAACACGTCGCCGGACATGTCGCCGATGCCGACCACGGTGAAGTCCATGGTCTGCGTATCGACGCCCATTTCGCGGAAGTGCCGCTTCACCGACTCCCACGCCCCGCGCGCGGTGATCGCCATTTTCTTGTGGTCGTAACCGACCGAGCCGCCGGACGCGAAGGCGTCATCGAGCCAGAAACCGTATTCCTGCGAGATCGCATTCGCGTAGTCGGAGAAGGTGGCCGTGCCCTTGTCGGCGGCGACGACCAGATACGGGTCGTCGGGATCGTGGCGCACCACGTCGCGCGGCGGCACGACGGTCGTGCCCGCCAGGTTGTCGGTCAGATCGAGCAGGCCGCGCAGGAAGGTCTGATAGCACGCAATGCCTTCGCGCATCCACGCATCGCGTTCGCTTGGCGGCGGTGGGTTCTTCACGACGAAGCCGCCCTTCGAGCCGACCGGCACGATCACGACGTTCTTCACCATTTGCGCCTTCATGAGGCCGAGCACTTCGGTGCGGAAATCCTCGCGACGGTCCGACCAGCGCAAACCGCCGCGCGCCACGCGTCCGCCGCGCAAATGCACGCCTTCCACGCGCGGCGAATAGACCCATATCTCGAACATCGGCTTGGGCTCGGGCAATCCGGGCACCTGCGCGGGATTGAACTTGAACGACAGGTACGGTTTGGGCTTGCCTTGGGCGTCGAACAGATAGTAGTTGGTGCGCTGCGTCGCCTTGATGACGCCGAGAAACTGCCGCAGTATGCGGTCCTCGTCGAGATTCGGCACCTGATCGAGCGCGCTGTCTATGGTCTTCTGCAAGCTGTCGACGCGCGTTTCGCGCGTGCCGGCAAGCGTCGGATCGAAACGCGCGATAAACAGCTGCACCAGCATGCGCGCAATCGCCGGATTGCCGGTCACCGCGCGCTCGATGTACGCGTCGCTGAAAGTCGAGCCCACCTGCCGCAGATACTTCGCATACGCGCGCAATATCGTCACCTCGCGCGCACTGAGTTGCGCGCGCAGCACGAGGCGGTTGAAGTCGTCGCTTTCTATCGCGCCGGTCCACACCTGGGCGAACGCGTCTTCGAAAAGATCCTTCACGCGCTCGATGTCGAACTCGGCGTCGTCGGCCAGTTCAAGGCCGAAGTCGTGAATCCATGCGGGCGTCGCGCCCACTGCCTCGATCAGATAGGGCCGCTCTTCATCCACCCGCACGCCGAGGTGTTCGAGCATCGGCAAACTGCGCGAGAGCGCAATCGGCATACCCGCGCGATACACCTTGAAGCGGAATGCGCGCGGCCCGGCTTCGATGGGACGGTACAGGTTCATCGCGAGCCGCTCGCTGCCCTGCACGCGCTCGATCAGTTCGATGTCGCGCACCGCCGTGCGTGCGGCATAGTCGTCGCGATAGCCGGCCGGAAACGAATCCGCATAGTGTTGCAGCAGGCGGTTGCCCTGCTCCTCGCCGAACGCGTCGAGCAGCGCATCGGCGAGATCGTCCTGCCAGCGGCGCGCCACCTGCACGAGGCGCGCTTCCAGTTCGCGCGTGTCGACGTGGGGCATGCCGCCCGGCTTCGCATGGACAACGAAATGAATGCGCGCGAGCGTCGACTCGGACAGCAGCGGCGTGAATTCGACGCTTTCCCCGTTGAACGCATCGGCGAGCAGGTTCGCAATACGCTGGCGCAGATCGGTGTTGTACTTGTCGCGCGGCACGAACACAAGGCACGACACGAAGCGGTCAAACCGGTCACGCCGCACGAAGAGCCGCGTGCGCTGATGTTCCTGCAAACGCAGCACGCCGAGCGCGATATCGTAGAGCTGGTTTTCGTCGGCCTGGAAAAGCTCGTCGCGCGGATAGGTTTCGAGCACCGTGACGAGCGATTTCGCAAGATGACCTTTCGGCAAGAATCCCGCTCTTCTCACGATATTGGCGCATTTGCGCCGAACGATAGGGATCTCGGCAGCGGACACGAAATACGCGGTGGACGTGTAGAGCCCGATGAAGCGCCGCTCGCCGATCACCTTGCCGTCGGCGCCCGTCAGCTTGATGCCGACGTAATCCAGATAGCCCGGCCGGTGCACGGTCGCGCGCGAGTTGGCCTTGGTCAGGAAGATCGGCGACGCGCTGGAGATGATTTCGGCCGCTGCGGGCGGCAACATCGTCACCTCGGCAGTCGCCGCGCCGGCCGTCAGCGGGCGCAGCTCGTCGCGCATGATGCCGAGCCCCGAGCCCGGCACCGCGCGCAAGCCGTAGCCCGTGCCCTGCTGCACCAGTTCATAGTCGCGCTGGCCGAGAAAGGTGAAGTGATCGGCCACCATCCATTCGAGGAACGCACGCGCTTCCATGGCATCCGGCCCGCTCTCGCCCGCTTTCATGCCTTTGATCGTGACGCGCGCGAGTTCCACGAGCTTCGGCCAATCTTCCACCGCGGCGCGCACGTCGTGCAGCACTCGCGCAATGTCGTCGCGCAGCGCGTCGAGCTTTGCCGCGTCGCCGCAACGGTCCACTTCGAAGTGGATGAACGAGGCCAGTTGGGAACGCGTGTCGGCGGCTTCTTCGGCGCCCTGCGTCACGCGCACGATGTCGCCGTCGGGACCGCGCCAGATGCGAAACACCGGATGCACGACCGAATGCAGCGCGAGCCCCTGGCGGTTCACCGCCATCGAGACGGAATCGACCAGAAACGGCATGTCGTCGTTGACGATTTCGATGACCGTGTGGTCCGAATGCCAGCCGTGCTGTTCGAGAATCGGGTTATAGACGCGCAGCCTTTCCTTGCCCGGCACGAAGCGCTGCGCGGTTTGCCAGTGCGCCAGCGCGGCGCCGTAGAGATCGGGGATGGAGCGGCTTTGCAGGTCGTCGGCGTCGACGAAATCGTAGTAGTGCCGCAAAAAAGGCTCGACGACGTGAAACGCCGGCTCGGGCAAGCGCGCTCGTGCAAGCTCGACGACATCGTTCAGCAAGTGCGTGACGGCTTCTTCGTTCTTGGCTTGCATGATGAACTCCCCCGGCTGGCGGCAATGGCGAGTATCGCCCGGATCGGATGCATCGTCTGAAGAAGGATTATGCACCTGCATGGCGCCATGCGACGGACGCCGCGAGTTAGGTTATACCCGCTGCCCGCGCGCTTGCTGCAAGTGCGCAATCAGGCCCCGCCGTAACCACGTAACCACGTAACCATGTAATCACGTAACCGCGCAATCACGCCGTTGCGCCTAACGCATGGCCCAGGCCTCGGCCGTTTGCTGCGCGAGCCATGCGCGCACCTGCTCGGCCACCCACGCTGGATCGTCGTGCGGCAGGTCGTGCCCGGCCCATGGGTGCTCGCGATGCGGCGCGCCCCACGCCGCGGCCAGTTTCGAGGTGCACACCGGATTGACGAGCCGGTCGCCGCGCGACGAAAGCAGCAGCAGCGGACAAGCCGGTTTGGCCGCGCCCGCGCGAAAGCGCGCCGCCGCCAACAGTTGCCGCAGCGCATTGCCGCGGCTCACTGGCGCGCTACGGCGAATCATGCTCCACGATTCGAGATCCGCTGCGAGCGTGCCGGTCTCATTGCACGTCAACCGATGAATGTCGCGCTCCGCGCACAGCGGGTCGTTCCAATGCCGGGCGACCGCCAAAAGACTCGGCCATGCCGCCGGCCGCAGCCGCTCGTGCGCGCGGCTGAACGGACGCATGCTGGTGTTAATGAGGACGAGCCGCGCGACTTCGCCGGGATGTTGTTGCGCCCACGCGGTCGCGACCATGGCACCGAGCGACATCGCGAGTAGGTTGATGGGGCCGGCCGTGCCTGCGCCGGTTGCACTTGCGCCGCCCGCACCTACGCCGGTCGCACCTACGCCGGCCGCACCGCCCCGCGCAGCAGCCAGGCGCACGAACTCGACCATCGCGGCGACGCGCGCGGGCGCGCGCAAATGCGCGAACGCGCCGTTTCCCGGCAGATCGAGCAACATGAGACGGGAGGCGCCCGTGGCTTCGCGCAATGCGTCGGGCAACGCGGACCAATGACGCGTCTCGCGTGTCAGCCCGCGCAGCAGAATCCATGTGCTCATGAAATCTTCGGCCTGTACCAGTGATCGATCGCGCTTTGCAGCACTTGCTCGCGGCGATTGCCTTGCGGCAGCCAGCGCTGCGACGAAAACGCCGCCCGCGCGAGGAAATCGAGCAGATTCGCGTGACGCCGCAACACGCGCGCCGTGCGGTGCGCCTTCACCGGATTGAAGAAACCCTGGCGCGAGAAAAGCTGGCGCGGGTTTTTCTTGATCCACAGCCACGAGCCGAGTTCGAGCGTCATCGGTAAAAAAACGTGGGCGGCGGGCGCGCGGTCATAGGCGAAGTCCCACAGATCGCCGTGCAGCAGGTATTGATGACTTTGCGGCTCGAACGTATACCCATGATGCGGATGCGAGTGCTCGAACATCGTTTTGAGCACATACATTTCCGGCAGATGCGGCATCAGCTTGCGCGTGCGTGCATACGGAAACCAGATGCTGTCGCTCCAGCCGTAGCCCGAATGGCAATCGAGCGCAATGCTCAACGGCCGCGCAGCCAGTTCCGTTTCGACCACCTGCAGCAGCGCGGCGGCCTCGGCTTCCATCGGCGAGCCGCGGCGCCCGCGATACCACGGCAACCACGCGCCGACGCGCTGGCCGCCGGCGAGCAGCGGCACGCGCTCGTCGGCGTTTTGCGGCGCATTGCGCATCAGGTCGACGCCGTTCGGATTGGCGCGCGTGGCCGCCCACATTCCGCCCGGATTGACGATCGGCATGAAGACGAGGCGAATCGACTGCAACTGACGGACGAGCAGTTCGTCCCATTCGAGCCGCGCGAGCAGCGCGCGCATGTAATCGAGCACGAGTTGCGAGCCGATTCGCTCGAGCCCATGAATGCCGCCGAAAAAACCGATGGCGGGCGCCTGCGGATCCGTCGAGCCGATGCTCGCGGTATGCACGCCGAAGCGCCGGCCGCGCACCGTCGTCTCGCAAACGGTGCGGATCGCAAAGCTCGCGCTGCCGTGATCGAGGATCGCCTTAAGATCTTCGTACTCCGCAAAGCTGTCGGGAAGGAAGCTCAAAGGCTGCATGAGGGCATCGCGAATAGTGCGGGATGTCGGGGACGGCACGGCGAATGACGCAATATAGCCTGGCTGCAAGTCACCCGGCATGACGGCTGCACGCAGGCAAAACGTTGTCATACGGACATCATGCGCGGGTCATACCGGCGTCATTCGGGCGTCATCGTGCGCGCCACAAATTTCCGCTTTTCGCCTCACAAAGCCCCTTTGCTTTGATCGCCCACTCCTCGATTCGCGCGTTCTGCTGGAATAATCACGGGCTTGCGGCCGGCTGTCCGGCCAGCCAACCTTCGCCTGCTGCCCGCCTTCATGGAAACCCTTGTCGTCTTGCTGGTCCTGCTGTCGGCGCTGCTGCATGCCACCTGGAACGCGTCGTTGCATCTGTCAGAAGACCGTGTCTGGCTGCTCGGCATGATGGCGATTCCCTACATCGCCGTGAGCAGCGTCGCTGTGCTCGTGCTGCCGATGCCCGCGCCCGCCGCGTGGCCCTACATCTTCGCCTCGGTGGTGCTGGAGTTCGGCTATCTGCTCGCGCTGATCCGGGCGTACCGGAGCGGCGACTTCGGGCAGATCTATCCGATTGCGCGCGGTCTCTCGCCCATGCTGGTGTTCGTCGGCGCGTTGGTGTTCGCTCACGAATCGCTAAAGCCGCTCGCGGCGCTCGGCGTCGCGCTGGTGTCGACGGGCATCGTCTCGCTGGCGTTCCGGCGCGGCATGCGCTTCTCGGGCGAGAGCGTCCCGTTCGCGCTGCTGACGGGTTTTTTCATCGCGACGTATTCGGTGGTCGACGGAATCGGCGCGCGCGCCGCGGGCAACGGCCTCAGCTACATCATGTGGGTCTATCTGATCTGGAACGTGCCGCAGTTTCTGCTCGCGTGGCATTGGCGCGGGGGCGCGAAGGGGCTTTTCATCGGGCGCGCAGTGGTGACGAAGGGGATTGCGTCCGGCGCGCTCGCGCTCTTCGCCTATTGTCTGATCATCGAAGCCTACCGTTATCTGCCTATCGCGATGGTCTCCGCGCTGCGCGAATTGAGCTCGATCTTCGCGGTGCTGATCGGCTGGCTGTTCATGCACGAGAAATTGACCGTGCGGCGTGTCGTGGCATGCGCGCTTGTCACGCTGGGCGCGGTGTTGATCCGCCTCTGAGGCAGGCACCCGGCGCTTTGCCGGCGCCATCGCCCGCCTAAATGGCTCCTATATTTTTATAGAAATGGCTCTGAAGCTCAGAGCCAAATCTCACTATAGTCGCTGCATGTGCCGCGCCTTGGGCGCGGCGTCCGCCGACAGCGAGGAGCCACGCAATGAACCTGAAGAACGCAGACCTGAAGAGCCGCAAAGACGCAGCCACGCCGCGCGGCGTCGGCGTCATGTGCGATTTTTACGCCGAGCGCGCCGAAAACGCCGAGCTCTGGGATGTGGAGGGCCGCCGCTTCATCGACTTCGCGGCGGGCATTGCGGTGTGCAACACGGGGCATCGTCATCCGAAGATCGTGGCGGCGCTGCGCGACCAGCTCGATCATTTCACGCACACTGCATATCAGATCGTGCCGTACGCGTCCTATGTGGAACTGGCGGAAAAGCTCAATCAGCGCGCGCCAGGCGATCATCCGAAGAAAACGGCTTTCTTCACCACTGGCGCCGAGGCCGTGGAAAACGCAATCAAGATCGCGCGCGCCGCGACCGGCCGTCCCGGCGTAATCGCCTTCACGGGCGGCTTTCACGGCCGCACGCTGATGGGCATGGCGCTGACCGGCAAGGTCGCGCCGTACAAGCTGGGCTTTGGGCCGTTCCCGTCGGACGTGTTCCATGCGCCGTTCCCGAATCCGCTGCATGGCGTCAGTACGGCAGATTCGCTCAAGGCAATTGAATTCCTGTTCAAGGCCGACATCGATCCGAAGCGTGTGGCCGCCATCATTTTCGAGCCGGTTCAGGGCGAAGGCGGTTTCTATCCGGCGCCGGTCGAGTTCGTGCGCGCGCTGCGCAAGCTGTGCAACGAGCACGGCATTCTGCTGATCGCGGACGAAGTGCAAACCGGCTTCGCGCGCACCGGCAAGCTGTTCGCCATGCATCACCACGACGTGGTGCCCGACCTGATGACGGTCGCGAAGAGCCTCGCGGGCGGCATGCCGCTGTCGGGCGTGATCGGCCGCGCTGAGGTGATGGATGCGGCGGCGCCCGGCGGACTCGGCGGCACGTACGCCGGCAATCCGCTCGCGCTCGCCGCGGCGCATGCGGTGCTCGACATCATCGACGAAGAGAAGCTTTGCGAGCGCGCCGTCGTGCTCGGCGAGCGCGTGAAGACCAAACTGATCGCGCTGCAAAAAGACGCGCCGCAGATCGCCGACGTGCGCGGCCCCGGCGCCATGATGGCGGTCGAGTTCTGCAAGCCGGGCAGCACGGAACCGGACGCGGACTTCACGAAGCGCGTGCAGGCGCGCGCGCTCGAACGCGGGCTGCTGCTGCTCGTGTGCGGCGTGTATTCGAACGTGGTCCGCTTCCTGTTCCCATTGACGATTCAGGACACCGTTTTCGACGAGGCGCTCGCCATTCTCGAAGACGTGATCAAGGACAGCGTCGCTGTCGCAGCCTGAGGAAACGATTCATGACCACGCTGACTCTAAAAGACCCGGCTCTATTGAAGACCGCCGCCTACATCGCAGGCGAATGGCAAGGTGCCGACGACGCCGCGACCTTCGAAGTCGTGAATCCCGCGACCGGCGAAGTCATCGCCACGGTGCCGCGCATGGGCACGGCGGAAACGCGCCGCGCCATCGCCGCGGCGAACGCCGCCTGGCCGGCATGGCGCGCCATCACGGCAAAGCAACGTGCGGTGATTCTGCGCAAGTGGCACGACCTGATGCTCGAGCACGCCGACGACCTCGCGCTCATTCTCACCACCGAACAAGGCAAGCCGCTTGCCGAGGCCAAGGGCGAGATCCAGTACGCCGCGTCCTTCCTCGAATGGTTCGCCGAAGAAGGCAAGCGCGTGAGCGGCGACACGATTCCGACGCCCGCCGCCGACAAGCGCATTGTCGTGACGAAGGAGCCGGTCGGCGTGTGCGCGGCCATCACACCGTGGAATTTCCCCGCCGCGATGATCACCCGCAAAGTCGGCCCGGCGCTCGCGGCCGGCTGTCCGATCATCGTCAAGCCGGCTGAAGCCACGCCGCTCTCGGCGCTCGCGCTCGCCGTGCTGGCCGAACGCGCCGGCGTGCCGCGCGGTGTTTTCAACGTGGTGACGGGCGAGCCGAAGGCGATCGGCGCGGAAATGACCGGCAATCCGATCGTGCGCAAGCTGTCATTCACGGGCTCGACGCCGGTTGGCCGTCTGCTGATGGCGCAGTGCGCGCCGACCGTCAAGAAAGTGTCGCTGGAACTGGGCGGCAACGCGCCCTTCATCGTGTTCGACGACGCCGATCTCGACGCTGCCGTGGCCGGCGCAATTGCGTCGAAGTATCGCAACAGCGGCCAGACCTGCGTGTGCACCAACCGCTTCTACGTGCACGACAAGGTCTACGACGCGTTTGCCGACAAGCTGCGCGCCGCCGTCGAACAATTGAAGGTGGGCCGCGGCACCGAGGCCGGCGTGACGCAAGGTCCGCTCATCAACGAAGCCGCCGTGCTCAAGGTCGAATCGCATATCGCAGACGCGCTCGCGAAAGGCGCGCGCGTCGTCACGGGCGGCAAGCGTCACGCGCTCGGTCACGGCTTTTTCGAGCCGACCGTGCTCGCCGACGTCACGCCCGACATGAAGGTGGCGCGCGACGAAACCTTCGGCCCGCTCGCGCCGCTGTTCCGTTTCTCGTCGGACGAGGAAGTGATCCGGCTCGCGAACGATACGGAGTTCGGTCTGGCGTCGTACTTCTATAGCCGCGACATCGCGCGCGTGTGGCGCGTCGCGGAAGCGCTGGAATACGGCATGGTGGGCATCAACACCGGCCTGATCTCCAACGAAGTCGCGCCGTTCGGCGGCGTCAAGCAGTCGGGCCTTGGGCGCGAAGGCTCGCACTACGGCATCGACGACTACGTCGTCATCAAGTACATGTGCATGGGCGGCCTCTGAATGCACAAACGGCACGCCTTGGCGTGCCGTTTTTTTTCGTCTCGCGCGGCAATCCTGCCCGCGCGGCGATCAGCTCAATTAATGGCCGACATACACGGGAGCCGAATACGAACTCGCGGTCACCTGAGCGCGGCTGCCGGCTTGCGACGAACCGCTGGTGGCCGGGCCATAGCCGCTCGTTTGAGCCGTGCCGTTCTGCGCGGCGACGCGGGCTTCGGCGGCCTGAATGTTGGCCGGGTAATCGTAGTCGTTCGACGTGCCCGGGTTGTAGCCGGCCTTTTCCAGCTGAATCAGCTCCGCGCGAACCTGAGCGCGCGTGACCGGCTGGTTCGACTGCGCGAAAGCGGCGAGCGGTGCGGAAATGAGCGCGGCGATAACAGCGGCTTCGATCAGCGATTTCATGCTAACGACCTCCAGAGATTGTTTTGTCAGGCGCTGAAGGCGGTGTGTCTTCAGCAGATGGACACAGTCTAGGAGGCCGGGAACCTAGGGTAAACCCCCAAACCAATGAATTCACTGTTGCTGCGCCTGCGATAATTCGCCAGCACCCGCCTTGATTACCGCTTTGGGCGGCACCAAACCGCCGCTCACCCGCCGGTCGCTTCTCGGGCTCGCGCCAAAGCGCGCGCGATATGTCCGCGAAAAATGCGACGGCGACTCGAATCCGCACGCCACGCAGATCGACGTGATCGACATATCGGTCTGTTGCAGCAGCTCGCGCGCGCGGGTGAGCCGCAATTGCAGGTAGAAATGCGTGGGTGTGTCTTTCAGCGACGCGCAGAAGAGCCGTTCCAGCTGCCGCCGCGTCACGCCGATTTCCTGCGCGAGCCGGTCGGGCGCAAGCGGCTCCTCCATGTGCTGCTCCATCACGCCGATCACCTGAATCAGCTTGCGATTGTGCACGCCGTAGCGTGCGGCGATTTCCATCCGCTGATGGTCGGAACGCTGGCGGATGCGGCTCACCACGAACTGCTCGGAAACCGCCGATGCGAGCGCGGCGCCGTGCTCGCGGCCGATCAGGTCGAGCATCATGTCGATCGACGCCGTGCCGCCCGCACACGTGATGCGCCGCGTGCCGATCTCGAACAATTCCTGGCTCGCATCCAGCGACGGATAACGCTCGCGAAATGCCGACAGCGCCTCCCAATGCACCGTCACGTTGTCCGCGCCGCCGAAGAGCCCGGCTTCCGCGAGCACGAAGCTGCCCGTGTCGATGCCGCCGAGCGTCGCGCGCGCCCGCGCGAGGCGCTTGAGCCGCTCGCCGAGTTCGCGCGTGTAGCAGGCGAGCGGCTCGAAGCCCGCCACGACGAAGAGCGTCGCCGCTTCACCCGCTTCTTCGAGGTCGCCGATCGCTGCGTCGGCGTTGATCGAAATGCCGTTGCTGGCCGCGACGGGCGCGCCGTCCAGACTCAGAATGCGCCATTGGTACAACTCGCCGCGAAAGCGGTTCGCCACGCGCAGCGGCTCCACGGCCGACATGAAGCCGATCGCCGAAAAGCCCGGCAGCAGCAGGAACGAAATTTCTTCAGGCATGAGGCGAAAATCCGGTGAAAAGCGGCGTGAGCCACGGGCGAACGCGCGGTTCCGGGCGAGCGTAGCAAGCAGATCGCGAGCGGACAAGGCGCGCCAAAATTCGCGGCAGCGCATGCTGCGCCGCAACGTCGCGCGGAGGCCGCCTGCGGCTTGCGCGTGCTGGTTTTCCCTCGTTGTCGCGTGGAAGCAAGAACGGGTCGCTGATGGTCGCTTTGGCAGCAATATGGGGCATTAACTTTAGTGCCATTCCACACGCAGGATCTCACGCAGGGTCGACAGGTTCAGGTAGTACCTCACGCATCACTTGCCGGTGGGCCGCGCGGTGCCTTCGCGCAGCGAAGCGGCCTCTTTCGAAAACACGCTATCAGACGCACACGAGCGTCAATAGGGGAAGGTCATGAAGTTACGCATCAAAACGCTGCTGGCCCAACTTGCCCGCCTTGCCTGCCTCGCGGCCGCGTGCGGCGCCGCCGTCACCGCGCTGCCCGCGTTTGCCCAGGATCCGCCTGCGTGCCGCGCCGTGCATTTCGCCGACATCGGCTGGACGGACATCACGTCGACCACGGCGCTCGCCTCCACTGTATTTGAAGGGCTCGGCTATCAGCCGGTGACGACCGTCGCTTCGGTGCCGATTTCGTTTGCCGGGCTGAAGAGCAAACAGCTCGACGTCTCGCTCGGCTACTGGTGGCCCGTGCAGGAGAAGGCGATTGCGCCGTTCGTCGAGTCGAAGTCGATCGAGGTGCTGCAACCGCCCAATCTGACGGGCGCGAAGGCGACCTTCGCCGTGCCGACCTATGCGTACGACGCGGGTCTCAAAACCTTCGCCGACATCGCCAAACATCGCGATCAGCTCGACGGCAAGATCTACGGCATCGAGCCCGGCAGCAGCGCGAACGCGGCCATCCAGAAGATGATCGCCACCAACAAGTTCGGCCTCGGCGGCGTCAAGCTGATCGAATCGAGCGAAGCGGGCATGCTTGTCTCAGTGGAACGCGCGATTCGCGACAAGAAATGGGTGGTGTTTCTCGGCTGGGAACCGCATCCGATGAACATTCAGATCGACATGAAATATCTGACGGGCAGCGAAGGCGTCTTCGGTCCGAACGACGGCGAGGCGCGCGTGTACACGCTCACGTCGCCCGACTATCTGTCCCGTTGCCCGAACGCGGGCAAGCTCGTGAGCAACCTGCGCTTTTCCACGCAGCTCGAAAACGTGGTGATGCAATCGGTGATGAACAAGGAGAAGCCCGCCGATGCCGCCAAGGCTTATCTGAAGAAAAACCCGCAGGTACTCGACGCATGGCTTGCCGGCGTGAAGACGTATGACGGCAAGGACGGTTTGCCCGCGGTCAAGGCCTATCTCGGGCTTTGATCCGCTGAATCCGAGTCGCTGACTTCCTCCGCACAAGTCGCGCACTGAACAACCACAGGAATTTTGCACGCATGAATCATGAAGTCATCGTGACCTGCGCGGTCACCGGCGCAGGCGACACCGTCGGCAAGCACCCGGCCATTCCCGTCACGCCGAAGCAGATCGCCGAGGCGGCCATCGAAGCCGCGAAAGCAGGCGCGACCGTCGCGCATTGCCACGTGCGCGATCCGAAAACCGGACGCGGCAGCCGCGATCCGGCGCTCTATCGCGAGGTGGTCGACCGGATCCGCTCGTCGGGCACGGACGTCATCATCAATCTGACCGCGGGCATGGGCGGCGATCTGGAAATCGGCCCCGGCGAAGATCCGATGCGCTTTGGCGCGAACACGGATCTGGTCGGCGGCCTCACGCGCCTCGCGCACGTCGAGGAGTTGCTGCCGGAAATCTGCACCCTCGATTGCGGCACGCTCAATTTCGGCGACGGCGACTACATCTACGTGTCGACGCCGGCGCAACTGCGCGCTGGCGCCGCGCGCATTCAGGCGTTGGGCGTGAAGCCCGAACTCGAGATCTTCGATACGGGCCACCTGTGGTTCGCGAAGCAGTTGCTGAAGGAAGGGCTGCTGGATGCGCCGCCGCTCTTCCAGCTGTGCCTCGGCATTCCCTGGGGCGCGCCCGCCGACACCACGACGATGAAAGCGATGGCGGACAACCTGCCGCCCGGCGCGCAATGGGCCGGCTTCGGCATCGGCCGCATGCAGATGCCGATGGTCGCGCAGGCCATGCTGCTCGGCGGCCATGTGCGCGTCGGTCTGGAAGACAACATCTGGCTCGATAAAGGTGTGCCCGCAACCAACGGCACGCTGGTGCAGCGCGCGGTGGAAATCATCGAGCGCCTCGGCGGACGGGCGCTCACGCCCGCCGAAGGACGACGCAAGCTCGGCCTGCCCGGGCGCGGCGAACGGCAACTCGAACGGCGCGCGGCCGGCGCATACGCGTGAATCGGGCATAGCAGAACTCTTCAAACAAGGAAACGTCAGCAATGGCAGTGATCGTCGATATCAAAACATTTGCCGCAATCGGCGCCGGCGTGATCGGCAGCGGCTGGGTGGCGCGCGCGCTCGCACACGGCCTCGATGTGATCGCGTGGGACCCCGCGCCCGGCGCGGAAAAGCAGTTGCGCGAGAACGTGGCGAACGCGTGGCCCGCGCTCGAACGCGTCGGCCTCGCGCAAGGGGCGTCGCAGGCGCGACTGCGCTTTGTCGATACGATCGAAGCGTGTGTGGGCGACGCCGACTTCATTCAGGAAAGCGCGCCCGAGCGCGAGGAGCTAAAGCTCGCGTTGCACGAGCAGATCAGCCGCGCCGCCAAGCCCGAGGCGATCATCGCTTCATCGACCTCGGGGCTTCTGCCGAGCGACTTCTACGCGCGGGCCGTGCATCCCGAGCGGTGTATCGTCGGGCATCCGTTCAATCCCGTGTATCTGCTGCCGCTCGTCGAAGTGCTCGGCGGAGAAAGGACGGCGCCCGCCACCATCGACGCCGCGCTGCGCATTTACCATTCGCTCTCGATGCGTCCGCTGCGGGTGCGCAAGGAAGTGCCGGGCTTCGTCGCCGACCGGCTGCTCGAAGCGCTGTGGCGCGAGGCGCTGCATCTCGTCAACGAAGGCGTGGCGACCACCGGCGAGATCGACGACGCGATCCGCTTCGGCGCGGGCATCCGCTGGTCGTTCATGGGCACCTTCCTCACCTACACGCTCGCGGGCGGCGACGCCGGCATGCGCCATTTCATGCAGCAATTCGGCCCCGCGCTGGAGCTGCCGTGGACTAAACTGGTAGCGCCGAAGCTGACGGACGAACTGATCGACCGCGTGGTGGACGGCACCGCCGAACAGGTCGGCCCGCGCTCGATCAAGGAACTGGAGCGCTACCGCGACGACTGCATTACGAGCGTGCTGGCGGCAATCGGCGAGGCCAAGGCGCGTCATGGCCTCGCGCCGGCGGATTGACGCCTGCCGGCTGTGATCGGCGAATCGACCGGAATACTGCCGCGCCCGCTGCCCGGCGCGGCGCACCATCGCATCATGCGTCGCACACGAACCCAAGGAGACCCCGCACCATGCCGCCCACCGCTTCCCTGCCCTGCTACCGCGACACGGTGCGCGCGGAATGGGTCGACTACAACGGTCATCTGCGCGACGCGTTCTATATGCTGATCTTCAGCTACGCGACCGACGAACTGATCGACCTGATCGGTTTGCCCGACGCCGTGCGCAAGCAACGCGGCCGCTCCATCTACACGCTCGAAGCGCACATCAACTATCTGCACGAAATCAAGCAGGGCGCGCGCGTGCGCGTCGACATGCGCGTGCTCGCGCATGACACGAAGCGCTTGCACCTGTACCTCGAAATGTTCGCCGACGACGGCAACACGCCGGTTGCGGCCGGCGAGCAGATGCTGCTGCACGTCGACACGAGCGGGCCGCGCTCGGTCGCGTTCGACGCCGACGTCGCCGCGCGCATCAAGGAACTGGCCGACGCGCAGGCGGCTTTACCCGCCGCCGCGTACGCGGGCCGCATGATCGGGCTGCCCGCGGCCGCGCAAGAAAAGCGGAGCCAGCATGCTTGAGCCGCAAATGGCGGCGTTCATCGCGCGAGCCGCCGCGATCTACCCAGGACACAGCACCTCGCTGACACCGCGCGAGCAGCGCGAGATTTATGACCGCTACGCCGCCGCGCTCACGCCGCCACTGCCGCCGCACATCGTGACCGAAGACGCGCCGTTTCAGGCCGCCGCCGGCCATTCGATTCCATTGCGCCGTTATTGCAACCGCGCCCCGGCGGACGGCATGGGGCGCGGCGTCGTGCTGTATTTTCATGGCGGCGGCTTCGTGCTCGGATCGCTCGACAGTCATCAACTGATCACGGCGCGCCTCGCCGCGGACACCGGCCTCGATGTGATCGCCGTCGACTACCGGCTCGCGCCCGAACACCGCGCGCCGGCCGCGCACGACGACTGTCTCGAGCTCACGCGCGCCGCCTTGCAAGGCCGGCTGCCGTTCGATCTTCCCGCCAGCGCCACGCTGCAGCTCGCGGGCGACAGCGCCGGCGCCACGCTCGCGGCCAGCGTCGCATTGCGTTTGCGCGACGAGGGAATGGCCGGCATCAGCGGCATGGCGCTGATCTATCCGATGCTCGGCACCGACCCGCAGCCGCCCGCCCGCGACACCGAAGCGCACGCGCCAATGCTGACGCTCACCGACGTCCACGCATTTCGCGACCTGTACTGGGGCGAAG
Organism: Paraburkholderia phenoliruptrix; assembly: GCF_902859825.1. Taxonomy (GTDB): domain Bacteria; phylum Pseudomonadota; class Gammaproteobacteria; order Burkholderiales; family Burkholderiaceae; genus Paraburkholderia; species Paraburkholderia phenoliruptrix. The sequence goes on along the minus strand of NZ_CADIKB010000001.1, from coordinate 294,367 downwards.
CGGCGCCGCGTCCGGGCTGGACCGTGCCGCTCGACGCCGCGCGTTACGACGCGCTTCCGCCCACGCTCGCCGTCGGCGCCGAGCATGACCCGCTTCGCGACGACGCCCGGGTTTTCGTCGAACGGATTGAGGCGGCCGGCGGACGCGCGCAATTGTGGATCGGCGCGGGACTCGTGCACGGCTGCTGGCGCGCAATCGATTCGAGCCCCGGCGTGCAAGCCATGCACAAGGCGGTGTGCGGCTTTCTGCGCGCCAATGCCGGCGCCAATGCCGGTGCCGCCTGAGCGGCGCTTATCCACGCGGGTTATGCGCGATAAATAAAACCGCTCCCCAATCGCGAATCAAGCCAGAACTCGCGCATCGCGGCTTGCCTGTCCGCTTATCACCATTTCCGCATCCGGCCAGACGCGTCCCCCGTTCTGTTCGCTGACCCACTGAATAAAAGAATCGCTGCGTCAACACTGTCGTCGGCCAGTTATTCCGTCATCGGGACGCCATGGCGCGAGCCGCCAATGAATTGCACGGCTCTTATCGTGGATGAATAGCCACATCGTCCATTTCCCCAACAGAATGGGACATGCCCGCCGTGCCGGCGGGCATGTGTGGCTGCCACCAGCAGCCATCCTGCAAAAGGAAAATCGTATGTTGATGCGAGAAGCTATCCCCCAGGCTCTGAATCGCGGTAACGCTCAGCTTTCGGAGAACCCGCTCACCGCCGAGTCGCCGAAAACCTTTGTTCATTCCTTCGACATCTATCTAAAAGACTCCAATGCCTTCATGAATACTTATTTCGCGCGCTACTTCGAGTGGCAAGGCGTGTGCCGCGAACGGTGGTTCCATGAATGCATTCACGACGATCTGCTCGGCTCGGACGGCATGTTCGTGACCAAACGCGCGCATCAGGAATATGTGCATGAGACGTTTCCGTTCCAGCGCGTGGATTGCTATCTGAACACCGTGCAAGTCAGGCAATGCTCCGCGTACCTGCTGTTTCGCTTTTGCGTCGACGGACGCAAGGTGTCGCAGGGCTATCAGCAGATCCTCTACGCGGGCCGCGACCGCAAGATCCGGCGCTTTCCGGATGGAATCGTCGACCGTGTGAAGGAGTATGAGTTGCCGTTGTCCGAGCTGACGGAGTAGGCCGCGGCGCACCGCGAAAGCCTTAACGCCGGCGCGCCTCGCGCGCCGGCAAGCCGGGCAAAGCCCTGTCCGCTGCCGAGCCCGGTACGGGCAGGCACACGGTGAACGTAGTGTGCGTGCCCCGCACCGACGTGCATTCGATACTGCCGCCGAGCAGCTCCGTCGCGCGGCGGCAAAAGGCGAGGCCCATGCCGGCGCCGCTGCCGTGGCGCTTGGTCGAAAAGAAGGCGTCAAAAATATGCGGTAGAACGTCCGGCGCGATGCCGGGTCCGGTGTCGCGAAATTGCAGCACGCAGAAGCCCTGGTCCTCCCGCGCGCTGATCGCGATCTGCCCTTCGCCGCTCACGTGAATCGCATGCAACGCGTTTTTCAGCAGATTGAAGAGCACGAACACCACTACCGTGTCGGAGCCGGAAAAACGCAGTGTCGAGTCGATCGGCGAGACGGTGATGCGCTCTCGTTCGCCTGCGCGAAACGGATAACGCTCCAGCGCGGAGTTCACGCACTGCTGCACGGCATGCGCGCTGAAACGGCTGCGATCCAGCCGGTCGAGGGTGAAGGAAGCCAGCGCCATTTCGACCATCGCGCTCGTGCCGCATACTTCGCGCCGGATTGCCGTGGCAAGCTGGCTAATGCGCTCGGTTTGATCCGAATGTTCGTGGTCGTCGTACAGGCCGTGCGCGACGGCAAGCCGGTAGCCTTTGGACACGTGGCTCCAGACGCTGGCAATCTCGTCTGCGTGCATGCCGATGGTGGCGAGCGGCGTCGCGATTTCGTGTGCAATGGTGGCCGCGAGCGCATAGGGATGAATCAGGTGATAGCGCACAATCGTGATGGCGAGCAGCCCCAGGCTCAACGCGATGAACAGCACGCCGGGCGGATAAAACGGATAGCCGTAGTTGACCGCGTAGTCGACAGCGGCGAAAGAATACAGGCCCAGCGCCGCGAGACACAGATCGAGACGCCGCCGCGCCTCGCTGCCCGCCTGCTTGCGCGCGCCGAGCAGAAGCTGCGCGCTGCGCGCCGCGAGCAACACCGTCTGCAGGACATGCAACGGATGCAGCGGACCGGCGACCGGATAGTAGCCGAAGAAAAAACGCTGATAGCCCGACACCACTTCATTGCCGGGCAGCAGGACCGCCAGCACGACGCATAATCCATACGAGGCCAGCAACACCGGCCGCTCGCGCCGCCGCGCCGCCACCTCGGTGACGAAATGATAAAAGGTAGTGGGAAGAAACAGAATGAACAGATAACCGACGCGAACCAGCAAGGCCGCGATCTGCGGATCTTTGGTCTGGAACAGCAGGGTCCATGTGCCCTGCCATGCGAAGGTGGCCGAGCACATCAGAAGGAATGGCGCCGAGAGCCGCGTCAGCCCCTGCGTGATGACGACATAGAGGCCGAACACGACGAACATGGCCGACACGAAGGCGGTAGGAATGGCGTACATGTAGCTCGACGTGCCGGCAGGCGTTAGCGCGCCCGGTTGCTCCGCCAATGCGCGTAGGTCAGCGGCTTGATGCCGGCTTCGGCCACTTCCGGCGACTCGATCGGACTCCAGCAGTAGAACGCGTCGCCCCAGCCGGGAATGGGCTGCGGCTTGAGCATTCTGAACTCGAGATTGGATCGATACGCGAGATGCGGCCAGAAGAGCGGCATGACTTCGCGCACCGCCATCTGCTTCAGCAACTCGGCGGGGCCGCTTTCGTCCGCGACGATTTCGCCTTGCGCGATCCAGTCGTGCTCGGCCCACGCGACGAAAACGCTCGCCCGGCCCTCACGGTCGAACATGAGAATCGCATTCTGCTCGGGCCGCCAGTAGTACTCGAGAATGCCCTTCTCTTTCACCACGTCGTCGATTACTTTGCGCGTGCGCGGATCGCAATAGGTGATGCCGTTCTCGCCCAGTGCGAGCCAGCCCGCCTCGGAACAGTGGCGGCTCTTGGCGTCCTTCAGGAAGTGAACGAGCCGGTTCGCCGAATCGGCGTCGGTCTTGCGCAGATACAGATCGACAATGCCCGCGTTGAATGCCTTGACCGCGACGGTTTCGTCGGCGACGCCCGTGAGCAGAATTTTCGCGCAATGCAAGTTGGAGATGGACGACAGAAACTCGACGCCGCTCACGCCCGGCATGTCGTAATCGACCACGACAGCGGCCACTTCGGCGAAACGCGCATCGCGCGCCAGCACGTCTCGCTGCGGCGATGTTTCCACGAAGCGCTCGAATCCCGTCTCGCTCAGGCATGCCGCAGCCGGGGCGAACTCCAGCGAATTCTCGCGCGCGTGCTGGCGGATGAAGGCGAGCGCCGTTTGCGGCCGCGAAAAAAACAGATTGGTGGAAACGTCCGGAAAGAACCGGCGTAGCGCGTCGAGATAGTTGTCGTTATCGTCGACGAAAACAACCGTGGTCGGATAGGAGACGGGTGGTCGAATAAACTTGTTCATATTTTCACGTGGTTCGTCGTGCCGCCGCAGCGGATCACCGTGACAGGCTCGCCGGTCGCCGCACTCGCTCACGTGGAACATGCCGGCGCGCCGCCACCTGCGTACACGCCGGTCTTTCTATCGCTATTGCCGGGCCGGTTCCCGTTGATCCGTATAGTACAGGGCTCTTGGCTTCAACAGTACAAAGTTACGCGTGTTTAAGGCAGCGTATGCGGCCTGAATAAAGCGAATAAGCGATACGGATAAAAACGCGGATAGAAACGGGGATAGAAGCACGGATAGGCGACGCGGCGGCCGCCCGCCCGTTGGGCAGCCGCGCGATGCCGCGACGGCGCCGGTTACGGCCGCGCGGCCACTTCGTCCAGATGATCGAGCAGCGCCGCCGGGTCGTCGTAGACCCGGAGCGCGCCGGCGCGCTCCAGCTCTTCCGTGCCGTAGCCGCCCGACAGCAAGCCCACGCCCAGCGCGCGGCAGCGCCGCGCCGCGAGCATGTCCCAGATGCTGTCGCCGACCACGACCGAATGCTCGATCTCGACGCCGAGGCGTTCGGCTGCCGCAATGAAGAGATCGGGGTCGGGCTTTGCGTATTTGACGTCGTCGCGCGTGACGACGACGGCTTTCGACGGATCGACGCCGAGCGCCTCAAGATTCACGGCCGCGGTTTCCATGCGGCCGCTGGTGGCGACAGCCCACGGCGTGCCGGCTTGCGTGAGCGCGTCGAGCAACTCGCGCGCGCCCGGCAGCGGACATACTTGCGCGCGCAACCTTTTATACGCCGCCGCATGCGCGTGACGAAGACGCTCGCCGCGCTCGGCGCTGATGTCGCCGTGGGTCTCACGCAAAAGCTGGTTGGTGAAGAGGCCGCCGCTCATGCCGATTTTTCGATGGATCCGCCACACCGATAGCGAAATACCTTCGCTGTCGAGCGCTTCTTTCCAGGCCAGCACGTGTTGATAGACGCTGTCGACGAGCGTGCCGTCGAGATCGAACAGAAATGAGGTCTGGATACGCATGGTGGGCTCCTTTCGATGGCTACGCCCGCCAATATGCCACGTCAAGCGCCGCGAGGCATCAGCGCGCCTTGCCGCGCGCGCCCTTGCTGGCCGGCGCGCCGCCGCCCACTTGCTCGAGCCACGACAGCGCGTCGACATACGACAGAAACTGTTTCAGATAGCCCGGCGACAGCTCGCGCATCAGCGAAAGCGAGCGGTGCACGAGACTGCTCGAATTGAGCGGACCGGCGTTGCCGGGCGCCGGTTGCAGCGACTGACGCACCTGCTGGTCGGTGCGCACGCGCGCCCACGTCTCGCGGAAATAATCGAGCTCGGGGAGTTCGGGATAGGCGGGCTGGCCGCGTGGCGGGCGCCGCGCTGCGCATTGCAACTCGCCGACAAGTTGGGCGAGCGCGCTCTGGGACGGCTCGCGCTCGCAGAAGGCGGGAGTGGTTGCGGCCGCGGCGCCTGCGCGCAGCGGGCTGTGGTGCTGGTGGTCCTCGCATTCGCCGCGTTCTACTTCACGCGCATACGCTTCGAGCAGCGCGGCAAGCTTCTCGTCGAGCACACGGCGCGCCTCGCCGCTGTGACCGGCGGCGCGCCGCTCCAGCGCGTCGATGAAACGAAACCGCAGCGGGTCCACCAGGTCGGCGCCGCGCGCCCGCCAGCCGTCGAGCATCGCGCGCGGCGTCTGCGGCGTGGCCGCCGGTTCCGTCGCCTGATGGCTCGCGCGATTACTCACGAGACTTTCCCGCCGCCGCGAGCCGCGGAACCGGCGCGATCTCCACGCGGCGGTTGCGCGCGCGCCCTTGTTCGTCGGCATTCGAACTGACCGGCTGAGCGGAGCCGAAGGCCGCCGCGAACACCGACGACGCCGGCACGCCCGCGTCGATCAGCGCGCGCGTCACGGTCAGCGCGCGCTGCGCCGACAGTTCCCAGTTGTCCGCGAAACGGCGGTTGCCTTCGCGCAGCCGCTGGTCGTCGGTGAAGCCGCTCACCATCAGCAACTGATCGTTCGCGCGCAGATAGGCGGACAGCGGACCCGCGAGACTCTTCAGCAGGTCCCGCCCTTGCGGCTGCAATTGGTCGGAGTTCAGCGCGAACAGCACATTGCCGCTGATGCCGATGCGTCCGTTGACGAGCGTCACGCGGCCGGCCGCGAGCGGGCCGGCGAGCGCCTCTTCGAGCGTCTTGCGGCGCTGCGTTTCGAGCTGGCGCTGTTTGACCTCCTGCTCCAGCTTGTTCGACAGTTCGAGCTGCACGCCGATCACGGCGACCAGAATCAGCATGAACGCGCCGAGCAGCACGGACATCAGGTCGCCGAACGCCGCCCAGATCGGCGTGCCGGGTTCCACGCCGCCGTCGATGTCCTCGCTCATCCCGCTCATGCCGCCTCGACTCCGTCAGCGGTGCGCTCGGCCGCGAGCCGCTGCAGATCTTCGACGATCTGCTTCTGCGACATCACGCTCAGGTCGACCACCTCGCGCGCCTGCGCGACGTAGTAGGCGAGCTGCTCGTCGCTGCGCGCGAGCGACTTGTCGAGCGCCGCTTCGATTCGCTCCAGATGCGCGACGAGCTTGTCGTTCGATTCGCCGAACATCTGCACGGCCGCGCCGAAGGCCTCGCTGAGGCTCGCCACTTCGACGGCGCCGCCCGTGATCTGCGCGGCAATCGTGCCGATCTTCTCCGCCTCGGCCTCGACCTTCTCGGTGAAGCGAGTGCCGACACGGTCGAGCAGATCCGCCGACGTCGCGACGAGCGCGTCCACGGCCGTGCGCTGTTCCGTCGATGCATGGTTGACCGCGTCGAGCAGCGTTTCCAGCGTTTCGAGCAGGCGGCTGCGCTCCTCGAGCATTGCGGTGTCGCGCGCCATGCTGTCCGAGAGCTTCTGACGCAATTCGGCGACCACCTCGGCCGCGGCCTTCGGCGCCTCGGACGCCGCCTGCACGAGCCGCGAAATTTCAGCGATGGTTTCGCTCGCGTGCGTCTGGGTCTGAGCGGAGATATTGCGCGCGGTCTGCTCCAGCGTGTCGCAAATCTGCTGCTGACGGTTCGCCGTGCGCTCGCCGGCTTGCTGCCATTCTTTGCCAAGCGTGGTCGCCATCGTATCCAGCTTCGCCGTCCACGCCGCCAGCTGCTGCTCGTTGTTTTCGCCTGCCTTCTGCCATGTCTCGCCGAGCGAACTGGCCAGCGCATCCAGCTTGGCGGTCCAAGCCGCGAGTCGCGCTTCGTTGTGCTCGCCGGCCTGCTGCCATTCCTTGCCGAGCGCGGCCGCCATCGACTCAAGCTTCGCCGTCCACGCCGCCAACCGCGCTTCGTCTCGCGACGCCATGGCGTTCTGCAAGTCCCCATGCGACTGGCCGACGGTCCGCAGCAACGACGCCGAGTGCGCCTCGAACGCCGCGGCTGCCCCCGCCAGGGTCTTTTCGTGCCGTGCCGCCAGCGTCTCGCCGCTCTGCTCCTGGCGCGACAGCGCCTCCTTCCATGTCTCGGAGACGTGGCCTGCCGCGGCTTCGAGACGCGCGGACACGCCGTCGACGAGTCCGCTCGAGCGCTCGTCGAAAGTCTCGGTGAAGCGCTCCAGCGACGCCTGCAATTGCCGGCTCAATGCCTCGTTCGACCGTTGCTGGCCGGCGAGCGCCTCGTTCCAGATGCCGGCCACCTTCGCCGTGGCCGACTCGAAACCGTTCGACAAGCCGTCCAGTTGACGCTGCACCGCCTGCGAGACGCTCTCGTGCAAGGCCGCGCTCTCGCGCGCGAGGCCGGCCATGGTCGCCTGCATGACGGGCTCGAGCGCCTCGCCGGCGGCTCGCGTGCTGTCCGCGACGCTCTGCTTCAACGACTGCTCCACCGAGGCCGCGAGGCGCGCATACGCGAGCTGAGCCTTGCTGTGAAACGCTTCCTGGCTTGCCAGTTGACGCTCGTTGAAAGCGAGACTGTGCTGCTCCATCGCGCTCATCATCGTTTGCAGACGGTCGACGAGCGTTGGCATCAGCTCCGCCTGCCTTTGCAGCAGGCGGAAGCTTTCGTCGCGCTGATGCGCCTGCGAATAGATGCGCAGCGTGGTCGCGACCTTCACGTCGAGCTGCTGCGCGGCTTCGAGCCGCTCGCGGCGGCACAACGCCGACAGCAGGCCGAGCATGGCGGAACTCGCCACGCCCGCAATCGAAGTGCCGAACGCAAAGCCCAAACCCTTGACCGGCGCGGCCAGCGAGGCGCGGATCGCAACGAGGTCCGTCGCGCTTTCGAGCGCGAGGCCGGTGCCGCGCAGCGTGACGACCATGCCGAGCAGCGTGCCGAGCATGCCGAGCAGCACCAGCAAGCCCACGAGGTAAGGCGTGAGCGCGGGCCCCGGCAACGCGACGCGTTCGCCTTCGATACGAAGGCGCGCCGCGTTGCGCAAGCCCGGATGCAATTGCTCCAGCCACGCGCCGAGCCGCGGCGGCGGTTCGGACAGTCCCGCGACCGCGCGCGTGAGCGTGCCGGTCGCCGCGCTATAGCGGCGCAATTCGAGTGCGCCGGCCAGATAGAAGGCGCCGATCAGCAGCGTGACCGCCAGCGCGAGCCAGTTCGAACCGACATAGCCGATGGCAATGCCGCACACCGCGGCAAGACCTGCCGCGAACACAACGAGATCAATACGATATCTGGACATAGTGTCCCAGTTAGCGAGTACGAAGGGCGGCGAGCAGCCCTTCGACCGGTTGTAAACGAACATCCAGCTCGGCCAGCAGCACGCTCAGCATGTCCTGGCGGAATGCATCGAGCCAGTGACCGGACGCAGCAGGGACGGCAGCAGCGGCGGAAGCGCCCTCGTCCGCTGCGGGCGCCGCGGCTTCCGCCTGCTGCGCCGCGTCGCGCAGCCGCTCGAAGTGGCCGGCCAGCAGCGCCGGCAGGCTCGCGAAGAGGCTCCGTTCGCGTTCGGCGAGCGCGCGTTCCATGACGGCGTCCAGCACCGCGAGACGGCCCATCGCCGGCCTCTTTGCAGCGAGCAGCGCGCGCAGCCGGCCGCGCAGACTGCCGACAGCCGTTTCCATCGATTGCTGCATGGCCTGATAGCGCTGGCGAAACACCACGTAGTCCACCGGCGCAGCGGGCGGCTCTCTATACGCGGGACCGCGGCGCTTTGATGTCGCGAACGCGCTGTCGCCGGTAATCGTATTGACGAGCGATGCCCGCACGCGCGCGCATTCGGCTTCTTCCGCGCTGCCGAAGCTCCGCGCGCCCGCGGGCACGGCAGGCGGCGCGCCTGTGAGCGCCGACGAGAGCGCGATCGCGTCCGTCCAGCCGAGCCATTGGCTCAGCCGGTCGGACAGCGACTGCCGGGGTTCGGAAACGTCGACATCGGCGAAACGCGCCAGCAGGCGAACGAGCGCGGGGCCGCTGAGAGCTGTGCGCTGAGGGGCTTGCAACATACCACCGGATGCAAAAAAGTCAGCAGTTTACACGCTGACGCACGCAGCGGCTTCAGTCCCCATAAGAACGTCCCGTCGCGCAGACATCGTGGCGCCCGCGAATGGACGTTCCGGGCTGCCGCGCATGCGACGGCCGCGTGGGCTTTGCGCCGCGCCGCCGCGCCCGCCGCCCCGTTTCGGCCGCTCAGGGCTTCCGCTTCAGATCGCTCCACGCGGCCGGGGCTGCTCGGCATCGACGCAGCACACGAGCGCATCGGCGTCTTCATCCCCCACGCTCAGATAGATATGCCCAATGGAACTGTCGAAATAGAGACTGTCGCCCGGCGTCAGCCTGAACGACTTGCCGTTCTCGAAGCGCAGTTCGAGCTTGCCGGCGAGCAGAAAGACGAACTCCTCGCCCGCATGCCGGATGTACTCGGGAAAGTCGGACACGGCGCGCGCGTGGATGTGCGCGCGCATCGGCATCATGCGTTTGCCCGTCAGGTTGTTCGCGAGCATGCCGTACTCATAGTTCGGCGTGTCGTACACAGGTTGTTTGCCGGCGGCGGTGAACGACGGCTTCATCGCGCCGGCAGCCGGCTTGCGGCGCCGGTCGAAGATCGCGTCGAACTCCAGTTCCAGCGAATGCGCGAGCGCCGCGAACTTGTCGTAAGTCAGCGCGATGTCGCCCCGCTCGGCCTTCGAGATCGTCGAAACCGCAATGCCCGAGCGCTCCGACAGCTCCGCCAGCGTGAGCCCGCGCGCCTTGCGCGCCTGCCGCAAATGCCCGCCCACCAGCTTGTGATCGAGCGCGGGCGGCGCTTCGTCCGCGCTCGCCCTGAGTTGTTCCACTACGGCTTTGACCATCTCACCTGATTCCGCTTGCCAGAAAAATTTCTCGTATCCGAGAAATTTATTTTTTCTCGTATATGATAACTCACGTCGATTCCACCTTCCTGTGGGGCCCGTATCGTGTCTACCTTTGCGCTCAGTCAATCCGGCTTGACGAAGACCCGCGTCATCACTGCCACGACCATCGGCACGGCGCTCGAATTCTACGACTTCACGATCTACAGCTTCTTCGCGATCCAGATCGGGCAGTTGTTCTTTCCGGGCGCGTCGCCCGTCAATCAGTTCCTGCTTTCGATCGGCGTGTTCGGCGTGGGCTTCGTGGTGCGGCCGCTCGGCGGCGTGGTGATCGGCGCTTATGCGGACCGCGCGGGACGCAAGAACGCGATGGTCCTCACCATCATGCTGATGGCGCTCAGCTGCGCGATGATCGCGTGCGCGCCGACTTACGCGGTAGCCGGACTCGCCGCGCCGCTTATCGTGCTCGTCGCGCGCCTGATACAAGGCTTCGCGGCCGGCGGCGAGTTCGGACCGGGCACGACGCTGCTCGTCGAATATGCGACCGACAACACGCGCGCCTTTTTCGCGAGCTGGAATTTCGCGGCGACTGCAGCGGGTCTCGTGCTCGGCGCGCTCGTGGCGACGCTTGTCAACGTACTGCTGCCGAAGCAGGCGGTGCTCGAGTGGGGCTGGCGCATTCCGTTCGTGCTCGGCATCGTCGCCGCGCCGGCGGGCATGCTGATCCGCCGGCGCCTCGCAGAAACGCTGACGGAGCGCAAGCCCGGCGAAGCGCCGCCGCGCGGCGCGCTGAAGGCCGCGCTAACCACACATCTCAAGCTGACGATTCTCGGCACCTTCGGCGAGTTGGGCGGTTCCGTGTCCGTCTATATCACCGCGTTTTTCTTGCCGAGCCATGCGGTGCGCGCGCTGCATCTGTCGTCGACGTCGGCGGTCATTTCGGGTATCGTCAGTTCGCTCGCGCTTTTCGTCGCGGCACCGCTCGCCGGCATGCTCGCGGATCGCTATACCCGCAAGCGCGTGCTGGTCATTTCGCGCGTCGTGATGCTGCTCGTCGTCTATCCGGCGTTTGCATTTCTGAGCGCGCATCCGTCAATGACCGCGCTTTGCATCGTCTCGGCGCTGCTCGCCGTGTTCGTATCCGGGCAGATCGTGCCGGTGCTGGTGATGATCCCGGAACTGTTCCCGAAGCATGTGCGCGCAACGGGCATTGCCTTGACGTACGTGGTCAGCGCATCGTTTTTCGGCGGCTTCTCGCCGTTTATCGCGAGCTGGCTGGTCGCGCGTACCGGCAATCCGCTTGCGCCCGCCTGGTATGTCGCCGCGGCGTGCGCGATTTCACTGGTGCCGGTAATCTGGCTGAAGGACCGCACCGGCGAAGCACTCGCCTGACGAAGAGGACGCAATGAGTCGTGACAATGTAAGTGAGCACAACGAACTGGTCGGCCGCAGCGCGGTCGAGCTGCGCCGGATGATCGGCGCGAAAGAGATCTCGCCTGTCGAACTGCTCGATGCATGCATCGAGCGAATCGAGGCCGTGAATCCCGCCGTCAACGCCATTACGGCCACCGACTTCCCCGCCGCGCGAGCCGCCGCGAAGCGCGCCGAACAACAGGTGCTCGACGGCGAACCGCTGGGTCTGCTGCATGGCTTGCCGCTCGGCGTAAAGGATCTGGAAAATACCGCCGGACTCCTGACGACGTATGGTTCGCCGATGTCGCGCGGCAACGTCCCCACGCAAGATGTGGTGCTCGTCGAGCGCCTGCGCGCCACCGGCGCAATCGTCACCGCGAAGACCAACGTGCCCGAACTCGGCGCGGGCGCGAACACGCGCAATCCGGTGTGGGGCGCAACCGGCAATCCGTTCAATACCGCGCTGAATGCCGGAGGCTCGTCGGGCGGCTCCGCCGCTGCGCTCGCGTGCGACATGCTGCCCGTGTGCACCGGCTCGGACACCGGCGGCTCGCTGCGCATTCCCGCTTCCAAATGCGGCGTTGTCGGTTTTCGTCCGACGCCGGGACTCGTACCCAACTCGCGCAAGCTGGTGGGCTGGTCGCCGATCTCGGTGGTCGGGCCGATGGGCCGCACCGTCGCCGAGGCATGCTTGCAACTGGCGGCGACAGCCGGCATTTCCGCGGGCGATCCGCTCAGCTTTCCCGTCGATCCACTCGGTTTTGCCGCGCCGGCCGACATCGACCTCAGCACACTGCGCGTGGGTTGGACTGAAGACTTCGGCAGTTGCGATGTGGATGCATCGATCCGCCAGCTGTTTCGCGAGCGCATGGCGCTGATTGCGCCGTCTTTCCGTTCGTGCGAAGAAGTCCGCTTCGATCTCGGCGACGTGCACCGCTGCTTCGACGTGATTCGCGCGGAGAGTTTCGTCGCCGGTCTGCATGACGCCTATACACGCGACCCGAATCAGCTGGGCCCGAATACGCGCGCCAACTACGAGCTCGGCGCGCGCATGAGCCTTGCGGACAGCGCGTGGGCGCAGGCCGAGCAGACGCGCATTTTCAAACGATTCCAGGCCGCGTTCCGGCAGTACGACGTGATTATCTCGCCGACCACGCCGGTGTCGCCGTTTCCCTGGCAGCAGCTTTACGCCGCGCAAATCGATGGGCGCGAGCAGGACAACTATTACCGCTGGCTCGCGCTTACCTACGTCGTCACGCTCACGACGCACCCCGCCGTCTCGCTGCCATGCGGACTCGATCACGCCGGCATGCCGTTCGGCTTGCAGATCGTCGGGCCGTTTCATGGCGACCGCAAGACGCTCGGCATCGCGCATGCCATGGAGCAGGTGTTCGCGCAATCGCCGGTATTGCGCCGGCCGCGACCGGATCTGTCGAAGCTCACAAAAGCGGACGCGTCGCTCAAATCGAGCGTGACCTCGCCTCCCCTCTTTAACGACGCGGGCACGAGCGGCTCCGGCGTCTCGGCGGTTTAAGCGATGACAGCTATCAAATTCGATACCGTGGTGCTTGGCGCCGGCATTGTCGGTGTGTGCGTGGCCGTGCATTTGCAGCAGCGCGGCCGGCAGGTTGCACTAGTGGACCGCAAGCCGCCCGGCAACGAGACGTCGTTCGGCAATGCGGGGTTGATCCAGCGCGAAGGCGTTTATCCCTACGCCTTTCCGCGCGGACTCGGTGCATTGCTTCGCTATGCACGCAACCAGTCGCTCGACGTTCGCTATCACGCCGATGCGCTCTTCCATGCAGCGCCGTTCCTGTGGAGGTACTGGCGCAATTCCGACCCCGCGAAACACGCCCGGATTGCCAGGTCGTATTCGACGCTGATCGAACACTGTGTGAGCGAACATCGCGCGCTCGCCGCGGCAGCAGGCGCAAGCGCGCTGCTGCGCCCGACCGGATGGATCAAGGTGTTTCGCAGCAATGCCGCGCAGGATGCGGAACTACGGCTCGCAGATCAATGGCACCGCGAATACGGCGTTGAGTTCGAAGCGCTCGACGCCGCACGCCTGCAGCAGGCCGAGCCCGATCTCGACAAGGCCCTGCGAGGCGGCTTGCGCTATACGCAGGCGGATTCGGTGAGCGACCCGAACGCGCTCGTCACGGCGTACGCAAAATACTTCGAGAGCCTCGGCGGCCGGTTTTTTACCGGCGACGCCAACACGCTGCGCAACGGCTGGGAAGTGGCAACGGACGCGGGGACGATCAACGCTTCATCGGTAGTCGTTGCATTGGGGCCGTGGTCGGGCGTGCTCAGTTCGCGGCTGGGTTATCACCTGCCGCTCGGCGTCAAGCGCGGCTATCACATGCATTACGCGCCGCGCGCGGGTGCGCGCCTCAATCATCCGGTGCTCGACGCAGAAAAGGGCTATCTGCTCGCGCCGATGGCGCGCGGCATCCGCCTCACGACCGGTGCCGAGATTGCGTTGCTCGATGCGCCGAAAACGCCGACGCAACTCGCCGCCGTCGAACCGATTGCGCGCACGCTTTTTCCACTCGACAAACGCCTCGACGATCAACCGTGGATGGGCGCGCGGCCCTGCACGCCGGACATGATGCCCGTGATCGGGCGCGCTGAAAAACATCACGGCTTGTGGTTTGCATTCGGCCACGCGCATCACGGACTCACGCTCGGGCCGGTGACGGGCCGCCTCATCGCCGAAATGATGACGGGCGAGCAAACGCTGGTGGACACGCGGCCTTTCAGCGTGGAGAGGTTCTAGCGGCATACGGCAGCGGCATACGCCGTGCTTGCTTCAGTGCAGCGGTTGCATGGCGGTCCATCGCGTCCAGCCGCTCTCACCCTTCATCGCGCTCATGCGCAACGCGCGTGAGCCATCGGGAAAAATAATCGACTCGGTACGGCATGCTTCGGGGTCCGGAAGATCGCGCAAAGCGACAAAGCCGATTTCGTGTTTGAACGACAGATTGCCTTCACGCAATATGCCGAGGTAAGCCGGTTCCTCGTTGTCCATTGGCTGAGCCGTGCAGCGGTTCAGCAGCACAGCGGCGACTTCTGCATCACACATGGTCTCTCTCTCCTGATTAATACAACACCGCCCGGCCCGGCGGTGCTCGAGTTCGTGTTTTTATAAAATCATTCTAGAAGTCGCGCGCGAAAACGCTAACTCCCAGTTTTACGATCGCTTCCTTATCTCAACGGACGCGCGCGAGTGAAACAGCCGGCTCCCGTCAACTTGACGGCATAGTCTGCAGCACTGCCCGGCCGGCCGAACAGGTAGCCTTGCAGCGTGTCGCAGCCCATTGCGTGCAGCGCGCTCGCCTGTTCTTCGGTCTCGACGCCCTCCGCGGTGACGGACATTCCGCACGCGTGCGCCATCTTCACGACCGCATGGGCAATAGCCGCGCAATCCTTGTCGCCGGGCAAGCCCGCGACAAACGAGCGGTCGATCTTCAGGCCATGCAGCGCAAAGCGCTTCAGGTATGACATGGAGGCATAGCCCGTACCGAAGTCGTCGATGGTCAGCTTCACACCCAGTTTCACCAGCTCGGACATCGTCGCGCATACAGCCGGATCGTCGGGCATCAGCATGCCTTCTGTGATTTCCAGTTGCAGGGCAGAAGGTTGCAGGCCGGTGTTGGCAAGACATGCAGCGACATGCTGCACGAGCCGCTCGTTGAACTGCACCGGCGAAATGTTCACGGAGACAGTCACGCCCGGCGCAATGCTCCAGCGCCAGTCCGCGACCTGTGCGCAAGCCTGCTCCAGCACCCAATCGCCGATTGCTTCCATCAGCCCGGCCTGTTCGGCGATCGGGATGAATTCGGCAGGCGCGACGTCGCCGAGTTCGCTGCTCGTCCAGCGCAAGAGCGCCTCGACGCCCAGTATTTCGCGTGATGCAGCGTCAACGACAGCCTGGTACGCGACTCTGAATTCGCCCGCATCGAGCGCATCGCGCAGCAGGTCTTCAATCGCAAAGCGGCGTTGCGCCGCCTCCTTCATGTCACGCGTAAAAAAACGCAAACTGCCGGGGCCGTATGTTTTCGCACGGCGCATCGCGGCGCCGGCATCGCGCATGAGGAGCGCCGCGTCGCGGACATCGCCGTTGGAAAGCGCAACGCCCACCGATGCGCTCACGCGGTACTCACGGCCCGCAATCACAAACGGCTCGACGAATAAAGCCAGAAGCTGTTGCGCGAACGCGGGCAGCGCCGGCGCGTCGCGGTGACCGTCTGTAACAATCACGAACTCGTCGCCGCCGATGCGGGCAAGCAGATCGTTCGCGGCCACGGTGCCCGCGAGCCGCTGTGCGACGCTGCGCAACAGGCGGTCGCCGAGATCGTAGTCGGCAATGTCGTTGATCCTGCTGAAGCCGTCCAGGTTGACAACCAGCATCGCCACGCATGCGGCCTGTGCGGATCTCAGCCACTGCTGGGCGCGCCCTGTCGCGTAGGCACGGTTATAGACGCCGGTGAGCGAGTCGATAAACGAACCATATGCGCAGTGGCCCTGCACACGCGTTTGCATGGCGACTGCCTGCAATGACGCATCGCCGCACGGGGGATGGAATCGCACATCCGATTGAGTTGGCGGCAGCACGGAAACTTGCTCAGTCATCGTTACGCTCCTATGCTAAGCATTACACACGAACCGTATGACAGTTCGCTTTATGCACTCAGCCAACTTTTAATAACCTTCAGGACTACGGAGGTAAGCGCCTTTATCACACGAGGGAAGAACAGGCACCGCGACGCCATAGCCGTGCCTCCACGATATGCCGGCATAGGCCTCTTGAGAACGGGTCACGTTGGTGAACGCGTAAAGCAACGTCAAACGCTTCACCGCATGCCGCACAAACCGCTGAACCACACAATGAAAATCCACCAACTGCGCGTCCTGATCGCCATTGCCGATGCAGGCTGTGTCAGAGGCGCCGCGCGCATGCTCGATTCGTCGCCGGCCGCCGTTACGCAAAATATCCAGCAACTGGAAGAAACCGTGCGCATGCAGCTCGTCGTGCGTACATCGTCGGGCGTAACGCTTACGGCATGCGGGCAAACCCTGCTTGCGCATGCGCGGCTCGTCGCGGCACAAATGACGCGGGCGCACCAGGCCATCGATGCCATGCGCGGCGAACCGAGCGGACGTCTTTCCATTGCGGTGACGGCGTGGGTCGCGCTGACGTTTCTGCCCGAAACCGTGGCGCGATTTCGCACCCGAATGCCGGCAATTCAACTGGAACTGTTCGAAGGCTTGTTGGCCATCGCCACACCGCGTCTACGTGACGGCAGCCTGGACATTTATGTCGGACGGCAAGCGCCAGGTGTAACGACTTGCGACTTCAACTATCAGCCGCTGTTCGCCACGAGCCGTGCGGTGGTCGCGCGGCAAGGTCATCCCCTTGCGGACTCGCGTTCGCTCGCGGACTTGCTCGAGAACGACTGGCTTGTCGCACTGGATCCGCAGACCGAAGGTCAGGCGTCCTATCAGATGTTCGCCCGCCACGGGCTGCCGGTGCCGCGCAGTATTCACTTTCTGCATTCGCTTACCGTCGCGGTTGCGCTGCTCAAACGCACGGACATGCTCAGCATTTTTCCGTGGCCGCTCGTCGAACTGTGCGCCGCGCGCGACGGTTTGTGCGCGATCCCGCTGCGGGAGGAACTCGAAGACTCGACGGTTGGCATCATCATGCGCACCGGTGAGCCTGCCGACGCCGCGTCACGATGTTTCATCGACTGCCTGATCGAAACGATCCGCGACGAATCCTGGGGCCGAACAACGGATATTCGCCGGGCCATGCAATCGGTGGAAGTGCTGGTGTAATGCGCTCGTTGCAAGCGCCTCGTCTGGCGTGAGGCTCAAATAAAAAACGCCGCGAGCGCAACGGCTCGCGGCGTCATAACACTCGCTCCTGCAGGAGCGCTCAGGCGGTCACCGCCACCCGCCGCGGCGACACCGCGGATACCACAAACGCGACCACGATGTTCACCACGAGCGCGATCAGGCCAATATAAACCGGGTAGACCGCATCGCCGAGATGCAGTGCGAACACCGGCTTGAGCCCTTGCGAAATGGCGAGCGAGGTGCCGAGCACGATGCCGACCAGCCAACCGCTGAACAGGCCGGGCGTATTCAGGCGCCGCGTGTACAGCGAAAAGACGATAGCCGGGAAAATCTGCAGGATCCACACGCCGCCAAGCAATTGCAGGTCGATTGCATATTGGGTCGGCAGGAACACGATGAACAGCAGCGCGCCGAACTTGACGACGAGCGAGACGATCTTCGCATTCGCCGCCTCCGCTTGGGGCGTGATGTTCGGCGAAACCAGCGGACGCCACAAGTTGCGCGTGAACAGATTTGCCGCGCCGATCGACATGATTGCCGCCGGAACCAGTGCGCTGATGGCGATAGCGGCCGCCGAGAAACCGACGAACCACGACGGGAACAGCGTGTTAAAGAGTGCAGGCACCATGTCCGAGGCAGACTTCACATGCACGCCCGCCGCAATGGCCATATAGCCGAGCAACGCGATCAGGCCGAGCAGCAGCGTGTAAGCCGGCAGGAAGATCGCGTTCTTGCGGACCGTCTTCGCCGACGAAGACGATAACACTGCCGTCATCGTGTGCGGATACATGAAGGCAGCAAGCGCGGAGCCCAACGCGAGCGATGCATACGCGGTGAATTGCGTCGGTTTGAGAATGATGCCGGTCGCGCCGCCCTTCGCCTTGAAGTACGTATCCGCTGCGTCGAAGACATGCGCATAGCCGCCGAGTTTTGCAGGAATCAGCCACACCGCCGCGATCACGACGATGTAGATCATGATGTCCTTCACGAACGCGATCATCGCCGGTGCACGCAGGCCGCTCGCGTACGTATAGAGCGCCAGAATCACGAAAGCGACAATCAACGGCAATTCGCCGCTCACGCCGAGCCCTTTGATCACCACTTGCATGCCGACCAGTTGCAGGGCGATATACGGCATCGTCGCCACGATACCGGTCAGCGCGACCGCGGCCGGAAACCACTTGCCGCCGTATTCGCCGTGCACGTAGTCCGCTGCCGTAATGTGATTCTTCGCATGCGCGACCTTCCACAGCTTCGGCATGACGGCAAACACAAAGGGATAGACGATGATCGTGTACGGCAGCGCGAAGAAACCATACGCGCCGACGGAATAGACGAGCGCCGGCACTGCGATCACCGTGTACGCGGTGTAAAAGTCGCCGCCTACGAGGAACCAGGAAATGATCGTTCCGAACTGACGGCCGCCGAGACCCCATTCGTGCAACTGCGTGAGATCGCCGCGTTTCCAGCGAGCGGCAAAGAAGCCGATCACTGTGACAAGAGCAAAGAATGCGATGAAGACGGTCATCGCCACCGGATTGACGGGATTCAGATCGCTCATTTGACACCTCGATACACGATGTAAATCAGTAGCGAGGTCAACGGCACCCACAGGAACTGATACCAGTAGAAGAACGGAAACCCGGCAAACGACGGACGCGTGTCGTTATAGAACGGCAACCACAACAGCGCGATATACGGGAGCAAAAGAATGAGCCAGAGCCATGACCGGCCGGCGGATGGGGAGGTCTCCATATACTTCTCCTAGGTCTATTATTGACACCGCGCATCCGGACTCGTGGTCCGCCGCGCGGAAACCCGGTCATGGGCATGTGCATGGAATACCCACGCGATAACCCTGCAGAAACCGGAATCTGCCTGTGCGCAACGCCGACGCATGACGAGGCGAGCATGAAGCAGGCCCGCCGCAAGGTTCATACGAATCGCGCACCGGAATATGCGCCGAAATAAGCACCGAACGGCGCCGGCATGACGGCGAAAGCGTCCCGCGAGACGCAGTACGCCGCGGGGATGTAGTATTCGCCTTCGTAAGCGTCCTCACAAGCGCGCAACTACGTAAGCGGACTACGTATTACTACGTAGCCGACTGGCGGTCTTTTCAACGATGAAACTCAAAGCCAAGATTGTCCTGCTGGCTATCGTGCCCTTCCTTGCGGCTATCGCCAGCATCGAAATCGGTGTGCGCCGGGAAGCGACCGCGCTTGCGCAAACGCAGCACGCGACCACCCAGGCGGCCTACATGGCCAGCAAGGAGATCGAACTCAAGCATTACGTGGAGTTGGCCACCTCGGCGATCGCACCGCTTTACGAAGCCGGCGAGGACAACGCGCGCGACGACGCGCTGCGCCGCACGCGCGCGCTTGGCGTTCTCGAGAAGATGGACTTCGGCAAAGACGGCTACTTCTTCGTCTACGACATGCACGGCCGCTCGCTGATGCATCCGCGGGAGCCCGACCTCGTGGGGCGCGATTTGTCGGAGCTGCGCGATCCGCAGGGTGTGCCGACCATCCAGAAGCTGCTCGCAGCGGCTGCGCAGGGCGGCGGCTATGTGCGTTATCTGTGGCATCGTCCGTCGACGGGCAAGGTTGCTTCCAAGCTCGGGTATGTCGTGCCGCTCGAACGCTGGGGCTGGATGATCGGCACCGGCATCTATCTCGACGACGTCGATACGACGCTCGCGCATATCGACGAACGGGCGGCGAGCAATATCGATCGCACCATGATGTGGATCGACGCCATTGCACTGGCGGGGCTCGCCGCCATTGCGCTGTGCGCGCTCGTGCTGAACGTCACCGAGTATCGCAGCGCGGACGCAAAACTGAAGCGGCTCGCGCAGCAGGTCGTCGAATCGCAGGAGAACGAACGTGCGCGGCTCTCGCGCGAACTGCATGACGGCATCAGTCAGATGATGGTGTCGGTGAAACTGCTGCTGGAATCGGCGCTCGCCCGTTTCGAGCGCAGCGAGACGCGCGTGCCCGCTGCCGAAGCCGCCCTCTCCACCAGTCTTACGCGGCTCGGCGACACGCTGCGTGAAGTGCGGCGCATTTCTCATGCACTGCGTCCGTCAATGCTCGACGACCTGGGCGTCGCAGCGGCAATCGAGCAACTCACGCGCGAACTCAGCGAACAGTCGGGCATTGAAATCAGCTTTACCCAGATCACCCACACGCATGCCGCCGTGCTCGCCGATGCGGTCAACACCGTGCTGTTCCGCATCGCCCAGGAAGCTTTGACGAACATCGTGCGGCATGCACACGCGTCGAGCGCAGCGCTGGCGCTCGAAGTCTCGAACGATGCGGTCACGCTCAGCATCGCCGACAATGGCTGCGGGTTCGACGTCGCGCACGCGTTTATGGGCCGCCGCTCGGGCGTGGGACTGCGCAACATGCGTGAACGCGTGGAAGCGCTCGGCGGCACGCTCGAACTCAGTTCACAGCCTGGCCACACGCTCGTCACCGCGCGCGTGCCGCTTGGCCTCGGCTCAACGAATCTGATCAAGCCGAGCTTGCAGGGGACCTCTTCATGAACGACACATCACACGTCACTGCCCGGTTGATTCTGGTCGACGACCACCCGCTCGTCCGCGACGGTTTGCGTGCGCGACTCGAAGCGGTGCGTAATCTCGAGGTGGTGGGCGAAGCAGGTAATGCGCAAGAAGCACTCGCGCTCGCTGCGAGTCACGAACCTCACCTCGTGCTGATGGACGTCGGCATGAACGGAATGAACGGTATAGCGCTTGCCGGCATGTTTCACGAGCGTTTTCCGGGCATTCGGGTGCTGATGCTGTCGATGCACGACAACCTCGAATACGTCACGCAGGCCGTACGGGCGGGCGCCAGTGGCTATGTATTGAAGGACTCGCCGGCGACCGAAATCATTCAGGCCATTAGCGCGGTGCTCGACGGCAAAACGTATTTCAGCGCCGGACTCGGCGCGCGATTGATTCAGGCCTCGGCGATGCAATCGCCGGTTGAACGGCTCACGCCGCGCGAGCGGGATATTCTCGATGCACTCGCCGAGGGCCTGTCGAGCAAGCAGATTGCGCAACGCAATGATCTTTCGGTGCGCACCGTCGAGACACATCGTCTGAATTTAAAGCGCAAGCTGGACATTGAAGGCCAGGCGGAACTGAT
This sequence comes from Paraburkholderia phenoliruptrix, assembly GCF_902859825.1. Lineage (GTDB taxonomy): Bacteria > Pseudomonadota > Gammaproteobacteria > Burkholderiales > Burkholderiaceae > Paraburkholderia > Paraburkholderia phenoliruptrix. The sequence goes on along the minus strand of NZ_CADIKB010000001.1, from coordinate 273,097 downwards.
CAAGTTCGCGGTGGAAAACCGGCGCACGAGCCGTTAATGCCGCGAGTGTCCCGCTGGGCAACAAGTGGAGACAATAAGAATGAGACGATCGATGTGCGGACCAGCAAGTGCCTTTAAAGGTGCCGCTTTATGTCTATGTGTGTCGCTGCTTTCAGCTGTTTTTCCGGCTCACGGCGACGAACAGCGAATGAATCGTGGGCACGATCCTTTCTTCCAGATCTCGAAAGCGATTGACGCGTGCCCCGTGCCGCTCGGCCCACTCGAAACCGAAACGGAATGGCTCGCCGACAGTCATTACCGCATTGAACGCGGCAACAGCTGCTGGATAGAAGGCCGTTGCCGTTTGTCCAACGCTTACCTGTACGATACGGAAATTGCCGAGGCCGTGCAGCGGCGTCTCGCCAATATTAATGCCGCCATGCACTGGCGGGAACAGTCGACGCTCTGGCTCACGCTGCAACGCCGGTTCATTTATGTGCAAGGCTGTGTAGCGCCGGGTTTCGACAAGCAGTCGTTCCTCAAAGAACTCGCGAAGACCGCGGACGTCGAACGCGTGATCGATGACACCACAACCAACCCGCGTGCCGCCCAACTCCCCTATAAAACGCTGGCGGACCCGGACCGCCCAGTAGTCGATCCGGGCAACTAGCTCACGGCAAGCGTCGTGCCCCGTATCGAACGGGGCTACCGTACGAGGGCAAACGCCTCGCGGCTTGCTATGTCCGCTGCGCCATAGATGCCCACCACCGTGTAATCCGACGCAATGCACTCGAAGGTGGATTCCAGGAACGTAATGACGAAATGGCGTCTTGCAGATTCCGTTGATGACACCGCGGAAAGCTCATCCACCAGAGAAGAATGCGTCACCTCATGGGCCGAATACGCGGTGAGACCTTGCGACGCGATCGGATGAATCTCCAGATCACGCTCCCCCGGCGGCCCTAGCCGATGAAACACCGTGTCGGGAAATAGCACTGCGCAGAAGGGATCGTCGTCGGGATCGAACGGACCGTATCGCTCGAAGTCGGACTCGGCGATCGGATAGGCGAGAATCACGCGACGGTCGCTGGCGACAATAAATGGTTCGGCAGCGTCGGCTGCCGGATGAGGAATTGAGTCCAGCAGGAGAACCTGATCCTCCTGCTGTGACGATTCGAGCGCGCTCGTCATGTACTTCGCTATTCCCGTACGCTTATGCGCTCGCTGCCGTCGACGCCAGCGGTGCCGCCGCGCTCGTTGTCAATTCAGAAGCTGCGGCTTTCTTGCGGCCGGGCGCTTTTGCTGCGGCTTTCTTCGCGGTGACTTTTCGCGCCGCAGCTTTCTTTGCAGCAGGCTTGACGACAGCCTTTTTAGTCGCCGCCGACTGGCTGCGTGCCGTGGTCTTTTTCGCCATCACTTTTTTTGCGGCAGCTTTCTTGCTGACCACGCCGCTCGCGGCCGCCGACGTCGCTTTGCCGTCGATCAGGAACCTGGTGCGGTCTTTCACCGCTGCAAGCCAGCGAGGCGCCGGACCGCGTCCGCTCCATGTTGCGCCGGTGGCGGGGTCGCGATACTTGGGCGGCTGCGCGCCTTTCGGCTGACCTTTGCGTTTCGCGCGAGTCGCGACACCGCTTGCAGACGGCCTGGATTCGCTCGCGCCGTCAATGAGAAACACGCTGCGGTCTTTTGCACCGGCAATCCAGCCGGGCGCACGGCCATGTCCAGTCCACGTCGCGCCCGTTTTATGATCGCGGTACTTCGGTATCTTCTGCCCGGCCGCAGTGGGCTTCAATTTGCCGCTCGCGGCATGGCCATTCAGGCCTTTGGCTGCGCGGCGCGCTTTGGCTTGTGCTTCGATGTCCGCGGTGGTCAGGCCGTGCTTGAGCATCAACTCGCGAATCTGGTCGATTGCGATTTGCGCTTTCCTTGCAATAAGGGCGTCAGCTTGTGCCTGGAGCTTCTTAAGCTTTGCCTGGATCTGCTCTAACGTGGGCATTGAATTGCTCCTTATGTGGTAATCGATCAAACTATGCCATGAATAGCGCGAGAAGGGCATACCCGGCTGGCCGTAAAAACCCCAATCTGTTTGTTCTATGCGTGCTGGAGTACGAAACTTTTCTTTGATGCAGTTGAAAGACGCCTTTTGCGCACCTTTGTTCCCTGTCTAGCCTTATCCTTTTTCGCCTTTTTTTGCGCCCTTTCTCGCCTTCTTTTTTGCTCTCGCTATCGCGCTGCTTCTTTGTACTTCTTTCTGACTTATTCGCTTCCCCCGCATCTTTCCGATTGTTTCGCCCTAGCTCAGGTCGGCGTAAAAACGACAACCTGACGATCGGCAATGTATCTGACGCTGCGCAAAAAGCGGTATTGCTGGTCGTCGGCGGTAATACGGTTGAGCCCTATTCGGGTCAGCGCAAGAATCTCGTCGGCTAACTGCGCCTGTACCACGCCCTCGTCGCGCAGATCTTCCAGCGAGCCGGACGGATCGCCGACATAAACGCTGCGCACGTGCGCCCCTATTCTCATCAGAACGACGCTCTCGCCCTCGTCGAGCGCCCGTTCCAGGTAGGCCGCCAGCGTTCGCAACGACTCGGGCGTGCAACTCTGAGCCTGATAGATCGCAGCATTCGATGGCGTCATGTCCGTTCCCCGTCGCCGGTATGGAGAGAAGTGAGCTACCCCGCGCTGCGGCAATAGCCGCTTCTACTATAGGCAAGCATTGGGAGATTCAAAGCTTTCCAGTTCTTTTTTTAATGCGGCGTTGGCCGGCAATCGTGCGGTTTCCACCTTCACGCGAATGTGCCGCGTCCAACGTGTCACGCAATTCGCAGACCGTATGCCGGCAGAACTTCTTGAGTCGTCACGAAACGGTGCTGTTTTACCGCGTCGTGAAAGAGCCGGTAGTCGCTCTTCTCGAATGCCTCAGTCCATACCGGCCTGTCGCCGGAATCGTCTTCCGCGCGAAGACCGGTGGCCTTGTACTTCCATGACCCGACTCCTTTCGGCACATAGTCCGGAATCGGCTCTTTCAGGCCAGGAATACCGCCCTCTTTGACGAATTCGCAGATCGCGCGCAAGCGCTGGTTGTCGTCCATGATCCGGTTGTTATCGAGCAAGTCGGTCAGCACCGTTTTCACATGGGCCGGCAACCCTTCTTCGTTTTCGAAATCTTCGCGCCCGGCCACGTAGCCTCGCACCGCGCGGCACGCCATATCAGCGGCCTCGACGAACTCGGGCAAGTTATGCCTCTGTATGAACATATTCCTGCCGTCGATGTAATGCCATTTCGCCCACGGCTGATCCGGATAGTGCAACGCGGCGCCGTGGCCAACAGGAAGTGCGAGGGTCAGCACGTCTTCCTCCACGTGCTGGATCAGGTGCTGCATCGCGAGCGTGAGGTTCTCGAGCCAGCCGGTGCGGGTGCAATCTTGCGCTTCGAGAGAATGAACCCGATTGCCCGGACTTTCAATGCCGGCGAAGCCCTGATGCGCCCACGTATCCACATACGTATGCAGCGTCACGCCAAGACGATGCAAGCCCGTGTCCGTGCCCCGCTGCCGGATGGCGCGCCGCACCACCTCACGCGCCACGGCGCTGTCCGCCCGGCACACGGCCTTTTCGTCGAGTGTCGCGCCCTCGCCGGCAGGCAGAAAATGAAACGGCGCCCACACGAGCCGGTTCTGGTCGTTTTCGGTGTTGGCGTAGTCGAACGTCTTGTGTGCGGTAGCGAAGCGCTCGAACGTTTCGCCACCCTCGAAGCGCAGGATGCCCGGCGTGGTTGCGTCATCGACATACTGGCAGGCATGGGCGACGGTCAGCGCCTGAGCAGGCGTCATTCCACCCACTCGCGCGACGATATAAACCACGCCGTAATGAAAGTCGATATTCATGGCAGACGCTCCTCATGCACGATGAATGACAACAACATCATTGGTCAACGAGCGGGCGGGCGGCGAATTAAAAAGATCTCGTTATTGAAGACGAACGCAATGCCCTTCCGTTTTATTCCTTCCCCGATCCGGCTGACTGCCGGTGCAATGCCATAAAAAAACCCCGCTGCGTTAGCCGGAGCGGGGTTGCGTTTCAGCGCACGTTGCGCCGCCTTATTTGACGATGTCGATCAGCTCGACTTCGAACGTCAAGTCGCTGTTCGGCGGAATGGTGCCCACGGCACGGCTGCCGTAAGCGGTGGCAGCCGGGCACGTCAGTTTGGCCTTGCCGCCCACCTTCATGGTCTGGACCCCTTGAGTCCAGCACGGAATCACACGGTTCAACGGAAATGTTGCCGGACCGCCGTGCTTCGCGGACGCGTCGAATTCAGTGCCGTTTGCAAGCGTGCCGCGATAATTGACCTTGACGACATCGGTAGCGGCCGGCTGCGCGCCGGTGCCCTGCACCAGATGCTCGACAACGACGCCCGAAGGCAGCTTCTCCGTGGAAGCGGCAGCCATTGCCGTCGAGGAAAGAACAGTAGCAGCGAGCAAAGCGGCGATAGATTTCAAAACGGGCCTCCAGATGGGTAGTACAGCTCATTCTAGCGCAACGCTAGTCGCGCGCCGTCAATCGAGCCGCCGTACGGAAACGCCGCCCGCGCCGGTATCGCCGCGCGCGACGAAATCGGCGAGTGCCGTTTCGCGTTCGCGGACCTCGGCCAGCGCCACGGGGTCGAGCAGCGCGGTGATCACTTCTTCGCGCTCGCGGCTGGCCTGCGCGATCACATCGCCATAGGGACTCCAGATCGCGCTCGCCCCACAGGTGTCCCAGCCGCCCGTCGTGCCGACGTGATTTGAGAGCAATACGTATAGCGTGTTGTCGAACGCCCGCGCCGGGAACCAGATACGCGACTGGTGATAGCCGGACTTGACGCTGAAGAGCCCGCTCACGAGATAAGCGTGCGCACCGTCGATAGCCACGTTGCGCGCGTGCTCGGGAAAGCCCGAGTCGTAACATACGCCGAGCGCGAGCCGCCATCCGTCCAGTTCGAGGATGCTGCCTCGCGTGCCCGGCCGGTAGATTTCCGCTTCGCATCTATATAGATACTGCTTGTGATAGGGCTCGGCGTCCTCGCCGCAGCAATCGAATACGAGCGAGGAAATATGCAGCCCGTGCGCTGCGCGCGTGGCCGCGCCCACGACGACGGAAATGCCGCGGCGGCGACACACCTCGCGGATCGGATCGAGGCGTGCATCGGACGCCTCGAATGCATACCTTGCGGGGTCGCCGGCAATCAGCCCGGGCTCGTAGCCGCTCAGGAACTTCTCGGGAAAAACCACCAGTCTGGCGCCGCGGTCGGCGGCAACACCGGTCAATTCGACCGTCTTCGCGAGGTTCGCTGTTACATCGCCGCAAACCGGCTGCGCCTGAGCGGCCGCGATTGGCAGGGTCACGCGAGGCAACGCTGCGAGCTTGTTATCCACGTAAACTCCGTTATGAATGGAACTGCGGGTTGAGCGTCACGCGGTTGCTGAGCGCGGTTGCCGACCGCCTGTGTGGACCGCCGTCGGTGACTGCTGGGCCAGGTGCCGTTGAAGCCCCGGCATTTAAACACGGACCGCTCCCGCGTATCAGCGAGATTTGGTGAACCAGCGCCTTGCGCGCAGAGTCCATTAGGAAATGCACAGCCAGAAATCGCCGGCCGCCTGATCCGATGCTAACCAGCGCTTGTCAATGAAAGAACCCGTCGACCCCGACAAACAGGACGTTGCACCGCCTGCGGCCGCGCCCGAGCGGCGCCGCGCGCCCCGGCCGCGACGCATTCCGCTCAGTCGCGAGCAGCAGGCGCGCCTCGACGCTCGCGAGCCGGCCTTCGAGCCGCAGGCGTTCGTGATCGACGAAGAAGCGGCGCGCCGCCCTTTTGCCGCCAAGCTCCATGAGTGGTTCGAGCAGCGCCGCTGGCAGCCGTTCGATTTCCAGCGGGACGTCTGGCGCGACATGGAAAGAGGCGCGAGCGGCTTGCTGCATGCGACCACGGGCGCGGGCAAGACGTGGGCCGTGTGGTTCGGCGCGCTCGCCGCCTTTGGCGGCAAGGGCTCGTCTCGTGCGAGTTCGAGCTCCGCGCGTAAGCGCGCGGCTCCCACGCAGCCCGAGCCGCTCACGATTCTGTGGATCACGCCGATGCGCGCCCTCGCGGCCGACACGGCCCGCGCCTTGCAAAGCTCGGCCATCGAACTGGCCGTGCCGTGGACAGTCGGCTTGCGAACCGGCGACACGTCCCCGGCCGAACGCGCGCGCCAGAACCGGCGCATGCCGTCTGCGCTGATTACGACGCCCGAGAGCCTGACGCTCATCCTCACAAGGCCCGACGCGCGCGAAGTGCTCTCCCATGTGAGACTTGTGATTGTCGACGAATGGCACGAGTTGCTCGGCAACAAGCGCGGCACGCAGACCCAACTGGCACTCGCGCGGCTCGCGCACTGGCAGCCCGGCTTGCAGGTGTGGGGTTTGTCGGCGACGCTCGGCAATCTCGCCTTCGCAGCCGAGGTGCTGCTCGCGCCAGTCAGGACCCCGCGCGTGAGCGTGCACGGCAAGTTGCCGAAGGCGTTGATCGTCGATACGGTCATTCCAGAGACCATCGAGCGGTTTCCATGGGGCGGTCATATGGGCATGCGCCAGGTCGCGGCCGTGGCCGCTGCAATCGGCGAGGCGCGCACCTCGCTCGTATTCACCAACACCCGCTCGCAATGCGAAGTCTGGTATCAGGCGCTGCTCGAAGCGCGGCCCGACTGGGCCGGCGCAATCGCTTTGCATCACGGCTCGCTCGATCAGGAAGTGCGCGAGTGGGTCGAGCGCGGCCTGAAGAGCGGCCTCCTGAAAGTGGTTGTGTGCACATCGAGTCTGGATCTCGGCGTCGACTTTTTGCCGGTTGAACGCGTCTTCCAGATCGGCTCGCCGAAAGGCGTCGCGCGTTTGATGCAGCGTGCGGGCCGCTCAGGCCATGCGCCCGGCCGGCCGTCGCGCGTGACGATTGTGCCCACGCACGCGCTCGAACTCGTCGAAGCGGCGGCCGCGCGCGAAGCGGTCGACAAGCGGCAAATAGAGGGCCGAGACACGCCTGAGAAACCGTTCGACGTTCTGGTCCAGCATCTGGTGACGGTCGCCATCGGCGGAGGCTTCGACGCGCGCGCGCTCTATGACGAAGTTCGCAGCGCCTACGCGTACCGCAATCTCACCCAGCAGGAATTCGGCTGGGCGTTGGGCTTCGTGGAAGGCGGCGGCACCGCGCTGCGCGCGTATCCGGACTACCACCGCGTGGTGCGCGAAAACGACGGCATGTACCGCGTGCCCCGCGAAGACCTGGTGCGCCGGCATCGCAACAACGTCGGCACCATCGTCGCGAACGGCACGCTCAATGTCGCCTATCTGGCGGGCGGGCGCATCGGCGCAATCGAGGAGTCGTTCATTTCACGCCTGAAACCGGGCGATATTTTCACCTTCGGCGGACGCGCGCTCGAATTGATTCGCGTGCAGGACATGACCGCGTGGGTGAAACGCGCGACGTCCGCGCGCGGCGCGATGCCGCAATGGGCCGGCAGCCGCATGCCGCTCTCCTCCGAACTCGCGGAAGCGACCTTGACGATGCTGGCGCGCGCCGCCGGCGGCATCTATGACGAACCGGAAATGCGCGCGGTCCGGCCACTGCTCGAATTGCAGAAGAAATGGTCGGCGTTGCCGGAGCCCGGCGTGCTTGTCGCCGAAGTACTCAAAACGCGCGAAGGGCATCACTTCTTCTGTTATCCATTTGCAGGGCGAACCGCACATATCGGTCTGGGCGCATTGCTTGCATGGAGAGTCGCGCGGGAGAAGCCCGGTACTTTTTCCATTTCCATGAACGACTATGGTTTCGAGTTGTTGTCTGCGCAACCATTCGACTGGGCCGCGGAATTGCAGCGCGGGTTGCTCTCGGCGGAAGAACTGGATCGCGACATTCTCGCCAGCCTGAATTCTTCGGAATTATCGAGGCGCCGCTTCCGCGAAATTGCGCGCGTGTCCGGACTCGTGTTTCAGGGGCATCCCGGACAGCAGAAGAGCGCGCGGCAATTGCAGGCGTCGAGCGGCCTTTTCTACGAGATATTCCGCAATCACGACAGCGGCAATCTGTTACTCGACCAGGCGGACGCGGAAGTATTGCTGCAGGAACTCGACGCCAAACGCATTCGCACCGCGCTGCAGCGGATGAACGCGAGCCGCCTCGTTCTCACGCAGCCGGAAAAACCGACTCCGTTTGCATTTCCGCTCATCGTCGGACGGCTGCGCGAGAAGGTCAGCACGGAAAAGCTCGCGGATCGCGTGGAGCGGATGCTCGCGGAACTGGAAAAGGCGGCCCGCGTATGAAGCCCGCTGCGCTGCCGGTCGATATTGCGGGCCACCCGCTTGTCCTGTCGACTTTGCGCGCCGCCTTCGATCCCGCGCTGCGCGGCCTGCTCGTCGCCGATGCGCATTTCGGCAAGGACGCGGTATTCCGTGCGCGCGGCGTGCCGGTGCCGGTGGGCTCCACGGCGGACAACCTGATGCGCCTCGACATACTCATCGCCGAATTCGAACCGGCCATGCTGGTCTTTCTCGGTGACCTGCTACATGCGCGCGAGGCGCACGCCGAAGAAACGCTCGATGCGCTGCACGTCTGGCGCGCGCGGCACGCGAGTTTGCGGATCGTGCTAGTGGAAGGCAATCATGACCTGCATGCGGGCGCCTTACCCGATGCACTTCGCGTCGATTATGTGCAGGAGCCGTGGCGCATCGGACCGTGGGCGCTGTGTCATCACCCGCAGACCGTGGACGGTGCGTATGCACTCGCCGGCCATCTGCATCCCGTCTATCGGATCGCCACGCGTCACGACTCCGTCCGCGTGCCATGCTTTCGGTTCGGCGCGCAATGCGGCGTGCTGCCGGCATTCGGCAGCTTTACCGGCGGCGCGCGCGACGACGCCCGCACGAAGGGAGAAAGGGTTTTCGTCGTGGCTCAAGACAAGATCATTGAAGTGCCGCGCTAGGCCGTGGTACCGCGCAGGGCAGCGCGTTTTCCTCATACCAGTCGCACCAAACCATGCGGATTCGCGGCCAGCCAACACATTCGCACGCGATCTTTTCCGCAAGCGCATGCATCATTGCGCGCGCTCGGCGCCGCACTATTTGACGGCCAGGCCCGCGCAAGCCCGCTGCGCGGGCCTCGCAGCGCGCAGCGAGCCGCACGCGGGTTTACGTGTGTTTGACTGCGCGGAGCCGCCCCGTTTACTGGACGCTGAATCAGTCTGTCAACAAACTTTCGGTCTGCTTCGGTCAGTCAACGGTGCTCGGAGAGCGCCCTCACAACACCCTGGAGACAAGCCATGGCACACGTGTCGAGCAGCGCCATCGAAGAACTGAAAGCCGCTATACGCGGGCAGCTGGTGCTGCCCGAAGACGCCGGCTTCAACGAAGCGCGCGGCATCTGGAATGCGATGATCGACCGCCGCCCGGCGATGATCCTGCGCTGCGCGGGAGTCGCCGACGTGCGCCGCGGCATCGCCTTCGCGCGCGCGAACAATCTGCCGCTCGCCGTGCGCGGCGGCGGCCATAACATTGCCGGCAGCGCGCTGTGCGAAGACGGCCTCGTGATGGATTTTTCGCGGATGAAGTCCGTGCGGATCGACCCCGTGGCAAGACGCGCGTATGTCGAACCCGGCGCGACGCTCGCGGACTTCGATCATGAAGCGCAGGCCTTCGGGCTCGCGACGCCGCTCGGCATCAATTCGACCACCGGCGTGGCGGGCTTGACGCTTGGCGGCGGCTTTGGCTGGCTAAGCCGCAAATACGGCATGACGGTCGACAATCTGATCTCCGCCGACGTCGTCACGGCCGACGGCGAATTGCTTCGCGCCAGCGCCGAATCGAACGAAGATCTGTTCTGGGCGATTCGCGGCGGCGGCGGCAACTTCGGCGTCGTCACTTCGTTCGAGTTTGCGCTGCATCCGGTCGGACCGATGGTGTACGGCGGCCTCGTCGTTTTTCCGCTCGCTCAGGCGAGGGACGCGCTCGTCAGATATCGCGCGGCATCCACGCAAATGCCCGACGATCTCTCCGTGTGGGCGGTGCTGCGGCTCGCGCCGCCGCTGCCGTTCCTGCCCGCCGACGTCCACGGTCAGCCGGTCATCATCTTCGCGAACTGCTACACGGGACCGACCGCCAACGGTCCTTCGGCGGTTGCGCAAGTGAAGACGTTCGGCACGCCGGTCGGCGAACATCTCGGCGAAATGCCGTTCGTAGCGTGGCAGCAGGCGTTCGACCCGCTGCTCACGCCCGGATCGCGCAACTACTGGAAGTCGCACAATCTTGCCGGCATCGACGACGGCCTCATCGACGCACTGCTTCAGTCGATCGGGAATCTGCCTTCGCCGCAGTGCGAGATTTTCTTCGGCCAGATCGGCGGCCAAACGCAGCGCGTGCCCGTGAACGCGACCGCTTATTCGAGCCGCGATACGCACTACGCGATGAACGTGCATGGCCGCTGGGACGATCCCGCCGACGACGATCGTTGCATCGGCTGGGCTCGCGCATTTTTCGACGCCGCGGCGCCCTTCTCGCTCGGCAGCGTCTACGTGAACTTCATGACCCAGGAAGAAGGAAGCCGCGTAGCCGATGCATATGGCCCGAACTACGAACGGCTCGTCGCCGTGAAGAGCCGCTACGATCCGCATAACGTCTTCCGTCATAACCAGAACATTCGTCCCGCCATGTAACGGCGATCATTGAGGAAGCCGCGCCGCTCGCCCGCGCGGATTCCTCGCCTCCCATGCATTCATGCCGCTCTGCGCGGGCAGCATGGATCAGGCACGGCACATGCTGCTTTATCATTGACCCCGGTCCTTATGGGCCGGTGTCACGGCATTACCCTTTTGATCGATAAAGAAAAACCGCCTCGATAAACGTAAAAGGACAACTATCATGCGCAGACGACAATTCATCACGACGGCCGGCGCGGCTTTCGCAACCGCGGGGCTCGGCCTCGCCGGTTGCACCACCACGTCCTCGTCTTCGAACGCGTCGGCGTCCGCCAACGCCAACAAGCGCGACACGATTAACGCCGGAGTCGACTCCACGCTTTCGCGTCTGTACGCGAATGTCGGCGGCTCGCGCGAACTCGTGGCCAAAGCGCGCGGCGTGCTGGTGTTCCCGTCGGTGATTTCGGCGGGCTTCTGGGTCGGCGGCCAATACGGCGAAGGCGCGCTGCGCGTGGGCGGTCGCACGACCGGCTACTACAGCACCGTGGCAGGATCGTTCGGCTTGCAGATAGGCGCGCAGTCGAAGGCGCTGATTTTCCTGTTCATGACGCAGGAAGCGCTCGACAAATTCCTCAATAGTCAGGGCTGGGCAGCAGGCGCCGACGCAACCGTCGCGGTGCTCAAGGTCGGCGCGAATGGCGCGATCGATACGTCGACGGCGACGAGCCCCGTCGAAGCGTTCGTGTTGACGAACGGCGGGCTGATGGCCGGCGTGTCTCTGGAAGGCACGAAGGTGTCGCGCCTCGTCATCTGAGCGTTGATCATCTGATCTTGCTCGAAGAAGCCGCGCGGCCGCCTCGCGGACCGCGTGGCAACCGCGCCTCGCCTCTCCGCCCGGCCGCAGTCACTCGGCCGGGAGCGTCATCGCTGCAATCTCGCAGCGCGGCCACTGGCGCAGCACGTCCGGTGCAAGCAGCAGCTTGGCTGCGCGGACGCCGGCTCCCATCACAATCTGTGCGCGCTCCATCACGGCCGCATCCACGAGAATGCGCCAGCCATCCGGCAAGCCGAAAGCCGTAATGCCGCCGAACTCCATTCCGCTCAGTTCGACCGCGGCCTCGCGCTTCGCGAACGAGAGCCGCTGCGCGCCGAGCACCGCCTTGACCGCGCCGTTGATGTCGAGCCGCAACGAGCCGAGCGAAACGAGCGCCGCGTAGTGCTCGCCGCCGTCTTTCTTGTAGCGCACCACGATCGTATTCGCGCAGTCTTCCAGACCGAAGCCGTAACGCGCACTGAAGGCGGCGGTGTCCGAAGCGTCGTCGGTGACGGAGAAAACCGTGACGCCCTGCCGCGGAAGTTGCGCGAGCACAGGCGCCGGCAACGACGCGGCAAGTTCTTCGGCGGGAATCACGTCCAACTGCTTCAGGGCTTCGTGCGAATGCATGGCTGATAGTGGAAACGATGAGAAGAGCCTTCGCATTCTAGCGGCACGCGCGCGGCGCGCGCAGAGCACGCTTGCTATAGTCACAGGCACAAGGTTTGCGAAAGTCAGCGATACGAAGGCTGCGTCCGACCGAGCGGCTCGCGCATGCCGACCGGCGCCCGTACCCATTGAGACTTCGACCATGGACATCGACACGCTTTCCGCCGAAAACCTCCAGCACGTGGCGCGCGCGCAGGCGAACTGGGCAATCGGAGCACTCAGGAAGTTTTCCGACGACCGCTGCTCCGCGATGGCGGCGAGCATCGCGTTCTACGCCGCGTTTTCTCTTGCGCCGACACTCGTCATGGTGATTGCGGTGGCCGGCTGGTTCTTCGGTGCCGAGGCCGCGCGCGGCGAACTGTTCGACCATATCCACGGACTGCTTGGCGACCAGGCGGCGGCGGGCGTGCAGACCATCGTCGAGAACGCGCACCACAGCGGCAGCGCGGGCGGCATTGCGGCCATCATCTCGTTCACGATGCTGGCGATCGGCGCGTCGGCCACGTTTTCATCGCTGAACAGCGCGCTCAACGTCGTGTGGCCGTACAGCGGGCCACGCACCTCCAGCGTGATCGCGCTCGTGCGCGTGCGACTGATTTCATTCGGACTCGTGCTCGGCGTCGCGTTTCTGCTGATCGTTTCGCTCGTGCTGGACACGGTGATTACCTTTATCGGCAAATGGCTGTGGGGCGACTCGCCTTACGTGGTGATCGGCAATCTGCTGCAGCTCGGCGTGGGCCTGCTGGTGCTCGCGTTTGCGTTTGCCGGCCTGCTCAAGTTCCTGCCCGACGCGAGCGTGCGCTGGCGCGATGCGCTCGTCGGCGGCGTGGTGGCGGCCGTGCTGTTTTCGGCGGGCAAGAAGCTGTTTGCGCTGTACCTCGCGCACGCGGGCATGGCCAGTTCGTTCGGCGCGGCGGGATCGCTCGCAGTGCTGCTCATGTGGCTGTATTTCTCGGCCGCGGTGCTGCTGCTCGGCGCGGAATTTTCGGCGGCCCGCGGCCGGCTCAACGATCCGCGCGGCGGCTGGGGCATCCAGAGCGATTCGCCGCCGGGGAGCCGCGCCAAGCTCGCGTCGGTGCTGGCGGCGTCGACCGTTCCGGCGAGTGCGGCGTTGCACGCGGAAGAGCACGCGTTCGGTGCCGAAGACCACGCCCAACGCGCCGGGATCGGCGCCGCGTTCTCCGCGGACCGGCGCGCCGGGTTATCTGCTGCTGGCGGGCGGCGGTCGCGAGCGGGCGAAAAAGCATCGGTCGCGGCGACCGCGCTCAAGGTCGGACGCTCGGTGATTTCCGCTGAAGCCGAAGCGACGCATCTCGCCGCGGTGACGCTGCTGGGCGCCAGCCGCAAAGCGGCCGCCGCGAATCGCTACGTGCGCGCGCACCCGTGGAAGTCTGTCGCCCTCGCCGCCGCCGCGGGCCTCGCGGCAGCGAGCATGGCGCGGCACGCGCGCGACGAGGACACGCCGGCCAGATAGCGAGGCGGCGAAGGGCCGCACCTTATTGGTGCGCGTGGATCACAATCGCTGGGACCTGTCTAGTCCGCTTTTCGGCCAACCTGCACTGTGCTGCCTGAACACGTGCCGGGCGACGCCCCCTCTGCTAGACGAGTTTTTTACGTCCAGCTTACAAATTAATGCCAAAAGGACATCAGTGGAAACGTTCGTCGTCAACAAAACAACAATAATGCGAATGCAACGAAACAATATTGCAAAAACGGAAACAATGGCCAACAGGCTTTAAATACAAGGCTTTGCGACGATTGTCAGTTTTTGGCGACACTCTTTTTTTTCCAGTTCTTACCGATTGACGCGGTGAGCTATTCTCCTTTCCGCAACAAGTAAACTAATCATCTGCGTGGAGAAATGGATGAAACGAATCGCACTGTCTACCCTCTCGCTGGCGCTTCTCGGCGCTACCGGCGTCGCACACGCTCAAAGCAGCGTGACCCTGTACGGCTTGATCGATGAATCGATCCAGTTTGCGCACAACACCGTCGACGCGACGGGCGCGAACAAGAACCAGGTCGGCCTGGTCGCCGGCAACCTGCAAGGCAGCCGTTGGGGCTTGAAGGGCACGGAAGATCTGGGCGGCGGTCTGAAGGCGCTGTTCCAGTTGGAAAACGGCTTTGATCCGAATACCGGCCGTCTGAACCAGGGCGGTCGTATGTTCGGTCGTCAGGCATATGTCGGTTTGACCGGCGACCAGTGGGGTACGGTCACGTTGGGTCGCCAGTATGACCCGGTCGTCGACCTGGTCCAACCGCTGACGGCAGACAACTACTTCGGTTCGACGTTCACGACGCCGGGCGACGTGGACAACAACGACAACTCGTCGCGCACGAACAACGCTGTCAAGTACACCTCGCCGGTGTGGGGCGGCTTCCAGTTCGAAGGCATGTACGCATTCGGCGGCATCGCTGGCTCCACGGGCGCAGGTCAAACGTGGTCGGGCGCGGCAACGTATGCAACGGGTCCGTTCAGCATTGCTGCCGGCTACTTCCGCGCAGAAAACCCGCACACCGCAGCGCCGACCCGTGCAGGCTGGGGTGCGACGAGCACGTCTGACGGCACGTTCGACAACCAGATCAACCCGTACGCCGCCGCCAAGTCGATCGGCATCGCTTCGGTTGCTGTTCAATACGTCGCGGGCCCGTTCACGGCCAACGTGCGTTACAGCAACGCGCAGTACAAGCCGGACGCACAGTCGGGCTTCGGTTCGACCGAGAAGTACAACGTCGCAGGCGCGTACCTGGGCTACCAGGCAACGCCGGCACTGCTGGTTGGCGTGGGCTACATCTACACGAAGGCTAGCGGCGACGCGAGCGCAACGTACCACCAGGTTTCGCTGGGCGGCGACTACAACCTGTCGAAGCGCACGGACATCTACCTGGTCGGCGCATACCAGCACGCAAGCGGCGATCAGCGCGCTTCGAACGGTGCACTGGTCAGCGCAGGCGCAGCAGTCGGTTCGTACGGCTACAACTCGGCTTCCAGCTCGCAAGAAGTGGTCAGCCTGGGTATCCGCCACAAGTTCTAATTGGACTTGACGGACTGCTGAAGCGTACGCAGTTCGAAACCAGCCACGGGCGTGAAGCCGGTGGCTGGTTTTTTTTCGTCCGTAGCATTCGGGTCCGCAGCGACGAGCAGTCAGATCGCGCCCAAAAAATAAGGCCGCCGACTCACCCCGCGCGGGGTTCATGGCGACCTTCATTTTCCTGATGCAGGGTGTTCGGCCCGCCGGCGACGCGGCTCTCCCCACGCACAGCCGACACCCACGCACCTACCGCCGCTGCGCTTTGCCCTTCTCCGCCTGGGCCAGCGTCTGCGCCGGGTTCATATCGAGTTCATGTTCGACGCCGTCCGCGCCCACCGGCGCGCGGTACAGTACCAGCGCCCGCTCGCGCTGCAGCGTCGGCACTTCGGGCGACGCCTGCCAGTCGGGATCCGGAATTTCGCCGAACACCTGACGCAGCCGCTCGCCCCACGTGCGATGAATCATCTCGAAGTAAGCATTGTCGTGATCGATCGAGACGAAGCGCGTGACGCGCAGCGAGTCTTTCTCGTAGACCAGCAAGTCGAGCGGCAACCCCACCGAGAGATTCGAGCGCAGCGTCGAGTCCATGGAGATGAGCGCGCATTTTGCGGCTTCGTCAAGCGGCGTCGACGGTGTCAGCACCCGGTCGATGATCGGCTTGCCGTATTTCGCCTCGCCGATCTGGAAGTACGGATTCACCGCCGACGCCTCGATGAAATTGCCCGCCGCATAAATCATGAAGAGACGCGGCCGGTTTCCGGCGATCTGTCCGCCGAGAATGAAGCTGCAATTGAAGTCGACGCCGAATTCCTGCAGCGCCGCCGCCTCCCGCTGATGCACCGAACGCACCGCCTCGCCGATCACGCGCGCGGCGTCCGCCATGGTCGGCGCGGTCCACAGCGTGGGCTTCGCGGCATCCGCCGGCTCCGACAGTTCGTGCAGCACGGCTTGCGTGAGCGACAAATTGCCCGCGCCCAGCAGCACGAGGGCGCGCTCGCCGGGCTGCTCGAACACCGACATCTTGCGCGCGGTGCTGATGTGATCGACGCCCGCGTTGGTCCTCGTGTCGGAAAGAAACACGAGACCTTCGTCGACGGTCATCGCTACGCAGTAGGTCATAGGGAAAAGTACCCGCAAAAAACAACTGAACGGCGCTATTGTAATGCGGCGCGAATGCGCCTCTTCACCGTATTACGGCCGTTGCGGGTTTGTACTTGATAGCAGTGGCGACTCGCGCGACGCGAGACCCGGCGCCGCCTACTGCGACATCTGCGCAGTGACGTTGACAGACACCTTCAACTGCTCCTCCCTGCCGCCGATGCGCCGGCCGCGCACCGGCGCCGCCGCCTCGTAATCGCGCGCCACAGCCAGCCTGCAGTACATTTCGCTGGCGAAGGCGGCATGTGTGACATCGATCGACACCCACCCCGTGCCGTCGAGCCACACGTCCACCCACGCGTGGCTCGCCGCGTGTGCGACGTCGCCCGGTTCGATATAGCCGCTCACGTAGCGCGCCGGGACGCCGCGCGTCCGGCAGCATGCGAGCATCAGATGCGCATGGTCCTGACACACGCCATTGCCGAGCGCGAGCGCCTGCGCCGCCGTGCTGGTCACCTCGGTCACGCCCGGGTTGTACCTGACCTGTTCGACGATCCGCTCGGACAGCGCGATAAGACCCGACGCGCTCCCGAGACTCGGCACCGACCCGGCCAGTTCGCGAATCGCCGCGTCGGCCTCCGTGAGGCGCGTCGCGCAGGTGAAATGCTCGAGCGGAATCGGACCGGCATCGTCGGGAAGACGGCCGTCCCGCAGCGCAATCGTGTCGACTTCGCCGGCCACGTGCAGGCGAATCTCGCTGTGCGGCTTGTTGATGACGAGCGTATGCAGCGCGTTGCCGTAGGCGTCGAACGTGGCGTCGAGCTTGCCCGGCGCGTCGATGCTCCAGCGCCGCACAACCTGCGAGGCGCCGCTTGCGGGCGTAAGCCGCAATTGCTGGATCGAGTAATGGACAGTCGCTTCGTAACGATAGGACGTCTCGTGGCGGATCGTCAGGTACATGGAAACTCCGTCAGGCGACTGGCAGCATAAGATAGGTACGCGCGACGAGATTGCCGAGCTCGAACACGCGAGCAAGGAATTGCGTCAGGTACGCGTGCAGGCCGGCTTCGAAAATCTGCCGGATATCCGCATAGAGCAGTTCGGCGCGCAGCTTGCCGGCGAACCGCTCGCACTGGTTCGAGCCCGACGTGCGCAGCATCGCCAGATTCGCGCAGACGCCTTCGAGCGAGGCGAGCAGCGAGCGCGGCATCTGCTGGTTGAGAATCATCAATTCGACGACCCGGGCCGGCGTGACAACGTCGCGATACACCTTGCGATAGATTTCCAGCGCCGACACCGAGCTCAGAATCGACGTCCAGTAATAGAAGTCTTCGAGCTGGCGCGCGGCGTCGCGCGAATTCGGCTCCACGTCGGCAAAGCGCACGTCGAGAATACGCGCCGTGTTGTCGGCGCGCTCGAGAAACGTGCCGAGCTGCGTGAAGAAGAACGCGTCGTCCTGCAGCGCAGTGCCGATCGTCACGCCGCGCGACAGGTGCGAGCGAAACTTCACCCATTCGAACAACGCGCCGGGATTCGCCGCGGCCTGACCGGACGAAATACGCTCGTTGAATTCGAGCCAGGTATCGTTGATCGTCTCCCACCATTCGGTCGTCAAGGTGCCGCGAACGGCACGCGCATTTTCGCGCGCGGCGTGCAAACACGAATGAATACTCGACGGGTTCGTCGCGTCGGCCACCATGAAATCGAGCACGTGTTCGCGCGTCGGCTCGTCATAGCGCTGCGCGAAGGCGGACTCCAGTTCGGAGATGCGCAGCACCGAACGTTGCGCGCGCGCCTCCTGGTCGGGCGTCTGCGGCAGCAAAAGCGCCTTCAGGTTGATGTCGAGCATGCGGGCGGTGTTCTCCGCGCGCTCCATGTAGCGGGCCATCCAGAAGAGGTGATCGGCGGTGCGGCTTAGCATGACGGCGTTCCGTATCTAATGACGCGAGGTCTCTTGAAGTAAAGCTCGCGCTGGTTATCCGTATGCGCCGGCGGCTTTCGATGAGCGCCCCGGCGCGCTGGGTTGCGGGCGCGGCCAGGCCAGCCGCGCGGCAACCGCGTCAGTCGACCATCCACGTGTCTTTGGTCCCGCCTCCCTGCGACGAATTGACGACGAGCGAGCCCTCCTGCAACGCGACCCGGGTCAGTCCGCCCGCGACCATCGTGACCGTCTTGCCCGACAGCACGAACGGACGCAGGTCGATATGGCGCGGCGCAATGCCGGATTCGACGAAGGTCGGGCAAGCGGAAAGCGCCAGGGTGGGTTGCGCGATATAGCCCGCCGGGCGCGCGATCAGACGCTCGCGGAACGCTTCGATCTCCGCCTTCGTCGAGGCGGGCCCGACGAGCATGCCGTAGCCGCCCGCGCCGTGCACTTCCTTGACGACGAGTTCCGGCAGATGCGCGAGCGTGTAGGCAAGATCGTCGGCCTTGCGGCACTGGAACGTGGGCACGTTGTTCAGGATCGGCTTCTCACCCAGGTAGAACTCGATCATGTCCGGCACGTACGGGTAGATCGATTTGTCGTCGGCGATGCCCGTGCCCATCGCATTGGCGAGCGCGACGCGCCCCGCCCGATACGCGGTCAGCAGGCCGGGTACGCCGAGCGCCGAATCGTTGCGGAACGCGAGCGGGTCCAGAAAATCGTCGTCGACCCGGCGATAGATCACATCCACCCGCTTGGGCCCCTGCGTCGTGCGCATGAACACATAGTTATCGTCGACGAACAGGTCCTTGCCTTCCACCAGCTCGACGCCCATCTGTTGCGCAAGGAACGTGTGCTCGAAATACGCGGAGTTGTACATGCCCGGCGTCAGCACGACCACGACCGGATCGTCGACGCCTTCGGGCGCGACCGAGCGCAGCGTATCGAGCAGAAGATCGGGATAATGTGCGACGGGCGCAATGCGGTTCTGCACGAACAGCTCGGGGAAAAGCCGCATCATCATCTTGCGGTTTTCGAGCATATAGGACACGCCCGACGGCACCCGCAGGTTGTCTTCGAGCACATAGAACTCGCCGTCGTCGCCGGCGCGCACCACGTCGACGCCGGCAATATGCGCGTAAACACCGAGCGGCACGTCGACGCCCTGCATTTCCGGCCGGTATTGCGCGTTGGTATAGACCTGGTCCGCGGGCACGATGCCGGCGCGCACGATCTTGCGATCGTGATACACGTCGTGGATAAACAGATTGAGCGCCTGGACGCGCTGACGCAGGCCGGCTTCCAGCGTCTGCCATTCGCCGCGCGGAATGATGCGTGGAATGAGATCGAAGGGAATCAGCCGCTCGGTGCCGGAGAGGTCGCCGTTCACGGCGAACGTAATGCCGACCCGGCGAAACAGCAGGTCGGCTTCCGCACGCTTGCGTGCGATCGCTTCATTGCCCTGCTTCGAGAGCCACCGCTCAAAGCGCGCGTAATGTGGCCGCACGGCATCGTCATGATGACGCATCTCGTCATAGCATCGCATGTCACGCCCCGCTCTTGTTGTCGGATAGAAGGCGAATGCGCTGCGCATTCGGTGTTCGACTTCATTCAAGCAAGCGCTATGCCATTGAGCTTTTAGCGCGCCAAACCGGCAGACATGCACATGAAGCGCGCATCGCAAAGCGTCGCGCGTCGCTGCCATCGTACTGCTGCCGCACACGATGCGCTAGTACAGTGCATAAGTGGCCCCGACGATGCAGCGCGTCGTATTTTGGGGCGCACCGCACGAGAGAGCGCGGAAGGCAGGCGCCAAAAAAATCCCCGTGGAGTTGCATCCACGGGGATTCTGACTGCTTGCAATGCCGAGGCCTGAGCCGCCCTGAGCAAAGGTGTGAAGCGAGCTTAGCCTGCTGCAGCGTCCTTCAGCTTCTTCAGCGCACGTGCCTTGATGCGCACGCTAGCCGGCTTGGCCGGGAACCAGCGCTCTTCGCCCGTGAACGGGTCTTTGCCGAAGCGCTTTTTCTTGGCCGGCACGGCTTGCACGACGATCTTCAGAAGACCCGACAGCGTGAATTCGCCGGCGCCCTTCTTATGCACTGCGCCGAGGATCGTGTCTTCGAGCGCGGCCAGAACGGCCTTGGCAGCCTTCGGTTCGACCGCTGCGCGTTCAGCAACGTGTGCAGCCAGCGAGGCCTTCGTGAAGGTGTCCTTGATCGGCGACGGTGCGCCGGACGCCTTCACGGCGACCTTCTTAGCTGCGGGAGCTTTCTTCGCAGGGACTTTCTTTGCAGCAACCTTCTTGGTCGGTACCGGGGCAGCAGCCTTCTTGGCCACCTTTTTTGCGGAAGTCGGCATGTTTCTCCTACCTGTTGTGGTCAGTGAATTGCACGAAGCGCACACCGTATGCGCACGCTTCAACGCCGGATTCTACAAGCGCTCATGCGATTTGCGCGACTCTTTTGTGTATCAGAGCACAGGTTTGTTGCGCGGCGCAGACTGCCGAACTCATTTTGAGCCTTGTTTCAGGGGCTAAACTGCTTCTGCGCACGGGGCAACACCGATTGGTAAAGTGCGTTACAAGCGGTTTCAACCCCTGTATAGCGGGACATTCTGCGCGGCGGCGACGGCTGTGTGCGCCGTCGCCAGAACATTTTTAACGCTTTGAACAGGCCGTTTGCGCTACGCACGAGTCCTTTGCGCGCCATGTCGCTCGCTCGCGAATCGAGCCTCGGACAGAGCCTTCGGGTAACTCCGCATTGGCCGCACCACATGTGCCGTTGCAACGTCACGGCGCCGGGCGCGCTTGCATGCGGCTATGAAGGGAGTCGCGGCAGGATGCCCGCAAGCTTCTGCAACGCAGCGTCGATATGTTGCCCAGCAATGTTGCCGTAGCCGAAGATCAGACCCGCCTGCGGTTTCGCGCGCTGATAGAACGGCGACAGTCCATACAGACCGATCGACGCGTCGCGCGCGGCCGTCACCACCGCCTGCTCCGTGAGCGGCGCCCGCAAGCGCGCCGCGAGGTGGATGCCGGCCGTCGGCACGATCGGCTCGAACCACGGCGCGAGCGGGCCTTGCAGATGCGAAAGCAGCGTCGCACGCCGCGCCGCATAGGTCTTGTGCATGCGCCGCAGGTGCTTGGCGAAATCGCCGTTCAGCATGAACGAGGCAAGCGCGGTTTGCGTGAGTGTGCAGCCGTGCCAGTCCGCGATCTGGCGGGCCTTGAAAAGCGGCCTGAACAGCGATGTCGGCGGCACCACGTAGCCGACTCGCAGTTCCGGAAAAATGGTTTTGGAAAACGTGCCCACATAGGCGACGAGTCCTGCACGGTCGAGACTTTTCAGCGGCTCCATCGGCCGGCCTTCAAAACGGTACTCGCAGTCGTAGTCGTCCTCGATAATCACGGCACCGCGTTTTTGCGCCCATTCCAGCAGTTCGACGCGGCGCTCGAGACTCATCGGCATGCCGAGCGGAAATTGATGGGACGGCGTCACGTAGACGAGCCGCGCGTTGTCCGGCAATTTGCCGACGATCAAACCCTCGCGGTCGACCGGCACGTGCGCCACGCGCGCGCCAGTTGCCGTGAAGCACGCATGCGCGGGCGGATAACCGGGATCTTCGATAGCGGCTACTTCGCCGGGCCCGAGCGTGACGCGCGCGAGCAGGTCGAGCGCGTGCTGCGCGCCTTGCGTCACGATCACTTCTTCCCAGTTGCTGGACACCGCGCGATTGAACGCGAGGTAGCGCGAAATCGCGAGCCGCAATTCCTGTTCGCCCGCCGCGTCACGATAAGTGCCGGGACCGCGCGCTTGCGTACGCAGCGCGTGATTCACACAACGGCGCCAGGCGTCGAACGGGAACAACGTCTTGTCAGTGGCCCCGCCGACGAAATCGTGCGGCGATGCCACGGAAGGCCGCGGCATCGGCAGGCTGTCGGGCATCTGCTCCCACAGCGGTTGGGCGCGCGCGGCGTCGCTCTTCGTCTTCGCAGGTTCGCGCGACGAAGCGGCCGCGCGCGCATGAGGCGAGCGCTCGGCCGGCAGGCGCTCCAGACCGTCGGCCACGAAGGTGCCCGAACCGGCCCGCGCGGTGAGATAACCCTCCGAAAGAAGCCGCTCGAAAACATCGAGCGTGGTCTTGCGCGAGACGCCGAGCTGCGCGGCGAGATCGCGCGTGGACGGCAAACGCGTGCCGCCGGCGAGGCGCCCCTCCAGGATACCGGCGCGCAACTGCCGATAGATCTGCCCGGAGAGGTCGTGATGCCCTTGAACGGCAATGTGGATTTCCATTCTGACTGGCTACCTGTTATGTCCGCGACATGATACTTCCGCGTGGCCAATGGCAGCGGCCCGCTTGACGCACCGCCGCGGGCGCTACGTGGGCGGTGCGCCCGCGCAATGGTCCTCGATTCGCAGCGCCGCACGGCAAACCGTGCGCGTGCCGACAATCGCGTGCGGCCTGCGCGAACCGGCGCATCGCTGAAGCCAACTCTGCTTGCTACGGCCGCCCGCCTATCCACCGCGCATAGATACAGACACCGCCGAATCGTGTCACGTCCCTTTCCGAAGAAAGCCGCGGCATTTCCGCATTGCCGGCCGCATCGGCTGAGCGTCTTGTAGCTTCTGGCAACATAGCGTGTTGTCTCGAAAATGGCGGTGGGTTTGAAGCCGGGGCCTCAGGCCCGCAGTCCCGGCAAGGCCGGATCAAACCATATTTGCTTATATCAAACAAATTTTGACGGGCTAATTTCCTCCTGCTATGGTCACGACAATTCATAAGAGCAATGCGGCACTCGAAGTAGGCAGCAAGATCCGCGCGCTGCGGCAACGGCTGAAGCGCACGCTGGACGACACGGCAACCGCGGCGGGCATTTCCAAGCCGTTTTTGTCGCAGGTGGAGCGTGGTCTCGCATCGCCTTCCATCACGTCGCTGGCCGGCATCGCTCACGCGCTCGGGGTCACGGTGCAGTATTTCGTCGACACACCGAGCGAGGAGCGCTCGGTGAGCCGCGGCGATCAGCTGAAGTTCTTTGGTTTCGCGGACTCGGCCAATCTGTTCGCGCGTCTGACCAACGTGACCGGTGGCCGGCAGCTCGAGGCGATCCTCGTGAAGATGCCGCCGGGGCAAAAGCGTTCGGAGGTCACGACGCACGCCGGTGAAGAGTTTTTGTATGTGATCGACGGCGAAGTGTCGTTGACGCTGGAAGGCAAGACGTTTGTTCTGCGTGCAGGAGACAGCGCGCATTACGAATCGACGGTGCCGCACAGCTGGATGAACACCGCGCGCGTGGAATCGGTGGTGGTCTGGGTGGGCACACCGAGGCTGTTTTAAAGAAGCAGGCTGCTTTCCCGGTTCATCCGGCAGGACAGCCTGCATTACTAAATGTAAGGATTCCTGCATGTTGGACAAACAACAAGGGCCGCCCCGGCCCGAACAAAGCAGATAGCCAGGCGCATTGACGCCGGCGCTTTCTTCTCTCGACCTTTCCTGCGATCTGAACCGATGAAAACCCCGTTTGCCTACGCGACGGCGCTGAGTGCGCTCGTCCTCAGCTTTACCTCGTCCTTTGCACCTTCCGCTTTTGCCGTCACCGTGCCGGCCGGCGTCGCGCTCGCGGCCAGCCAGGAAATAACCCGGCAGGTGCCGGGGGAAACCGAGTCGCTCGACCCGGCGCACATCGAATCCTGGACCGGCAATACGATCGCGCTCGACCTCTTCGAGGGCCTCACGCGCATCGACGCCGCCGGCGCGATCGTGCCCGGCGTCGCGCAATCGTGGACGCGCACCGGCCCCGACACATGGGTGTTCAAGCTGCGCCATGATGCCCGCTGGAGCAATGGGCAGCCCGTCACCGCAAACGATTTCGTGTACGCATGGCAGCGCGTGCTCGATCCGAAAACCGGCTCCAAGTACACCGTGCTCGTCGAATTCGTGAAGAACGCCAAGGCGATTCTCGCCGGCAAGGCGCCGCTCTCGAGCCTGGGCGTGCGCGCCGCCGACCCGTACACGCTCGAAGTCACCACGGAGGTGCCCGCTGCCTTTTTCCCGCAACTCGTCGCCATGACGACTATGGCCCCGGTCAACCGCGACGTCGTGACGAAATTCGGCGGCGACTGGACGCGGCCGGGCAACTTCGTCGGCAACGGCCCGTATACGCTCGCCGACTGGCAGCCGGGCAACCGGCTCGTCGGCACGAAGAGCAAGACGTACTGGAACGCGAGCAAGGTCGTGATTACGAAAGTGACCTATCTGCCGATTGAAAACGACGAAACGGCCATGCGCATGTATCAGGCCGGCCAGTTCGACTACACCTATTCGATTCCGTCCGGCATCTACGCGCAGGTGAGCAAGCAGTTCGGCGCCGAGCTGAAAACCGGCCTGCAGATCGCCACTTACTACTACAGCCTGAACAACGAAGATCCGCTGTTCAAGGACAAGCGCGTGCGTCAGGCGCTTTCCATGGTGCTCGACCGCGATCTGCTCACGCAGCGCCTGACCGCCGACGGCGAGCTGCCCATGTACGGCCTCATCTCCAAGGGCACACAAGGCGCGGCCGTATTCAAGCCCGACTGGGCAAGCTGGCCGATGGAAAAGCGCGTGGAGTACGCGCGCAATCTGCTGAAAAGCGCCGGTTATTCCGACGCAAAGCCGCTCACGTTCACGCTCACCTACAACACGAACGATCTGCACAAGAAGGTTGCGCTCTTTGCAACATCCGAATGGCGCACGAGACTCGGCGTCAACGCGAAGCTCGAAAACGTCGAATACAAGGTGCTGCTCAAGCAGCGCCACGACGGCAAGGTGCAGGCGTCGCGCGACGGCTGGTTCGTCGACTATAACGACGCCATGTCGTATTTCGACCTGATCCGCTGCAACAGCGTGCAGAACGATCAGCGCTACTGCAATCCTCAAGTGGACAAGATCGTCGACGAAGCCAACCAGCAGCTCGACGACGCCAAACGCACCGCGCTCCTCACCGAGGCACACACCATGGCGATGAACGACTACCCGATGGTGCCGCTCTTCCAGTACTCGGCGGTGCGGCTCGTCAAACCGTACGTGGGCGGCTACACGTCGACCAACTACGTCGACCAGCGTGCCACGCAGGACATGTACCTGATCAAGCACTAAGCGCGGAGCACCGACATGCTGGCCTATACGCTGCGCCGCACGCTGTGGGCGATCCCGACGATTCTCGCCGTGATCACCGCGTGCTATCTGCTGCTGCATCTCACGCCGGGCGGCCCGTTCGACACCGAGCGGCAACTGTCGGCGGCCGTGCTCGCGAACCTGAACGCGAAGTATCACCTCGACGAACCGCTGTGGCTGCAGTATCTCCACTACCTCGGCTCGCTGCTGCGCGGCGATCTCGGGCCGTCGTTCCGCTACGCCGACTGGTCGGTCAACGACCTCGTCTGGAAAGCGTTGCCGGTGAGCCTCGGAGTCGGCGGCGGGTCGGTGCCGATCGCCGTCGTGATCGGCGTCGCGCTCGGCACGCTCGCCGCCGTGCGCCGCGACCGTTTCGTCGATCACGCGGTGATGGTGCTCGGCAATATCGGCAACGTGGTGCCGCCTTTCGTGCTCGGGCCCGTGCTCGTCTGGATCTTCGCGATCCTGCTGAAAACCTCCGAGGGCCAGGGCTGGCTGCCGGCCGGCGGCTGGGGCGAAGGCGAATGGCGCTACCGCGTGCTGCCGATCGTGCTGATCACCTTCATCAACGTCGCGGCGATTGCGCGTGTCATGCGCGGCAGCATGATCGAAGTGCTGTCCGGCAACTTCATCCGCACCGCGCGCGCCAAGGGCTTGCCGGGCCGCACGATCGTCTTGCGTCACGCCCTCAAGCCGGCGCTCATGCCCGTCGTCTCGCTGCTCGGCTCGCTTTGCATTTCGTCGATCACCGCGGCTGTCGTGACCGAGTCGGTTTTTGCGCTGCCGGGCCTCGGGCAACTGGTGGTGAACGGCGCGATCAATCGCGACTACACGCTCGTGCTCGGCCTCGTCGTGCTGACCACCGCCGCCGCCGTGCTCTTCAACCTGCTGGTCGACCTCGCCTATGCGTGGCTCGACCCGCGCATCCGGTACTGATCATGGCCCGCTCTCTTCAATCGACTGCCGCGGCGCGCGACCCGCTCGCCGCCATGACCGGCGCTGCGCGCTCGCGCGGCCCGCTTGCCCGCGCCGCCGCGCGCTTCGTTCGCAACCGCGCGGCGTTCGTCAGCAGCGTCGTGCTGTTGCTGATCGTGCTCGCCTGCGTCGCCGGGCCCTGGCTTCTGCCCAATGCTCCGATCGACAGCGACTGGTCCGCAATCAGCCTGCCGCCGACATGGCAAA
This sequence comes from Paraburkholderia phenoliruptrix, assembly GCF_902859825.1. GTDB lineage: Bacteria > Pseudomonadota > Gammaproteobacteria > Burkholderiales > Burkholderiaceae > Paraburkholderia > Paraburkholderia phenoliruptrix. The sequence goes on along the minus strand of NZ_CADIKB010000001.1, from coordinate 246,553 downwards.
ACATGCACTGGTTCGGCACCGACGAACTCGGCCGCGACCTGCTCGCGCGCACGCTGCAAGGCGGGCGCGTGTCGCTCGAAGTCGGACTGCTCGGCACGCTCGTGTCCGGGCTGATCGGCGTCGCGTATGGCGCAACCGCCGGTTATCTCGGCGGTCGCGTCGATGCGGTGATGATGCGCATCGTCGACATGATGTACGCGATTCCCTACATGCTGATCGCCATTCTGATGATGACGCTGTTCGGCCGCGCGTTCTATCTCGTCGTGCTCACCATCAGCGCGTTCTCGTGGCTCGACATGGCGCGGGTGGTGCGCGGCCAGACGCTGTCGCTGCGTTCGCGCGAATTCATCGACGCCGCCAAAGCCATCGGCGTGAGTTCGCGCTCGATCATCGCGCGTCATATCGTGCCGAACCTGTTCGGCGTCGTGGTCGTGTACGCGAGCGTGACCGTGCCGAACATCGTGCTCACTGAATCCGTGCTGTCGTTCCTCGGCCTCGGCGTGCAGGAACCCATGACCAGCTGGGGCGTGCTGATTCAGGACGGCGCGCAGAAGCTCGAGTCCATGCCGTGGCTGCTGCTCTGCCCGGCTCTGATGTTGTGCGTCACGCTCTACTGCGTGAATTTCGTCGGCGACGGTCTGCGCGACGCATTCGATCCCAAGGACCGCTGACATGCCGCTACTCGAAGTCAAAGATCTCAGCGTGCGCTTTACGCGCCGCGAAGGCGCGCCCGTCGACGCGGTGCAACGCGTATCGTTTTCGCTCGAAGCAGGCCGCACCCTCGGCATTGTCGGCGAATCGGGTTCGGGAAAGAGCCAGACGGTGATGGCGCTCCTCGGTCTGCTCGCGGGCAACGGCCAGGTATCGGGCGAAGCGCTCTATCGCGGCGACAATCTGCTCGCCATGAATGAAGCCGCGCTCAACAGGATTCGCGGCGACCGCATCGGCATGATTTTTCAGGACCCGATGACCTCGCTCAATCCGTTCCTGACGATCGAGCGGCAAATGACAGAAACGCTGCAACTGCATCGCAAGATGTCGCGGCGCGAGGCGCGCCGCCGGGCGATCGAAGCGCTGGAGTCGGTGCGCATTCCCGATGCCGCGCGCCGCATCGGCATGTATCCGCACGAGTTCTCCGGCGGCATGCGGCAACGCGTGATGATCGCCATGGCGTTGCTGTCGGAGCCCGAAATGCTGATCGCCGACGAACCCACCACCGCGCTCGACGTCACCGTGCAGGCGCAGATCATCGAGTTGCTGCGCGAGCTGAATCGCGAGCGCGGCACCGCGATCATTCTGATCACGCACGACATGGGCGTCGTTGCCGGTCTATGCGACGACGTGATGGTGATGTACGCCGGCCAGACCGTCGAGCAGGCGAGCGCCGCCACGCTCTTTGCCGCGCCGACGCATCCGTACACGCGCGGGCTGCTCAACGCGCTGCCGCGCCTCACCGACGACAGCGACGACGAACGCCCCCTGCAAACCATTCCCGGCAACCCGCCCCTGCCCGGCGAAGCGGGCGCGGGCTGCGCGTTCGCGCCGCGCTGCACGTATTGCAGCGACGCATGCCGCGAGTCGCGTCCCGTGCTCGTTGCAACGGCGAACGACCCGCGGGCGCGGCGCGCCTGCCATCGTCCGGCGGCCGACATCCTGGAGGCACAACACGTATGAACGCGACATCCGTTGCAAGCAACGAAGCGACCACCCTGCTCTCGGTCGAACAGCTCAAGGTGCAATTCGGCGTGCCGCGCGGCGGCTACCCGTGGTCGGGCAAGGCGACACTGCGCGCCGTGGACGGCGTCTCGTTCAGCGTGCGGCGCGGCGAGACAGTGGGGCTTGTCGGCGAATCGGGCTGCGGCAAGTCGACACTCGCGCGCGCGATCATCGGACTCGCGCCCGTCGCCAGCGGCAGCGTGCGCTGGCTCGGCAACGAGACGGTGTTGCCTGCGGGGCGTCGCGACACGAGCCGCCTGCGCCGCGACGTGCAGATGATTTTCCAGGACCCGCTAGCGTCGCTCGATCCGCGCATGACGATCGAACAGATTGTCGCTGAGCCGCTCGTTGCGCACGGCAGACAGCTTGCGCGTGCCGACATGCAGCGCCGGGTGCTGACGATGCTGGAGCGCGTCGGTCTGAACGCGCAGCATATGCGCCGCTATCCGCATGAGTTTTCCGGTGGTCAATGTCAGCGCGTCGGCATTGCGCGCGCGTTGATCGGCGAACCGCAACTCGTGATTTGCGACGAACCGGTATCCGCGCTGGATGTGTCGATCCAGGCGCAGATCGTCAACCTGCTGCGCGATCTGCAGCGCGAGTTATCGCTTTCGCTCATTTTCGTCGCGCACGACCTCGCGGTCGTCAAGGCCATCAGTCACCGCGTGCTCGTCATGTATCTCGGTCGCGTCATGGAATTCGGCGACAAGCGCGATGTGTACGGCACGCCGCGTCATCCGTACACGCGCGCGTTGCTCTCCGCCGTGCCGGTGCCCGATCCGGCAATAGAGCGCGCGCGGCGCCATCTGCTGTTGCGCGGCGAGATTGCATCGCCGCTGAATCCGCCTTCGGGCTGCGCATTTCGCACGCGCTGCCCCGATGCGCTCGACGCCTGTGCGGCACAGATTCCGCCGCCTGTCACGCACGGCTCGAACGCGACGCGGGTGGCCTGCATTCGTGTCGGCGACGGCTAACGCCAGCCGCCTTTAACCGAAGTACAAGCACAACCCTAACGACCCGATTCTCCGGCGCGGCGGTCTCGCCGCGCCGTTGGATTCGCTCGTCCTGCAATCCGCAAGACGGGCGATTAGCGTGGACTGGCTAACCGCCGGCCGAAGTTTCATCACCATTGCCGAGACATCCTTTAATGAAAAACAACACACCACGAACCCGGTCGAAAAAGTCCGGAGTCACTGCCGCGATCTGCTGTGCCTTCACCGTTCCCGCGCTGGCTATCGCCGCGAACGCCTACGCCGACGACAGCGTGACGCCGCCCGCGCCCGAAGCGAGCAACGCCGCGCCCGCCGCACAAGCGTTGTCGTCGCCTGCGCAGGTGTCGCAGGCTCAACCTGCGAACAAGCGCCGCGCGGATCAGGGCGGGCAGATCCGCAACGATCAGCCGGATACGACGAACGCCCTCGTCAACGCGGAAGCTTCTCAAACCGTTACGCCGCCCGAGCCGCCTTCGAGCCAGGCCGCGAGCAAGGGCTTTATCGCGGATAGCCATTTGAATCTGCAATTGCGCAATTACGCGGATTACTTCCAGGCGCCGCCCAACCTCTACCGCCATGCGTGGGTGCAAGGTGCTCAGGTCAACTATGAATCGGGCTTCACGCAAGGGCTCGTCGGCTTCGGCGTGGATGCGTCGCTATTCGGCGCATTCAAGCTCGACGGCGGCAACGGCGCGGGCAACATGGTGCACGTCGGCAAAAGCGGCGGCGGCTCGCAGCAGCTCGCGTGGGCGTACCCGGGCATGTACGACATCAAGGGACGCATTTCGGAAACGGTCGTCAAATACGGCCTGCAGGACGTGACGAATCCGTTTCTCGAGCCGCACGACAACCGCGCGTTGCCGCCCACTTTCCTCGGCGTCTCCGTCGTCAGCAACGATCTGGTTCACACCACGCTCGAGGCCGGCAGCTTCACCAAGGTCGACGCACGCGGCCACACGAACCTCACCAATCTGACCACCTCGTACGGCGGCACGCGCATCGACCGGCTGACGTATCTGGGCGGCACCTGGCACTATGCGAAGAACGGCGAGATGTCGCTTTACGTCGACCAGGCGGACGATGTCTGGCGTCAATACTACGGTTCGGTCTCGCAGTCGTTCGGCGATCCGACCACGATCAAGTGGAGCGGGCTCGCCAACATCTACTCGACGCACGACACCGGCGCGTCGCGCCAAGGGCACATCAACAGCAATGCGTATAGCCTCTCCGTGTCCGCGCAACACGGGCCGCACGCGCTGCTGCTCGGCTATCAGCAGGTGCTCGGCGACCAGTTCTTCGACTACGTGAACGAGACCAACGGCATCTATCTCACCAACTCGATGGACGTCGACTACAACGCGCCGCACGAGCAATCGCTGCAATTGCGCTATACGTTCGACGGAAAATACGCGGGCGTGCCCGGACTCAAGGCGATGTTGTGGGGCGCGTACGGCTGGGGCGCCGATGCATCGGCGGGCGCTGCGGAGAATGCGTCGCCGAGCGCCGCGCTGCACGATCTGTACTGGAAGAACGGCCAGCCCGTGCACGGCCATCATCACGAGTTCGGCTTCATTCCGAGCTACACGCTGCAAAGCGGCCGCTTCAAGGACACGAAGGTCACGTTCATCGCCATGTGGCACAACGGCAGCGCTTACTACTCGGACGGCAACAACATGGAATACCGTCTGGTCGTGAATGTGCCGGTGAAAGTGTTCTGAGCGCCGCGCGCGCCGCAAGAAGACGGGAAGGCGTTACGTCGCGCATATCCGCGCGTGACGCCGGCCTCGCCGGTGCTGCGTGCAGCGCTCTATTCCTGCTCGGAACCGGGAATGCGCACGCTCGTCATTGCGCGCGACAGGCCGTGCATGGGCCGGCGCAACGCGACATCGAACGGATTGGTTTGCGGGCCGATCGCCTCGGCCTGACGACGCAGCAGTTCCACCACCATCGGCAAGCGGTCGTCGCTCAAACGCGCAGCCAGCGTGCCGACGCTCAATGCGGCCACCGCCACGCCGGTGCGGTCGAGAATCGGCACGGCCACACCGGCCATGCCGTCGAGCACGCCGCTATTGCGGCCCGCGTAACCCAACTGCCGCACGCGTTCTATCTCCGTGCGCAAATACACTTCGTCGAGCACGCCATAGCCGCGAATACGCGGCACATTAAAGCGAATGATCTCTTCTCGCTCGGCCTCGGGCAGGAACGCGAGAATCGCGAGACTCCCCTGCCCCACGCCGAGTGCGACGCGTCCGCCAATATCGCCCGTGAACGAGCGAATCGGAAACGGCCCTTCGCAGATGTCGAGACACACTGCGTCGAAACTGCTCTTGACGAGCAGAAAAATCGTATCGCCGAGGCTCGCGCAAAGTCTCAGCAACGCCGGACGGCATAGCGTGCGCATGCCGCTCGGATTGCCCGCCTGCGCCGCGAGCGCGAAGAAATTCACGCTCAGCCGGTAAAGCTTCGAATTCTCGTCCTGTTCAACAATGCCCTCGGCAATCAGCGCATGCAGGATGCGATGCACCGTGCCCTGCGTCAGGCCGACTGCCTTCGCCAGACGCGTAACGCGGCTGCCGTCGGATTGCGTTTCGGCTAACGCGCGGATCACGGCGAAGGCGCGTTCCAGCATTCCGGTGCCGGGCGTGGAACCGGCTTCGGCAGCGTCGCTGTCGGTATCTCGTTTGGCGGCAGCATTCATCGTTCGGAGTCGCATTTATTCCATTGACCGGAACACTATAAGGAATTTTGTCCGATTGGTGAATCATGCACGAGATTCAGCGTGCGTGCGACGTTTGCGTCGGCGGATAGGGATTGTCCGGAGGACACGGAGCGGAACGATTCGGCATCGCCGGGCGTACGGCATTCCGTTAAATGGAATTTTTTCAAAACTTCTACCGGCAATCGGAACTTGCAATTGACGTCTCTTAATTTGGCTAGCTAGAGTCGGCTCCATCGAGGCATACAAAGGCCACACCATGTCGTTCCTCACACTCACAGACGTCGCCAAATCGTTCGGCGAGCTGCAGGCCGTCGCGGACGTCAACCTGTCGGTGGAAAAAGGCGAGTTCGTCTCGCTGCTCGGGCCGTCCGGTTGCGGCAAGACGACCACGCTGCAGATGATCGCCGGCTTCCTCGAAACGACGCGCGGGCGCATCACGCTCGACGGCCGCGACATCACGCACATGAAGCCGAACAAGCGCGGCCTCGGCGTGGTGTTTCAGAGCTACGCGCTGTTTCCGCATATGAGCGTGGCCGACAACGTCGGTTTCGGGCTCGAAATGCGCAACGTCGACAAGGCGGAGCGCAAGGAACGCGTGCGCGAAGCGCTGTCGCTTGTGCGTCTCGATCAGCTCGCGCATCGATTTCCGCGCGAACTGTCGGGCGGTCAGCGGCAGCGCGTCGCGATTGCGCGCGCCATCGTGATCGCGCCGCCGATGCTGCTGCTCGACGAACCCATGTCGAACCTCGACGCGAAGCTGCGCGAGGACATGCAGTTCGAGCTGCGCGGCATTCAGCGCAAGATCGGCACGACGACCATCATGGTCACGCACGACCAGTCCGAAGCGCTGTCGATCAGCGACCGCGTCGTCGTGATGGAAGCGGGCCGCATCACGCAGATCGACACGCCGTATCAAGCTTATGAGCGGCCCGAGAACCGCTTCGTCTCCCAGTTCATCGGCAAGGCGAACATGCTGCCCGGCACAGTGATCGCGCGCGACGGCGACGCGATCCGCGTCGACCTCGGACACGATCTGTGCGAAACCGGCCGCACCGCGCAACTGCCGACGCGCGAGCGCGTGCCCGGCGTCGGGGACGCCGTCACGTTGTGTATCCGCCCCGAAAAACTGCGCCTGTGCGCGCCGGACGCGGGACGCGTGCCCGCCACCGTGACGAGCCGCTTCTTCCTCGGCAGCCAGTGGTTGTATCGCCTCGACAGCCGGCTCGGCGAAGTGCTCGTGTGTTGCCAGAACGAAGGCAACGAGCCGTTGCCGGAAGGTGCCGCCGTGGGCGTCGACTGGAACAGCGAGGCAATCCGCTTCATTCAACGGGACGCGCATCATGGATAGCACGCTGCCCGCCACGGAAAACGGCAACGCGGATTCGGCAAGCGCGCGGCGCGCGCCATGGCGTGCATTCGTACCGCTCTGGCTGATGTGCCTGCCCGCGTTTCTGCTGTTCGTCGCGCTGGTGCTGGTGCCGCTTCTGATGACTCTGGTGCTGAGCTTCTATCGCTTCGACCCGGCAAGCGGCCCGCTCGCCGCGTTCCAGCTCGGCAATTACGTGGAAGTGCTCGGCTCTTCGTATTTCCACACCATCTTTTTGCGCACCTTCGGCATTGCATTTGTCGTCACGCTGCTGTGCGTCGTCATCGGCACGCCGGAGGCTTACGTACTGTCGCGCATGCGCGATCCTTACCGCTCGATGTTTCTGCTCGTGATTCTCGCGCCGCTGCTCGTGTCCGTCGTGGTCCGCGCGTTCGGCTGGAGCATGCTGCTAAATAGCAATGGGCTCGTGAATCAGGCCTTCGCACTGGTCGGCCTCGGCCCGTACAAGCTCGAGTACACCACCTTCGCGATTGTGATCGCCCTCGTGCACGTCATGCTGCCCTTCATGGTGATTCCCGTCTGGACGGCGTTGCAAAAGCTCGATCCGCAAACGGAAAACGCCGCCCTTTCGTTAATGGCCTCGCCCGCGACGATGCTGCGCCGCATCGTGCTGCCGCAACTCACGCCGGGCATTCTGTCGGGCAGCCTGATGGTGTTCGGCCTGTCGGCAAGCGCATTTGCGATTCCCGGCCTGCTCGGCGGACGGCGCCTGAAAGTCGCCGCGACCGCTGTCTACGACGAATTCCTCGGCTCGCTGAACTGGCCGCTCGGCGCGACGATCGCGCTTTTGCTGCTGCTTGCGAATCTGATCGTGATGCTCACCTACTACCGGGTTCTGGAGCGCAGGTACGCCAGAAGTCTGGGTTGATACAACGGCTTCGCGCACACACATCATGAGAAAGAACGGTCCTATTGCGCTGATCTTCCACGCGCTCGTCATTGCGTTCGTGCTCGCGCCGCTCGTGATCGTCGTGCTGGTCGCATTCACGCCCGACGAAACGCTCACGTTGCCGACGCACGGCGTGTCGCTGCGCTGGTTCCGGGCGATCCTCAATTACCCCGATTTCATCGCGGCATTCTTCAACAGCCTCAAGCTTGCGTTTGCATCCGCGACGCTTTCGCTAATCGTCGCGCTGCCCGCCGCACTTGCCATCGGCCGCGCGCGCTTTCCGGGCCGCGCTTTCCTGAACGGCCTGCTGCTCTCGCCGCTCGTGATTCCCGGCCTCGTGCTCGGCATCGCGCTGCTGCGTTTTTTCGCGCTGATCGGCGCCACCGGCTCGTTCACCTGGCTGATCGTCGCGCACATGATCATCATCACGCCGTTCGTCATGCGGCTCGTGCTGGCCTCGGTCAGCGGCCTCGACCGCAGCGTCGAACATGCGGCGCACTCGCTCGGCGCGGACGCGTGGACGACCTTCCGCCGCATTACCTTGCCGATGATCCTGCCCGGCATCACAGGCGGCTGGCTGCTCGCGTTCATCAACAGCTTCGATGAACTGACGATGTCGATTTTCGTGACCTCGCCGCAAACGGTCACGCTGCCGGTGCGCATGTACATGTACGCAACCGAATCCATCGACCCGATGATGGCCTCCGTGTCCGCGCTCGTGATCTTCATTACAGCAGGCGCGATGCTGTTGCTCGACCGCGTGTACGGACTCAACCGCATCCTGATCGGCCAGCACTGATGTCTTCTTCTGCTCACGCCCTCATGCCGTCGAACTTGCCGTCATCTCCAGCTTCAAAGCCCGCGTGCGAGCCGCAATTCGTGCGCATCGCCGAAACGGGACGCGCGCCGCTGCGCTTTTATATCGACGGCAATGAAGCGTCCGCGCTGCAAGGCGATACCTTGCTGACTGCCGTGCTGATGCAACAGCGCCGCGTGCGCAACAGCGAATTCAGCGGTGCGCCGCGTGCCGGCTTCTGTCTGATCGGCGCGTGCCAGGACTGCTGGATGCGCACCGAAGACGGCCAGCGCATCCGTGCGTGCTCGACGCTCGTCACGGAAGGCATGCGTGTGCTCACGCAGAGCCGCGCCGCGCGTGCCGACGCTACTGTTGCCGGCGTGGCGGGCCTCGCCGCTCAGGGAGACGCGCCATGAGCGACGCTCGCCGCATCGTCATTGTCGGCGCGGGACCGGCCGGCGTGCGGGCCGCCGAAACGCTCGTCGCCGCGGGCCTGCGCCCCATCGTGATCGACGAAAACGCGCGCTGGGGCGGCCAGATTTACCGCCAGCCGCCCGAGAACTGCGGTTTTCAGCGCTCGAAAAAAGCGCTGTACGGCTTCGAGGCGCGCAAGGCCGACGCGTTGCACACGACGATGGCAGCGCTGCTGCCGCACGTCGACTATCGCCCGGACACGCTCGCCTGGGCCTGCGAAGCGGGTCGCCTCGATACCCTTGCCGCCGGGCGTGAAGCCGGCGTGCCGTTTTCGCATCTGATCATTGCAAGCGGCGCGACCGACCGCGTTTTGCCGCTGCCCGGCTGGACTCTGCCCGGTGTCTACACACTGGGCGCCGCGCAGGTTGCGTTAAAGGCGCAAGGCTGCGCAATCGGCAATCGCGTGGTGCTCGCGGGAACTGGGCCGCTGCTGTATCTCGTCGCCTATCAATATGCGAAAGCCGGCGCACACGTCGCCGCCGTGCTGGACACGAGCCCTTTCTCGCAGCAGGTCGCCGCCGCGCCGAAACTCGCGCGCATTCCGTCGACGTTTGCAAAAGGCCTCTACTACCTCGGCTGGCTGAAGGCGCATGGCATACGCATCGAGCGCGGTGTGAAGCTCGTGGCCATTCGCGGCGCGGAAAACGTCCAGTCCATCGAGTGGCGTGCGTCAGATACTGATTCGGCATCCGAAGCAATCGCATGCGACGCAGTCGGAATCAGCTTCGGCCTGAAGCCGGAAACGCAGCTCGCGGATCTTGCGGGTTGCCGCTTCCGCTTCGACGCGCTCAACCGTTGCTGGCTGCCCGAACTGGACGCCGGCGGGCGCAGCTCCGTGCACGGCATCTACCTGGCCGGCGACGGCGCCGGCATTGCAGGCGCAGACGCCGCGGAGCTCGCCGGGCGTCGCACCGCGCTGGCCTTGCTCGACGACCTCGGCCTCCGACATCCGCGCGGGCCCCGCATGCCCCACGCGGCATCGCTCGAGCGCGACCTGCAGCGTATCGCCGTGTTTCGCACCGGCATAGAAACCGCGTTCGCGCCGCCCGCCCACTGCGCCGCGCAATGGCCCGACGACATGACCGTGTGCCGCTGCGAAGAAATCGACGCGGGCGAGCTGCGGCGCTGCATCCGCGCCGGCGAAGCGAACGAGATCAATCGCCTGAAGGCGCTCACTCGCGTGGGCATGGGACGCTGCCAGGGCCGCATGTGCGGCGAAGCGGCCTTGCATCTGCTCGCCGAGGAAACCGGGCGTCCGCTCGAAGCCGTGGGCCGCCTGCGCAGCCAGCCGCCGGTCAAGCCGATTCCGCTCTCGCCCGCGCTGTATGCAGAGGATGTCGCCGAGATTCCCGAGGAGGCGCGCGATGAGTAACACCGTGCACTACGACGTGGCGATTGCGGGCGGCGGGCTCGTCGGATCGTCGGCGGCATTGGCGCTTGCCAAGCGCGGCTTGCGCGTGGGGCTGTTCGAGCGGCGTTTTTGCGGCGCGCAGGCGAGCGGCGTGAACTACGGCGGCGTGCGCTGTCAGGGCCGCCCGGTCGAGCAGATGCCGCTTGCCCTACGCGCGCGGCGCATCTGGGACCGCTTACCCGAGCTGATCGGCATCGACGGCGAATTCACCGTGTCCGGACATTTGCGCCTTGCACGCAGCGACGGCGACCTCGCCGCGCTTCAGCAATGGGCCGACATGGCGCGCGAATACGGCCTGCACGCGCAACTGCTTCATGGCGAGCCGTTTCGCCGGCGCTACCCGTGGCTCGGCACGGCCGCTATCGGCGGCTCGCTGTGTGCCAGCGACGGTCATGCGAATCCGCGGCTCGTCTCGCCCGCGTTTGCGCGCGCCGCGCGTGCCGCGGGCACTCAAGTGCACGAGCAAACCGAACTCAGCGACATTCATCACGACGGCAAGCGCTTTCAGATGCGCGCCGGCGGCACGCAAATCAGCGCGGACTGGCTCATCAATTCCGCCGGCGCGTGGGCGAACACGGTGGCCGGTTACTTCGGCGAACGCGCGCCGATGAAGCCGATCTACCCGAACATGTGGGTCACCGAGCCGCTGCCGTTTTTCATCACGCACAACCTGGGCGTGTATGGCGGCGGCATCTATGCACGGCAAGTGGCGCGCGGCAATTGCGTGATCGGCGGCGGACGCGGAAGCGGCGACGGCGAGTACGGGCGGCCGTCGACGGAAACCACGCGTGCCGTGATGCGCGACGCGTGCGCGCTGCTGCCCGCGCTGCGCGAGGCGTTGCTGATCCGCACGTGGAGCGGCGTCGAGGGCGAGACGCCCGACAGCAATCCGATCATCGGCCCGAGCCGCGCCGTGCCGCGGCTTCTCCATGCATTCGGTTTTTCGGGCGGGGGCTTTCTGCTTGCGCCCGGTGTCGGCGAAGTGCTCGCCGATCTCGTCATCGACGGCGCCACGGCCACGCCTCTCGACGCTTTTTCGATTGGCCGCTTTGCGCAGGTCGCTGCGTCATCCGTCGCTTAAAAACACACCTCAAAACCCACACTCACGAAGACAGGAGATCATCGATGAAACTGTTCAAGACGATCGCGGCACTCGCCGCCATGTGTGCCTTCGGCGCCGCCGCGCCGGCCTGGTCGCAGACCAGGACGATTTACATCGGCATGAACGGCGGCCCGATGGAGAAGGCCTACACGAGCCAGGTGCTGCCCGAGTTCGAGAAAGCGAACAACGTGAAAGTGGTAGTGGTGCCGGGCACGTCGTCGGATATTCTCGCGAAGCTGCTCGCGAACAAGGCAAACCCGCAGATTCACGTGGTGTTTCTCGACGACGGCGTGATGGCGCGCGCGGTCAGCATGGGCGTGTGCAAGAAGCTCGACGACTCGCCGGTGCTCAAGGAGCTCTACCCGTTTGCACGCATGAAGGACGACATGGGCGCGGGCGTGCAGCTCGGCATGACCGGCATTGCATACAACAAGAAGCTGTTCGCCGAGGAAGGCTGGGCGCCCCCCACTTCGTGGATGGATTTCGCCGATCCCAAGTACAAGGGCAAGGTGGTGTTCCAGTCGGCATCGAGCAGCACGTTCGGCCTGCACGGCTTTCTCGCCATCAACCGTTTGATGGGCGGCAGCGAGCAGAACGTGGAGCCCGGCTTCACGAAGTGGGCGAGCACGGTGGGCCCGAACGTCGTCGAATACGTGCCCAATTCGGCGAAGATTTCTGAAATGGTGCAGACCGGCGAAGCAGGGCTCTTTCCGTTGACGCCCACTGCCGTGGGCGATCTGGCCGACAAGGGCATTCCGGTCGGCTATGTGAATCCGAAGGAAGGTCCGGTGCTGCTGCTCGTCGACCTGTGCGTGGTCAACAACAACCCCGATCCGCAGCTTGCGCAAAAGCTCGCGCAATTCCTGCTGTCGGCGCCCGCGCAAACCAAAGCCGCCGAAGCCGGCAAGCAGATTCCGACCAACCGTCTCGCGAAGATGACGCCCGCCATGCAGCAAAGCCTCGGTAACGTGGAAGACCTCGTGCACAAGGTCACGGTAGTGGATTGGGACACGATCAACGCACACCGCGCGCAGTGGGACACGCGCTGGAATCGTCAGATCGAGCGCTGAACGCAGGCTGTCGGGCTGGATGAAGCGCGCGCCCTGTTGCACCGTGTTGCAGTAAGGCGCGCGTTTTTTCGCTTATTTGTGCGCGGCTCAAAAGATCACCGAAACCGCCACGGCGAGCCAGATCGCCGATACGCCCGCGAGAAAGAGATGCCGCGCAATGCGTATCCTCGCGTCGCTGGTTTCGGGCTCGACCGGCGTCGTGGCCATCCACGGCACGAGCCCGAGGCAGCCGAAGCCGATCAGCGCGAGGATGAACACCACGACATCCGCTGCGCGCCAGCCGGTCGGCTCATACATTCCCCAGTAGCCGAGAAACGCAATACCGATCGAAAAGATGGTGGCCGACGCGGCACTGAGCGCGGGGACCGATCCGATTGGAGCCGGCATGTTGACCTCCGGTCAAGGGCTTACCACTCACGACGTACGCGTTTGCCTCGCTTCATAGGTCTTCAGATGGCTATACGCGATACGCAGCAACGACAAAGCCTGCTCGGTCTGCTGCGCCTCGCCGCCGCGCGCGATCAGATCGCCGAGAATGTGATCCGCCTCGGTATGCGAGTGGTTTTCCACGTCGCGCAACATGGAAGCGGTGAGCTGCGAGGGCGTAAACAGCATTTGCGTGGCGCGCGCATCGAAGTCCGGCGCCATGGTGAAACCGTTATGCTGCGCCACCGCGCGGGCCTCGCCGAGCAGGGTTTCGATGACGTGCCTGCCGTCCGGCGCGGAAAGAATATCGCCGATGGAGCCGCGCATCAAACAGGTGCTGGCCGCGAGCGTGGCGAGAAACACCCACTTTTCCCACATGCGCAACAAGATGTTGTCGCTGACCAACACGTCGAAATTCGCATCGGCCATGGCGTCGGCAATAGACTGCACGCGCCCGGACACGCCGCCCGCCAGTTCGCCTAGCGTGAGTGCGTGCGTGTCGTTCAGATGCACGATCTGCTGATCGGCGTTGAGCGTGGCCGCAATGACGCATTGCCCGCCGAGCACGCGCGCTTCGCCGAACTTCTGCGTCAGCACGTCGATATGGCGCATGCCGTTGAGCATCGGCAGGATCAGTGTCGATTCGCCCACGAGCGGCGCGAACGAATCGATGGCGTCGTCCAGACTGTAGGCCTTGCAGCTCAGCAGCACGACGTCGAAGGGTTCGGCGCTCACGCCTGCCAGAATCGTTTTCACGTCATGCAACGTGAGATCGCCGCGCGAACTTCTTATCACGAGGCCATCGCGCTGAAGTCTTTCCGCCCGGCCGGCTCGCACGAGAAAAGTCACGTCCTGTCCTGCCGCTGCGAGCCGTCCGCCGAAGTAGCCGCCCACGGCGCCCGCCCCTACAACCAGAATTCGCATCTTTGGCCTCTCGAGTGAATGTCGTCGCTCGAAGCAATGTAGCAAAGATTGGCGCAATGCATCGGACAAGCACGCAGACACCGCGCGGCTCAGACATGACGTGCACGTAGCCGGCGACTCGCCGCCCCGCTCTCAGCCGCTCACGGCTTCGCGCAGAGCGTTTGCTCGTACAGCGCGAGCATGCCGGGCACGTCCACGCCCACACACACCTTGCACTCGGGGCGCCCGTCCCACGCGGGCGCGGGCACCGGCATGGTGGAAGGCTTCTGTAGGGTCTGACCGACGGCAATGCCCTCCGTCAACACCCGCACAGGGCCGCTGCGTGTGGTGTACAGATGCGGCGCGAGCACATAGGCCACCGCCGACGAGTCGTGCACGTAAATACCCTTCAGCTGCGCGCTTTCCTGATGGAACGCCTCGTAATGGCGCGACACGTCCCAGACAAACTGCCCGGCTCGGCCGCCGCGATCGCGAATCGACGCCAGATAGTCCCGGCTCATGATGGTGCGCTGCGTAACGTCCAGACCGACGATAGCGACCGGCCAGGCCGCGCCGAACACGATGTCCGCGGCGTCGGGGTCGCCGAGAACGTTGGCTTCGGCCGCGGGCGTGACGTTGCCGAGCACGCCGTCGGTGCCGAACGCGCCGCCCATGACCACCACCTGCTTCACGAGCGGCGCGATCTGCGGATCGTCGGCGAGCGCAAGCGCGAGATTCGTCAGCGGGCCGACGGCCAGCAATGTGACCTCGCCAGGATGCGCGCGCACCGTGTCGATGATGAATCGGTGCGCGGGCCGCGCATCCAGCGGTGCGGCAGGTGAGTCGCCGAGCGTGATGTTGCCGAGTCCGTTGTCGCCGTGAATCCACGCGAGCGGCGCAGGCGCGGCGCGCCTGAGCGGCGCGGCGGCCCCGCGCGCGACCGGTACGCCGGGCGCGAAGCGGCCCGCGAGAAAGCGCGCGTTATGCGTGGTCGTTTCGATCGTCGCGTTGCCGAATACGCTTGTGAGCCCGAGCAATTCGATGTCCGGATGCAGCGCCTGGAACACGAGAGCCATCGCGTCGTCGACACCGGGGTCAGTGTCGTAGATCAGCTTGTGTTTGCTCATAAATAGAACGCGTCCGGCAATTGTTCGCGCGCGGTCGTGTCGCGCGTCGCGCCCTTCAGGTTGCCGAGCCGAATCGGCAAGTCCGGGCCGCCCAGTTCGATCATCACCTGACGGCACGCGCCGCACGGCGCAATGGGACCGTCGGTATCGCCGATCACTGCGAGCGCGGCAAACTGGTCGCGCTGATAGCCCGCAGCGATCGCGCTGAAAAACGCGGTACGTTCAGCGCAATTGCACAAACCGTACGACGCGTTCTCCACATTGCAGCCGTCGAATACGCGGCCGTCATGAGTCAGCAAGGCCGCGCCGACCTTGAATTTCGAATACGGCGCATAGGCCTTTTCTCGCGCCACGCCCGCGCGCGCCAACAGTTGTTCCATGTTCATGAAGGACATCCTCGAATCAATTGAGCGTAATGAACATGCCCGCGATGGTCGCGCTCATCAGGTTGGAGAGCGTTGCCGCGAGCACCACACGCAAGCCGTAGCGCGCGACTTCGGCGCGGCGTTCCGGCGCGACGGCGCTAAAGCCGCCAGTCAGCACCGCGATCGACGCAAAGTTCGCAAAGCCGCATAACGCAAACGACAGGATAGCAAGCGTGCGCGGATCAAGCGTCTGCAGACCGGCCGCAGTCACGCTCGCCGCGTCCTTCAGATACGGCGACAAAGATGCGTACGCAACGAATTCGTTGAGGATGATTTTCTGTCCGAGAAAATTACCGGCAATCGCGGCCTCGCTCCAGGGCACGCCGATCAGCCACGCAAGCGGTGCGAACACCATGCCGAGGATCGATTGCATGGACAGATCCGGGCGCCCGAACCAGCCGCCGATGCCGCTCACGACTCCGTTGAGCAACGCAATCAGGCCGACGAATGCGATCAGCATGGCGCCCACCATCACCGCGATTTTCAGGCCGACGGTGGCGCCCGAGCTCGCGGCTTCGATTACGTTCGCGGGACGCTTTTCGTCGAAGTTGAGGTTCTCGAGATGGACGCGGCTTGCTTCCGTGGACGGGTGAATGATCTTGGCGAACAGCAAGCCGCCGGGCACGGCCATGAACGACGCCGCGAGCAGGTATTCGATTCGCACGCCGAGTCCCGCATAACCCGCGAGCACGGAGCCGGCGACGGCCGCCATGCCGCTCGACATCACGGCGAAGAGTTCGGCGCCCGTCATGTCGCGTGTGAAGGGTTTGACGACCGCGGGCATTTCGCTTTGACCAAGAAAGATGGTCGTGACGGCCGAAAACGATTCGAGCTTCGACACGCCGAGCAGCTTCTGGAACACCGTGCCGAGCACGATCACGATCCAGCGCATGACGCCCAGGTAGTACAGCACTGAAATCAGCGCGGTCACGAAGATGATGGCCGGCAGCACGCGCACCGCAAACACGAAGCCGCCGTTGCCGAATACCTGGAACATCTTCGCCTGCACGAGGCCGCCGAACAGGAACTCGATGCCCGCATTGCCGTAGCCGAGCACGCTGTTCACGCCGGCCGCCGCGGCCGCGAGAATCGTCTTGCCGAGCGGCACGAACAGAATGAATGCGCCGATACAGATCTGCGCGAGCAGCGCGCTACTTACAGTCCGTAAGCGAATGGCGCGCCGATTGGTCGAAAAGATAAAAGCGATCAGGAGCAGTACGGCAATGCCGAGTACGTTGCGAGCGATAAGTGCCATGTCTCGTGTTCTTCATATGAATGTGGCACTGATGCTAAACGAAACTGCTGTGCGAGAGAAATGTTTGAGGGGCGAATCAGTGTGATTTGGAGAAAAACACCACAGCGCCTTCCTGCGGTGTCAGGCCGAGGCTGAAGTAACCTTCGAGCCGCTCCGCGTCGGCGTCTTTCAGTTCGAACGGCGCGCGAATGAAACCGGACACGACCGCATGGTCGTACCACACGCTCATCCACATGCGCAGTGCCAGGACTTCCGGCGACACCAAACCCCATTCGTGGGTCATGATTCTGTCTCCGTCACGCAACTCGCCGCTTACGCGGCCATCATGGTTACCTTCATGGCCGGCCGCTCGACAGGCGGAAACACGTGCCAGAAGCCGTCGTCGTGTCGAAAGAAAAACAGTGTGAGCACGCCGGTCTCGCGCTGTGCCTCGACACACACACAGCGCCTGATGCCTCGGCGCGGGGACGGCTGTAACTGAATACGGACCGAGGCTGCGCCGCTCGCATCCAGCCACTTCTCGATGAGTTCGCGCAATGATCGCTCTGACGCTGCCATAGGTCCTCCGCCGGTTCCCA
Organism: Paraburkholderia phenoliruptrix; assembly: GCF_902859825.1. Lineage (GTDB taxonomy): Bacteria > Pseudomonadota > Gammaproteobacteria > Burkholderiales > Burkholderiaceae > Paraburkholderia > Paraburkholderia phenoliruptrix. The sequence continues at coordinate 229,283 of NZ_CADIKB010000001.1, read as the reverse complement.
TAATGCATCGTAGGATGGCGTTGGCAGCGCCTCCATCGGCGGCGGCGGAATGTCAGTTCAGGAATGTCTGTTTTGCCACTCAGATTTTCCTGACGCGCCAAAATTACCTATTCGGCGACGAGTCCGTGCCTGATCGCATAGCGAATCAGGTCCGCATTGTTGGCGAGTCCGAGCTTCTGCATGAGCCGCATTTTGTGCGTGCTGATCGTTTTGGCGCTGAGTGCGAAGGCGTCGGCGATTTCATTCAGGCTCTTGCCGAGCGCGAGCATTTGCAGCACCTGAAACTCGCGGTCAGACAGGATTTCATGCGGCGGGGCATCACCCGAATAGGTTTCGAACACGATGCCTTCCACGAGCTTCGGGTCGATGAAGCGGCCGCCTTCCGCCAGCTTGCGAATCGCCGCAAGCAGCACATCGGGGTTGCTGTCCTTCGTGACATAACCGGTGGCGCCCGCACGCAGCGCGCGCGAGACGACCTGCGCCTCGTTATGGATGCTGAGCACGAGCACCGGCAGCGATGGGCGCTCTGCCCGCACGCGCCGGATCAGATCCACACCGCTGATGCCTGGCATCGTCATGTCGAGCAACAGCAGATCGACCTGGCAGCTACGCAGCTTTTCGATGACTTCGGAGCCTTGGGCTGCTTCGCCGGCCACCACGATATCCGGAGTGGTTTCGATTATCTGCTTGAGACCTCCGCGCACCAGCGGGTGATCGTCGGCAATCAAAAGGTTGATCATGTTTAAAGCCCATCCTGAAGCGGTATATGAATCGAAACCGAAGTGCCGGTGCCCGGCGCGCTGTCGATCAGCAAGGACCCGCCGATCAGACGCGCCCGCTCGCTCATGCCGAGCAGTCCGTATGAATAGTCTCTGCGCGCCGCCTCCTGGTCGAAGCCGCAGCCGTCGTCGCTGACATGCAGATCCAGGGCAGTCGGCGTGCTCGTGAGCGTGACGTCCGCGCGCGTCGCGCGGGCGTGACGTGCAACATTGGTGAGCGATGCCTGCACGATGCGAAACATCGCCGTGGCGTGCGCATCGGAGAGCACCGGCTCGTTGCCGTTGAGCCGGAACTGGCAGGCAAGCCCGCTGCGCCGCCCGAAATCGTCGACGAGCCATTCGAGCGCCGACACGATACCGTAATTGAGCGCCGCCGGCCGCAAATGACTCGCCACATTGCGCACCATCCAGATGGTTCTCTCGACCAGCTCGCGCATGTCGTCGGCCCGCTTTGCCACTTCCTGATCGCCGGGAAGCCGCATTTTGAGCAGCGAGACGTCCATCTTGAGCGCCGTCAGCAGTTGGCCCAGTTCGTCGTGAACTTCCATCGCGATGCGCTTTCGCTCTTCTTCGCGAATGGCTTCCATATACGCGGACAATTCGCGCAGTTGCTCACGCGACTCCACCAGTTCCTGCTCGATGCGCTTGCGCTCGGTAATGTCGTTCAAGCCGACGAAGATGGCGGGCGCGTCGTCGTAAGTCGCGACGCGCGCGGTCGCGATCGCCCAGAACACCGTGCCGTCCGGCCGCCTGAACCTGAGCTCGGTGTTGCGGAAACTGCCCTCATGTCGCAGCTGTTCGACAAGCCGGTCGCGATCCGCCAGGTCTGCATACAGCTCGGCGATGTTGGCGACGTGCGTGGTCACATAGTCGACGCCGAACAGCTCGCGCAATGGCTTGTTGGTGTACAGAATGTGCCCTTCCGGCATCGACGTGATGCACAGCGGCACAGGACTCGTCTCGGCGATCGTGCGAAAGCGGAACTCGCTGGCGAGGAGCCGCGCTTCGGCGCGTCTGCGTTCCTCTATCTGCGATTGCAGCGTCGCGTTGGCCCGCGCGAGTTCGTCGGTGCGCTGCGCGACGCTCGCTTCGAGGCCGTCGCGCACGCGCGACAACGCAGCTTCCGCCTGCTGACGGACCAGCACTTCCTCCTGCAACTGGCGGTTCTGCGCCATCAGCTTCTGGTGCATGCCGCGCAGCGCAAGGTGCGTGCTGATACGCGCCATCATTTCGTCGACGTGGACGGGCTTCGTGAGGTAATCGACTCCGCCCGCCGAGAAACCTTCCACCATGTCCTCGCTGCCCGTCAGCGAGGTCATGAAGATCACCGCGATGTTGCGGGTGCGTTCGTCCGACTTCAGGCGCCGGCAGGTTTCGAAACCGTCGATGCCCGGCATGCGCACGTCGAGCAGAATCAGATCGGGCTGCGAGAATTGCGCGCGCTGGATCGCCTCTGGGCCGTCGAGCGCGACCAGCACCCTGAAGCCGCGCGCCACCAGGCTCTCGACAACAATGGCGAGATTCGCAGGGTTGTCGTCCGCGATCAGTACGGTGGGCGACTCGTCGTCGGGCAGGGACATCTCGTTCATCGTACCGCCCTGGCTTCGAGCTGCTCCTCGACGAGATGCAGCAGCGCCTTCGACTGATAGCCCTTCGCGAGAGCAAGAATCCGCGTGGTGAACGCCTGGTAATGCGGGTTGTGTGTTGCGACCCGCTCGGCCCACAACGCGATTTCCTGCATGTCGCCAAGACGCGCGAGCAGATGCAATTGCTGCAACTCCTTGTCCGGCACGACGACGAACGGCTCTGCGGAGGCGTCCAATGCGACTCGCGGATCGTCCGCCGGCGCGTAGATCCATTCGAGGTCGAGCAAACGCGCGATCTGCGCGAGCAGTTCGTCGAAGTCGACCGGCTTCGAGAGAAACGCATTGGCGCCGGCCTTCAGGCTGCGCTCTTCGTCGGCGCCCGAGGGGCTCGCGGAAGTGGCAATCACCGGCACCTCGGCGAAGCCCTGAACCTGGCGCAGTCTGCGCGTCGCCTCGAGTCCGTCCATATCCGCCATCACGATGTCGGTCACGATCAGCGCCGGGCGCTCGCTCAAGGTTTTGGCGAGGCCTTGGCGGCCGCCGGTTGCCTCGACAATCTCGAAGCCGAGCCGGCTGAGAAACTCGACCATCACCGCGCGGTTCATCGGGACGTCGTCGATCACGAGCACCTTGCGGCGCGCCCCTTTGTAGCCCGTCGCGATGCTCGCACCGGAGGCCGCGGCGGGCGCGGAGAGCGGCGCCCCCGGCGCTGCCTCGAGCTCGAACCAGAATGCGCTGCCGCGGCCAGGCAGGCTCTGCACGTGGATCTCGCTGCCCATCGCGCGCAAAAACTGCTGACTGATCGTGAGGCCGAGCCCGGTTCCACCGGTGCCGCGTTCCGTATGCATGATCTGTTCGAAAGGCTCGAAGATAGTCTGCAGTTTATCCGGATCCATGCCGATGCCGGTATCGCGCACCTCGAAACAAACCCTGCCCATTGCGCTCATTTCGATGAGCAGGCTCACGCTGCCCTGATCGGTAAAGTTGAACGCATTCACGAGCAGATTCAAGAGCACCTGACGCAAGCGCCGTTCGTCGGCGCGCACGGCCTCCGGCACGTCGGGCGCCACACGCCAGATGAAATCGACGTGTTTCTGCGCCACCTTCACTTCAATGATCTCGCGGATGGCGTCGAGCGTGCCCGCGAGCGGCACATCGGCGATCTCGATGCGCAAACGGCCCGCTTCGACGCGCGCGAAATCGAGTGCATCGCCGATCAGTGCGAGCAGATGTTCGCCGCTGCGTTGAATCACGCCGACGCCTTCGCGATGCTGCGCGCTCAGGCTCGCGTCGCGCCGCAAGATCTGCGCATAACCGAGAATCGCATTCAGCGGCGTGCGCAACTCGTGGCTCATGTTCGCCAGAAATTCGCCTTTCGCGCGGTTTGCCGCCTCTGCAGAACGGCGTGCCTCGCGCTCCACCGCCGCGTCGCGTTCGTCGAGATACCCGCGATGCAGCCGCGCGGCCATCGAGTTAAAGGCGCTCACCACGCGCTCGAGTTCGTCGGGCTCGCGGGGCGCGCGCCGGTTCAGCTTCAGGGGTTGGGCGGGCTTGCGAAAGTCGTACTCTTCGACGGTATGCGCGAGCACCATGAGATGACGCGTCACGAGCCGCGTCAGAATGTAGAAGATAAAAAGAGAAACCAGGAAGATATTCGCGGCCTGGGTGACGAGAATGGTCAGCGCCGTGTGGGTGAGATCGTCGTAGAGATCCCTTAACGTCGCCTGCACGTAGAGCGTGCCGATGCGTTGCTCCTTGCCGAGCACGCGATACACGAGCGGGTACTCCCGTGTGATGGCCGGGCCGCTTGCCGGCCGGCCAGCGGACACGATCAACGGTGCAGTACCGCTTCCCGCCTGGCGCACCTGCGCCGTTCCGATGTCCGGGAGGCGCACAATGCCGCCGAGTTCGAGCCGCAGTTGCGCGTCGTCGAGCCGCCACAGCGCCTCGCTGAGGCTGTCGCGGTAGCTTTTGTCGATGTCCGAGAGGCGGTTCTCGATCAGCGCGATGCCTGCGCTGTAGTCGCGCTCGATCTGCAGCGCGGTCAACAACAAGGTGAGCACGCAACTAAACAGAATCGTGATCGCGAGAAGCCTGAGCACGACGCTGTGCCGCAACCGCCTGAGCGGATATCGCCACTCCCCCATGAGGTTGACAGCCATATTGCCCCGCAAGCATGGTGATGTCAGTTCGTGTTGCGCTCGTGCGGCGACTGCAGTTTTTCGGCGCCTGCGTCGAAGAGCCGCTTTTTTTTGCCAGTTATTGCCCGTTATGACGCCATGCGAGAGCGTTGCCCGTTTCCGCGCCCAATCTGCTGCATTCGATTCACGACGACAGCCGGATTCCCCTCACCGCCGGCGGCTCGTGGACGACGCGAAGCAGCAGGTCGTCTACGCAATCCGCGAGCTCCCGCAGCATGGCCGCGGCGTCGCCATCCAGTTCCGTGTAATGCGATTTGCGCAATTCCCGCAGTGTTTCGCCAACCCGCCTGATCGCCTTCGGTCCGCTGTCAACGAGCGGCCAGCAATGCATCAGGTACCCGAGCGGCGTAATACAGCGCCGTTCGCACCAGATATCGAATAGCCGGAAGCAGATCGAATTGATATGCTCCACTTCGTTTTCGCGCTGCGACAGATACGGAATCATTTCTGCTCATCCGGTTGGGCCATTTTGACCCGCCCATCATAGAACGAAGGCCGGCGTACAACAGTCAGGCGGCGCGGAGAATCCGCCAAGGGTATCCCGATTCACGGGTAAGGGAATCCTGACCCCCGCTCGCGCCCTGCGCGCACCGCGTTCCCGCCGTGCGCGAAGTACCCTTTATCGGCTTCGCGTCGCAGCGGGCCACTGCATCCAGTACTCTGCCGGAATCTTCCTATCCGCTGCGGAAAGATACCGGTTGTCCAGTTCGATCACCCTCCGCTCGCGCAAATCGGCTCGCGCCAGCGCGTTCTGAATGTACGGATGCGAATTGAAGAGGCGCATATACGAGCCGTTTTTATAAGCCCCCGCGAATCCCCGCTCGATGGTCGACGCCAACGCGGGATCGCGGCGGCCGACATAAAAAAGGAAATCTGACCGGTACTTCAACAGCAAACGTTTTTCCACCGTCAATTCCGGGCCGCTCTCGCCGCGCGCTACCATTTCGGGAAAGGCCTCGATCAGGCCCCTAGGGTAATAATCTATCCGCCCGGCACGTGTCATCGCGAGCAGCGTGTCCGTGCTGGACGTTTCGACCTTCAGACCAGCGTCGCGCAGAATGTCCGTATCCACCCAGCCGAGCCCCTGGCCCGCCGTCAAACGCTGCAGGTCGGCAAGGTTCTGCACGCGGTCGAACTCGGCCTGCCGGTCCTTCCGTATGACGAACAGGCGATAGCCGATCAGCCCGCGATTCACCGGAATATGCACCACATTCAGGCCATGTTCCGCGCGGCTGTCCATGCTGGTCCATAAAAGATTGATGGATGAGCCGTCCGCCAGTTCGGCGAGCGCGCGGCCGCGCTCCATCGCAACATCGGCCTCCCGAATCCTATACGTCGCGTTGGCCGTCTTCATGGCCAGGTCCAGCACCGCGAGAGCAAAGGCGGCATGCACCTCGCCGCCCGTGCGGATGCGCGGATGCACGATCTCGAAGTCGGCTGTCGACATGGGGCGCGGGCGGCCGGGCATGCCGGCCATGCCCAACGCCGCGAGTACAAAGGTCCTGCGCTGCATGATGTGTCGACGTCGAATGGAATGCGCCGGACGTCCCCGTCGGCACCCGGCATGTGTAAGCATCGTGTCACTGTAGTGAAAGCTTTGCAATGCGGGAAAGACTGACCGAAGAGCAGCTCTCGTTGCGAGTGCAACGTGGTCCGTCGCGCTCTCCGGCCTGTTCACGACAATGGAAAACCTTGAGAAGCATGAGGCTTGCGCCGTCGGTAAAGATCCGGATAGCTAAGTGTTATCGCCGCGTCTACTGATTTAACTGCGGATTGAACTGCGCGGCAGGCTGAATCTGGTCGCCGGCCGATAGGCTTTCGCGGCATGAATGATGCTTAGCCAACACACCGACGCTTTTGAAGGAGTCGACGCCATGACGCTCTGGAGCCTTTTGCGTTCGCCCGCGGAACAACAGATCGCCGGCATGCCGGTGCCCTGCTCTGTGTCGCTGCCTGACGGCCAGCGCATCGGCGCGCGAGAGCCGCGTCTGTCGTTCGAAATCCGCGATATGCGGGCATTGCTGCATCTGCGGCAAGGTGCGATTGGCCGGCTGGCGGAAGACTATGTGGAAGGCCGGCTCGAAATCGAAGGCGACCTGCATGACCTCATGGCTGCCGCGCCTGCTTTGCTGCGCGGCGATCCTACACACGAAACGCACGGATGGCTGCTTGAGCGCGTGAGCCGCACGCGCCGGGCGATCTGGGAGCGCACGCATCACAGCCGCGCGAAGGACGCCGCGCAAATCCAGCATCATTACGATATCTCCGACGATTTCTACGCGCTGTGGCTCGATCCGCTGCGCGTGTATTCGTGCGCCTATTTTTCGTCGCCGGACATGGCGCTTCCTGAAGCGCAGCAGGCCAAACTCGATCACATCTGCAAGAAACTGATGCTGCGCTCGGGCGAGCGCTTTCTCGATGTGGGCGCAGGCTGGGGCGCGCTGCTGCTATGGGCTGCCGAACACTACGGAGTGGCCGCCACGGGCATCACACTGTCGAAGAACCAGCACGCTTACGTCAACCGGCTGATCGAGGAAAAGGGACTGCAAGGGCGGGTAAAAATGCTGCTGCAGGACTATCGCGATGTGGATGAGTCGGCGCCGTTCGACAAGATCGCTTCGGTGGGCATGTGCGAGCACGTCGGCCGTCCGAATCTGCCCGCCTATTTTGCCAAGATGCGGCGACTGCTGAGGCCCGGCGGTCTTATGATGAACCATAGCATCACGGCCGGCGGCGTCGAAAACGGCGAAGTGGGCGGTGGCATGGGCGAGTTCATCGACAGGTACATCTTTCCGGGCGGCCAGCTCGTCCATGTGAGCGTCATGATGGACGCCATGACGCGCGGCAATCTAGAACCGGTGGACGCGGAGTGCCTGCGGCCGCATTACGCGCGCACGCTATGGCATTGGGCCGATGCGCTCGAGGCGCATCTCGACGAGGCGCGCCGCATTCTCGGCAACGACGCGGAAAAAGTCATTCGCGCTTACCGGCTCTATCTCGCAGGGTCGGCCATGGGATTCGAGCACGGCTGGACGTCGCTGTTCCAGATCGTCGCTTCGCGTCCCGCAGAGTCCGTGACAACGGACGACGGCGCAACCGGCCACATGCCATGGGCTCGCAGCGACTATCCGTACAATCGCACGTACATGTATGCCCGCAACGCGGCGATCGATCAGGTCAACGAAATTGAACATGCCAACGGCGGCCAGGACATCTGCTGAACGGTGCGGCTTGCTTCTATCTTTGCAGCGCGGCACCGCCGCGCGTGTCACGAATGCTCGACCCTGGGCGCTGCTGCACCGGATTCCGCGTGCCCGGCGTTTTCCACCTCTGGCTCGCGGGATTCGACTTCCGGCCCTATCGTAACAAGCACGCTGCAGCTCACGCGGTCGAGCAGCAGCCCATCGGTCCGGCCTCCCCACCATCGCGCGAGCCTGCCGGCTTTGTGGTGTCCCACCACGATCAGATCGACGTTGAGCTCTTTGGCGAAGTGAGCAATCTGGTCGAGTGGATCGCCTATTGCAAAGTGGCCTGTCGCGTGAATGCCCTTCGCGGCCAGCTTCTTCAGACCTTCGTCGAGCACGCTTTTGACCGAGTCGCTGATCAGGTTCGCCGGTATGGCGGAAGTGATATCCGCGCCCTGCACCCACGTGGAATTGTTGATCACGGAAAGCACGTGGACTTGCGCGGCGAGTTCGCGCGCGAGCCGGGCGCCGTCTGCCAGCGCGTGCTGCCCCTCGCGGGTTCCGTCGTAACAGAGAAGAATGCGGTTGAAGGCCGACATGTCGTTCCCCCTATCTCGATGCGCGGCAATGCGCCGAATGCAATCGGCGCATGCAGGAAGACAGATCCCAGCCCGCACAATTCAGTATATGTCGCTGATCGAAGCCGTGCCGCTCTTCACCCGAGCAGACAGCACAGCCGGTTGGCCTTGCACCACGCCAACCGTCACCAACCGCCTACAGTCCCCAGATGATGTCCGCGCCGCACTTGCGGCTTCGCGCAACATGTCCAGAAACGGCCACGCGCGCTGCGACAGACCATTGCTCGGCTCGCGCCGGTTACCCGGCGAGCGATGCAGCGCTTCCAGCGCGACTTCCGCGCTGGCGTCTTCCGTGATTGCCGATTCCAGCCGCTCGATCGCAGCCGGCAGTTCGTCGTGCATGATCACGCCCCGCTCGCTCAGACGCTTCCCGATCAGGCCCAGTAGATATTGAGCGAGGTCCCGAAGCATCACAACGTCCGGTGATGCAGTGGATTGAAAAGTGATCAGCATGATGGCTCCTTTTTTATGCACCGCGTCGCGCCACGTGGTCAGACACGGGCGATGGCGCGCCCGCAGGGCGGTAAGCTTGCCTCTCAATATTTATATCACACCGTGATTTAAGTGACAGGTGCAATCTACCCGAGACCTGCGCCGCGCAACGCGCGGAAGCCCTGCCCGTAGGGTCGGAGCGTGCTCCCCGACGGGCCGCCGCCTTCCACGCGCCGACCGTTTATATCATATTGAAATATAATTATGACCAGACGGTATTCGCGCTCACCGGGGTTTCCCTGGTATCGTCGCACTCCAGCACAATCGGCTCACTCCCTTTTTTCGCAGCTTTTCCCGCACACCTTGTCCCGCACTCTCGTCCTGCGCTGGTTCTCCAGCTTTATTCCCGTCCCCGTTACAGTGCAATGGCAGGAGCGCGCGCGTTCATGTCTGGGCGCGCTGCTCGGCATCGCATTCACCGGTGGCTCGATGTATCTGCTGTTGGGGCCCGGCACGGACATTCCGCTGCTGGTTGCACCCATGGGCGCTTCCGCGGTGTTGCTGTTCGCGGTACCGGCAAGTCCGCTCGCGCAGCCTTGGTCGATCATCGGCGGAAATCTGGTTTCGGCGACGATCGGCGTGACGTGCGCGAACGTGATTACCGACCCGACACTGGCGGCCGCAATGGCGGTCGCGCTGGCGATCTGCGGCATGTTCGCGCTTCGCTGCGTGCACCCGCCGTCGGGCGCGGTGGCCCTGACCGCGGTGCTCGGCGGGCCTGCCATTCATGCTCTCGGCTATCGTTTCGTGCTCGAACCGATCTTCATACAGTCGGCTGCGCTGCTTGCCGCCGCGATCGCCTATCACGCGGCGACCGGCCACCGCTATCCGCATTCGGGCCGCGCGGCGCGCGGCACGGCGGCCAGCGCCGCCGGCGCGGACACTCGCGCCGGCTTCACACGCGCCGATCTTGAAGCGGTGCTGAAGCGCCGCAGCGAAATGCTCGACATCGATCCGGACGACCTCGAATCCCTGCTGCGCGAGACGCAGCTTCAGGCCTTCTCGCGCAGCTTCAACGAGTTGACCTGCGAAGACATCATGTCGCATCAAGTCGTATCGGTGTCGGCGAGCACGCGTGCGGTCGCAGCGTGGGCACTGCTCAAACGCAACAAGGTCAAAGCGCTGCCGGTGATCGACGAGGAGCGCACTCTGGTGGGTATCGTGACGCGTGCCGACCTTGTCGATAAACGAATCTTCGGCCAGTTCGCGCCGTTTATCGCCTACTTCGACGGCTGGCTGCGCGGCGACGCGCTGCGCGCGCCAAACGTGGGCAATGTGATGACGACCGACGTCTGCACGGTCAAGGCGAATGCGCCGATCACCGACCTCGTACCCATGTTCGCAAACTACGGCCACCACCATATTCCTGTACTCGATTTCACCGGACATGTAGTCGGCATGATTACGCAGGTGGACCTGATCTCCGGACTGTATCGGCAGACCGTGGTGAAGGCGCAGCACGCGGCCTGATGGACCGAATTCTGCCGATTACATCATTTTATGATATAATTACCGTTTATCCACGCTGGCGGACGAACAATGAAAGAACGGGCTCGCGGGCTGCGCAAAGCCGACTTTGAGCAACTGTCGGAGTTCCGCTATCAGATGCGGCGCTTCGAGCGCTTCTCGGAGCAGGCCGCGCAGAGCGAAGGCATCACGCCGCTGCAATATCTGCTGCTCCTGCATATCAAGGGATATCCGGAGCGCGACTGGGCGACCGTCGGCGAGTTGGCGGAGCGGCTGCAGGCTCAGCATCACGGCGTGGTCGCGCTCGTATCGCGCTGCGAGGCACTCAATCTCGTGCGCCGCCAGACTAGCGAAACGGACCGCCGTCAGGTTGAAGTGCACATTGAAAAAGCCGGCGAGCGTGTGCTCGCAAGACTGGCGGAGCTGCATCGCGCCGAGCTGAAATCGCTGAAAGGCGCATTCCAGGTTCCTCAGATCGACCTCGACTAACTATGACCATGGACTCCCACAAGCGGGATTTTTCCGCGAACGCACGGCTGCCGGGCATTTTCGCGCTGGCGGCATGCATCGGCGCGGTCAGTACGCTCGCAGCGTTCGTACTGCTGAATCTGATTCATCTGTTCACGAACCTGTTCTTCTTCGGCACGTTGTCGTTCGTCGAACATTCGCCGGCGCATAACAACCTGGGCTTGTGGGTGATTGGCGTGCCGGTGGTGGGCGGGCTTATCGTCGGATTGATGGCCCGCTTCGGTTCGGAAAAAATTCGCGGCCATGGCATTCCGGAGGCGATCGAAGCCATCCTGTTCGGCAAGAGCAAAATGTCGCCGAAAGTGGCGGTGCTCAAGCCGTTGTCATCGGGCATCGTGATCGGCAGCGGCGGACCGTTCGGCGCCGAGGGGCCGATCATCATGACGGGCGGCGCGCTCGGTTCGCTGATCGCGCAATGCTTCAAGGTGACGTCGGCGGAACGCAAGACGCTGCTCGTGGCCGGCGCCGCCGCGGGCATGACCGCGGTGTTCGGCACACCGCTCGCGGCTGTGCTGCTCGCGGTGGAATTGCTGCTGTTCGAATGGCGGCCCCGCAGCTTCCTGCCGGTGGCGGTGGCCTGCGCCGTAGCGGGTTTTGCGCGCGCAGCATTCTTCGGCGCTGGTCCGCTGTTTCCGCTAGAAACCGCCGCGCCCGATGGCTGGTCGCTGTTTTCCTGCCTGATTGCAGGGCTTTTATCCGGTGCGCTCGCGTCAGGACTGTCCGCCTCACTCTACAAGACCGAAGATCTGTTCGGCAAATTGCCCGTCCACTGGATGTGGTGGCCTGCTCTCGGCGGCATCGTAGTAGGCATCGGCGGATGGCTCGAGCCGCGTGCGCTCGGCGTGGGCTATGACGTGATCGGCGATCTGCTGCATCAGCATATCGCGCTGCAGATTGCTATCGCGCTGCTCGCGGTGAAGGCCGTCATGTGGGTCGTCGCGCTCGGGTCCGGCACGTCAGGCGGCGTGCTCGCGCCGCTGCTCATGCTCGGCGCGGGACTCGGGACCGTCCTGTCGCACTGGCTGCCGGGCAATCAACCTGCGTTGTGGCCGCTCGTGTGCATGGCCGCAACACTCGGTGCCACGCTTGGCGCGCCGCTTACCGCAATCGTGTTCGCATTCGGTCTCACGCACGACGCCAACGCCCTGCTGCCGCTCCTCACCGCGACGCTGGTTGCGCACGGCTTTGCCACGGTGACCATGCGCCGCTCGATCATGACGGAGAAAATCGCCCGACGCGGCTATCACATCTATCGCGAGTACGGCGTGGATCCGCTGGAGCGTCATCATGTGGATGAGGTGATGACCGCCTCGGTCGATTCGATCGACGCGGACATGACGGTCGGCGCGGTGCTGGAAAATTTCTTTGGCGCGAAGCAAACCCGGCGTGCGTATCCTGTGGTGCGTGACGGCGCGGTGGTCGGCGTGGCCGATCGTGCGTTGCTCGAACAGTTCCGCGATGCGGACCCCGAACTGCGGATTGCCATGAGCGTGGCGAACGTATTCGATAAGCGCTCGCTTGCGTTTGCTTTGCCATCCGAAACATGTCGCCTGGTTGCGACGAGACTCGCGGTACACGGCCTCGAGCGGCTGCCTGTTGTCGCAGACGCGAAGTCCATGCGCCTTATTGGCATCGTCTCGCGCAGTGATCTCGTCAAGCCGTCGCTCAGCCATTTCGAAGAAGAACACAAGAGAGAGCGGTTCCGCCGTCTCGCACCGGCGCGCAGCAAACGTCGCTTCGCTCCGGTCGGAAAGGCAGGCTAGGCCCGCCCGGCCGCTATCCGATCCGCTTCAGGGCGAAGCGGATTCGGCCGGATAGACCAACCGCCCGTCCGGCTGCGCCTGTGCTGCCGGCGTGGCGGTAGCGGCATCAACATGGTGCGGGCCCATGATGTGACATACCGTTTCGCCGCGCATCAACAGATAGTCGGTAATGATGCGCCGGTGACAACGCCACCACACGGCTTCCGAGCACATGATCGCGCAGCGACGGCGGTGACCCAGCTCACGCAGCTCCGCAAGCCCCTTTTGAAAGGCCTCGGTCATGGCGTAATCGGCATAGTTGCGAAACGCCGGATGCGTCCAGTAGCCGTTCACCGACGGCCCTTCGTCTTTGCGGCGGCTACGCCGTCCGCCCAGCTCCGCGAGGTGCACATAGTCGATATGCGCGGGTGCCAGCGAATCCGGCAACGTATCGCGATTGAATTGAGGATTGGTCCGCGAGCGAGGAATGCTACGCACGTCGACCAATAATTCGACCTCCGAATCTTTCAGCAGATCGATCAATTCGGAAAGTGTACGCGTGGAATGCCCGATCGTGAAAAATGGCCGCGCCATGGTGACCTCGTCGACTGCGGGATATGCATCGGATTGTATCGCCAGCGAGGCATGACCGACCACCCGACTCGACCGCCCGACTCGCTCGACCTTCCGCACGCATTCTCCATGCCTGCAAGCCCTGCCATTCGCGGCTCTTCGCCCACGTGAGACCTCAGTTGTTCGCCGAAACCGCCGTCACGGTTTCGGGCACGTCCCAGCCGCCGCCAAGCGCGCGGTAAAGCGCGACTGCAGCGAGCGCGTGCTCCCGCCGTGCCTGATTCAACGATTCAGCGTCGCGCAAATACGCCTCCTGCGCGGCAAGCACATCGAGGAAACTGGACGCTCCGCCTTTGTACAGCTCGGTCGACAGACGCAGCGCATGGTTCGACGCATCCAGCGCGCCTCCGAGCCTTTGTACCTGCACGGCACCGCTTACCAGTTCGCTGCGGTTGTCCTCGATTTCCTTTAGCGCCTGCAGCATGGTCTGACGCAAGCTGAGCTGCGATTCGCGCATTCTGCTCTCGCTCGCGTCGATATTCGCGCTGATGCGGCCTGCGTTGAAGATCGGGCTCGTCGCGCTCAATGCCGCGCTAAACAGATTGTCGGTCAGCGTAGGCAGTCCAAGATACGACGACGCCAACAAGCCGTCGGCGAGATTGAGCTTGAACTTCGGATAGCGCTCCGCCTTCGAGACGCCCACTTCCGCCGCGCGCTGCTCGACCGCTGCATAGGCCGTGCGCACGTCGGGGCGCTGCAACAGCGCTTCGGAAGGCAGCGTTTGCGGCACGCGCTGCGCCGGTGCCGGAATGTCGTGTGCGTCGGCGAGCAGCAGACTATCCACACTTTCCGGCGTGCGTCCCGAGTAGACCGCGATCAGACTGAGCTGATGCTGTACGACGGTCTGCACGCGTGGAATCTGTGCCTGCAAGTCGTCCAACTGGTTTTGCGCGCGCGCCACATCGAGCTGCGACGACAGGCCGTAATGCAGACGTTGTTGCGTGAGTTTCAGCGCGCGCTCGCGAATCTGTTCGTTATCCAGAAGAATTTTCAATTGCGCCTGTGCCCAGCGCAGATCGATATAGGCGGCGGCTGTATTCGCAGCAAGCGCGAGCCGCACCTCGTTCAGTGCGGACTGCTTGCCCGACACCTGGGCCTGCGCCGCCAGAACGGCGAGACGCTCGCCTCCGAAAACGTCCGGAGTCCAGCTTGCTGTCAAACCGGCACCGGCCTGACGCACGTAGCCCAGTGGCGGCGGCGTGTTCTGCCGGGAGTAGGCTGCGTTGGCGCCGGCATTCAGCTCAGGCAGCAATGCCGCGCGATTCTGCGTGACGAGATCCTGCGCCTGCCTGACACGCTCCACGGCGGCCTGCACGTCCAGATTGCCGGTCAGCACGGATTCAACGAGCCGATGCATCACTGGATCGCCGAACTGGTCCCACCATACGTTCGCATTCACGCTGTCTTGCGGTGCATCCACGTTCCAGGCGTCCGGTGCAAGCGCGCCGACCGTTTGCGGCAGGTCCGCGTGCGTGGCAGGCTGCACCGCACACGCGGCCAGTGTCAGCAATGCAGCGCTTGCGACGAGCCTGATAGCAGTCGTTTTCATATTGGAGTCCTCAATGGGCGTCGGGTGGCGGCGCCGTATTGCCGAACGGACGTGAGAAGAACACACTCAACAGGCCCACGACAAAGCACAGCGACACAGCAAGAAAAGTGTCGGAAAAAGTCAGCACGAGCGCTTCGCGCATCAGTACCGCATGCAATGCGCCGAGTCCGGCGTGAGCTGCGTTCAGTGCGTTTCCGCCGACTGCCGCGAAATGCGCAGCCTGCTGTTGCAGGATTGCTTCGACGGCGGGGCGGCCTGCTGTCAGATGTTCGTCGAGCCGCTCGTAGTGCAGATTGAGCCGGTCGTTGAGCATCGTGCTGCTCACCGCAATGCCGATCGCTCCGCCCAGGTTGCGCATCAGGTTGAAGAGGCCGCTCGCCGAGCGAAGCCGCGACGGCGGCAACGAGCCGAGCGCCATCGTCACAATCGGCGGAATGCAGAACTGCTGGCCGATGCCGCGAAGCGCCTGCGGAACCAGCAACTCATGCCAGCCCCATTCATGAGTGAGCGGCACATACAGGTAACAGCCAATGCCAAAGAGGACAAGGCCGAACACCAGGAGGAGACGCATATCGACAAAGCGCGCGAGCGTGGAATACGCAACCAGTGCGAGCAACTGGAAACAGCCGACCGACAACAACGCGAGACCGATCTGCAGCGAGTCGAAACCGCGCACGCGCGACAGAAACACCGGCGTTAGAAATACCGTGCAGAAGATGCCGATGCCGGTAATAAACGAAAGCAGACTGCCAATGCCGAAGTTACGAATGGCGAGCGCGCGCAAATCGACAATCGGCTCTTTCGCCGTGAACGCATGCACGACGAAGAGAAAACCGCAAATCGCCGAGATCCATGTACACATGATAATTACGTCGTCGCCGAACCAGTTCTTGCGCGGCCCTTCTTCCAGCACGTATTCGAGGCACCCAAGAAATCCCGACATCAACAGGATACCTATGTAATCACCCTTCTTCAGCAGCGACAGATCGGCCTTGTCGATATGCACGTATTTCGGCACCATCAGTGCGACGATGAGGCCCGGCGCGAGATTGAGATAGAAGAGCCAGTGCCAGGACCATTGCGACGTGATCCAGCCGCCGATTACAGGACCCACCGTCGGCGCGAGCGAGGCAAGCGCGCCGATGGTGGTCGACGCAATCAGGCGCTGCTTGCCGGGAAACAGCACGAATGCGGTGGTAAAAACCGTCGGAATCATCGCGGCGCCGAGCGCACCTTGCAAGCCGCGAAACAGAATCATCGAATTGATGTCCCATGCAAGGCCGCACAACATGCTGGTCACGGTGAAGCCGAGGGCCGAGAAGGCGAACAGCCAGCGCGTGGAGAACACGCGCGTGAGCCAGCCGGACATCGGAATCACGAGAATTTCGGCGATCAGATACGAGGTTTGTACCCACGAGAGTTCGTCCTGGCTCGCGGACAGGCCGCCGCCAATGTCCTTGAGCGACGACGCGACAATCTGGATATCGAGGGTGGCCATGAAGAAGCCGAGACACATCAGCGCAAAGGCGAACACCTTGGTGCGTGTCGGCTGATCGGCTGGATTGACGGGAACCTGAGTCATGATGGCTTACCCGCGAGCCGGTGTGGCCGACGCATTGACGTGGACCTTCACCGTCGCCGAGAGGCCGGGGCGCAGCACGCCTTGCATCTCTTTCGGCACGTTCAGGCGCACGCGCACCGGCACCCGCTGCACGATTTTCGTGAAGTTGCCGGTCGCGTTCTCGGCGGGCAGCACGCTGAACGTTGCGCCGGTCGCGGGCGCAAGACTCTCGACCACGCCGTGCATGTGCTGGCTCGATGCGTCGAGCTCCACGTCCACCGCGTCGCCGACGCGCATCTTCTTCAACTGGTCTTCCTTGAAGTTCGCGTCGATCCACAAGCCGCTCGCGGGGACCACCGTCAGTAGCGAGACGCCCGTGTTCGCAAGCAGGCCGACGCGCGCGGTGCGATTGCCGATATAGCCGTCGATCGGCGACCGAATCGTGGTGTACTCCACATTGAGCGCCGCGACGCGCTGTGCCGCCTGCGCAGTGGCGATGCGCGCCTCGGCATCGCCGATCTGCGCGTCGAGCACCGCGATCTGACGCTGCGCAGCGATCAACGCGGCACTGCTGCGATCGACCGCGGCGTGTGCCTTGCTCAAATCGGCATTGGCGCGCTCCACGACCTGGTTGGACACTGCGTCGTCCTTCACGAGTTCGCGGTAACGCAGTTGATCCGCCGCACTACGCGTCAATTCCGCGCCCGACGCGCGAACTTCCGCAGCCTGTTCGTTGATGTTGGCCAACTGCAGCGACTTCTTCGCCTGCAGTTCGGTCACGGCGGCTTGCGCGCTGCTGACTTCCGCAGCGGCCTGCGCGAGACGCGCGTCATAGTCGCGGGCGTCGAGCCTGACCAGCACCTGGCCCGCGTGCACGAACTGGTTGTCCTGCACGAGCACATCGGCGACAAAGCCATTCACCTTCGGCGCCATGACGGTGACGTCGCCGCCCACGTAGGCGTCGTCCGTGGATTCGACGAAGCGGCCGACGAAAAACCAGTACGACGCGGCGAGCGCGAGCACGGCGAGTACCGTGATGATCGCGAGCAGCATCCACGGAATGCGCGCCGCGGGCTTGCCCGCCTGCGCGGCGCCCGCGGGCGCAACAGTCGAGGGTGTAGAGGACATAATGACTATGTGTGCGTATGCACTGGTTGAGTTAAAAAAATAGCGCATGCTGATCGCGCCCGTGAATTTCCCCAATTGCGGCGAGCTCGAGCGCATTGCGCGGCATTACACGCGACCTGTCATGGCAAACAGTTCGCCGCGCAACGCCCGCGCGCGCGGCCCGCCGAAGCTGTGCTCGAATTCCGCTTGCGCCGCATGCCAATGCTTCCACCCTGCTTCCAGCCGCGCGTGGCCTTCACTTGTCAGGCTGAAGGACAACGCCCTCGCATCCGCCGGAGGTGCTTCGCTCAACACCAGCCCGTTGCGGCGCAACGGCTGAACGATGCGAACGAGCGTGGTGCGCTGCATGCGCATGGTCTCGGCCAACTGCTTCATGGTCATCGGGCCGGTGCGCTGCAGCCTGCTCAGCAGCGAGAACTGCGTGATCGTCAGGCCCACACTCGCAAGGTGGCGGTCGTAGATTTGCGAGACATGGCGCGCGGCCTGGCGGATCGCAAAGCAGTCGTCGTCGAACGATTCTTCCATTGCTACGTTTCCTCCGTTAGTGCATATGCACATATAGAGCCAAAAAAAGTCGCCGGGACGAACGTATGCGGCGAGCTCCTATCTCCCAGCTAGCCTGTAATGCTGAACAACTCGGCCCGCAGGGCCTTGGCGCGGCCATGACCGAATTTCTTCTCGAACTCGTCTTGCGCCGCGCGCCATGCGATGACCGCCTCGTCAAAAGTCTTTTCGCCCTCTTCCGTCAGGCTGAACAGATAGGTCCGGCTATCATGTTCCGCCGGTTCGGAGACCACGAGGCCGTCTCTTTGCAACGGTTTCATTGCCCGCACGAGCGTGGTGCGCTCCATCACCATGGCATCCGCCAGATCGAGGATCGGCACGCCGGGCGTGCGGGCCAGCTTGGCGAGAATGGTGAACTGCGCCGCCGTTAGCCCGACCGCGCCGAGATGGCGCTCATAGAGCTGCGTAATGTGCCGCGCCGCCTGGCGCAGCGCAAAGCAGTTGCATTCGTCGTAGGAGAGTGGGCGGTTCATGCTACGCAGTCTATGTGTGCATATGCACTAAGTCAAGGGCTTTTGTTGCCGACAGTCCCGGAACTAGAGCGCCAGCACGGTGACGCCCACTTCCACGCGGTGCGCGCCGCCGCCGAGAATCATACCGCGCAGCAGCGACACGTCGCTGTAATCGCGGCCGATGGCAAGCGTGACGTGGTCCGTGTCGGCGAGTACGTCGTTGGTCGGATCCAGATCGATCCAGCCGCTGCCGGGACAATGCACCGACACCCATGCGTGCGACGCATCCGCACCGATCAGCCGCGGCTGGCCCGGCGGCGGATCGTTACGCAGGTAGCCGCTCACATAGCGCGCCGGCAAACCCAGCGAGCGCAAGCAGCCGATCATGACCTGCGCGAAGTCCTGGCAGACGCCGCTCTTCAAGTCGAACGCGCGTTCGGCGGGCGTATCGAACATGGTGGCGGACGGCTTGTAAGCAAAATCCGCGTGAATGCGGTGCATCAGGTCGATCGCGCCTGCGGCAATCGGCATGCCCACCGGGAAGCTCGGCAGCGCATACGCGCGCAACGACGGTCCGGGCACGACATTCGGCGACGCAAAGCAGAACTCCATCTCGGGGCGGAACTGCCCGCCAACGCGAAATTCGAGCGCCTCGGCCACCTCTTCCCAGGCGGGTGTGGTGTGGGGGTCCAGGTTCGTCCAGCGCGGCGTCAGCGCCACGGTGGTTTCACTGACCAGTTGCAGACGCTCGTGCGGCGCGTCGAGCGCAAAATACAGGACGTCGTTGCCGAATGCGTCGATACGGCTATTCACATACGAGGGCTGCGGCTCGATGCGTTCGCCGTGCGAAACAACCCGCTGCCATGCGCAGACGATAGGACGGATAGTGGCCAGATGCTGCGCAGTCTCCACATACGTCGAGTAATGATACGTAGTCCGATGCGAAACCGACAGCACGATGGGCGCACTTTTCATGACCACACCTGCGCTGCAACCGTACTGGCGTGGCTGAAATAACGCGCGCTGATTTCATGCGCGGCCGCGCCGGCGAAACTGCCGATCTGATCGCAGACACTGATCAAAGCCGCGTAAGCGCCATTCGAATCCGCTTCGCACAGCGACGCGAGCGCCGGCAGCGAAGCCGTGGGCGGCATCAACTCCGCGAACGGCCGATGCCGCGCACTGCCCGCGGCGACCGCGATCTCGTCCAGCTTCTTGCGCAAGCGGTCATACACGCCGTAAATGCCGCGCGGGTTGGTCGGCTCTATGACAAGCAGATCGAGCAGCGCCGGCACTTCGAAACGCCCCGGATAAAGCGCGCGATACGTGAGGGTGCTGTCGAACAACTGCAGCAGCAGATCGAAACCGGCGGGCGTCGCAAGCTGGCCTTTCTCGGCTACGATGCGCACGAACGCGCTCATCGCCGACACGCGTTCAATGTGCCGCCCGGCGAAAAGCAGCCGCCAGGCTTCGTCGCGTGTCATGCGGTCGCCTTGCGCGCCGCTGATCGCGGACAACTGCACGGACAGGCGTTCGAGCGCGTTCATCAGCGTGACGCGGTCATAACGGCGCGTGTCATTCGCTCCGCCGTTCGGCTGAGCCTGGTGTGGAGCACCGTTGGAACCCGC
Organism: Paraburkholderia phenoliruptrix; assembly: GCF_902859825.1. Taxonomy (GTDB): domain Bacteria; phylum Pseudomonadota; class Gammaproteobacteria; order Burkholderiales; family Burkholderiaceae; genus Paraburkholderia; species Paraburkholderia phenoliruptrix. Next base: position 209,150 of record NZ_CADIKB010000001.1, on the reverse strand, counting down.
AACCGGCATCAACGTTTGCAAGGCGTCGCGGAAATCGTTACGCGAGGCGAGAATCGTACGCCAATGATCGTTGGACAAACGCCCGCGCACCTCGCCGTTCGAACGCGCCTGGCAACTCAGGTTCTGACCGATGCTCGCCGCGCCCGTGCTCTCGCTCAGATTGGCGACCAGCGCCCGCTCGAAAGCTTGTGGGGTATGCGGCGCGGACATGTCGCCCGGCTGCACGAGCCCGCAATGCAGCGCGAGCTCGACGAGCGTCGCAAACATGGCTTCCGCATCGTTACCTTCAAGAGAGCCGAGAATGAAGCGCAACAGCCGCACATTGTTCTCCGCCCGTTCGCCGTAACGGCCGGCCCAGAAGAGGTTTTCCGCGGCGCGGCTCGACACGGTGCGATGCTTGCGCGCGAGGTCGGCGGGCTGCATCGGCGAAGGGAGCAGCGTGAAAGTCGAGGTGGGCTGGCTCGACAGCACCCATGTGTCGACACTGCTGCCGCCGTATTGCATGGAGACGGTCGAGCGCCGTTCGCCGGCCATCCGCGTAAAGCCGCCCGGCATGACGTGCCAGCCGCCGTTGACATCCGCGATTGCGTACGCGCGCAAGACCGACGGACGCGCGCCGAGGGTGCCGTCCTCGTAACGCGGCGTGCACGAAAAACGCTGCGCCTGCTGGACCGTGTAACTGCCGGGCGCCGCCTCGATCCGCTCACGCCACGCGCCGAGCCGCTGCTTGCCCTGCTCCACGCCGAGCGGCGCATCGCGCGCGGCAAGGGGCCACGTCGGCACGATCAGCGCTTCGTCGAGATGCGCGAACGCGTGCTCGCGCGCGGCCTTTTCGCCGCACCACCATGTCGCGACGCTCGGCAGAACGAGGTCTTCGTCGAGCAGCACTTCGGCAATGCCCGGCAAGAATCCGTGCAGCGCCGGCGATTCCACAAAACCGGCGCCAGGCACATTCGAAACGATCACATTGCCCGCGCGCATCACCTGCAACAGGCCGGGCACGCCGATGGTCGAATCGGCGCGCAATTCGACAGGATCGCAGAACGCGTCGTCCAGACGGCGCAGCACGACATGCACGCGCTCGAGACCGGCGAGCGTCTTCAGATAAAGCATGTCGTCGCGCACTGTGAGGTCCTTGCCCTCGACGAGCGTCACGCCCAGGTAACGCGCGAGAAACACGTGCTCGAAGTAGGTCTCGCTGAACGGCCCGGGCGTCAGGAATGCGATGTGGGGCGACCTGTCCGCGCGCGACGGGTCGTCGCTCATCGTGGCTTGCGCCGCCTGCACGAGCGTCGAAATCAGCTGCGAGTAGCTGGGCGCAAGACGGCTCACATGCATTGCGCGGAACGGATCGACGAAGAGCGACGACACGATCAGCCGGTTTTCAAGCGCATAGCCGAGGCCCGAAGGCGCCTCCGTGCGATGCGCCATCACCGTCCAGTCGCCGTTGGGCGCGCGCGCGAGGTCCACCGCGACCACCTGCAGAAACTGCCCGCCAGGCGGCGCGTAGCCCTTCACCGAGCGCAGGTAGCCAGGGTGGCCGAACACCAGCGCGGGCGGCAACTGGCCGCGCTGAAGCAGCGTTTGCGGCCCGTAAATATCCGCGACGACCGCATTCAGCAGATGCGCGCGCTGCGTCACGCCGCGCTCGATCTGCGCCCACTCCCCCTCGCTGATCAGAAACGGCAGCAGATCGAGCGCCCACGCGCGCGGCTCGCCGTTGTCCGCGTAGACGTTGTAGCTGATGTCGTTGTCGCGGATCTGCTGCGCGACCGACGCGCGATGACCCTCCAGCCGCGCAATGCCGTCCTCGCCGAGCCGCTCGAAAAACTGCCGCCACGGTTCGCGCAATGCGCCGGACGCATCGCGCAACTCGTCCCAATGTCCCTCGTGCGCGGGCACAAGCCGCAACAGGGACGAAGCGTCCGCATGCGCCGCGGACGTTTCGAAGGGAAAAGTCGATTGAAAAGCCAAGGTCGTATCGTTCTTGTTAAGAGTGAGCCGCGTTACCAGTAGCGCAGGTCCAGCGTGAACGGAAATTCGAGGCTGCGCTGCGGCGCCTGCACCGCGAGCGGCCCCGGCGTATGCCCCGACGCAAAGAAGCGCGCGCGCCGCCGGCTTTCCGCCTCGTAAGCGTTCACCGGGAAGGTCTGATAGTTGCGCCCGCCCGGATGTGCGACATGATACTGGCATCCGCCGATGGAGCGGCCATTCCATGTATCCACGAGGTCGAACGTGAGCGGCGCATCCACGCCGATGGTCGGATGCAGCGCCGAGGCTTGCGACCACGCGCGAAAGCGCACGCCGGCCACATATTCGCTGACGCGGCCGGTCGGCTGCAACGGCACGGGCACGCCGTTGACCGTCAACACGTGGCGGTTTTCGTTCAGGCCGAGCGCGCGCACTTCGAGGCGCTCCACCGACGAATCCACATAACGCACGGTGCCGCCCGCCGAGCCCTCCTCGCCCATCACGTGCCAGGGTTCGAGCGCATTTCGCACGGTCAGCGACACGCCGCTCACGGTCGTCTCGCCCACCAGCGGGAAACGGAACTCGAAGTGCGGCGCAAACCAGCGGCTGTCGAATGCGAAGCCCTCGCGGTTCAGTTCGCCGAGCACGTCGTCGAAATCCATCTTGACGAAAGTGCCGAGCAGGAAACGGTCGTGCAGTTCCGTGCCCCAGCGCGTGAGCCGCTGCGTGTACGGCGTGCGCCAGAAACGCGCGACCAGCGCGCGCAGCAGCAGTTGCTGCACGAGGCTCATGCGCGCGTGCGGCGGCATTTCGAAACCGCGCAGTTCGAGCAGGCCGAGGCGCCCGGTCGGGCCGTCGGGCGAATACAGCTTGTCGATACAGAATTCGGCGCGGTGCGTGTTGCCCGTCACGTCGATGAGAATATTGCGCAGCGACCGGTCAATCATCCACGCGGGCAGGCTCGCGCTGTCGCGGCCGCCTAGCAGATCGATCTGCCGCTGCAGTTCGCGCAATGCTATTTCCAGTTCGTAGACCTGATCGTTGCGGGCTTCGTCGATGCGCGGCGCCTGGCTCGTCGGTCCGATAAAGAGTCCCGAAAACAGGTACGACAGCGAAGGATGGTTGTGCCAGTACGCAATCAGGCTCGCGAGCAGGTCGGGACGGCGCAGGAACGGGCTGTCGGCAGGCGTCGCGCCGCCGAGCACGAGATGATTGCCGCCGCCGGTGCCGGTATGGCGCCCGTCGGTCATGAACTTCTCGCTGCTCAGATAGCTGTGCGCCGCCGAGTCGTACAGATACTCCGTGTGATCGACGAGCTCGTCCCAGTTCGCCGCCGGATGAATGTTCACTTCGATCACGCCGGGGTCGGGCGTGACCTGCAGCATCTTCAGGCGCGCGTCGCGTGGCGGCGGATAGCCCTCCAGCACGACCTGCATGCGCAAGTCGGCGGCGGTGGCTTCGACGGCGGCCAGCAGATCCAGGTAATCGTCGAGCTGGGTGAGCGGCGGCATGAACACGTGCAGGAGCGCGCGGCCGCTGCCGAACGCATCCGCTTCCGCCTTCGGGCCGGCCGCCCGCTTCGGATCGCGCGCCTCGACGCAAATTGCGGTGCGCAAGGTGTCCTTCGACGACGTGCCGCGCGCGGGCGCCGCCTCGGCCTGCGCCTCCCCGCGCTGCGGCGCATACGCGAGCACGGCGCTGCCCGGCATGCCGCTCAGCAAATCCCCCGCCGACGACGACAACGCCGCGGCGCGCCGCGCGTCGGCGGCGCTCAGGGCGGGCCGCTCGCCGTCGTACTGCATGCGCAACTGCGCGGCCGGGCGCAACGGCACCGGCGGCGCAAACGGATCGTGCGCGTGCTGATACGGATAGTCGATCTTCGACACCCACGGCAGCGAATCGAGCGGCAGCCGGTAACCCATCGGCGAATCGCCGGGAATCAGGTACATGCGTTCGTCGCGGAAGAACCAGCGGCCCGTCACCCATTTCGGCGACGCGTGGGCCAGCTCGCGCTCGCGCGCGAGCGGCAGCACGTAGCCGGTCACACCGCCGAGGCCGGCGTCGAACACGCGCCGCAACCGCACACGCTCGAGTTCGTCGTCAAGACGCGCGTCGAACGGATCGACGTTGACCGGCAGGCGGCGCTCGCGCCACAGGTAGTACCACACGTCTTCGAATCCGGGCTGAATGCAGTCTTCGTCGAGCGCGAGTTTCGTGGCGAGATGCCGGATGAAGCGCTGCGCGTCGGCGGCCGTGTAAGTGCCGGGTTCGCGCTCGTCGGCGAATAGCTCTGGGTTCTGCCAGCACGGCTCCCCGTCGGCGCGCCAGTAGAGCGACATCGCCCAGCGCGGCAGCTGCTCGCCCGGATACCACTTGCCCTGGCCGATGTGCAGGAAGCCGTTGGCGCCGTAGCGCGCACGCAGCTTGTCCATCAGCGCGACGGCATAGCCGCGTTTGGTCGGGCCGAGCGCGTCCGTGTTCCATTCCGCCGCGTCGCGGTCGCGCACCGACACGAAGGTCGGCTCGCCGCCCATCGTCAGGCGCACGTCCATGTCGGCGAGCTGCCGGTCGACCTCGGCGCCCATCGCGAGCACGTCGTTCCATTGTTCGTCGCTGTACGGTTTCGTGACACGCGGCGTCTCCAGCACGCGCGTGATCGACATGGTGTGGCTGAACTCGACCTCGGACTCGTCCACCGCGCCGGAAATCGGCGCCGCGCTGCCCGGTTCCGGCGTGCAGGCGACGGGTATGTGGCCTTCCCCCGCCAGCAGCCCGGAGGTCGGGTCGAGGCCGATCCAGCCCGCGCCCGGCAGATAGACCTCGCACCAGGCGTGCAGATCGGTGAAATCGACCTCGGTGCCGCTCGGGCCGTCGATCGATTTGATGTCGGGCGCGAGTTGCAGCAAATAGCCCGACACGAAGCGCGCCGCGAGGCCGAGCTGGCGCAAGGTCTCGACGAGCAGCCAGCCGGAATCGCGGCACGAACCGGCGCCGCTCGTGAGCGTCTGCTCGGGCGTCTGCACGCCGGGCTCCATGCGGATCAGATAGCGGATCTCGCGCTGCAGCCGCTGATTCAATGCGACGAGAAAATCGGCGGTACCGGTCGGCTTGCGGTCGATGCTGCGGACGAACTCCGCGAAGCGCGGCGTCATGGGCCGCTTCACGCGATACGGCGCGAGTTCGAGCGCCACGTCCGGCGCGTAGTCGAACGGAAACTCTTCGACGGACGGCTCGAGAAAGAAGTCGAACGGATTGTAGACAGCCATTTCGGCGACCAGATCGACGGTCACCTTGAACTCACGCGTCCTGTCCGGAAACACGAGGCGCGCCTGATAGTTGGCGAACGCATCCTGCTGCCAGTTGATGAAGTGTTCGGCCGGCTCGACCCGCATCGAGTAGGAAACAATGGGAGTCCGGCAATGCGGCGCGGGCTTGAGCCGCACCACTTGAGGCGACAGCGCAACCAGCCTGTCGTAACGGTAATGTGTGACGTGATTCAACGCTACGCGAATGGACACACTGGACTCCTGTCTGGATTGGCAGCCCGCCGAAAAAGCAAGCTTTATGCCGTTCGTCCGAACACCTCGTCGGAACACCTATGCCGCCGCAGTCGGACAACCGCGCGCCCATCAGCGACGGGCATGCACCAAAGCGAGGCAACGCCGATGCACGATCATGCCCATACTGTGCGTTAAACCGGTGACGTCTGGCAAATGCGGCATGATCATTGCGCAGCCTCCATGCTCTTACTGCCGGCCCGCCGCCAGGGCTTCGTCCATGAAAACGTTCCACTGCAACCACTGCTCGCACCTCGTATTCTTCGAGAACGTCCGCTGCGAACGCTGTGAGGCGCTGCTCGGCTATGTGCCCGAACTGCGTGAGATCAGCGCTTTCGAAGAGTCAGGCGACGCCCGCTGGCGCAGCCTCCATCCTCAAGCCGGCGGCGCGCTCTATAAGCAATGCCACAACTACGCGGTCGAAAACGTCTGCAACTGGATGATTCCTGCCGACTCGCCGGATACGCTGTGCCGCGCCTGCCAGTTGACCCGCACCATTCCGAACCTCGGCGCGCCCGATAACCGGCTGTACTGGTATCGCCTGGAAGTGGCGAAACGGCGCTTGCTCTACACGCTGGGCGAGTTCGGGCTCGACGTAAAATCGCGCCTGGAAGACCCCGAACAAGGTCTCGCATTCGAATTTCTCGAGGACGGCGGCGACGGCTCGCGCGTGATGACCGGCCACGACAACGGGCTCATTACGCTGAATATCGCCGAAGCCGACGACGCGCATCGCGAGAAAGTCCGCACCGCGATGGGCGAGCCGTACCGCACGTTGCTCGGCCACTTCCGCCACGAAACCGGCCACTACTATTTCAGCCGGCTCGTGGAAAACAACCCGTGCTGGCTCGAACCGTTCCGCGCGCTTTTCGGCGACGAGCGCGCCGACTATGGCGAAGCGCTTGACGCCTACTATCGCGACGGCGCGCCGGCCGACTGGCAGGCGTCGTACATCAGCGCGTACGCGACGATGCACCCGTGGGAAGATTGGGCCGAAACGTGGGCGCACTACATGTTGATTGTCGACGTGCTCGATACCTCGACGTCCTACGGCGTCGCGCTGCTGCCCGACGACCCGGTCGCGCCCACGCTGACCGACCGCACGCCCGTTGAAGATGCGAGTTTCGATAATCTGATGAAGCGCTGGTTTCCGCTTACGTATGCATTGAACAGTCTGAATCGCAGCCTCGGCATGCCGGACGGCTATCCGTTCACGTTGGCCCCGCCGGTGATCGACAAGCTGCGCTTCGTGCATCGCGTGATTGCGGAGGCGGGAGATCAATCGTCGGCGCCGGGACCGCAGCACGAGAAGCGCGCCGCGAACCCGGCCTGAGCGTCAATACGCGACGTAAGGACCGCTGCCGCCCGGCGTCGGCTGCTGTTCGATGGCGGCATAGACGTTGCGCCCGTAGAAGAACGGCAAGCCCCAATCGAAAATGGACGGCGTCACGAAAGCCGGACCTGCCAACAGCGGCAACGCGGAATCGCCCGCATACGTCTGCGCGACGGCGTTCGCATTCGCCACGCTGAAATTGACCGCACTGGTCGAGCCGTTCACGCCTTGGATCATGGCGCTCAGTTGCTCGGTCGACGCCGGGCAGTAATAGGCGTTGTTCGGGCTCGCGCACACCGGTAGTGCGCTGCTGCGAAAGAACAGCCCGGTCGAGCCGCTGTCCAGAATACTGCGCGAATAGGTCGTGCCGTCGTGCACGGTCGTGAACGTGCCGCTCGACGGACTCACGCCGATCACCTGCGCGCTGCCGAGCGTGTTGTTGCTCTGCGTGCCGATACCGAACACGAGCTGCCCCGTCACCGACTGCGCGCCGCCAGCCACCGCGGGGAGGCTCAGCAGCGAACCGTTGTTGTCGGCGGCGAAGTAGGGAATCGGATTGGCGACCTGCAGCGCTTCGGCCAACGCGATCGACGTGCAGGCCGTGCCGCTGCAACCGTAGTACGTGCCGGGCAAGGCCTGCGCCACGCAGTTCGCGCCGCAGTCATGCTTGAACACGCCGATGCCGAGAATGCCGTTGGCCTGCAACATCGCCGGCGTATTGCGCGCCACGCCGACGCTCGCGCAATCCGACGGCACTGAAGCGTAGTTCGGATCGATCACCTGGATGGGCAACGACGCGGCCTTCTCGCCGGCAATCTGGAGGTCGGCCAGCTTTACTGCGCCCCACGTAAAGCCGTTGAAGAACTGCATGCATTCGGCGACGAGGTTGCCGGATGCATCCTTCTGCTGGGGAAGCGCCATCGACGCGGGCAGTTGCGACGCGAACACGCGCACGCCCCACGAGCCGGTATCGACGAGCACATGGTCGATGGTCTGGCATTGGGCGGTGCCCGGCGCGCAAACGGTCAGGCTGACGAACGGCATGTTCGGCACATTGCTGACGCCCGCGTCCACTGTCACGCGCACGGCATTGGCGGCGAGCGCTTGCGGCGTGGGCGTCGTGTTGGTCACGGTCGGGCCGGCGGTTGAAGGGGTCGACGCGTTCGAGGCCGCCGAACCGCCTGATCCGCCCGAACCGCCGCCCCCGCCGCAGCCGCCGAGGGCCAACGCGAAGAGCGCGGCGCACAAGGCAGAAGCAAGGGCAGAAAAAAGCGCAGAAGTCAGTGTAAAGGTGTGACGCATGGCCGCTTCCTTATTGAATAGCCGCGGGATCGACGCCCGCGGGCAGCGCTTGCGGCAGATACGCGTAACCGGAGAAGGCGCGTAGATGTCCGCCCGAGTACACGACCAGATCGCCGCCCGACACGGCGAGCGGGTTGCCGCGGCGCACCGCGCTCGCGGCGACGTAGGCATCGAATGACGCGCCCAGCACGGTCTTCAGATCGGGCAAGGTCGGACCTTCCCACGCGACGCCGAACACGATTCCGTTGGCGGCCACATACTCGCGCACGAGCGTTCCGGACGGCAGCGTGATCAGATGCACCGAATACGCGTTTTGCGTCGATGCGCTTCGCGCCACGGCATGCATGCGCGCGCCGTCGCTCGCCACGCTTATGAGGTTCTGGCCTAGCGCCGCATGGGCGGCGCGCGGCAGCGCGCAGGCTGCGCCGAGCATTGCGCAGGCAATGCCGATAAAAAGCATCGGTTTCAAGAGAATTCCTTCGAGGTGAAACGCTCGCGACAAGCCATGGCCGTCACGAACGCGACGCTAAACGGGCAGGTCCGCGGGTGGCGCAGATGCGTTCACGACGGTCCGGCTGCGCGGGTTGGGTTCTGCTGCGTGAATGCGTCTACGGAGTGACGGCGCGAAACTTGAGAGGCGGCGTGCTCGCCGCCCACTCGTTTGCGCGCTGATTTGAACGCATCGGGGAAAATGCGCCGTTTGGCGGCGTTTGACATTCGCGAGAGACCGCGCTGTAGGCGGCGCCCGCCGGCGAACAGGCTGCTGCGGCCGCGTTTAAAGCAAACGGCTGCGTGAAAACAACGGGCGCGTGAAGAGAAAAATTCATGTGGCGCGCATCGTGACCCGCAATGTAAGCGCGCGCTGAACTGGAAGGCCGCTTGAAACGGCGCGGCCCATGAAAAAGCCGCGAACCGTTCGACGAATCTCGCCGACCATTCGCGGCCCGGACTCGCGCACGGCATGCGCCGCACGCGGGCGGTTCATGGCCGAACGCGCTTACTTCTTCTGTTGCTGTTGCTGCTGCAGGAGCGAGCGCAATTCCTGCACGTTTTCCTCGACGCGTTTTGCGATCACCGCATACGACTCCGCTTGCGTCTGATACGCCGCCTGCGCGAGCTGCTGCATATCCGCGAGCGACTTGTGCAGGCTTTGCTGGATCAACTCGGCGGTTTTCGCTGAAGGCGCAGCCCCGCTCGCCGACAGTTGCCCCGTGAGCGACTGCAATTCGGCGAGCGTGGTGCGCAACATCTCGGCCTGCTTCTGCGCGAGCGACTGCATGCCCTGAAATGCCGTCTGATTCGCCTGAACCAGTGCTTCGACGTCCTTGCGCCGCGCTTCCATGATGGCGGGCACGTCGAAGCCGGGCAGCTTGAACTGCTCCAGCATTTTGGTGAAATCGCCAAACGGATTGGCGGTATCAGGTCGGTCCATGCGAATTCCTCCTTTACGGTTGAACGATCGCCCATGTCTGCGCTGCATGATGCGCGCGACGCGAACCGGGGCGCTTCCGCTGTGCCGCGCGATGGTGGGGTCGGACGGCACATTGCGTCCATCATGCGCCATCCGACGCTATTGCGCCAGCGCATGAGGCATTCCCGAGCCGGGCGCGATGCGCGGCAGCAGGTCCTGCGCACCTTGCGAAGCAAGGCTTCGTAAGCGCGCGGAAACATGTCCGTAAACCGCCGAGACGCAGTCTCGTCTATCGTTTCCGTAAGCCGGCGCACCTTTGCGCCGGCGCCTGTCGATGGGAGCGACCTCATGAAAAAACAGATAGTCGGCGCGGCGCTGGCCGCCTTGTTGACCGTAGCCGCCACGGCCACACACGCTGCGTTCGCGGAAGACGTCCTACCGCCGCCCACTCATGCGCACGGCGACGCGCCGCACGCCGACGGCCCGCGCGGAGCGCATGACGCCATGCCGCCGTTCGGCGCGATGGGTCCGATGGGGCCGGCGGGTCCGACGGGTCCGATCGGCCCCGGCTTCGCCGTCGTCAACGACCTCGAACAATTGCGCCGCCTGTATGCACTGAGCGGACGTCCCGGCGACATCGTCGCGGTCTATCACGAGGTCCTCAACAAGACGCAGGACCCGATGCTGCGCCACTACGTCTACGACTCGCTCGCTCGTGAACAGTTGAGGCCCGCCAACCCCGATCAGGCGATCGCCACGTTGCGCGCGAGCCTGTCCGAAGATCTCGCGGCAGTCAACAAAGCGCCGCGTACAACGTTCGATAACGCACAGCAAACGAGGCCTCAGTAACAAGCATTCGCACTGCAAACACAGCGGCGAACCGGCATTGGCCCGCGTTCGCCGCACAGCGTTGGCTCTACCACATTGCCGTTCACTGACTGCTTTTTCGTCTTCCTCCTGTTGATTACGATAAAGACTGTTTAAACGTCAGTGCGGGTGAAGCATGCGCTATCCAGTCGATGTGGCCGTCGCCGGCGCTCTGCTCGTGTTCGTGATCTGCTGCATCATCACGCTGGCTTTGCACTGATCGCACCCGCATCGCGCGCCGCTCCTACGCGCAGTCCCGCTTCCTCATCCCGCATTCCTGTCGTCCTCAAACGCCCGTTCGGCGCGTGACATCGCTCGAAATAATTGTTCGATGGAGTCGGCGAGGGTCCTCGCCCATACTTCGTTTCGCTGCCGGTGCGTACGAAACAGCACGCATGAGATCACGAACGCTTCACGCGCGACCGTGTCGCCGATGATCACGATCCCCCGGTTGCCGATCATCGGAAAGACAGGTTCCACGACTACGGCACCGCGTGCCGACGACAGGACGCATCATGCTCAGCTCGATCCACTTCATCCAACGCCATTCCGCCCGTTTCGCCTGCATCGCGATGGTCAGCGCAAGCGCCTTGCTGACCGGCTGCGCCGGCGGCAGCATCACCAACACCAGCGCGGCAGTCGCGCAGCCGGCCGTGCGCCCGGACAACATCTACGTGTACACGTTCGACGCCCGTGCCGACGAGGTCAAGCTCGACGGCGGCATCCTGCAGAAGATGAAGACGCAGTTCGACGGCTCGTCCTCGGCGCAGAAACAGGCCGACGACGCCGCCCAGGTCCGCGAGCAGGTGGCGAATGAGATCGTCCACCAGTTGCAGTCGATGGGTCTGCGCGCGATCCGCTCGGACATTCCCGCGCCGGCGGACCAGAACGTGCTGATGGTGCAAGGCAGCTTCGATACGATCGACGCCGGCAACCGGCGCCGACGCGTGCTGATCGGCTTCGGCGCAGGCAAAAGCGAGGTCACGAGTTCGGTGCAGATTTTCTATAAGCCCGCCGGCGGCGCGCCGCGCCTCGTGCAGAGCTTCAACGCGAGCGCCGACAGCGGCAAGACGCCGGGCGTCGTGGAAACGGCGGGCGTGGGCGCGGCAGCGGGCCATATCGCGACGTCGGCCGCAGTGGGCGGCGGGTTGCACGCGGTGACGGAAACGAAGCGCGCCGGTGTGTCCGCCGACGCAACGCGCCTCGCCGACGCCGTGGCGAAGCAGATCGCCCAGATCGGCGTGAGCGGCGGCTGGCTGTCGAGCGAGCACATCAAAGGTTGATGAGCGGCGCGCGGCTGCCGCGCAAGGCAGCCCGCACGACTCGATGGTCCAACGCTTCAGTTCCTGTCGCGCCAGAGATTGCGCATCAACGCAAGCAGGACATTCGGCGCGGTGCCCTTCTGGCAATAACCGTCGAAATTATGGCGACCGCGGCCGGTTTCCCGCACATGCTGCTCATCGAGCGAGGTGAACGCGACAATGCCGAGGCTCGGCGTGGGCAGATACGTGCGCAGCGCGCTTGCCGTTTCGTAGCCGTCGCGGCCCGGCATCATGATGTCGAGCACCACCACGTCGGGCACCCAATCTTTCACGCAATTCAACGCCTCGTTATAACCGTTCGCCGCGCGCGCTTCCACACCTTCATAGGACAGATAGGTCGCGAGCGCTTCTGCCGCGCCTTCGTTGTCGTCGACCACGAGGACACGCGGCACCTCGTGCAATACCCGCACCTGGCGGGCGCTCCACCTTTGACAGGGACTCGTTGTTCGGTGCATGTATGACGATTGGCAAGAGAAAAGCTCTCGCAGCACAGCAAGTCATGTACCAGCATGCACGCTTTGCGCGGATCAATCCGCGAACGCCTTACGCGCCGCCGTGGACTCGCGAATCACGAGCTCGCCCGGCAACACGAGGGAACGCGTGGACATGGCAGGATCCGCGAGACGCTGGGTAAGCAATTGCATCGCGATCTTGCCGATTTCATACACCGGCTGCGCCACCACGGTGATGCCCGGCGTGACGAGGTCCGTCCACGAATCGTTGTCGAATCCGGCGAGCGCGATGTCGGTGCCGGGCGTCACCCCACGCGCGCGCATTTCGCGGTACGCGCCGAGCAGCAGCAAACCGTTACTCGCGACAATCGCATCGGGCCGCTCCGCCGCCTCGCGCGCGAGCCATGCGCCGACATGCTCGAGCGCGCTGGCCGGATTCGGTTCGACGAATTCCGCCAGCACCGGCAAGCCATGCCGGCCAAGTGCCTGCGCAAAACCGTCGTGGCGCTCGCGGCCCGTGGTACTCGCGTTGCCGAAGAGCCCGGCAATGCGCCGGCAGCCGCGCTCGACCAGATGCTCGACGAGCCGCGCCGCCGCGTCGCGGTTATCCAGCACGACGGCGTCCGCGCTGCCCGCCGGCGCCGCGCGGTCGATCATCACCACGGGAAAATCGTAAGCGTCGGCCTTGAAGCGCTGCGCCGCGTCGTGAGTGGGCGAATAGATGCAGCCCGTGACGCGCTCTTCTTCCATCAGGCGCAGATACATCGCCTCTTTCTGGGGGTTTTCGTCGGTATTGCAGAGAATCACACGCAGGCCCTGCTGGTAGGCGGCGTCTTCCACGGCGCGGCTTACTTCGGTGAAGAACGGATTGCGCACGTCCGAGACGATCAGGCCGATGGTCGCCGTATCGCCGGAACGCAGGCGGCGCGCAGCAGCGTTCGGGCGGTAACCGAGCTGCTCGATCGCGCCGAGCACGCGCTGACGCACCGCTTCGCGGACCGGCCCATTGTTGGACAGCACGCGCGAGACGGTCGTGACCGACACGCCGGCGGCTTCTGCAACATCCTTGATTCGTAGATTCATGAAAGTGGTATCGATTCCTTGAATCGCTCGGTATTTTCCCTGGATTGTCAGCCGATCCGGCCGCTCGCCCGCCACCGCCTGAGACAGGCGGCTCGGCTGTTTGAAGCCATTCTACCTGTCTTTGCCCATTTTCCACTGGATCGCAGAAGCCCGGTTAAAGCTTGACGGAAAAAGTGGTATCGATTCCAATAACATCCACTTCAACGATTCGATTTCAGGAGACGCGATGCCGTCGCTGCTTACCGCGGAGCTGGTTCGATTGAACGCACGGGCCAGTTCGAAACACGACGCGATCGTTCAGGCCGGCGAACTGCTGGCCGCTGCCGGTTATATCGAGCCCGGCTATGTCGAGAGTCTTCACGGACGCGAGACCGTCTCGAACACTTATCTGGGCAGCGGCGTGGCCATTCCGCACGGCATGCAGGAAGACCGTCACCTGATCCGGCGCACCGGCGTCGCGGTGCTGCAGTTGCCCGAAGGCGTCGAATGGCAGGACGGCGAGCGCGCCAACCTCGTGGTGGCCATTGCCGCTCAGTCCGACGAACACATTGCGCTGCTGCAACGCCTCACGCGTCTGATCGGCGACGCGGACAAACTGCGCACGCTCGTCGAGGCGCGCGACCCGAGCCTGATCGTCGACGCGCTGAACGGCGCCGGCGCAGGCCTGGCAACGGCGTCAAGCGTGGTCGAGAGCACGCCCGCGGACTTCGCGCAGCGGGTGGAACTGGTGCTCGACTATCCGCACGGGCTGCACGCGCGCCCGGCAAGCGCGTGGGTCGCCACCGCGAAGCGCTATCAGGCCGCCTTGCGCGTGCGCAACGGCAAACTGGCCGCCGACCCGAAGAATCTCGTGAGCCTGCTGCAACTGGGCGCGACCGCCAACGCGCAGCTCGTGCTGTCGGCGCAGGGCGTCGATGCCGCCGACGCGCTCACCGCGCTCAAGCGCACCATTGAAGCGCTGTCGGCCGAGGAGCACGAGCGCGCCGCCGCGGCCCGCGCGCGTCGCCAGAAAGCGCAGCCGGTGTCGTGGGAGCCCGCCGATCCCGCCACGATGTTCGAAGGCGTCAGCGCGGGGCCGGGGTTTTCGATCGGCCCGATTCGCGTGATGCGCACGGCGCAACTCGACATCGCGGATGAGCCCGGCGACACGCTGGAAGCCACGCATCGGCTGGAAACCGCCTTGCGTCTGACCGCCGACGAGCTCGACGCGCTCGCGCGCGACACGACCGCGCGCCTCGGCGCGGAGGAAGGCGCGATCTTCGCGGCGCACCGCGAACTGCTCAACGACACAGAGTTGCTGGCCGAAGCCGCGCGTCTGCTCGTCGACGGACACGGCGTCGCGTGGTCCTGGCATCAGGCGGCCGAGCGGCAGGCGGCGCGCCTCGCCGCGTTGCCCGATCCGCTCCTCGCCTCGCGCGCGACCGATCTGCGCGACGTCGCGCGGCGCGTGCTGAAGCATCTCGGCGAAGAGGTCGCGGCAAACGCGCGCTTCGACACGCCCGCGATCCTGATCGCCGAAGATCTGACGCCGTCGGACACGGCGATGCTCGACCCCGCCGTCACGCTCGGCTTCTGCACGGTGTCGGGCGGCCCGACCTCGCATACCGCGATTCTCGCGCGCACGCTCGGCGTGCCGGCCGCGGTCGCGTGCGGCGCCGCGCTGATGGATGTGGCCGACGGCAGCGCCGCGGTGCTCGACGGCACGAGCGGCCGTCTGTATGTGGGCGTGTCCGCGCAAGACCTCGAGCGCGCACGGCAAACGCAGGCCCAGCTCGCCGATGCCGCGCAACGCGCCGCCGCCAACCGCGCGCTGCCCGCCGCGACGCTCGACGGCCACGTGCTCGAAATCGGCGCGAACATCACGCGTCCGGATCAGGTGCGCGACGCGATTTCGAACGGCGCGGACGGCGTAGGCCTCATGCGTACGGAGTTTCTGTTCCTCGAGCGCCACGACGCGCCAAGCGAGGACGAACAGTACGACTGCTACCGGCGCATGGTCGAAGCAAGCGGTGGCCGTCATCTGATCATTCGCACGCTCGACATTGGCGGCGACAAGCAGGTGCCCTATCTGAACCTGCCGCACGAGGCGAATCCGTTCCTCGGCGTGCGCGGGCTGCGCCTGTGCCTGCGCCGCCCCGATCTGTTCGTGCCGCAGTTGCGCGCGCTCTACCGCGCGGCCAAGGAAGGTCCGCTGTGGATCATGTTCCCGATGGTTTCCACGCTCGACGAAGCGCGTCAGGCGCTCGCGCTCGCCGAAACCGTGCGCGCGGAACTGGACGCGCCCAAAGTGCCGCTCGGCATCATGGTCGAAACGCCGTCGGCGGCGGCATTCGCCGATCACTTTGCCGCGCTCGTCGACTTCTTCTCGATCGGCACGAACGACCTCACGCAGTACGTGCTTGCCGTCGACCGCGAACACCCGGAACTCGCGCGCATGGCCGAGAGCCTGCATCCGGCCGTGCTGCGCATGATCCGGCAGACCGTCGAGGGCGCGCGCCGTCACCGCAAATGGGTCGGCGTGTGCGGCGGCCTCGCGGGCGATCCGCTCGGCGCGTCGATTCTCGCGGGCCTCGGCGTCGACGAACTGTCGATGAGCGCGCGCGACATTCCCGCCGTGAAATCGCGGCTGCGCGCATCGCGCCTCGACGCGTTGCAGGCGCTCGCGCGCCGCGCGCTGGAGTGCGAGGACGTCGACGCGGTTCGCGCGCTGGAAACCACCGAAATCAAGGCGGCCGCATGAACACGGTCGTCACCGTTACGCCGAACCCGGCGCTCGACCAGACCGTGCGCGTCGCGAATCTCGCACTCGGCGAGGTCAACCTCGCGGCATCGCTCGAATTCAACGCGGGCGGCAAGGGCGTGAACGTGGCGGGCTGTCTCGCCGACTACGGCATCGCGACCCTCGTCACGGGCCTGCTCGGTTCCGACGACGCCGCCGCATTCGATGCGCTGTTCGCCGACAAGCAGATCGTCGACCGCTTCGTGCGGATTGCCGGGCGCCCGCGCATCAACGTGAAGCTCGTCGATACCGCGCGCGACCAAACCACTGACATCAATCTCGCAACCTCGCTGCCCACCGCAGCCGATGTCGACGCACTGGAGCGGCGCGTGGTCGAACTCGCCGCGCCGGGACGCTGGTTTGTGCTCGCGGGCAGTTTGCCGCCGGGCGTCGACGTGTCGTTTTACCGGCGGCTCACGCGCGCGTTGCATGCGGCGGGCGCGCGCGTCGCGCTCGACACAAGCGGCGCGCCGCTCGCCGAAGCCCTCGCCGCCAGCCAACCCGGCGAGTTGCCCGATCTCGTGAAGCCGAATCGCGCGGAACTGGAAGCCGCGCTGGGCCGCTCGCTCGCCGACGATGACGCGTTGATCGAGGCTGCGTGCGAGTTGGTCGAACGCGGCATCCGCCATGTGGTGGTTTCGCTTGGCGAGCGCGGCGCGCTCGGCGTCGCGCGCCCGCCATTGCAGGTGC
This sequence comes from Paraburkholderia phenoliruptrix, assembly GCF_902859825.1. Lineage (GTDB taxonomy): Bacteria > Pseudomonadota > Gammaproteobacteria > Burkholderiales > Burkholderiaceae > Paraburkholderia > Paraburkholderia phenoliruptrix. Next base: position 192,383 of record NZ_CADIKB010000001.1, on the reverse strand, counting down.
AACCGCAGGACGGCGCCGCGGCCTGCGAAGGCTGGCGCGCCGCGCCGTTGCGCGTGCCGGTGGCGAGCACCGTCGGCGCCGGCGATGCGCTCGTCGCGGGCCTCGTCGCCAGTCTCGCCGAAGGGCGTTCGTGGCCCGAGGCCGGCCGACGCGCGACGGCCTTCGCCGCCGGCAAGCTCGCGCGTGTCGGCCCGCATCTGCCGGATCGCGCGACGCTCGACGCCCTCGCCGCGCAAGTCGAACTGCGTACCTTCAGCGTCGCCGCGAAGCCGCTGCGCGTGACCCAACATCAAGCCGTGTAAGCCAGAGAGAGCAATGGACAAGCTGATTGGACTGGTATCGTCCCCGCAACAGAGCGCGTCGCCGATGGTCGCGGCGCAGGCCTTGAACCGCGCGGCGCAAAAACGCGGCGCTTCGCTCGCCGTCGAAACCCGCAGCGCGCTCGGTGTGCACGATGCGCTGAACGCCGCGCAGATCGACGCGGCGCAAGCCGTGCTGATCGCGGCGGACGCCGACGCGCGCGTCGACGAAACGCCGTTTGCGGGCAAGACCATTCACCGCGTTTCGCTCGACGACGCCATTCGCGAAGCCGATGCCGTGCTCGCACGCGTCACGGCGGGTGCAGGCGCGGGTGTGGCCCAGAGCCCGCAGCCGCCGACGAGCGGGCAAGCCACGCAAGCCGCCGCCCGCGCGCTGAAGATCGTCGCGATCACTTCGTGTCCGACCGGCATCGCGCACACCTTCATGGCCGCCGAAGGACTGGCGCAAGGCGCGAAGTCGCTCGGTCACGAGATCCACGTGGAGACGCAAGGTTCCGTCGGCGCGCAGAACACGTTGAGCGACGAGCAGATCGCCGCGGCGGACCTCGTCGTCATCGCCGCCGACACGCAGGTCGACAAGAGCCGCTTTCGCGGCAAGCGCATCTACGAAACGGGCACAAAAGGCGCGATCGGCAAGGGCGCGGCACTGATCCAGCGAGCGATTGAAGAAGCGACGGCTGACGGCAACGCGCGCGCTTCGCAAGGGAATGCGGGCGGCGCCGGCGCGGCGGGCGCGGCCGGGTCCGCGCTCGCGGACCAGGTTGCGGCGGCGAAAAAGCAGCGCTCGGCAAAAGCCTCCGGTCCCTACCGCCATCTGATGACCGGTGTGTCGTTCATGTTGCCGTTCGTCGTGGCGGGCGGCCTTCTGATCGCCATTTCGTTTGCGCTGGGCGGCATCTACGCATTCGACGACGCGCACAAAGGCACGCTGGCATGGGCGCTGTTCCAGATCGGCGCAAAGTCCGCGTTCGCGTTGATGGTGCCGGTGCTGTCGGGCTACATCGCGTATTCGATTGCGGACCGTCCGGGCATCACGCCCGGCATGGTGGGCGGCATGCTCGCCGCGAGCCTCGGCGCGGGCTTTCTCGGCGGCATCATTTCCGGCTTTCTCGCGGGCTACACGGCGCTGCTGATCAGCCGCAAACTGAAGCTGCACCGCAACCTGGAAGGCCTCAAGCCGGTGCTCATCATCCCGCTCGTCTCCACGCTCGTGGTCGGCCTGCTGATGATCTACGTGGTCGGCACGCCGGTCGCCACGGCGCTGCACGGTCTGGAAGACTGGCTTCGCTCGATGCAAACCGGCAGCGCCGTCACGCTCGGCCTGCTGCTCGGCGCGATGATGGCTTTCGACATGGGCGGCCCGGTCAACAAGGCCGCGTATGCGTTCAGCACGGGGCTGATCGCGAGCCAGGTCTATACGCCGATGGCGGCCGCCATGGCCGCGGGCATGACGCCGCCGCTCGGCATCGCGCTCGCCACGTGGATTTTCCGCAACCGCTTCGTCACCGACGAGCGCGAAGCCGGCAACGCCGCCGCCGTGCTGGGCATGGCGTTCATCACCGAGGGCGCGATTCCGTTTGCGGCGCGCGATCCGATGCGGATCATTCCGGCTTGCGTGATCGGCTCGGCGATCACGGGCGCGATGTCGATGGCGTCGGCGGTCGAACTGAAAGTGCCGCACGGCGGAATCTTCGTGCTGCCGATTCCGAATGCCGTCACGCATCTCGGCCTGTATGTGCTCGCGATCGCGGTGGGAACCGTCGTCACGGCGCTCGCGGTCGGCCTGCTCAAGCGGCCGGTTCAGGCCGCCGCGTAAGCAGCGGCTGACTGCTGCGGCGCCGGCCATGACGCAACGTCTTTGTGAAAGTTACCGCGGCTTCGATCTGCTGATCGAAGCCGTCGACACCGTTTGCACCGACGGCCGGCACGTCCGCGTGCATCGCACCATCACGCGGCGGCTCGGCGAGCGCACGCTGAGCGTCGCTACGCATTGCGAAACGGCTCCGTGTTCCGCGGAGCTTTCGCAGCAGGCACTGGCCGACGCGCTTCGCGATGCACGCGAGGCCGTCGACCGCCTGCTGGGCGGCTGGCATCCGGCTTATTCGCAACCGCCCGCTTTTGAGAAGGCGTCTGCGCACTAACGCCGCTTTCCTCTAACCGAACGTGAATGCATACGCGCTCACGCCCGTGTCCAGAAACTCGATGTCGAACGTGCGGTCCTGAACCGCGCCGCTTTGCCGCACGAGTTGATAAAGCCGCTCTTTATCGACCACGCCCACGCCGTTTGCATCCGTGTCCGCGCCATGTGACGCGCCCGGCGGCTTGCCGTCGATCGTCACTCTGAAGCGCACCGGCTTGCCGTCCGCCATCGGCCCCAACACCAGATGCAGATCGCGCGCGTGAAAGCGGTACGCGATCCTCGCGCCGCTCGCGCCCGAGCGAGCGCGCTCCCCCGCGACGGTCCACTCGCCGGCGAGACTCCAGCTTCCTGTGACGAGCCGCGCGGGACTGCTGTAGTCGCGAAGCATGTCGGGCGCGAGCGTTTCCGGCGAAGCGAAACCTTCTGCCTGGCGATAACCGACGTAAGTCTCACCTGACTCCAGATTCTTCGGATCGGCGGCCGCTTCGATGCCCGACGCCCTCGCCGCGCCCGCGGGTGGGGGCAGCGTCGCATGCCCGGCATCGGCCAGCAGTTGACGGATCACCTGTTCCGACTTGTCGTATCCGCCTTCGCCGAACTGGTGATAGCGAATGTCGCCGTGCGCATCGACGATATAAAACGCCGGCCAGTATTGATTGTCAAACGCCCGCCACACGGCGAGGTTGTTATCCACGGCAATCGGATAGTCGATGTGCAGGTCGGCCGCCGCGCGCTTCACGTTGGCCAAGTTGTGCTCGAACGCGAACTCGGGTGCGTGTACGCCGATCACGACGAGCCCCTGCTCGCGATACCGGTTCGACCACGCCTTCAAATACGGCAGCGTGCGCAGGCAGTTGATGCACGAATACGTCCAGAAATTGACGATCACGACCTTGCCGCGCAGATCGGCCGGTGTGCGAGGCGGCGAATTGAGCCACTCGACCGCGCCCGACAACGTCGGCAGTGCGCCTTCCACGGGCAAGGGAAGCGGCGCGGCGATTGGGAGGGGCTTCGCTTCGCCTACCGGCGCGGTTTTCGCGCTCACTTTAAGCACCGCGCGCTGCGCCTCAGCCCGCTGCCTATCCTTTTCCTGCGGCTCCCCGCGCCGCGACCACCGCTGCACGAGCCTATCTTCAATGCCGGTCGTATTCAGCGACGGCAGCAGCGCCAGCGCGCGCGTATCGACGCTGAGGGCGATCGCCGCCGCCGACAGCATCACCGCCGCGCCGAGCACCTGACGCACGCGCTCGCTCACGCCATACGAGCGCCGGAGCATCGCAACGAGCCGCCCGCCGAGCGCAAGCACGATCGCGAGCGACGCCGCCGCGCCCGCCGCAAACGCGAGCAACGGCAACACGCCCGCGCCGCCCGGCCGATGCAGGATCACACCCGTCATCACGAGACCGAGAATCGGGCCCGCGCACGGCGCCCACAGCAAACCCGTGGCAACGCCGAGCGCGACCGACGACATCACGCGCGGCTCGCCGCCGTCGCGGCGCACCGCGCCATCCAGACGATTGCCGGCGCTCACGAGCGGATGCGTGAGCCGCTCGGCTATCGACGGAAACAGCAGCGCCGCGCCGAACAGCCCGAAGAACGCGAGCGCGATCCAGCGTCCATACTCATTGACGTGCGCGACCCACGCGCCGCCGGCGACGGCGAGACTCGCGACGGCGGCGAACGTCAGCGCCATGCCGGCAAGAAGCGGCAAACCATGGCGGACGAACGACTGGTCGACGCGCGCGAACACGAGCGGCACGACCGGAAGAATGCACGGACTCAAAATGGTGAGCATGCCGCCGGCGAAGGCGAGAAGGTTGAGCAGCATAACGGTGTCCTTTCGTTCAATGACGTGGCGGGCGGCGCAGGCCGGACCACTCGGGTTGCGAATGACGCATCAGGCATTGAACGACCGGCACGTATCGGGCTTGTGTCGGCGAAGGTGGGGTTGTGCAAGCGCATGTATCGGCGGCGGCGTGGATACAGTGCGATACAGAACGCGGTGCGGCGATGCGTGCTCTGGCGCGTGCTCACGCGCATGGGCGCGGGGTTTTGTATCGCAACGTATCGGACGGCGGCGTGGACATACAACATTGCAGAAGCGGGCCGCAAACGACACATGGCAGATACGTCGGCGGCGTCCAATGAGCTCGTACCTGCCGATCAACCCTCGCGCTGCGGCGCCTCCCATGCAAAGGACAACTCCATCATGCCCGCCCGACTCAAAACTCTCGCCACTTTGGGCTCGTTCATCGCGCTCGCGCTGGTCGCGAGCCTCGCGGCGACGCGCGGCAGCGCGATCAGCGCAGCCGAGCACCATCCGCCCGCCGCGCCGCAGATCACCGGCATCGACAGCTGGATCAACAGCCCGCCGCTCACATTGCCGCAACTGCGCGGCAAAGTCGTGCTGGTCGACTTCTGGACCTACTCGTGCGTGAACTGCGTGAACACGCTGCCGTACGTGAAGAACTGGTACAAGCAGTACGGCGCTCAGGGGCTGCAGGTGATCGGCGTTCATACACCCGAGTACCCGTTCGAACGCGACGCCGGGCATGTGAGCGCGGCGGTCAGGAAGTTCGACATTCGCTATCCGGTCGCGCTCGACAATCAGTACGCGACATGGAATGCGTTCGACAACCAGTACTGGCCCGCGCTCTATCTCTTCGACAAGACAGGACACGTCGTGTACAGCCATTTCGGCGAAGGCGATTATGCGCAGACGGAAGCGAAGATCCGCGAGCTGCTCGCGCAACCCGGCTGATGCAGCGCCGCATCTGACAGGTTGACGCCGCCAGGCGCGCCTGCCAGCATGCGGCAATCGAAATCAATCAAGGTTGTGAAGCGGCCCATGCGAGCACCCAATCACCTGAACGCACTGCGCGCTTTCGAGGCGGTCGGCCGCCATTTGAGTTATGTCGCCGCTGCGGAAGAACTGCATGTGACGCCCGCCGCGATCGGCCAGATGATTCGCGGGCTGGAGGAAACGCTGAACATGGAGCTGTTTCATCGTTCGAGTTCGGGCGCGTCGCGGCTCGTCTTGACCGACGCGGCGCGCGCGGCCATGCCGGAATTGCAGGCGGGCTTCGAGTTGCTGGCACAAGCGGTCGAGCGGCTGAAAGCCAGCAAGGCGCGCATCACGGTGACCGTGACCGTGCCGCCGGCACTCGCCGACAAATGGTTTTTGCATCGCGTGGAGCGGTTTCAGCGCAAGTATCCGAGCTACGATCTGCGCATCGATCTGTCGCTGAAGCTCGTCGACTTCACGGCGGAGCGCGTGGATGCGGGCATTCGTTACGGCACCGGCCAGTGGCCCGAACTCGCCGCGACCTTTTTGATGCGCGACGAGTTCTTCCCCGTGTGCAGTCCCGCGCTGCTCGAAGGCGAGCATCCGCTCCGAACCCCGGCGGATCTGAACCACTATCCGTTGATTCACGACATCTCGATGCGCACGGCGCCCGCCTTCCCCACGTGGCGCTCATGGGTGCAGAAGACCGGCAACGCGGGCGTGGTCGATTGCGACCGCGGCCTGCAGATCAACGACTCCGCCGCCGCTATTCACACTGCGATCTCGGGCAACGGCGTGGCGCTCGGCAGAACCTGCCTTGTCGAGCGCGACATCGCCGAAGGCCGGCTGGTGCGGCCGTTTCCCGAGGCACAGCCGTGCGACCTGGCTTATTACGTTGTCCATAGAAAGGACAACGGCGGCGAGCCCGCCGTCGCCGCGTTCAAGGCGTGGCTTCTCGAAGAGGCCAACGCGCGGTAAGCCGACCGCTTGCCGCGCATATCAAAACTGCGGGCTGTCTAGGCGGTGCTCGCGCCGCCGCCCTTACTGAGCGCCGCCTGCTTGCGGTATGCCTCGACCGGCAGGCCGCCCCAGCCCCAGTTCTCCATGTCCACTTCCTCGATCACGACGAAGGTGGCCGCGAGCGGCTTGTTCAGCACGTCGAGCAGCACGTGGCTGACCCCGCTGATCAGGCGCGCTTTTTCTTCGGCCGTGACCGCTGTTGCGCCGGGCTTGGTTCCCTCGCGCGTGACCTGAATGGTGACGATAGGCATCTCGTTCTCCGTGACAAAGACGGGCGCCGCGAATCGGCGCCCAGTTCTTCCTGATCGTTCAATGACCGGCGCTCTGGCCGCCGTCGACGTGCAGAATCTCGCCCGTCACGAACGGCGCCGAATCCAGATACAGCACCGCCTGCACGATGTCGTCCATTTCGCCCATGTGGCCCATGGGATGCAGGCTGCCCAGCGCCGCATGCGTGTCGACCGGATGCATCGGCGATTTGATGACGCCCGGCGATACCGCGTTCGCGCGAATGCCGGCTTTCGCGTATTCGATCGCGATTGACTTCGTCGCCGCATTCAGGCCGCCCTTGGTCAACGAAGCGAGCACCGAAGGCACGCCGCTGATCGCGTGATCCGTGAGCGTCGTCGTGACGGTGACGATATGCCCGCTTTGGCGCTTCTCCATTTCGGCAATGGCGAGCTGCGTGATGTTGAAGAACCCGTCCAGATTCACGCCTTTCACCAGCGCGTAGTCTTCCGACGTATAGCTCGTGAACGGCTTCGCCAGAAACACGCCGGCGTTGTTGACGAGCGTATCGATGCGCCCGAACCGCGCGATACCTTCCGCGATCACGCGGCGCGCGGTGTCCGGATCGGCGATGTCGCCCGCGACCGTGACGACATTCGGATCGTCGACCGGTTTGATGCTGCGGGCTGTCGCCACCACGCGATACCCGCGCTCGCGAAACGCCTTGACCAATTCTGCGCCGATGCCTTGCGAGGCACCCGTCACCACTGCGACTTTTTCCGACGTGTTCATGTTGTGCTCCAGAGTTTTGTTCAGATTCAGGAATGAGAGCGGACTGCCCGGCCGGTTGCCGCGTCGTGCGGCGGGTCTTGCAGTGCGCCTTCGGTGACTGAACTATCGGCGCTGCGCGGTGATTGGACAAACGAGAAGATTTGCGTCGGCGGAAAAGAAAAACTACGGCGGGTCCCGGGTTGCCGATACATGCCGGCCGCTCTCGCGACGCCGGCACACATTGCCGAACTGCCGCGCGCACGCGCTGCGGGCCCGCGCCGGCGGCGGCGCGCGTGCCGCCAGGCACGCTCCATGCGCGGTGCAATCCAGCGTTACGGCCTTGCCGGCGGTTCAGCTGTCGACTCGCCGGATCTTGCCGCGGCGCGTCATCACATTCAATGACGAGGCGTTTATGAACAAGGTTTCCTCACCCGCGGCGGCGCGCAGGAAGCATGGGCGGCTGCGCAACGCTCTGAGGGTCGTCGTCAATGCGGGCAAGCGCTTCATGTCCGACCGCTGCCCGATGATGGCCGCGAGCGTCGGCTTCTATTCGGCTTTTTCGCTTGCGCCGACGCTCCTCATGGTGCTTGCCGTCGCCGGCTGGTTTTTCGGCGAAGACGCGGCGCGCGGGCGGCTCTTCGAGCAGGTGCGCGGCATTCTCGGCAAGGACGCGGCAGAGGCCATGCAGACCATCGTCGAACATGCGCATCGCGCGAGCGGCGGGGGAATTGCCGCCGTGGTGTCGCTCGTGCTGCTGATCGTCGGCGCGTCGGCGACCTTTACGTCGCTCAACACGGCGCTCGACGTCGTACTCGAAGCCGAGAAAAACGTCAAAAGCAAAAGCAGCCTCACATGGCTCGTGCGCACGCGCCTCGTGTCGGTCGGCATGGTGCTCGGCCTCGGCTTTCTGCTTGTCGTGTCGCTCGTGCTCGATACCGCGATCACCTACGCCGGCCACGCGCTATTCGGCGACTCGCCGCTCGTTATCGTCACCGCGGTCCTGCAGACGGTGCTCGGCCTGATCGTACTCGGCGCCGCCTTCACGGCGCTCCTCCGATGGATGTCCGACGCGCGCGTGAGTCTCGCGCATGCCGCCGTGGGCGGGATGACGGCGGCGATACTGTTTTCCGTGGGCCGGCATCTGTTCGGGCTTTACCTCACGCACGCCGGCACCGCCAGTTCGTTCGGCGCAGCCGGCTCGCTCGCCGTGCTGATGATGTGGCTGTACTTTTCGGCGGCGGTGTTTCTGTTCGGCGCCGAAACGACGGCCGAACTCGCAGGACGCAACGAGGTGAAGGATAAGGAGAAGGACCGGCCGTTATCGGTAGGCGCGGCACGCTCGCGGGGCTGAGCGCGCCAGCCGCTGAAACCCGCAACACCTGAATCTGCAAAGCACCGCAACGGCGGCTCAATGCGATGCCGCCCACGCACTACGCCAGCGTTGCGGCCGGCGCCGCGACGAGATTGCGCAGCGTGAGCCGGGCCTCCAGGCCGCCGCCGGCGCGGTGATGCAGCTCCAGCGTGGCATCCATTGCAAGAGCCAGTTGGCGCGCGATCGCAAGGCCCAGACCGGTGCCGCCCGTTTGACGGTTGCGCGAACCTTCGAGCCTGAAGAACGGCTGGAACACGTCTTCGAGCGACTCGGCGGGAATGCCAGGGCCGCGGTCGAGCACCGAGATCGTGGCATGCCTGTCGTCCGGCGACAGGGCGATCTCGATCTCCGCCGCGCCGCCGAATTTGAGCGCGTTGTCCACCAGATTGCCGACGATCCGCCGCAGCGCCTGCGGCCGCGTCATCAGCGGCATGCCGAAGCGGCCTTGCAGCGAAACCGCCTGCTCGGCATCCACGTAATCGCACACCAGACTGTCGAACAGCGCGTCGGGATCGATCCGGCACGGCGTTTCCGTCGCGCCGTGCAGCGTGCGCGCATACGTCACGCCTTCTTTCACGAGCGCTTCCATCTCCTGCAGATCCTGGCGCAGCTTCGCGCCTTCGGGTTCGCCGTCCATCATGTCGACGCGCAGACGCATGCGCGTAATCGGCGTTTGCAGATCGTGCGAAATGGCCGCGAGTATCTGCATGCGCTCGGTGACGTACATCGCAATGCGTTCCTGCATGGCGTTGAAAGCATGGGCCGCGCGTGCAATTTCCGATGGCCCGCTTTCGCTCAGGCGCCCGGCCTTCAGGTCGGGGCCGAGCGCGTCGGCGGCGACGGCAAGCTCGTGCAGCGGACGCGTGGCCGTGCGCACCGCGAACCAGCAGCAGCCGAGCAGCACGGCGAGTTGCAGCAGCAGCACGAGCGGCAGCCAGCGCGAAAGCGGCGCGCCGGACATCGGGCGCATGTCGATGGTGAGCGGCGTGCCGTCGCTGAGTTTCAAATGGGCCTGCAGCCGTTCGCGATCGCCCGGCACCGCATTCACCGTGAGCGGATAGTTCGTGCCGATGCCGTCGGCAATGGAGCGCGCGACGCGCGCCGACAGATCCGCATCCACCGGCCCGCCGCTCACGCCGGGGCCGAGCACGAATTCGTAGCTGCGCCGCGCGAGACGCGGCAGCCACTGGGCGCGTTCGTCTGCGGGCAGGTGATCGAGCAGCGCCACCGAACTCGCGACTTCGCGCTCGATGTAGCCCATCATCACGTTCGTCATGGTCTGGTCGCGCTCCGTCATGGTGAGCCAGAACGACAACGCCTGCGCCGACGCGAGTCCGATAAAGAGAATCACCGTCAGGCGCGCGAACAGCGTGCGCGGCCAGTGCAGCGACGAAAGCAGCTTCATGGCTGATCCTCGATCACGTTCACAGCCGCGGAAAAGACATAGCCTTCGCTGCGCAGCGTCTTGATGTAACGCGGTTCGCGCGCTTCGTCGCGCAGGCGCTGACGCAGGCGGCTCACCATCAGGTCGATGGAACGGTCAAAGGCATCGGCCTGACGGCCTTGCGTGAGATTGAGCAGTTGATCACGCGTCAACACGCGTTGCGGATGGTCGAGAAACACACGCAGCAGGCGATACTCGGCGCCGCTCAGCGCGACCATCGTGCCCTCCGAATCCAGCAGATGGCGCGCGGTCGTGTCGAGCCGCCAGTCGCCGAAACCGAGCATTTGCGCGCTTTCCGTCACCTGCATGCCGGGCGGCAGCATGCGCGCGCGGCGCAGCACCGCGCGGATGCGCGCGAGCAGCTCGCGCACCGCAAAGGGCTTGGGCAGGTAGTCGTCGGCGCCCATTTCGAGGCCGAGAATGCGGTCGGCTTCTTCGTTGCGCGCGGTGAGCATCAGTACCGGCACCGCGCGGAATTTGCCCGCGCGCAGTTCGCGGCATAGCACGAGGCCGTCTTCGCCGGGCATCATCAGATCGAGCACGATCAGGTCGGGCGCGCCCTGTTCCAGGGCCGCGCGCATCTGCCGGCCGTTCGCAGCGAGCGACACGCGCATGCCGTTCTTTTCCAGGTAGCCGGCGATCAATTCGCGGATGCCGCGATCGTCGTCGACGATCAGTACGTGGTCGGTCGTGTCCATGAATGGATCATCTCTTTTGACGTTTCACCTGCACCCGGCTCGCGCACAGCATCGAACATTGCACCGGATGCGTCCATTCGGCAGCGACGCCGCCCGCGACGAACGCGAGGATCGCGAGCAGGCGCTTCATCGGCCGATTCATGCGTCCTCCACGACGGAAAGACTGGCGCCGTCGGCAAGACCGGCATCCAGCGTATACGGATCGATCCCTTCGAGGCAACCGATATTGACGCGCCACAGCTTCGGGTCCCTGCGCGTCTGATGAAACGGATAAATGCCGCAATGCTTGCAGAAAAAGTGCCGCGCAACGCGCGTGTTGAACTGATAGAGCGTGAGCGCGTCCTCGCCTTGCGTGATGCTCAACTGGCTCGCTTCGAACGGCGGGGTCATCAGCGCGCCCTTGCGACGGCAGAGGCTGCAATTGCAGCGGCCCGCGGGCGCGACCGGTGTCGTGACTTCGAATTTGACGGCGCCGCAGTGGCAGCTTCCCTTCAGCGTTTCGGTGTTCATCAGACTCTCCGTGACTGGCAATGCCTGCTTTATAGCGCGCGGCCGGCGGCGATTTATGTCGCAATGTATCTGAAGCCATATCCGACACAAAACATTGCATCGGCGCGGGGTTTCTATCGCAGTGCGTAGGCGGCCTCGCGAGATACACGCCATTGCAATACCGCCGTATCGCCGACACAAGCCAGATACGCGGCGCCCGTCTAATCTCGTCAACGACGGATCCGGCGCAACGCCTCGCGCCCATCCGGACGGACTGCCGAAGACTGAAAAGCGAGCAGCCATCAGTCGCCTACTACTTACCGAACCAGAGAAATCCGATCATGAACTCATCAGACAAAGTGCTGTACACCGGCAAAACGCACACCACCGGCGGACGCGACGGCGCCGCGCGCAGCGACGACGGCCGGCTCGACGTCAAGCTCGGCTCGCCGGGCGCATCCGCGACCGGCACGAACCCGGAACAGATGCTCGCGGCGGGCTGGTCTGCGTGCTTCATCGGCGCCATGGGAATCGCCGCGAAGACGCTGCGCGTCGCACTGCCGCCGGAGACCGCCGTCGACGCCGAAATCGATCTCGCGATGAACGACAGCGGCTATTTCCTGCGCGCGCGGCTCAAGGTCAGCCTGCCCGGCATCGAGCGCGACACGGCGCAGAAGCTCACGGAGATGGCCCACCAGACATGTCCGTATTCGAAGGCGACGCGCGGCAATATCGACGTGACGATCGCGGTGGTCTGAGTTCAGTCGCGGCCGGCTGCGGTCGGCGGCGGCTAGCGCACAGCGTCCCCATCTTCATTGCCGATCACGCCGAATTCCACGGCTGTCTTCACATAGAACAGATGTACGCCCTCGGCGCGCAAGCGCTCGAACAAGACGCCGGCTTCCTCGCTCGTCACCGCCATCACGATCGACAAGGGCTGGTCCGCCAGTTCGAAAAAATGCGCGGAATGCACACGATGACGGTGGCCGATGCCTTCGCTCGCCGGTATCACGGTCGCGCCGCGCAGCCCGAGTTCGCCGGCCAGACTGACAAGCCAGTCGGCCAGCGGTTTGCCGCGATGGCGGCGATCGTGCTGGGTGAAGAAGGTGATCTGGTAGCCGTTCATGTCGATGTCTCCTCCGCTTCAGGCCACGGCCAGCAGGCCGTGCAGCCCCGCCACCTCGCCGGCGCTCCTCGGGCACGAGCGCCCGCGCTCCGCACCGCCGACGCCCCTGCCTCCCGCTTCGCCACTGCCTCCGCCAACGCCGCTGTCTCCTCCGCCACCACTTTTGTCCGCGCCGCGTCGATGCTCGTCCGGTGCGGGCCACGCGTCGGCGCCGACGAGCGGCACGAAGCTCACTTCGCCGAGCGAGCAGCTTCGATAGTCGTCTTCACCATGGCGAACCAGTTTGATGAGCTTCTGGTAATGCAGCTCGCGGCCGACGGGCATGACGATGCGGCCGCCGATGGCAAGCTGCCGGCGCCACACATCGGGAATATGCGGCCCGCCCGCCGCCGCAATGATCGCGTCATACGGCGCGTGCTCCGCGAGGCCCGCGGTGCCGTCGCCGAGATAGACGGTGACATTGGAAATGTTCAGGCGCGCAAGCATGTCGCGCGCCATGGCGACGAGTTCCGCGTGACGTTCGATCGAATAGACGTGCGCGGCAAGCGTGGCCGCCACAGCAGCGGCATAGCCCGAGCCGGTGCCGACGTCGAGCACGACGTCCGTGGGAGACAGGTCCGCCGCCTCGAGCATCGTCGCGACGATGGCAGGCTGCGAAATGGTCTGCTCGTTGCCGATGGGCAGCGGTCTGTCTTCGTAAGCGAGATCGCGAAGGTAGTCGGGCACGAAGGCTTCGCGCGGCACGCTGCGCATGGCGGCCAGCACCCGTGGATCGCGAATGCCGCGGCCGACGATCTGCCGCTCGACCATGCGCTCGCGGGCCTCGTTGAAATCGCTCATCGCCAATCTCCGTGTCGCAGCCGGCGCCCGCGTGCCTGCGTGCCGCGCGATGCAGCACGCCGCCGGACGGCAGACATCGACACCCTTGCCGGCGATTGCGGAGCTTCATTCAGTCTACGCGCAGAACGAGCGCGATAAAACGGGCAGTTGAAGGTGGCGTGAGCGGCCGTCGCGGGCTCAGTCGGGAATCTGGGGCTCTACCAGTTTCGCGAGTTGCATCAACGATTCCTGCCAGCCGAGGTAGCACATTTCGACGGGAATCACCTCCGGTACGCCTTCCTGGAGAATCGAGACCTCGGTCCCGCACGACACCTTGCGAAACGTGATGGTCGCGGACATTTCGCCGGGCAGGTTCGGGTCGTCGAACCGGTCGGTGTAGCGGATCTTCTCAGCGGGCACGAGTTCCACGTACTCGCCGCCGAACGAGTGGCTGTTGCCGCTGCCGAAGTTGCGGAACGACATCTTGTAGGTGCCGCCCACACGCGCCTCGAAGTGGTGGACCTGGCAAGTAAAGCCATACGGCGGCAGCCATTTCGCGAGCGCGTCGGGTTCCAGGAATGCCCGATAGACGCGTTCGGCAGGCGCGCGCAAAACGCGGTGGAGTCTGATGGTTCCGGTGGTCATAGTAAGCCGCCTTTCTGGTTGAGATGCCGGGTTGAGAAGCTGCGTGGACAAGTTTCACACACTGCTACGACGATTCGGTTGCGAAGGAATCGACATGCTGCACGAGAAAATTCGTCAGGCGTCGCGAACGCAGGCGCCGCCGGCTTATGCGCGGGCCGTCTCCCAGCGATAGACTAGCCGGACACACCCGGACAGCTCTTGCAGGAGAATCTCATGCGGCTCGTCGACTGGAACATTCAGTGGGGACGCGGCGTGGACGGCCGCGTCGATCTCGCGCGCATCGTGCGCGAAGCGCGTGCGCTGGTCAATTTCGACATCGTGTGCATGCAGGAAGTGACGCGCGGCTTTCACGAGCCGGCATCGGCAGGCGGCCTCGCGGGCGGCCCCAGCGCGGATCAGTTCGCCGAGCTTGGCGCCCTGCTGCCGGGCATGACCGTGATCGACGCAATCGGCTCCGACCTTCCGCCCGTCGGCGCGGGCACCCGGCGGCGTCAGTTCGGCAACGCGATCGTCACGCGCCTGCCCGTCCGACAGGTGCTGCGCCACTCGCTGCCCTGGCCCGCCGATCCCGCGAAGCCGTCGATGCTGCGCGTCGCGCTCGAAGCCGTGATCGAAACGGACGTCGGGCCGCTGCGCGTCATCAGCACGCATCTGGAGTTTTATTCGGAAACGCAGCGGCTCGCGCAGGTCGAGCGGCTGCGCGCGCTGCATCAGGAGGCGTGTGAGCACGCGCGCCGCCCGGCGCACGCGGAGAAGCAGGACAGCCCGTTTGCCGACACCGGGCGCCCCATGAGCGCGATTGTCTGCGGCGACTTCAATAGCGCGTTCGGCAGCGCCGCTTATCGCAAGATGCTCGAAGCGGTGCCGGGCGCGCCCGCGTTCGCCGACGCCTGGGCCTGCGCGCATGCCGACAGCCCGCGCGCCGCCACGGTCGGCCTGTACGACCACGAGCAATGGGCCGACGGGCCGTTTGCGTGCGACTTCATCTTCGTCACCGAAGATCTCGCGCCGCGGGTGGCGAGCTGCGAGGTCGATCCGCACAGCCGGTCGTCGGATCATCAGCCGATGTGGCTCGAACTGCGCCAGGCGCAAAGTGCGACGAAAGCAAAGGCCGCGCGCTAGATGCGCGGCAGGTCGTCAATGCATTTTTCGATGTGGCTGTCGGGGACGTCGGTGTCGATTCCGTCGTGCCCGTTGGTATGAGAGACGGCCACGATTTTCGGCCCGAGAAAGCGCGTGCCGCCGAGCGTGAAAAGCGACCAGACAGCGTCGCCGCGATGGATGGCGTCCACCACCTGAGCCACTTCGACAATCGAAGTGGGCGACAACCAGCTGCGCGTGGCGGGGTCGACAGCAGCCCAGCGCACATGCGTGATCCGGTCGTTTGAAGGGTTGATGCGCACAGCGTCGATACCAAATGTAGCCATGATATTTCCCTCCAGCACCCTGGCACTGACCATCCTAGCATGATCGTCCAAGGCGTCGAACGGAGCAAGCGGTAGTCCCGCGGGACGCTTCGAGGCGGCAATAAAAAAGCCAACACCGACAGACCGGTGTTGGCCAAGTACTCCTTCAAACACACACATGGTAGGGATCAGCTACCAGGTAGCCGGGATTACGGCAGCGTCTGCGCGATCTTTAATTTTTCGCGCCGGCTAAGGCGGCTAATGCCGATGCCGGTGGTGAATATCGGGGAAATGGGCGTGCGAATGGCTAATCGGCAGATGCACGTGCGGGTGCGTATGCGGCTCGTCGCCGGAATAAGGAAAGTCGTGCTCGTGCTGGTGGTGCGCATCATGGCGATGCCTGTGCGAGTGCTCGAGCAGCTCGTGGGTGTGCTCATGCACGTGCCGCTCGCGCACGTGCAGCCAGATGCCGAGCGCCATCAGCAAGGCCGCCGCGCAGAAAGTCAGGTCCGGCAGCGTCGGCCAGATGGCGAGCGACAGCAGCACGCCAAAGAGCGGCGCGACCGAGAAATAGGCGCCGGTGCGCGCGGTGCCCAGATGCCGCAGCGCGACAACGAACAGCACGAGGCTCACGCCATAGCCGGCGAAACCGGTCGCCATGGCGGCCGCCAGCGTGCCCGGCGACGGCAGCGCTGCGCCCGCCGCAAGCGCAATGCCGAGATTGACGGGCGCGGCGACGAGCCCCTTCAGACACGCGATCAGCATTGCATCGTTCGCCGACACCTTGCGCGTTAGATTGTTGTCCACGGCCCAGCACAGACATGCGCCCACAATCAGCAGCGCCCCGACAGGCACGCCCGCCCCGCCCGGATGCCACGACAGCAGCACGCCCGCCGCGACGATCGCCACCATGCCGAGAAATACCTGCAGGTCGACGTTCTCGCGGAACACCACCCACGCAATCACGGCGGTCAGGACGCCTTCGAGGTTGAGCAGCAGCGAACTCGTCGCTGCGGGCGTGCTCGCGAGGCCCAGCATCAGCAAGGCCGGGCCCGCGACGCCGCCCGCGGCTATCGCGCCGAAGAGCCACGGCCACTCGCGCCGGCTGATGCGAAGCCCGAGGCGGGCTCGCGACCGGCCCGGCGCGGCCCACCGCCATGCAATACACAAGCCGAGCCCGACCCCGCTGCCCAGATAAAACAGCCCGGCGAGCATGAACGGACTGACCGCGCCAAGCAATGCCTTGGCGAGCGGAGTGGCCGCGCCGAACAATGCGGCGGCGGCAAGCGCGACGGATATTGCGCCGTAGGCGGGCTTCAAAATCGGGCCTTCAATGAACGGAAAAAAGACAGTGTACCGGCATGGCGGGCGCTACCAGAATTTTGTCCGCAGGCTCTGAGACCGAAGCTGGCAGCGCCTGAGCCGCGATGCCAATATCGAAACATCACGCCGGTGCGTGAAGATTTCTCGTGCTTCACCGTGTGAAGAGGAGGATAAAGTGCCGCGCTCCATTGCAAAGTGGTTGACCGTCAGCCACCTCATCGCCGCACTCGCGGCCTTGCTGCTCGTTGCCTTCCCCATTCACGACGCGGGCGCCGCATCAGCTCCGGCAGTCGCCAATGCCGCCGCGCCGGTGCTGGCCGTGACCTGCCAGCCCGCCTCCGTCACCCGGCCGCAGCCCATTCTGCCGAAGGGCTTCACCGAACAGATCCTGTTGAACGGCTGCCTGAATCAGCCGACCGCAATCAGTTTCACCGCCGACAAAAGCCGGGTTTTCGTCGCGGAAAAAGGCGGCCGGGTCTGGAACTGCGATCTCGCCTCGTCGACCTGCACGCTATTTGCCGACCTCAGCAGCGAGGTGTGCAATGCGGACGACCGGGGGCTGCTCGGACTCGCCGTCGATCCGTTGAACGACGCCAACGTCTGGGTGCTTTACACGACGCCTCGCGGCACCGGCGCGTGCGGCGGAAATTTTCTCACCGCCGGACAACTCTCGCTTCTGACGGCCTCGGGGGAAACGAAAGTCCTGCCCGCCGCAGGCGCGACCAGCCAGACGTGGTGCTTCTATTACTCGTCTCACAGCATCGGCTCCGTGGTGTTCGGCAGCGACAACAAGACGCTCTATGTGAGTGCCGGCGACGGCGCCAGCTTCGTGCAAGTGGACTACGGCCAGTTGGACAACGCTTGCGGCGACGGCACGAATCTGCCTCAAGGCGCGTTCCGCAGCCAGGGCGTTTCGCCGTACAGCGACGGTGTCATTTTGCGCATCACGAACCCCGGCACAAGCACGCAAAGCGTCGCGACCGTCGCCAACGGCTTGCGCAATCCGTTTCGCTTCGCTCGCGCGCCGGGCTTGACGGACGACCTGTATATCGGCAACGTCGGATGGAACACGTGGGAGTCCATCGACCATTCCAGCATTGCCGGTCAGAACTTCGGCTGGCCGTGCTACGAAGGTCCTAACACCCAGCCCGACTATCAGGCCACCAACTATTGCGGCAGCGTCGGCGGCGTCACCGCGCCGTTCTTCGCTTATGCGCACCAGAGCTACGTTTCCGCCGAAGACAGCAAGGGAAAAACCTGCGGCGGCCGTCCGTCGGGCGGCGGGCCGGACCAGAACGGCAGCGTGATCTCGGCGATCGGTTTCACCGACGGCACGAGCCCGACCTATCCCGCGCCGTATGACAAGGCGTTGTATTTCGGCGATCTTCTGCGCAAGTGCATCTGGACGATGCAGCCTCCCGACAATACGCCGCACACCTTTGCGAAGAGCCTGCAAGGAGGACCGGTCGACCTGAAAGCCGGGCAGAACGGCGACCTTTTCTACGTCGATCTCGTTACCAGCACGGTGAGGCGAATCACGCACAAATAGGACGGCGGCGAGCCCGCACGCCGGATCCACGGGCGGCTGCGGGCGGGCAAGAGCACCTGCGGCACCTGAGGCACCTGAGGCGGCCGCTTGCCGTGACCGCCCTCACGCACAGTCGCCGTGTGCGTGGCCCGCTCAGCCGACCTTCAGCACCACACGGAAGCGGGCGTCGCCGCTCATCATCCGTTCATACGCCTCGGCGGCGCGTTCGAGCGGAAACTCCTCGATCATCGGCTTGACGCCGGAGAGCGCGCTGAATGCGAGCGTGTCCTGCGAGTCGGCGGATGTGCCCGACGGCCAGCCCTGGACCGAATTGCGGCCCATGATGAACTGCGCAATCGGCACTTCGACGGGCTCTTCGGAAATGCCGACCATGATCATCTTGCCGTTCAGCCCCAGGCCGCCGACCGCCGCGCTCATGGCCTTGCCGCTCGTCACCGTGGCGAGAATGACCCGCGCGCCGCCGAGCTTCTGCAGTTCTTCGGCCACATTGCCTGCCCGGCTGTCGATGTAGTGATGGGCGCCCAGCTCCTTCGCGAGGGCGGCCTTGTCCTGCCCGCGGGCAATCGCCACAGTGCGAAAGCCCATTTTGCGCGCGAACTGCACGCCGAGATGCCCGAGTCCGCCGATCCCGAGGATGGCCACGACATCGCCCGCGCGCGCGCCGCTGTTGCGCAGCGCGTTAAACGTGGTGATGCCCGCGCACAGTAGCGGCGCGGCATCGGCGTCGGAGAGATCGTCAGGAATACTGGCGAGCGCCTCGACCGGCGCGACCACGAACTCCGCGTAACCACCGTCGTAGCTGATGCCGGGCACCTGCGCTCTTTCGCACAGCACGAAGTCGCCCTGACGGCAACGCGCGCACCGCCCGCAGTGGCCGCCATGCCAGCCGACGCCGACGCGCTGCCCGACTGTCCATCCCTCGATCCCGGAGCCCAGAGCGTCGATCACACCGGCAATCTCATGCCCCGGAACGCGCGGAAATTGCAGCCCGGGCCACAGTCCCTCCTTCGTCAACGAATCGCTGTGGCAGATTCCGCATGCCTGCACCTTGATGCGAACGTGGCCGTCGCCCGGCTGCGGGATGTCCCGCTCGACGAGCGTCAACGGACCTCCGGCTGCCTCGACCTGTACCGCTTTCATCCTGGACATGGATTTCACCTCGTGAGTCGTCGATGGGATGTGCGCTCGCAAACCGCGAGTGCCGCACGGCATGCGGCGGCAGGTCGGCGTTGGAGCGCGCCTCGCGCGACACGCGGACAGGCTGCGCCGGCGTGAGTGCGGACTCATTGACCATAGTGGAAAACGAGGCGGAATCCAACCTGAGCGTCGGTTGACGGCACGCCTGAATGCGGGTGCTGTTTTTATTTACCCGCGCCGGGAAACTCACGGCAGCTGAGCAGCAACCGGTCGCCCGGCGCGGCGCCGGCACTGAGCGCCGCGGCGTGCGTCTGGCCGTCGCCGCACTGCCACTGCGCGACGAGATCGCCGCGGCACGAGCGGCTGTTTGCGCCGGCGATATCGCCCGTCAGCATGTAGATGCAGGCTGTGTGGCCGTCGCATCGACGCGCGAGATCGGACGTCGCGTTGCCGTCCTCCTGGCCGCAGTTCCGGCCGTAGGTGGCGCTCAAGATGGTGATGGCGCTCGAGTGGCGATCCGCTGGCGCCGTCGGGCGGCTCGCGTCGGACACCCCATTTCTGTACCGGACATCATCCACCAATCCGTACAGGTACTGTACCGGCAACGGTCGCTAGAATGCTTCGACGTCCCCGCCCGACTCCGGAGCCCGCCATGTCCTATCTCACGCTCAGCGCGCTGCCTGCCGGCATCCTGTTCGCGCTCGTCACCACGATCACGCCCGGTCCGAACAACACAATGTTGCTCGCCTCCGGCGTCAACTTCGGCTTTCGCCGCACGTTGCCGCATATCTCAGGCATCAGCGCGGGCGTCGTGCTGTTGATGCTGTCGGTCGGCGTCGGGCTCGGCGAAGCCTTCGTCCATTTTCCCGTGCTGTATACGGTGCTCGAAGTGGCGAGCGTGGCCTATCTGCTGTACCTCGCGTGGAAGATCGGCACGTCCGGCGAATTGAAAGTCAAGCAGGGCGAACGCCGGCCCATGAAGTTTCACGAAGCCATCGCTTTCCAGTGGGTCAACCCGAAGGCGTGGATGATGGTGCTGACCGCCGCCACGACCATTCATCTGAGCGAGAGCTACAGCATGAACGCGGTGGCCATGGCCGTGGTGTTCTACGTGATCGGCTTTCCGTGCATCTGCCTATGGGCCGGTTTCGGCACGGCCATGCGGCGCGTGCTGTCCGACTCGCGGCGTCTGCGCGCCTTCAACATCACGATGGCGTTGCTGCTCGTGCTGTCGCTCTATCCGATTGCGTTGAAGCTCGTCGGCGGCGCCGCGTGAAGCCTGCCAGATCGCGCCGCTAGACCGCCTCGCGCCCCACTCGCTCGATGAAGCGCCACAACGCGTCGTCGGTCGAATAGGGCGCGTTGAAGCGGAACCATGCGCTTGGCTCGTCGTCCGGGCGGAAGTACGAGCCGGGCGCGAGCCAGATGCCGTGCTTGAGCGCCGCCGTCACGACGTCGCCGGCGCGCGCGGGGTCGATGGGCAGGCGAGCCCACAGAAACAGCCCCGCTCGCGGGCGATGAAACACCTCGAGGCCGAGCGAGTCGAGCCGCTCCTCGACCGTGGCGTGCACGAGTTTGAGCCGCTCGTTCACGGCTTCCACGTGGCGGGCGTAGCGCCCCTCCAGCAGCACCTTGTCGACGATCCGTTCGATCGCCTCCGACGACGTCAGCCCCACCGCCATCTTCGTGCGCGCGAGTTCGCGCAGCACCGCGCGCTCGGCGACCACGTAGCCGCAGCGCAATCCTGGCGTAACCGTCTTCGAAAAACCGCTCACGTACAGCACGCGCTGCAAGCCTTCCATCGCGGCAAAAAGCGGCGCACCGGACGGCGCCAGCTCGCGGCTCACGTCGTCCTCGATCACCCACATGCGCTGGCGCTCGGCGATCTGCAGCAGACGGAACGCCGCCGACATGCCGAAGGTCGCGCCGGTCGGATTCTGCAGCGTCGTGTTGACGAAAATGGCCTTGGGCTTATGCTCGGCGACGAGCGCTTCGAGCACGTCGGTATCGACACCGGCGGGCGTGCGCGGCACGCCGTGCACCATGAGCCCGGCGAGCTTGAGAATCTGCAGCAGATTGCAATAGCCGGGATCTTCGACGATCACGGCATCGCCCGCGCGCAGCAACGTGCGCACGATCAGGTCGAGCCCTTGCGTCGCGCCCTGCGTGAGCAGCACGTTGGACACGTCGACGGGCAGCCCGCGCCGGTCGAGTTGCTCGGCGATGCGCTCGCGCAACGGCGCGAAACCATAGGGGTGCCCATAATCGCCGAGCCGCGCGGCGGGCACGCGGCTCATTGCGCGCAACGCGTGTTGCAGGCCGCTCTCGTTGATCCACTCGTTCGGCAGCCAGCCGCCGCCGGCCTTGATCGGCACCGAATGATCGGCGAATACGTCGGACAGGAGCCAGGTCGCCGTGAGGCTCGGCGGCTGCCAGTCGGTCACGGCGGCGCGCGGCGCGGGCGAGCGCGCGGCGACGCGATAACCGGAGCCGCGCCGCGCCACCACGAGCCCCATCGACACCAGACGGTTGTACGCCTCCGTCACCGTGAAGGTGCTCAGGTCATGAGTCTGCGCCAGTTGCCGCACCGACGGCAGCAACGCGCCCGCGCGCAGCGACTGCGCCTCGATGGCTTGCGCGAAGCCCTGCACGACCTGCTCGACGAGCGTCGGGGCGGCGCGCCGGTCGCGCTCGAGGTTCAATTCGATCATGGTGAGAAGTCGTGACGAAGAAGCCGGCCGCGGCGAACTGCCCGAACGTAAGACGTCGGCACAGTTACCGCGAATCCACCAACACAGTTAGCACGACACCGCGTCAACTGTTTATGCCGCCATTAAACCGCGAACGCTACAGTTTTGGCTATGCCCAAAGGAACTCGCGCTTGGGAAACCACTTCGAGGAGAAACCATGACTTCGCGCCCCGTCATCGACGATATGTCGTCTTTCTGGATGCCCTTCACCGCCAACCGCCAGTTCAAGGCCGCGCCGCGCCTGCTGGAATCGGCGAAAGGCATGTACTACCGCAGCTCCGACGGCCGCGAAGTGCTGGACGGCTGCGCGGGCCTGTGGTGTGTGAATGCCGGGCACGGCCGCGACGAGATCGTCGCCGCGATTACCCAGCAGCTTTCGAAACTCGACTTCGCGCCGACTTTCCAGATGGGCCACCCTCTCGCCTTCGAAGCGGCCACCAAGGTCGCGGAGCTGATGCCGGAAGGCCTCGACCGCATTTTCTTCACGAACTCCGGTTCGGAATCCGTCGACACCGCGCTGAAAATCGCGCTCGCCTATCACCGTTCGCGCGGCGAAGCGCAGCGCACGCGCCTGATAGGCCGCGAGCGCGGTTATCACGGCGTGGGCTTCGGCGGCATTTCGGTGGGCGGCATTGCGCCGAACCGCAAGACCTTCTCCGGCGCGCTCTTGCCGGCAGTCGATCATCTGCCGCATACGCACAATCTCGAACAGAACGCGTTTTCCAAGGGCCAGCCGGCCTGGGGGGCGCATCTCGCGGACGAACTGGAGCGCATCGTCGCGCTGCACGATGCATCGACGATTGCGGCGGTGATCGTGGAGCCGGTGGCCGGCTCGACAGGCGTGCTGATTCCGCCGCAAGGCTACTTGCAGAAGCTGCGCGAAATCTGCACGAAGCACGGCATCCTGCTGATTTTCGACGAAGTGATCACGGCCTTCGGCCGCGTCGGCAAGGCCACGGCGAGCGAATATTTCGGCGTGACGCCCGACCTCATCACCATGGCGAAAGCGATCAACAACGCGGCGATTCCGATGGGCGCGGTCGCGGCGAGCCGCACGGTGCACGACACCATCGTCAATGCCGGCGCACAAGGCGCGATCGAGCTGTTCCACGGCTACACGTATTCGGCGCACCCGGCCGCGGTCGCCGCCGCCATCGCCACGCTCGACGTGTATCGCAGCGAGGGCCTGTTCGAGCGCGCAGCCGCGCTTGCGCCGACGTTCGAGTCTGCCGCTCACTCACTGCGCGGCACGAAGCACGTGAAGGACATCCGCAATCTGGGGATGATCGCGGGCATCGAGCTCGAACCGCGCGAGGGCGCGCCGGGCGCGCGCGCCTACGAGGCGTTCGTCAAATGTTTCGAGGCGGGCGTGCTGGTGCGCTTTACCGGCGACATTCTGGCGTTCTCGCCGCCGCTCATCATCAACGAAGAGCAGATCGCGCACATCTTCAAGACGGTCGGCGACGTGCTGGCCACCGTGCAGTAACGCGCATGACGCGAAGCGGCGCGCGAGTCACGCGCCGCTTCTTGCATCCCGTCACCTCAATGATGATGCGCGCGCGCAGCCCGCGTCTGCGCCGCTTTTTTGGCCGCGGCTGAACGCCCGGCCGCGCCCTTCGTCGCAGCGGCCTTCTTTGCCGCCGCGGAGCGGCTCGCCGCAGGACGTTTCGCCGTCGCCGACTTCGCCTGCTTCGACATGGCCGAATGCGAGGCCCCGGCCTTGCTTTCGCGCTTCAGCACATTGGTGCTCGTGCGCGAGCGTTTAGCCGTCGACTCCTTGCTGGCCGTCTTCTTCGCGGTGCTCTTCTTCTGGCCCGCGGCGCTGTCCTTCTCCGCCTTCTTGCGCGTGGCCTCGCTCGCGGCGCCCTTCTTCGGCGGCTTCAGATCGACGCCTGCGCGACGTGCTTCGGACAATCCGATGGCGATCGCCTGCTTCGGCGAGCGCACGCCGTGCTTGCCGGCGCGCACCTTGTCCACCTGTTCCTTGACGAACTCTCCGGCTTGCGTGCTCGCGGACTTGCCGGCGCGTTTGTCGGCTTCGGCACGCTTCAGGGTTTTCTTCTCGGGCATGACAGTTCTCCCATTGACTGTGGCCTATGTCGTGAAGCAATGCCTGTGCCGCAACGCCGTGAAAATGGCGTGGGACTCGCGCCCTTCAGATGGACGGCGTATGGTGTAGCCAGGGGCCGGCGCACTGGACCGGCCGAACGGGAGACGCCCATGAAAATCCCCAACGTGCGCGCGGGCGCGCATATCGAAGGCGTTCATTGGATCGCCGAATACGCGGAAGACGTCCACGAAATTCGCATCTTCCGCGAAGGGCAGGAAGTCGACGTGCACGACGCGCCTTCGTCGCTATTCGGCGACGAGGAAAACGCGGGCTCGAAGAGCACCGCCGACCATCGCGCGGTCGAGGCAGCGGTGCTGGCTTATTTGAGGCGTTTCGTAGCGGAGCACGACGCGGAAGAGTAGCGGTGGGGAAAAGGGCTTACTCCGCCGGCCGCAGCTTCTTCACCTCCGCGTCCGACGGCTGCACGCTCGCGCCGTCAATGTAACGATACGACGTCATCACGCCCTTGCCGTCCTTCACGCCCGTCACGCCGACATAAGCGCCCATGGTCGACTGGTTGTCCTGCGCGCGATACGTGATCGGCCCGAACGGCGTGTCGACGCTGAGCCCCTTGAAGGCTGCCGCGAGCTTGTCGGTGTCGGCCGAACCGGCCTTTTTGATGCCCGCCGCGATCGACATCAGCGCCGAGTAGCCGACCACCGAGCCGAGCCGCGGATAGTCGTGATACTTCGCCTGATAGGCGTCGACAAACTTCTTGTTAGCCGGCGTATCGATCGAATACCACGGGTAGCCGGTCACGATCCAGCCGGTCGGCGCTTCCGCACCCAGCGGATCGAGGTAATCCGGCTCGCCCGTCAAAAGCGACACCACCGTGCGGTCCTTGAAGAGACCGCGTGTGTTGCCTTCGCGCACGAACTTGCCCAGGTCCGCGCCGAACAGCACGTTGAAGATCGCGTCGGGCTTCGCATCGGCGATGGCCTGCGTGACCGCGCCCGCGTCCACGTTGCCAAGCGGCGTGGCCTGTTCCGCCACGAACTGCACGTCAGGCTGCGCGGCGCTGAGGAGCTTCTTGAAAGTCGCGACCGCCGACTGGCCATACTCGTAGTTCGGATACACGAGCGCCCAGCGCTTCTTCTTCTGCTTCGCCGCTTCCGGCACGAGCATCGCGACCTGCATATACGTGGACGGCCGCAGACGGTACGTATATTTGTTGCCGTCGGCCCAGACGATCTTGTCGGTCAGCGGTTCGGCGGCGAGGAAAAAGATCTTTTTCTGCTTCGCGAAATCGGTGAGCGCCAAGCCCGTGTTCGACAGGAAACCGCCGAACAGCAGTTGCACCTGCTCGCGCGCAATCAGCTCCTGTGCAACGCGGATGGTGTCGCCCGGGTTGCCGTTGTCGTCGCGCGAAACGACTTCGAGTTTCTTGCCGAGCACGCCGCCCGCGCCGTTGATCTCTTCGAGCGCCAGATTCCAGCCGTTCTTGTAGGGCCCGAGAAAGGCCGGCTGCGCCTTGTAGCTGTTGATTTCCCCGATCTTGATGGTCTGCTGGGCGTTCGCGCCGAAGGCGGCGAATGAAAGCACCGTCGATAGCGTAAGGCGAGAGATCCATCCTGCGCGCGTGGTCATGCGTTTCTCCGTATCAAAGGGATTGCGGGAATGCGTTGGTTTTCTGACAGCGTGTTCTGAAGGCCTTTGTATCAGGCGTGACAGCGGCGCTCAAGGCGCACGGGCGGTGTCCTGGCCGCTGCTCACGCCTATTCGGCGCGCGGCGCCGCGCGAATCCGGGCGACGCTCGCGGCCACGTCTGGCCACGCGGGCTTGCCGCCCGCGAATTGCCGCCGCAGATAGGATACGAGTTCCGCGATCTGGGCGTCGTTGAAACTGTCGCGATACGCCGGCATCGTACCGAGTTCGGGCCGCGCCGGCGAGCCGATGCCGTCGAGAATCACGCGAATCAGGTTGTCGGGCGTCGCGCTATGCAGGTTCGTATTGAGCGCGAGCGACGGGTGCGCGCCGAACAATTGCGGCCCACTGCCTGTGTGATGACACGCGGCACACGCGCCGTCGAACAGCCGCGCGCCGACCCCGGACGGTGTGCCTTCAATCGCGCTCGCTTTTTCGTATTGACGCGCCATCGCAGCCACATCGACGTTCGGCTCGACCGGACTGAGCGACGCGAGATACGTCGCCATCGCGCGAATGTCGCTGTCCGGCAGCGCCGCCAGATCCGCGACGACGGGCGCCATCGGCCCCGCGGCGACGCCGTGCAGCGGCGCGTGACCGAAGCGCAGGTAGCTGAACAGCTCGTCCTCGGTCCATGGCACCGGCGAGTTCGACAGCGACGACAGCGCGGGCGCTTCCCAGCCCTCCGCGCTGCCGCCGCCCATGAAGGCGGCGCCGGTTTGCTCGGCGCCGAACGCATTGCGCGGCGTATGGCAAGCGCTGCAATGCCCGAGACCGTTGACGAGATACGCGCCGCGATTCCACTGCGCGTTTTGCGTCGGGCTCGCAGCAAACGTGTTGCGGGCGAGGAACAGACCGTTCCATGCAGCCATCAGCGGACGCGCGCCGAACGGAAACGGCAGCTTCGTTTCCGGCGGACGGAAGCGCACGGGCGTTTGCGACATCAGATAGGCGTAGAGCGCCGCGAGGTCGTCGTCGGAGGTATTTTTGAACGAGGTGTACGGGAACGCAGGATACAGCCGATGCCCGTCCCGGCTGATGCCTTCGCGCATCGCGCGAACGAACGCCGCGAGCGACCACGCACCGATGCCGGTTTGCGCATCGGGCGTGATGTTGGTGCTGTATACAGCGCCGAACGGCGTGTCGAGCGGCTTGCCGCCGGCGTTGCGCACGCCGTTGTGCGCCGTGTGACAGACTGCGCAATTACCGAGCGACGCGAGCAGCTTGCCGCGCGCAACCAGTTCGGGCGCGAAGGCGCTCGCGAGCGGCGGCGCAATGGGCGTGAGCGCCGACGGCGCCAGCGACAACGCTCCGAGCCAGCCCGCCGCCCCGGCCGCGAATGCGCCCAGAAAACCGAGCCGCCAGCGCTTTTTCCTGCGCGCGGCGGCCTCCTCGGCTTGCGCGTCGGCGAGCGCAGCGCGAATCGTTTCGGGCGTGAATGGCGGCCTGCGAAAGCGCACGCCCGTCGCGTCGTACAACGCATTCGCAATGGCGGCCGCGCCGGGCAGCGACGCCGACTCGCCGGCGCCCATTGGCGGCTCGCCGTGACGCGGCATCATCACGACGTCGATCACCGGTACTTCGCGGAACGTGAGGATCGGATACGCGCCCCACTCCTGGCTCGTCACCGCGTTATCGCCGAAGGTGACGCGTTCTTTCAGCGCGCGGCTCGTCGCCTGGATCACATTGCCGTGAATCTGATGACGCACGCCGTCCGGGTTGATCGTCGTGCCGTTGTCCTGGCCGACCACGACGCGCGTCACCGCGAGTTCGCCGCTTCTGCGATTGACTTCGACGTCGGCGACCCACGCGCACCACGCCGCGCCGAAGCCGGGAAACTTGCTGTGCACGTAGCGCGCGTAGGCAATGCCTCGGCCGCGTGCAATGTCGCCATCGTCACGATGCGCGCTGCTTGCGGGCCGGCGCGGCTCCCAGCCCGCGCGTCCGGCCACCGCCTTCAGCAGGTCGGCCGCGCGCGGGTCGCGCACATGCTTCAGACGAAAGTCGAGCGGATCGGCGCCTGCCTCGGCCGCGAGTTCGTCGATGAACGACTCGTGCGCGAAAGTGTTCGGCAACGCGGACACGCCGCGCAGCCACGACGCGCGCACGATAGGCGGCGTGTCGTCGCAGACGATGCGCATTGCGCGGTAGTCGTACGGCGGCACGGCCGTGCGGTCGCCCATTTCGAACACCTGCGGCTGCGGCGAGAGCGTGCCGGTGAGCAGGAGCGCCAACGTAGGCGCGTCATTCGACGGATAACGCGTCGAGAAGTCGTAGGCCGCGAGCTCGCCCTCGGCGCTCAACGCGCCGCGCACGTCCATCAGCTGCGCGGCACCCTTCGGCTCCCACGCATGCTCGTCCTCGCGCGAAAGCTGCACGCGCACCGGCGCGCCCGTCTCACGCGAGAGCAAGGCGGCATCCGCAGCGACGTCGTCTGCGCAATTGCGGCCATAGCAGCCGGCCGCATCCATGCGCACGATCTCGATCTGCGCTTCGTCCATGGTCAGCAGCAACGCGAGATCCGCGCGCAGCGAATGAGGGTTCTGCGTACCCGACCACACCTTCAGCGCGCCCTCGCCCTCGCGATAATCGGCTACCGCGCATGAAGGCCCGATGGACGCGTGCATCTGAAACGGCCACACGTAGGTGCGATTCAGCGTGCGCGCAGCGTCGTCCGAAAGCGCCGCGTCCACGTCGCCCTCGATCACGAGGTCGCGCCGCTTCGCCGGATTCGCGCGCAACGCGGCCTCCACTTCCTCGCTGGTTTCGAGCGGCGGCAATGGCGTCGCGTTTTTCCACTGCACGTCGAGCCGCTTCGCAGCCTGTTGTGCAATTTCCTCGCGCTCCGCCACAACGCCGACGAAGTCGCGTATCACCACGACCTTGACGATGCCCGGCAAATCGCGAATCGACGCTTCGTCGACGCGCAGCAGACTATTGCCGACGAAATCGCCTTGCGCGACGCCCCCATACGGCGGACGCACCACGCGCCCATGCAGCATGCCAGGCACGCGCACATCGTGGACGAAGCTCAATTCGCCGGTTGCCTTCGCGGGAATATCGACACGCGCGGCGCGCTTGCCGACCACCTTGTAGGCGTCGGGGGATTTGAGCGGCGCGTCGGTGGTCAACTGCAGTTCGACGCGCTGTCCCGCGATCAGCTCGCTGTAGCCGATCGGCTTCGTGGCAGCGGCGGCGCCGCGTTGATACACGGCGCCGTCGCGCACGTCGAGTTCCTCCACGCCGACGGCAAGCCGCGTCGCCGCCTGCGCGACGAGCCATTGCCGCGCCTGCGCCGCGGCATGCCGCAACGGCACCGCTGTAATCTGCAGCGTGGCGCTCGCAATGGTCGGCCCCTGATTCGGCGTCTCGTTGGTATGACCGAGCACGATCGAGACGCGCGTCAAAGGCACGTCGAGTTCTTCGGCGACGATCTGCGCAAGCGCGGTGCCGATGCCGGTGCCGAGATCGACGTGACCGTTGAACGCGACCACGCTGCCGTCGTCGCGCACCGCGAGGAACATGTCCGCCTCGGTGGGCACGAACGACGACCGCGAGCCGGGTTGGCCGGCCGCCGGTTTGACGGGCGCCTGCGGCGGGCGCGTGACGATCAAGACGCTCTGCGCGTCATAGAGCTGCTTACGCGATGGCGGCACCGCGCGCCGGTCTACGCTGAAGTCCGGTCCTGTCATGCGCGCGCTCCTTGGTGCGCGGGGTCCTGACCGGGCTTTTGCTGCGCAAGCAACTCAGCGGCGCGCTGCACCGCACGCACGATCTCCACATGCGTGCCGCAACGGCAGAGGTTGCGCGACAACTCGCGTTGAATCGTCTCGATGCTCGGATGCGGATCGCGCTCGAGCAGCGCCTTGGTCGTCATGATCATGCCGCTCAGGCAATAGCCGCACTGCGCGGCCTGTTCGTCGATAAACGCCTGTTGCACCGGATGCAGCGCGGCCCGCGTGCCCAATCCTTCGAGCGTGGTGATCTCATGGCCGAGCGCCACCCTCGCGGTCGTCACGCACGCGCGGGTCGGCACGCCGTCGAGCAGCACGGTGCAGGCGCCGCACTCCCCGAGCCCGCAGCCGAATTTCGGGCCGTTGAGCGCGAGGTCGTTGCGCAGCAGGTAAAGCAAGGGCGTGTCCTGGCAGGCGCTGACAACATGCGTCGCGCCGTTGACCTTCAGCGCGAGCGGCGCCGGGCTTTTCATGAGCGTGCCGGCCGTACCGTGCGAGGCGCCTTCATAGCACCACCGGCACTTCGGTCGCGGGCGGCGTGTTGCGGCTGCGCCGGCAACGGATCAAGCCGTCGATCATCACCATGCCGACGCCGGGAATATCGCCCAGTTGCACGCTTTCGAGCAGCGTGTCCGCCGCCGTATGCTGCGCGCGGTCCATGAACACCAGATCGGCGGGACGGCCCACTTCGATCAGCCCCTGGCAAAGGTTGCGTTGCCGCGCGGTGTTGCCGGTCGCAAAGCAGAAGGCGATTTCCGCGGGCACGTCGGCGAGACTGGAAATGAGCGCGATCATGCGCAGAATGCCGAGCGGCTGCACGCCGGAACCCGCGGGGCTGTCGGTGCCGAGAATGATGCGGTGCGGGCATTTGAGTTCGATCGCATGACGCGCCGTCAGCAACGCAATGCGTTCGTTGCCGTTATGGACGATTTCAAGCGCACGGCTCGACTGCTCGCACAAGTCGCAAACGTGGCGGTAAGAGAGCGACGTGTGGCCGCCGTTGATATGGCCGATCACGTCCGCGTCGGCGGCGAGTACCACGTCGCGGTCGATCAGCCCCGAGCCCGGAATCGACGGACCGCCCGTGTGAATCGTGCTCTGAATGCCGTATTTGCGCGCCCACGCGACCATCTGCGCGGCTTCCTCGCCCGCTTTCACGCTGCCGAGGCCCACTTCGCCGAGCAGCTTCACACCCGCTTCCGACAGCTCCTTGAAGTCCTCCTCCACCATGCCTTTTTCGATGACCGGCGCGCCCGCCATGACCTTGACGCCACCACCCACGCCCGCGCCGCGCATGCCCTCGAACGAACGCTGCGCGGTGATCGCCAGCGCCTTCACACCGAGCACATCTTTCGGACGGCCAGGTAAATGCACTTCGCCGGCCGAGATCATCGTCGTCACGCCGCCATTCAGATTCGATTCGATCCAGCCGAGCTGATTCTGACGCGGCGTCCAGTCGCCGAATACCGGATGCACGTGCGAGTCGATGAGGCCCGGCGCCACCGTGGTGCCTTTGCAATCGACCGTGGTCCGAGCGCCTTCCAGGTCGCAGTCCTTTTCGTTGCCGACGGCGACGATCACGCCGTCGTCGATCACGAGCGTATTGGCGTCGAGAATCGGCTGGTCGATGTCGCCAGATAACAGCAGGCCGATGTTCGTTACCGCGACCTTGCCCGACAAGCCTGTCAACGTCTCTGCTGCCATCTGCCTCTCCTTTTCGCAACGACGGTTCGATCACACGCTCAAATAAGCGCGCCTCACTGTTTCGTTCTTCGCCAGCTCGCCGATGGTGCCGCTAAAGCGGATCTGCCCTTTTTCGAGGACATACGCGCGGTCGCTTACCAGCTCGGCGAAATGCAAATTCTGTTCGGACAACAGAATAGACAGACCCTCGCGCTTCAACTCGAGAATCATATTGGCCATCTGTTCGACGATCACCGGCGCGACACCTTCCGACGGTTCGTCCAGCAGCACCAAGTAGGGGTTGCCCATCAGCGTGCGCGACACGGTCAGCATCTGCTGCTCGCCGCCGCTCATCTGGCCGCCGGGGCGCTTCGGCATTTCGCCGAGATTCGGGAACAGCCTGAACAATTTCTCCGGCGTCCATTGCGGTGCGCCTTCGCGCGGCGGCTGTCGGCCCGTGTCGAGGTTTTCCATCACCGTCAGGTCCGCGAACACGCGCCGGTCTTCGGGAACGAAGCCCATGCCCATGCGCGCAATCTTGTACGGCGGCAGCGCGGCGATGTTCTGTCCGCGAAACGTCACCTCGCCGCGGCGGCGCGGCAGCAGGCCCATGACCGCCTTCATCGTGGTCGATTTGCCGGCGCCATTGCGGCCCATCAATGCGACGACTTCGCCGCGCCCCACTTCGAGACCGACGTCGAACAGAATATGCGCGCGGCCGTAAAACGCGTTGAGGCCCGCGACTTTCAGCATCGGCTCGCTCATTGCAGGACTCCTTCGCCAGTCTGGCCGCCGGCCGTGCCGTGCAGCGCCGCGTGCGGCTGAAACGTCTTGCCGGTGCCGAAATACACTTGCTGCACGCGCGGATCGTTGCGGATCGCGTCGCCGTCGCCCTCCGCAATCAGCTTGCCGCGCGCGAGCACGATCATGCGGTCGGCGTAGGCGAACACCACATCCATGCTGTGCTCCGTGAATAGCACGCCGATTTGCTGCTCGGTGACGAGCCGTCTCGTCAGCGCCATCAATTCGTTGCGCTCCTTCGGCGCCATGCCGGCAGTGGGTTCGTCCATTAAAAGCAGCTTGGGTCGGTTGGCGAGCGCAATGGCAAGTTCGACGCGCTTGACGTCGCCATACGCGAGCACGCCGCATGAACGGTTTGCGTCGGCGGCCATGCCGACCTGTTCAAGCAGTGCGAACGCTTCATCGGCGTAGCGCGAACCTGCGGGCTTCCATAGGCCGAAGGTTTTCCGCTCGCGAGACACAAGAGCCATCTGCACGTTTTCGAGCACCGTCATCGAATTGAAGGTGGCGGCAATCTGAAAAGTGCGGCCCACGCCGAGCCGCCAGATCTCGCGCGGACGCTTGCCGACGAGCTCGTGTCCGTCGAAGCGGATCGAGCCCGACGAAGGCGGCAACTGTCCGTTGACCATGTTGAAGCAGGTCGATTTGCCCGCGCCGTTCGGGCCGAGCAGCGCGAGAAGCTGGCCGGCTTCGAGCGTGAACGAGACGTCGTCGACAGCCTTCAGGCCCCCGAACGATTTGGAGAGGCCGGACACTTGCAGCAAGCTCATAGCCCCTCCTTGATCGCCGTGCGTTGCGAAGCCGGTGTTGCGGTGTTCTCCGGGTTGTCTTTTTCGCGGGTGTCGTCGCCGAAACGGTCGCGGATAAACCCGACAATGCCTTGCGGAAACGCGATCACCAGCAACAGAATCGCGAGGCCGAGCAGCGCCTGCCAATAATCGGTCTGCCGCGCGACCGTGTCCTGCAGCCACGTGAAAACGGCGGCGCCGACAATCGGCCCGGTCAGCGTCTGCAAGCCGCCGAGCAGCACCATCACGAGGCCGTCGACGGAACGGCTCACGCTGATCACTTCCGGCGAGATCGTGCCCTTGGAGAACGCATACAACGAGCCGGCGAGCCCGCAGAACAGCGACGCAATCACGAACGACGCCCACTGCACGCGCTTCACGTCGATACCGATCGCCTCCGCGCGCAGCACCGAATCGCGCGACGCGCGCATCGCGTAACCCAGCGGCGAAAACAGCATGCGCCGCAAGAGCCACACGCCGAGAACGGCGCACGCGAGCGTCAGGTAGTAAAACGCCACTGGCGACGACAGCCAGTCCGCCGGCCACAAACCGAGAATGCCGTTGCTGCCGCCCGTCACATCGTCCCATTGGAAAACGACCGACCAGACGATCTGCGCGAACGCGAGCGTCAGCATCGCGAGATAGACGCCGGACAGACGCACGCAGAACCAGCCGAACACCAGCGCGCCGCCGACTGCGAGAAGCGGGGCCAGCAGCAGTGCCGCTTCCATCGGCAGATTCAGCACTTTGAGAAAGAGCGCGGCTCCATAGGCGCCGAGCCCGAAGTACGCCGCGTGGCCAAACGAGTGCATGCCGCCCGGGCCCATGATGAAATGCAGGCTCGTCGCGAACAGCACGGCGATCAGGATTTCCACCAGCAGCACCGGCATGTACGGGAATGCATTGGCCGTCAGCGGTGCAAGCAGCAGAACCAGCAGCGCAATCGCGGCCAGCCATTTCAAGCGCTTGCCGGCGGGACGCAAGGGCGTGTCGGGCGCCGCCATGCCGCGCACCGCGGCGCTCGCGCGGCCGAGCAGACCCCACGGCCGCACGACGAGCACCACCGCCATCACGACGAATTCGGCAACCAGCGTAAAGCGGCTGAGCGAGAGGCCGACACCGAAAATGCTCACATGTCCAATGCCGATGCACAGCGCCTTGATCTCAGCGATGATCAGCGCGGCGACGAACGCACCCGGAATCGAGCCCATGCCCCCGACCACGACGACCACGAACGCATTGCCGATCGTCTCCAGATCGAGCGAGAGATTGGCGGACATACGCGGGCCCTGCAGTGCGCCGCCGAGACCCGCGAGAAATGCGCCGACGAAAAACACGCCGGTGAACAGCCACGCCTGGTTGATGCCGAGCGCGCCGAGCATCTCGCGGTCCTGCGTCGCGGCGCGCACGAGCGTGCCCCAGCGCGTGCGCGTCAACGCATACCAGAGCAGCAGCAACACCACCGGGCCGATCACGATCAATGCGATGTCGTAGGTCGGCAGCGGATGGCCGAGGAAATCGACGGCGCCCGCCAGATGCGGCGCGCGCGGCCCGAACAGATCTTCCGGGCCCCACAGCCAGAGCGCGGCATCGCGAAAGATCAACACGAGCGCAAACGTGGCAAGCAAATGGAAAAGCTCAGGCGCCTGATAAATGCGCCGCAGAACAACGACTTCGACCAGTGCGCCGAGCACCGCGACAATGAGCGCGGCCGCCAGCACGGAAAGCCAGAAGCCCCCGGCTGTATGCCCAAAGCGGCTCGCGATGCTGTACGCAATATAGATGCCGAACATGTAGAACGAGCCGTGCGCGAAATTGACGATGCGCGTCACGCCGAAGATCAGCGACAAACCCGCGGCGACGAGAAAGAGCGTCGACGCGTCGGCGAGTCCGTTGACCAGTTGTACCAGCAAATTCGAAAGCATCGAGACCCTCGGCCTGCAGACGTTGCAGCGCGTGCGGCACCGTGCTCGCACGCATCAACGGCAGCACACTACCTGAAACAAATCCCTGATGGGGACTCGTCAAACAAATGCATGCGCCTCTCAGCGCAATCCATCCTCGCCCTTGATCTCGTTTGCCTGCAATCCGCCGATGCGTGGCAATGGCCGGCCCGCGGCCGTCACCGCGACCGCCACGACAATCTCATTGGCGCGCGGCGCGTCCGACACGCGCGCCTCGATCGCATCGAAATGACTGCGCACATACGCGGCGTCCTTGTGGCCGAGCGGCACGTCGATCGCCGTGCCGAGCGTGCCCATCTTTTTCGCGGACGGCACGAGCGCGGCGCCCTTCTCGACCGCCGCGCGCAGCGGCGCGCCGAGCTTCGGATGCAAGATCGCCGCCGCGTGCTCCAGTTCCCCTGCTTCGCCGACA
Organism: Paraburkholderia phenoliruptrix; assembly: GCF_902859825.1. GTDB lineage: Bacteria > Pseudomonadota > Gammaproteobacteria > Burkholderiales > Burkholderiaceae > Paraburkholderia > Paraburkholderia phenoliruptrix. The sequence continues at coordinate 157,225 of NZ_CADIKB010000001.1, read as the reverse complement.
ATCGCCGCCTTACCGTAGCTCTGCGCTTCGCCCGGCTCGATACCGAGCGCCTCGACGCAGCGCTTGCCGAGCAACGCGCCGAGTTCCTCGCCGGCGTCGATCAGCGCGTCGAGCTTCGCTTCGTAGCGGCCCGCATATGGGTTTTCGATTACGGCGATCGCCACCGCGCGACGCGCGGGCGGATCGACGTTCTGGCCCATCTCAATGCGCGTTTCGTCCACTTGCACGACCAGCTTGCGAAGCCTGATTGCCATTTCGCTCTCCGAATTTCGATGTTTCTGTCGTCACGTCCAGCGGGTTTGAAGCCTTTGAGCGCGTCTTAGCGCAAGCCGTCCTTGCCCACAATCGCCTCCTTGGCGAGGCCGCCGACACGGGCATGCACGCGCTGCCCCGTGCTCATCGCGAGAATGTAGACCACTTCGTCGGCAGCGGGCGCGCCCGGCACGCGCACTTCGATCGCGTCGAAGTGGCTGCGCACGTAGCTCGCATTGACATGCGTGAGCGGCACGTCTAGCGCGGTGGACGGCGCCCCGACTTTTTTCGTCGACGGCACGATCGCGTTGGTCGGCACGCCGTTCTTTTCGAGCAGTTCGCGCATCGCATAGCCGCCAGGAACATGCCACAACGCGCCGTGTTCGAGCTCGCCGCGCGCGCCCACAATCGCGCCCTTGCCGTAGCTTTCTATCGACGCATGGGGAACCGCCATCGCGGCGAGCAGCCGTTGCGCCATATCGAAGCCGATGGGCTTGAGCGCTTCCATGGCGTGCTCGATGCTGGCCTCGTAACGGCCGGCGAACGGGTTCGTCATGACGGCGGCAATCGCGCCGCGTCTAAGCGGCTGTGCCGGTGCGGGCCCGAACTCGTGAAAGATGTCTTCGACGTGCGTCAGCACGCGGCGTATTTCGAACACGAAGCCTCCGTTGTTGAGTGCGCGCGATGCAGGCTGAGCAACGCGCTTTCTGTGTCGTGCAGGCCGGCGATCCGCGCGCGCCCTTGCAAAAATAATGCGGCGCCTTCTATCAAACCATGATCCTGCAAACGCCGCGCGGCCGCGACGCCGCGTGCCAGCGCGAAGTCGACAAGCGGCTGCGGCAGCGCGGGGACATCCACGGTCACGAGCCGGTCGCCCAGGTCCGTATCGTCTTTCAGCGACGAAGCCGGCGCGCGCACGATGCCGGCGTGGTCGAGGTCCACCGCGTTCGCGATCATCGTCGCGGCAGCGTCGGCGCTGGCCGCGTCGCGAGCGAGCACGGTCACGCTGTCGGCAATACCGAGACTGAAACTGCGGCCGCGCCAGCCGCTCGTCGCGATGCCGCGAATGGGCAAGCTTGCGTCGAGCGTCAGGTCGGCGTCGAGTGTAGCGCCGCTCTTTGCCATGCGCATTGCCGGCAGCGCTTGCGCGAGGTCGGCAAACACGCCAACGCGAAACTGCCGCCCTTCGCTCAGATGAAACGCAATGTCGCCGCCATTGTTGATGTACGCGCGCGAAATGCCTTCACGTTTGAACGCGCCGATCAGTTCATCGGCGACACTGCCGGCAACGGCCGCCATCGGCGTGATAAAGCGCGCGCGATGCGGATGACACGCCGACCACATGCGCCGTGCCACGTCGCCTCGCAGCGGACATTCGCCGACAGCCGCCTGTGCGCGCAATGGTTCCCGCAGCAGCTTCAACTCACTTACCAGTTCGGGCAGTACGCCGACGAAGCGCGTCCAGCACGCTTCATACGCAGCTTGCAGCACGTCGGGATCGCCCTCGGCGCTCAGAATGAGATCGATCGGGCCGTGCTGCCAATGCCAGCGCGTCGCGTCGAGACGGGTGCGGGTCGGATTCATCGCTTCCTGTGCGCCTGGCGCCTAGCCGAGCATGGGCGGCATGGCCGGCGGCCATGGATTGTCGGGATTGCGCGCCAAGGTGCGGCGCGCGAGCGGCGCGCCTTCCGTATGCTCCGGGCCGCTCGCCAGCACCTTCTCCAATGATCGCACCGCATCCAGGTGGCCGCCGAGATCGCGATAGGCGTCGTAAGTCATGGTGAATTCGATGGGCGCGACGATTGCCGGCGTGGGGACTGTGCCGAACGACCTGTCAGGCATGCGCGATACGTCGACCATCACGGTGATGCCGCCGCCTGGCCACACATATGCCGGCGCGCCGCCGGAGGTCACATTCACGAGTTTCTGCTTGATCGCCCGCGTGAGCAGCACCGGGTTTTCGGTCGCGCCCGCACGCAGACTACCGCCCGCGCCGCCGAGAAACAGCACCGTGGCAAGCGAAGGTTCGCAGTTTTCGCCGATACGCTCCACCGTGCGACGCACGGCGTCCGGCATCGGCGCAATGCGCGGTACGAGGTCTCGATCGAGTTCATACCACTGCGCGTGCTCGCCGGTGGTCGACACCATCAGAAGACGCAGGCCAGGCTTCGCGACGGCAGGATCGAAGCCTTCGATAATCGTAACGGGGTCCTGAATATCCGTGCCGCCCCAGCCGGTGCCCGGATTCGCCACTTGAAAATAGCGGCCGGGCGTCGACTTGCGTCCGCGAATCTTGATGCCCGAGCGCGTCATGCCGAGGCAGCGCCCCGCCTGATGCTCGGTCAGCACGCCGGTGATGTGATCGTCGACCACGACGACTTCATCTGCATGGCCGAACCATTGTTTGGCGAAGATGCCGATGGTCGCCGAACCGCAGCCCACGCGCATGCGCTGCTCTTCGACACCATCGACGACCGGTGCCGCGCCCGCGCGAATCACGAGGCTCGCGCCGCCGTCTATGCTGAGCTCCACTGCCTGCTTGTTGCCGAGCGCGAGCATCATGTCGCACGTCACGCGTCCTTCTTTCTTGCTGCCGCCCGTGAGATGATGCACGCCGCCGAGACTCAGCATTTGCGAGCCGTATTCAGCAGTGGTCACGTGGCCGACAATTTCACCGTGGCACCGCACGTTCGCCTGTTCGGGTCCGAGAAAGCGGTCGGTGTCGATTTTGACCTTGAAACTGCAATAGCTGAAGATGCCTTCCGTGACGACCGTGACCATGTCGACGTCGTCGCGCTTCGAAGCAACGATAAAAGGCGCGGGCTTGTAGTCGGGATAAGTGGACGATGCGCCCACGCCGGTCACGAAGAGCGCTTCTTCAGAAGCCGGCTCCTGCGCCGCGGACGACGCGCCGAAATCAACCAGCGCGTCCGTGCTATCGGAACGCGAACTGGCGTTCGAGAGAAACACCACGGGGTCGACACGAATCAGCCGTCCGCTCGCATTCGCATAACGGTCGCACGCGCCGGTGCGCCCTTCCGATATCTGGCATAGCACCGGGCAGGCATTGCATTCGATCTTGTTCGACGCCATGCGGTCGTTGCGCGGCGCCGCCTTCTCGAGCACGGTGGGACCCGGCGTCGAGGCGATTTCGCCGTCGACGCTGTCCGCACCGAAATCGACCTTCGTATGTTCTGTCATGGCGGGGTTCCATACGACGACATTACAATCGGTCCAGCCCGGCTGCCGAAAAGCCCTTGTTTATGGGGGTTTTCGCGTGACTCGCACATTTCCATGTTGCGGGCACTCACCGTTCGTGTAGTATTCGCTACACCAAACTTGCTTGAAATCTACCCGATCAAAATAGACAGCGCAATGAGTTTCCCGTGCACGGGCAGATGGTGCGGCGCCGCATTCGACGGCTCGTCCGGCTTGCCGCGCTGCCTTAATTTACGCCGAAGCGGCGCGCCGCGCAGCGCTCGAAAGAGACTCGGCAGTAGGCAACCCGCGCTGTATGATGAGGACACCCGCATTCCCGCGTGAACGGCTGCGCGGGAGTCGAGGCCGTTCAACCACGCTAACGAAGAGATAAAGACCGCCATGAGTCCCACCGCCGCCCGCAAGCCGGGCGCCACCGGCATCCGCGCCAAACAGGCGCAGGACACGCGCGCCAAGATTCTGAAAGCGGCAATCAAGGTCTTCGCCAAACAGGGCTATGCGAGCGGCCGTGTGGAAAGCATCTCCAAGGCCGCGCGCTCGCACGACCGGATGATCTACTACTACTTCGGCAGCAAGGAGCAGCTATTCGTCGAAGTGCTGGAGACGATCTACACGCAATTCAATGAAGCGGAGAGCAGGCTCGACCTCGACTTGGACAATCCGGTGCGCGGTCTGGAGCAGATGGTCGAATTCGTCTGGCAGTACTACCTCGACCACCCCGAGTTCGTCACGCTGCTCTCGAGCGAAAATCTGCATCAGGGCAAGCATGCAAAGAAGTCGTCGAAGCTGAAGGAGATTTCCGGCTATGCGATTTCCGTCGTGCAGAAGCTGCTCGATGCGGGTAAGGCACAGCGCGTGTTTCGCGCCGACATCCAGGCGCGCGACGTGTATCTGCTGATTGCGTCGCTCGGCTATTTTTATAACGCGAACCAGTACACGTTGGGCGCGTTTCTAGGCGAACCGCTGATGGACAAGGCGGCGCTCGCGCATTGGCGCGAAGTGATCAAAGATACGGTATTGCGCGCGGTGCGGCTGCAATTGCCGGTTGATGTCGATGCAATGGTCGGCCATGACGCCGCCAATGCACACGCCGGCGCGAAAGGCCGCGCATTGGAAGACCGCGCGATATAAAAAAACGCGCGCCGTGTATCACGGGCGCGCGTTGTGTCGGCATGACCTCGTTATGGAGAGCGAAGCATTCGAGCGAACCACTCAAGGCTTCGCCGCGGCATCGTCCTCGCGAAACAGTTTATCGGCGAGATGAAAGGCCGAGTTCGCCGCCGGCACGCCGCAATAAATCGCGGTTTGCAGCAGCACTTCCTTGATCTGCTCGCGCGTCACGCCGTTGTTTTTCGCAGCGCGCAGGTGCAGCGCGAGTTCTTCGCTGCGATTGAGCGCAACCATCATCGCAATGGTGAGAAGACTGCGCGTATGTCGCGGCAAGCCGTCGCGCGTCCAGACTTCGCCCCACGCATAACGGGTGATGAAGTTCTGGAACTCTTCCGTCAGTTCAGTGCGATTGGCAAGCGAGCGGTCGACATGCGCATCGCCCAGCACCGCGCGGCGCACGCCGAGGCCGGCTTCGTAGCGGTCTTCGTCGTTCATTTGGACTCCGTGAAAAAGTCGATGACTGCCTTCGTGAAAGCATCGGCCTTCTCGATGTTGGAAATATGCGAGGCGTCCAGTTCGACGTAGCGCGCGCCCGGAATCGCCTGGGCCAGTTCGCGCCCTTGCGCGGGCGTGGCGGCGACGTCGTGCGTGCCGCTGATCACGAGCACCGGCAGCTTGATGCCGTGCGTTTCGGGGCGCAGGTCGGTGGCGTCGATTGCATTGCAGTTCGACGCATAACCTTCCTTGTCCGTGTGCACGAACACGTCGCGGATCATGGCGAGCACCACCGGCTCACGCTCGATGTAGTCGGCGGTGAACCAGCGCGGCAACACGGCGTCGGCGAGTGCCACCATGCCTTCCGTGCGGGCGCGTGCGGCGCGCGGCACCCAAACCTCCGGCGAGCCGATGCGCGCCGCGGTGTTCGCAAGCACCACGCGCTCGAAGCGGCTCGCATGGCGGGCGGCCAACGCGACGCCGGTAAGTCCGCCCATCGAGACGCCGCAGAAATTCGCGCGCGCGATCTTGAGCGTATCCATCAGGCCGAGCACGTCGCCCGCCAGCTGGTCGATCGTGTACGGTCCCTTGGGCGCTTCGGAATGGCCGTGACCGCGTGTGTCGTAGCGCAGCACGCGGAATTGCTTCGACAGGGCCGCGACTTGCGGCGTCCACATGGAAAGATCGCTGCCGAGCGAGTTCGACAGAATCACCCACGGCGCGTTGCCGTGGCGATCGCCGTCGATTCGATAGTGAAGCTCGGTGCCGTTGACTGCGGCGTAAGGCATGCCGGTTACTCCTTCGAGAGGGTGCGCTGCGAACGCACGGAATGAAGCGCCAGCGCCGCATCCACATAAGCGTGCGCTTGGCCGACGTATTGAGCAGGATCGAGCAGTTGCTTCAGGCGCTCGCGAGAAAGATGTGCGGTCACGGCCGGGTCGGCAGCGAGCACGTCGAAAAGCGTCTGCCCCTGGCTGATCGCCGCTTTCGACGCGCGCTCGACGAGATGATGCGCATCCAGCCGGCCGATGCGATCGCCGAGCGCGAGCATCACCGCCTCGCCGAGAATCAGGCCGTGCGTGACGTCGAGATTCGCGGCAAGCCGCGCCACGTTCACATTGAGGCCGCCCGCGATCTGTTCGATGTTGGCGAGCGCGCCGCCCGCGAGGCGCGCAAGGTCGGGCAACGCGTCCCATTCGGCCTGCCAGCCGCCGAGCGCCCGCTCGTGTTCCTGCACCATGCCCGCGAAGACGGTGGCGACGAGCCCCGGCGCGCGGGTGGCTGCCGTGAGCACGGCTGCGCAGCCGACCGGATTGCGCTTATGCGGCATGGTCGACGATCCGCCCTTGCCCGCCGCCGCGGGTTCAGCCAGTTCGTCGATTTCGGTTTGCATCTGCAGCGAAATGTCGCGTGCGATCTTGCCGAGCGTGCCGATCAGCATGCCGAAAAACGCCGCCGTCTCCGCAATGCGGTCGCGCTGCGTGTGCCACGGCAACGTGGGCACAGCGAGGCCGAGTTCCTGCGCGAGCGCGTCGGTAACCTGCGGCGCGGCCTCGCGCAGACTCGCGAGCGTGCCGGCCGCGCCGCCGAATTGCAGCACGAGCGCCCGTTCGCGCAATGCGTCGAGCCTTTCGCGGTGGCGCAGCAACGCGTCGAGCCATTGCGCGAACTTGAGGCCGAGCGTGATAGGCAGCGCCTGCTGCAGCCACGTGCGGCCGATCATCGGCGTCGCGCGATGCGTGGACGCGAGCTTCGCGACGGCATTGCACGCGGCTTGCAAACCGCTGTCGAGCAGATTGAACGTGTCGCGCAGTTGCAGCACCGTCGCGGTGTCGATAATGTCCTGGCTCGTCGCGCCCCAATGCACGTATTTCGACGCTTCCGCGTCGGCGGCTTTCACGCGCGCGGTGAGCTGCTTGACGAGAGGAATCGCGAGATTGCCGCCGAGCGCCGCGTCGCGCGCGAGCGCGTCCGCGTCGAGCTGATCGGCATGGCAGGCTGCCTCGATGGCGGGCACGGCCGCCGCAGGAATGACGCGATGCGTTGCCGAAGCGCGCGCGAGCGCCGCTTCCACGTCCAGCATGCGTTGCAGCGTGGCGCGCGGCGACCAGATGTCGTTCATCGGCTGCGTGCCGCAGAGAAGGCCGGTCAGCCGGCCGCTGGAGTCGAGCATGATGACTTCGATGATCGATGATTCTGATGAATGTAGCACTGCGCGCGGCAATGCGCGGCGCGCCGCGGCATGCGAACCGCGGCGCGCCCCCCTGCACCGGCCTGCGCGCGCATCAGTATGCGCTACAGCGCGCTCACGCCGCCCGCGCGGCTTGGGTACCGTCGATCAGCGGCACGCCCGTGAGTTTCAGCAAGGCGTCGAAGTCGATGTCGGAGAAAATTTCGCGCACGACGAGACCCTCTTCCGTCACGTCGATCATCGCCAGGTCCGTATAGATGCGGTCGACGCAACCGACGCCCGTGACCGGATACGTGCACTCGGCGGTGATCTTGCTTTCGCCCTGCTTGGTCAGATGCTCCATCATCACGTAGACCTGCTTGGCGCCGATCGCGAGGTCCATGGCGCCGCCCACCGCGGGAATGGCATCCGGCGCGCCGGTGTGCCAGTTCGCGAGGTCGCCCTTTGCCGACACCTGGAATGCGCCCAGCACGCAGAAGTCGAGGTGGCCGCCGCGCATCATCGCGAACGAATCGGCGTGATGGAAAAACGCGCCGCCCGTGAGCAGCGTGACATGCTGCTTGCCGGCGTTGATCAGTTCGTCGTCTTCCTCGCCTTTGGCGGGCGCCGGGCCCATGCCGAGCAGACCGTTTTCGCTGTGCAGGAAGATTTCCTTGTCAGCGGCGAGGTGGTTCGCCACGAGCGTCGGCACGCCGATACCGAGGTTCACATACGCGCCTTCGGGGATATCCTGGGCGACGCGCTTGGCCATTTCATCGCGGGTGAGTTTCTTCATGTCGGTCTCCGGTTCAGGCAGCGGCGTCGCGCGGATTGGCTTGCGGGGCATGGGCGGCTTGCGGCACTTCGATCACGCGCTGCACGAAAATACCCGGCGTCACGATGTTTTCCGGGTCGAGCGCGCCGAGCGGCACGACTTCCGACACCTGCACGATGGCCGTCTTGGCCGCACTTGCCATGATCGGCCCGAAGTTGCGCGCCGTCTTGCGATAAACGAGGTTGCCCCAGCGGTCGCCCTTATATGCCTTGATCAGCGCGAAATCCGCATGCAGCGGCGACTCCAGCACGTAATGCCTGCCGTCGATCAGACGAGTTTCCTTGCCTTCGGCGAGCTTCGTGCCGTAGCCCGTCGGCGTGAAAAATCCGCCGATGCCCGCGCCCGCCGCGCGGATGCGCTCGGCCAGATTGCCCTGCGGCACGAGTTCGAGCTCGATTTCGCCGGCGCGATAAAGCGCGTCGAACACATACGAATCGGTTTGGCGCGGGAACGAACAGATGATCTTGCGCACGCGCTTCGCCTTTAACAGCGCGGCGAGGCCGATGTCGCCGTTGCCGGCATTGTTGTTGACGATGGTGAGCTCGCGCGCGCCCTGCTCGATCAGCGCGTCGATGAGTTCCGACGGCATGCCGGCCGTGCCGAAGCCGCCGATCATGACGGTCGCGCCGTCGTGGACGTCGGCGACGGCCGCTTGAAGTGACTCGAAAATCTTGTTGATCATGTCGAATTTCCTTGAGAGGCGCCGGTCGGCTCACCGCCGGTTTGTTCGCTGATTTGTTCGCTCATTTGTTCGTATAACGAACACTGATTCGATTAGCGAACGATTCGGCGATTATGGTTGCGCTTGCACTGCATTGTCAAGGCGCGGACTTTCCCTTAATGATAGGTTCCCGGACAACGGGCCGCGCGCCGCGTGGCTGTCCCGCAGCGCCGTTTCCGGCTCAATGCAAAGAAGAGCAAGAAACCTCACTATCGCACCTCGCGATTCTTCCGCTATGCTTTATCGCTATATCGAATAGCGCCTCGCGGCCCTCGTCGTAGAACCCATGTCGGACAACACGCTCGATTTGAACCTGATCCCCTATCTCGTGGCGATGGAGGACACCCGCAACGTGAGCCGCGCGGCCGAGCAGTTGGGCGTGAGCCAGCCGCGCGTGAGCACGGCGCTTGGCCGGCTGCGCGAGTATTTCGACGACCCGCTGTTCGTGCGCACGTCCAAAGGCATGGAGCCCACGCCGCGCGCGCTCGCGATCCTGCCCGCCGCGCGCGACGCGCTTCTGCGAATCGAAAAAGGCATGCTCGACGTGCAGGACTTCGACCCGCAGACCAGCACGCATACCTTTTCGATCGCGCTCTCCGATGTCGGCGAAATCGTCTTCTTGCCGCGGCTCCTGCAGCTTTTCGCCGAGCGCGCGCCGCATGCCAACCTGCGCTCGGTGTCGCTGCCGCCCTCGCATGTGGAACGCGGGCTCGAATCCGGCGACGTGGATCTCGCGGTCGGTTACTTTCCGGACCTGGCGGGCAACAACTTCTTTCAGCAGCGGCTCTTCACGCACCGCTTCATTTGCCTGATGCGCGCGGGTCATCCGCTCTCGCGGGCGCCGCTCACGCTCGCGCAGTTCGTGGCGTCGGGACATGCGGTCGTGCGCGCCGAAGGACGCAGCCAGGAAGTCCTCGAACAGTACCTCGTGAAAAAGCGCATCAAGCGACGCGCGGTATTGGAGACGCCGCACTTCATGAGTCTGCCGTTCATCCTTGCGCGTACGGATCTGATCGCCACGGTGCCGCATGCCATCGGCTTCGCGTATGTGTCCGAGCATGCGTCGATCACGCTCGTCGAGCCGCCGTTGCCGTTGCCGCGCTTCGATTTGCGGCAGCACTGGCATCGCAAGTTTCATAACGATCCGCGCGGCACCTGGCTGCGCGGCGTGGTGGCCGGGCTGTTCAACGACGCGCTCGACGAATGGCCGAAATGAAATCGTCAGCCCCGTGCCGCCCGAAGGGGCATCGGCACGGGCCGGCGTAAACATGGAACAATGACTGTACTCATGAACCCGCGCGCTCCCTCAGGGCCGACGCGCGATTCCGCAGGAGCGACGGATGACCAGCAGCAAAAGAGAAAACACCCCGCCCGTGGCCGCCGACGGCCGTCCGAGCCGCGAAGAAGCGGAAGCCGCCGTGCGCGTGCTGCTGCGTTGGGCCGGCGACAACCCGGAGCGCGAGGGTCTCGTCGACACGCCGGCGCGCGTGGTGCGCGCCTATGAAGAGTTCTTTGCCGGCTATCAGGTCGATCCGCGCGACATCCTCGCCCGCACGTTCTCGGAAGTGGACGGTTACGACGAGATGATCGTGCTGAAGGACATCCGCTTCGAAAGCTATTGCGAGCATCACATGGTGCCGATCATCGGCCGCGCGCACGTTGCGTATCTGCCGGGGCATCGCGTGGTCGGTATTTCGAAGCTGGCGCGCCTCGTCGACGCGTTCGCGAAGCGTCTGCAGATTCAGGAAAAGATGACCGTGCAGATCGCCGATACGCTTAACGAGGTGCTGCAACCGGCGGGCGTCGGCGTGATTCTGGAGGCCGCGCATCAGTGCATGTCCACGCGCGGCGTGCACAAGGCCGGCGTGACGATGGTCACCTCGCGCATGCTCGGCACGTTTCGCACGGACCCGTCCACGCGCCGCGAATTCCTGTCGATTGTCGGCAACCCCGGCGCGGTCGCCGTGCCGAACACCTGAGCGAACAGCACGGAGCACAGCGCACAGGCGAGTTCGCGGCGTGTACTGCGCGTGCTTCTCAGGCCCTGCGCTTCGGCTCGCCATTACGTGACCTTGCGCGTGCCGAACATCTGCCCGAACGTCGCGAGCATCACGGCACCCAGCACGCACGCCACGCCCGCAAGCTGCGCCGCACTGATCCGCTCGTGCAGCAGCAGCGCGGCGAGCGCCAACGCACTGACGGGCACGAGCGCTGTCATGAGCCCTGCTTCAGCGCCGCTCACGCGCGCCGCCCCTTCATACCAGAGAACAAAGCCGGCTACGGTCGGGATCAGCGCGTAATAGAGCACGCCGGTGAGCGCACCGGCGTCGAGCGGCATGTTCCAGGGCTGCTCGAAACAGGCCGGCACGATGCACACCGCGAGGCCGATCCCGCACATCAGCGCGGAGAGCGGCAGCGGCGCGACCGGCGTGCGCAGCTTGCGGTTCAGCAGAATGAAAAGCGCCTCGCAGACAATCGCTGCAAACACCAGCAGGTTGCCGCCCACGGAGCCGCCTCCGTGCGGCGCGGCGCTCCCACCCGGGTGCACGGTGCACGCGAGCACACCCGCCGTGGCGAGAACAATCGCGCCGAGCAGCGCGGCCGACGGACGCTCGCCCAGCGCCACGATGGCCACCATCGCCGAAACCGCGGGCAAGGTGCCGGCGATCACGCCTGCATCGCCTGCCGAGGCCAGCTTCATGCCGCTGATCAGCAGCACCGTATAACCGACGCTGCCCGCCGCGGCCTGCGCGATCACGAGCGCCGTGTCGCGCGGATCGAGGCGCGGCCAGCGCACGCCGCGCCGGCGCATCACGAGTAGGAACAGTGGGAAGGCAATCGCGAAACGCAGCGCCGTCGCGCTGAACGGCGGCAATCCGGCGGCAATGGACCTGCTCACCACCACCGTGCTGCCCACGCCGATCATGGCGAGCGCACAGCAGATATAGCCGACATACCGTGAGTTCATCGTGCATCTCCGAGACAAAGGGAACAGGACGCAGATTAGGCAGGCGGCAGAGCGAGGTCTTGAACGAAATTGCAGGCGCTCGCGCGGTGGCCCGGCTCGCGGTCCATCGAGTATCCTGAATGCCACAGGGCGCGAGGCACCACGGGAACGGACTTTGCGTGAGCGAACCCGGCGGCCGGCCACGCCGGCGCAGCCCGCTTGCCAGTAAGAAACGGAAACAAGCGGGGAAAAGCGGGAAACAAGCGAGAAAACAGGCGGGAACGAAACGGGAAACAAGCGCGAAAGAAACAGAGGAGCCGCTCAATTGGTCGAGTTTCCGTCGTCGGCGGTTGCCACATGGGGCGGCGCGTTCGTCTTCGTCAACGTGCTGTTGACGCGCCTCGGCGTGCCGATCCCCGCCGTCCCCGTGCTGCTGTTCGCCGGTTCTGCGATTGCGGCGGGCACCCTGTCGTTCTGGCCGGTGCTGTGCGCGGCCGTGCTCGGCGCGCTGATCGGCGACGGCGTCTGGTTCACCGCCGGCCGTCTGTATGGCCGCAAGCTGATCGGCGTGCTCGGCCAGATGCTGCCTGCGGTCGATGCCCGCGTCGAACAGGCGCGCACCCTCTTCGAGCGCTTCGGCGTGCCGCTCGTGTCGATCTCGAAGTTCGTGCCCGGCCTCGGACTCGTCACCCCGCCGCTGATGGGGACGACAGCAGTCGATGCCCGCATCTATGCGATCTGGGACCTCACCGGCGCGACGGCGTGGGCCACCTTCTGGCTGCTCGGCGGCGCGGCGGCGGAGCGGCAGTTGCACATGCTGTTTGCGTTCGTCCGCGCGCGCGGCGGCACGGTGATCGACCTGCTGATCGCCGCGGCATTGCTGTATCTCGTGTACCGGCTCGTGCAGCAGCGGCGCGCACGCCGTCATGCGGCCGCCGACGCCGCCAGCGCACGAGCCTCGCTGCGCGCTCCCGGTCGCGAGGCAACGCCCAAGGTGCTCGACGCCCGCCCGCAGAGCGTAGCGCGCGAGCCCGCCTCGCCGATTCCCGGTGCGCTCGCACTCGACCCGCACTCGCCGGACCAACTCGACCTCGCGCTGCGCACCTACGACAGCGTGATCTACTGCGTATGTCCCGACAGCGCGACCGCCGCCGAGATCAGCGTGCGCATGCGCAACTACGGCTATACGCGGATTCGCGCGCTGCACGGCGGGTTGGAGGCGTGGCAGCGGCGGGGCTTTCCGGTTGGCCTGCTGCTGACGGACGACACAGGCTCGGGGACGCTCGCGCACTCACTCGCCGAATCCGCCGGCGACGCGGGTAACGCCGTGACACTGCGCGGTTTCGCGCCGCGCAGCCGCGCCGGCGCTGGCGCGTGAGGACGTGAGGGCTGCATGTTTGTAGCGGCCTGTCAGTCCCGCTTTCGATCACGCCTGGGACGGCGAATCCTGCGCCTCGGAGCCCGCCGCCACCTGCCCGCCGGCCACGCGATTGCGTCCGGCCGCCTTGGCGAGGTAGAGCTGACGGTCCGCGGCGGCTAGCAGATCGAGTGCGTTCTCGCCTTGCGCCGGCACGCTCGTCGCGCAACCCACGCTCACCGTGACCGTCGGGCTGCCGTCGCCGCGATGCAGGATGTCGTGCGTCTGCACCCTGCGGCGAATTTTTTCCGCGACCGCGAGCGCGCCGTCCGCCGACGTATCCGGCAGGATCACCGCAAACTCCTCGCCGCCGTAGCGCGCGACCACGTCCACCGCGCGACGCACCGTCGTCGCAATGCATTCGGCTACCGCGCTCAGTGCCTCGTCGCCGCTTGCATGGCCATAGGTGTCGTTAAAGCGCTTGAAATGATCGATATCGATGAACAGCGCCGACAGCGGCTGGCCCGTGCGCCGCGCGCGCCGCCATTCCTCGTCGAGGCGCTTGTCGAGCACGCGGCGGTTGCCGAGTCCGGTCAGCGGGTCGGTGGCGGCAAGACGCGTCAGTGCGGCCTGCGCCTGCAGTTTGCCGCGCAAGGCAAACGCGAGCAGCCACGAGACCACCACGAACACCGCGCCGAACGTAAGCGTCAAGGCGCCGCTGATCAGGGCGCGGTGCCGCCACGGCGCGAGCACGTCGTCGACGGCGGGCGCAACGACCGCGATCAGCGGCGTGCCGGACACGTGCGCGTACGTGTACATGCGCTGCACGCCGTCGACTGCGGAACTCGCCACGTACGAGCCGGCGCCCTGCGCGGCCATGCGGATGAAGGTCGGCGACCGGGCAATGCTCGCGCCGATATCGCGCGGCGAATAGGGCGTGCGCGCGATCAGCGTGCCGTCGTCCATCGCGATGAACACCGAGCCCCGCTTGCCGACGCTAATGCGCTCCAGCAGTCGCTGGAAATATTCGATGCGGATCGCGAGCAGCGCGACGCCGGCAAAGCGGCCGTGCTCGTCGTTGATGCGCCGCGTGAGCCCTATCGACAACTTGCCGTCGCGCACACGCGAGCGGAATGGATGCGACAGGTAAAGCCCCACTGCCGGATTGCGCTGATGAACGACGAAATAGTCGCGGTCGGCGAAGAAAACGTTCGCGTTGATCTCGCCGCTTTGCGAGGCGATCACCTCGCCCTTCGCGCCGACGATATACGCGCCGCCGAGATAAGCGGCCGTCGTCGCGCGGTCGAACAGCACCGCTCGCTGCACGTTGGGCGGCAGGCCCGCGCTCAGGTGATGCTCGGCGCCGTCCACCATTGCCTGCAACGAAAGCGCGTAGATCTCGACGTTCCTTTCGAGGTCGCCGGACACAGTCGACACGAGGTTCTGCGAGGTTTCGCGCGCATGGTCGAGCGCGTCGGTCCGGCCATTGAAGAGCGTCAGCAGCGTGAGACCCGCCATGGCGAAGGCCACGAGCGTGCCGGCGAGACCGGCCAGCACCGGATGATTGCCCACATAACGTGCGACGCCGGCTCCTGCATGCCGCACATTCCTGCGCCAGCGGCGCCCCTGCGATTGCGCTCGATGTGCCACCTGCGCGTTGCCTCCCTTGCCAGCGGGTCCGCAGCAAGGCGTGCGGACCGCCATCCCGTGTTATTGACAGGCGCGCGCTTTGTCTGCCGCGTGCCCCGCCGCCTTCACGCGTCACAGCTTGCGCAGCAGTCCGGCGGCCGAACGCATGCGGCGTTTGCGCTCCTTGTGAAACCAGTTCAGCACGCCCTCGGTGTCGCCCGACCCGGCGAGCAGACTTGCGTTGTCGCGCAGCAGCATTTCACTCGCGACGATATCGTTTAGCGCGCCGAAACGTTTTTGCACCTGCTTCAGACGCTTGAGCGTGCGCTTGTGGCTGCCGCCTAACACCGGCTCGAAAAATTCCAGCAGATAGCGCAGCTTTTTGCCGGCTTTCCTTACGTCATGAAAGGCCGCGTAGTTCGAGCGCCTGGCGCGGCGGGCGCGCTTCGCGCGCTTCATCAGCGACCGCTCCGACGCGGCCACCCGCTTGCTCGCGAACTTGTGCAGCGGCACCCGTTCCTGTGCCGTGTTGATGTCGGTGGATGCGCTTGTCAGCGCTTCGCGAAGCAGGTGCTTGACGTCTGCGTTGGTCAGCGTCTCGCGGCTGGTTGTGAGCGCGTTGCCGCGCGCTTCCTCGAGCGTGGGGGTCAAGCTGTTGGCGGCCACGTCTTCATGCCGGATCAGCTCGATCAGGATGTCCCAGTCACGCGTTTTTCCCGCCGCATTCGCAAGATATTTGTAGAGCGCGCGTTGCCGCGTGTTTTCGCCTTTCTCCAGAAGCGGCGCGAACGCCCACCACAACGAGCGCAAACGGCGCAGCGAAACCCGCAGCTTGTGCAACGCTTCCGGCGAGGGATCGTCGCGCACCGCATTGGCGTACGCGATCGCGTCGCTCACGAGCGGCGCCGCATACGACGCGAAAGCGGCCTGGGCCGTGGGCTCGGGCGGATTGGAACCGGCGGGCGAGCTGCCGCCGTCCGTCTTACGACTTTCCCTGTGACCGTCACGCTTCATCGAGACTCCTGGAAAGTGCTGCGCATCTTTCCAGAGTAGCAAAAAAGATTCCCGTTCGCTGCAAGAAGCCTGCAGGAAGGCCACATGAAGGCTTCATGAAGGTTGCCTGAGGGCGGCAAAATCGAGGCGCGGGCCGCCACGCGCCCAAGCGAAGAATCCGCCTGGCGGAAAGCGGCTTACGGCTGTCATCGTACCGACACACGCCCCCCGCAGGATCGGAAGTTCCGCGACATTTCTCCAGGGGCACACGTCATGCCGGAACTTTCGTACCCGCAATCCAGCGGGGTAAGTGGCAAGGGGCGCAACCTCGGCCTCGTGATTTTCCTCGCCGTGATCGTAGTCGGCATCGGCTATTGCAGCATGCAACTGGTGGGCGATCTGCAACCCGTGCGCGAAGGCTCGATCCTGCCGTATCTGCTGCTCGGCGTCGCGCTTCTGATCGCCCTCGGATTCGAGTTTGTCAACGGCTTTCACGATACCGCGAATGCGGTCGCGACCGTCATCTACACGCATTCTCTCGCGCCGAATCTGGCGGTGGTGTGGTCGGGCGCATGGAATTTTCTCGGTGTGCTGACCTCCAGTGGCGCAGTCGCGTTCGGCATCCTGCAACTGCTGCCGGTCGAACTGATTCTGCAAGTCGGCAGCAGCGCCGGCTTTGCGATGGTGTTCGCGCTGCTGATCGCGGCGATCATCTGGAACCTCGGCACATGGTATTTCGGCCTGCCGTCGTCGAGCTCGCATACGCTGATCGGCTCGATCATCGGCGTGGGCCTGATGAACCAGCTGATGCATGGCGTAAACGGCACGAGCGGCGTGGACTGGAACCAGGCGCTCGGCGTCGGCAAGTCGTTGCTGTTTTCGCCGCTCGTGGGCTTTCTCGCGGCCGGCCTGTTGCTGATGATCCTGAAAGCCGTGGTGCGCATTCCCGCGCTCTACGCCGAGCCGAAAGGCAAGGAGCCGCCGCCGTTCTGGATTCGCAGTCTGCTGATCCTCACGTGCACAGGCGTCTCGTTTGCCCACGGTTCGAACGACGGCCAGAAGGGCATGGGCCTCATCATGCTGATTCTGATCGGCACGGTGCCGACAGCCTATGCGCTGAACAAGGCCGTCACGCCCGCCGAAACGCAGACCTTCGTGGCGGTCGCCGAGCAAACCTCCGCGGCACTCGCGCGATATGCCAACGGCGCGCCGCCGTCGGCGAATCCGCGCGCCGACGTCGAGGCCTATGTGCGCACGCGTCAGCTCACGCCCGCCACCTTGCCCGCGTTGAAGCAGTTGACGGACCTGATCGCGCAGCAGGTTCGTGCGTCGGGCTCGATGGCCGCCGTGCCGCAAGGCATTGTCGATAACGTGCGTAACAACATGTACGTCGCATCGGAGGCGATTCGCCTGATGGACAAGGCGAAGCAACCGGCCTTCGCGCCGGAAGACGCCAAAGCCATCACGAACTTCAAGGCGCAGACGGATCACGCGACCAAATTCATTCCGACGTGGGTCAAGGTCGCGGTGGCGATCGCGCTCGGCATGGGCACAATGGTCGGATGGAAGCGTATCGTCGTGACGGTCGGCGAGAAGATCGGCAAGCAGCACCTGACGTATGGACAGGGCGCCTCGGCGGAACTCGTCGCAATGATGACGATCGGCGCCGCCGACATGTATGGGCTGCCGGTTTCGACCACGCATGTGCTGTCTTCAGGCGTGGCCGGCACCATGGCGGCCAACGGCTCGGGTTTGCAATGGGCGACTGTGCGCAGCCTGGTGCTCGCGTGGGTGCTGACGCTGCCCGCATCGATCGCGCTTGCGGCGGGGTTGTACTGGTTGTTTCGGGCTGTGTTTTGAGGAGTCAGCGGCGCTTGACGAGGGGCGGCATCTAAGTCGATAGGGTTTGAGTCCGATGCGGTTTGAGTCGATTGCGGCGCTAATCGACTCAAACCATGAGTCGATCAAGTTGCGGCGCTGCTGCCCGACGAACACGGGCGGCTTCGCCGCTCGCGCTGACCGATACCGCTCAATACACCTCAGGCACAATCATCGAAGCCGGCACCGGCTGCCGGCTGTACTCGTCGTGATAAACCCGCGCGGGCAATTCCACACGTGGATGCTCGATCTCGTGATACGGCACCTGACTCAGCAGATGGTGAATGCAGTTCAGGCGTGCGCGCTTCTTGTCGACCGCCTGCACCACCCACCAGGGCGCCTCGGGAATGTGCGAGCGTTGCAGCATCACCTCTTTTGCCTGCGTGTAAGCCTCCCAGCGGCGGCGGCTTTCCAGATCCATCGGGCTCAGCTTCCATTGCTTCAGCGGATCGTGAATGCGGTTCTGGAAGCGGATTTCCTGCTCCTCGTCGGTGATGGAGAACCAGTACTTGACGATCTGCACGCCGCTGCGCACCAGCATCTTTTCGAATTCGGGCACGGAGCGGAAAAACTCTTCGTATTCCTCGTCGGTGCAGAAATTCATCACACGTTCGACGCCCGCGCGGTTGTACCAGCTGCGATCGAACAGCACCATCTCGCCGCCCGCCGGCAGATGCGAGACGTAGCGCTGGAAATACCATTGGGTGCGCTCGCGATTGTTCGGCGCCGGCAGCGCCGCGACGCGGCACACACGCGGATTGAGCCGCTGCGTGATGCGCTTGATCGCGCCGCCCTTGCCCGCGGCATCGCGTCCCTCGAAAATCACCACCAGCCGATGGCCCGTCTGCACGATCCAGTCCTGTAGCTTGACGAGCTCGCCCTGCAAACGGAACAGCTCGCGGAAATACATCTTGCGTGCTTCGCGGTGCTCGCGCGTGAAGGCCTCCGGACCGTCGAGGATGCGGTCGTCGACCTCCATTTCGAGTTCCTCGTCGTACGCGTCGATCAGGTCTTCCTCGAAACGGCGTTGCCGCTCGATCAGCAACTCGGCCTCAGGTCTCGGGTCCTGCTCTTTCATTGCGGCTCTCCTGGCGACGGAAATAATCGGGCGCGCGGCGGTATGCGCGACGCGGACGCGCCCGATTATCGGTGCGTCCGGTGTCAGCCGTGTTACCGTTCAGCCGCTTCATGATAGCGAGTTTCCCGCCGGCACTCGCGGCTAGCGCAGCGGTTTGGCGAAGCTGAGTTCGTGCCCATCCGGATCGGTGAGGTGAAAATAGCGCTCGCCCCAAGGCGCGTCGGACGGCGCGAACGACGGCGCGAAGCCCGCCGCCAGCGCCTTGCGATAAATCGCGTCGACATCCGATACGTAGACGATCACGCGCCCCCACCAGTTGACCGGCGCCCGCGGGTCGGCGATCAGGTTCAGATATGCGCCGCCGAACGCAAACGACGTGAAATCAGCCTCTTCACCGCCGAACTTGAGCGGAAAACCAAGGGCCTCGTAGAAACGCACCGCTTGCCGCATGTCGCCGGTGGCAAGCGTGATCGCGCTCAGCGACTCGATCCGCGGTTCGCCGGGCGCGGTGCCGGAAGACGTTGCGGAAGCATCGGAAGACGTGGCGGACGGGTTCATGATGACTCCCTGATGTGGCGTGACGGGCCGTGAATGGCTCGCTCATCATCTGCTATTGCAAAGTGTCTCACACAGCGCGATCCGCCACGCGCGCGCCGCTTCACCCTTGAAAACGCCGCGCACGCCCCGCATCTGCGGGTCCGTTTATCTGGAGCATCGCCATGGGAAGCCGTCCACGCTTCATCGATGACCTGTCGCGCGCCGCATCCGACGCCCCCGGGCCGCCCCCCCTGACCCCGCTATCCGACGACGCTCTGCTCGACGCCTACTCGCGCACCGTGATCGGCGCGCTCGAGCGCGTGCAGCAGGCCGTCGCCTTTATTTCCGTCGAACGCCGGCTGCCCGGCGCCGCAGCGGGCCGCGAGCGCGGCGGCACCGGCTCGGGCTTTATCTTCACGCCCGACGGCTATCTGCTCACCAATAGCCACGTCGTGCACGGCGCAACGCATATTCAGGTGACGCTGGCCGACGGCGCCAAATTCGACGCCGATCTGGTCGGCGACGATCCCGGCAGCGATCTCGCCGTACTGCGCATCGGCTCGCCGGAGCCGCTGCCGCACGTCGAACTCGGCGATTCGTCGAAGCTGCGCGTGGGACAGATCGCCATCGCCGTCGGCAATCCGCTCGGCCTCGCGCAAACAGTGACCACGGGCGTCGTGTCGGCGCTCGGCCGCTCGCTGCGCTCGAATTCCGGCCGCATGATCTACGACGTCATCCAGACCGATGCCGCGCTCAATCCCGGCAACTCGGGCGGCCCGCTGATCAATTCCGCGGGACAGGTCATCGGCGTGAACACCGCGATTATTCCCGGCGCGCAGGCCATCTGCTTCGCCACCGCAATCGACACCGCGAAGTGGGTGATCATGCAGATCTTCGCGCACGGCCGCGTGAGGCGCGCGTATATCGGCGTGGCGGGCACGACCACGCCGCTGTCGCGCCGCGTGCAGCGCTATTTCGGCTTGACCGCGCAAAGCGCCGTGCACGTGATGGAAATCGTCAAAGGCAGCCCGGCGGCGACGGGCGGTCTGCGCACGGACGACACCATCGTCGCCGTCGACTCGCAACCCGTGCAGGATGTGGATGCGCTGCAACGCACGCTCGACGCCTCGCGCATCGACAAGCCCGTCAACGTGACGGTGCTGCGCGGCGCGCAGCGGCTCGAACTGACGGTGACGCCCGTCGAACAGACCAGCTGATTTCCGCACGAAAAAAAGACCTCGGGCTCTTTCAAGCGCGAGGTCCTGTGCTGATCGCCTTGCGACGGCACATCGCGACGGATGCGCCGTCATACGCGCCTTAAGCAACGCCTACTGAATGATCCGCGTGACGCCGCGGCCGCGCGGATCCGCTGCCGGCTCGGGCGTATTGTCGTTGATCTTGATTGCCTGAATGTCGCCGTTGAAATTCTGCGCCTTCAGGTTGTAGCCCTTTGCCTCGACCTGTTTCGCGAGCTCGCCGTTGATGGGCATGTACGGCTCCCAGAAAATCGTGTTCGGCGGCAGCAACTGGTGATGGAAACGCATCGCGGCAACTGCGTCCGGCAGCGGCATGTTGAAGTCGTAGATGTTGTTGATCACCTGGAAGATCGACGTGAAAATGCGCGAACCACCCGGCGTGCCGATCACGAGGGACACCTTGCCGTCCTTCGTGAGGATGGTCGGGCTCATGGAAGAGAGCGGGCGCTTTTTCGGTTCGATCGAGTTGGCGTCGCTGCCCACCACGCCGAACATGTTCGCCACGCCGGGCTTCGCCGAGAAGTCGTCCATCTCGTCGTTCAGCACGATGCCCGTGCGATCCGCGACCACGCCCGAACCGAAGTAGCCGTTGATCGTGTACGTGTTCGACACCGCGTTGCCCCACTTGTCGACCACGGAGAAATGTGTGGTCTCGGCCTTCTCCGGCATCGACGTGCCGAGGCCCGGCTGCACGCTCTTGGTGTCCGACGGCGTGTCGGGATTGACTTCGGCGGCGCGCTTCGCGATGTACGGGTCGTCGGTCAGTTGCGCGACCGGCACCTTGTAGAAGTCGGGATCGCCGAGATATTGCGCGCGGTCGGCGAACACGCGCTTCTCGATTTCCGCGATCAGGTGAATGTATTGCGGCGAATTGAGCGGCACGTCCTTGAAGTCCGACGCAAGATCGGCCTTCATTTTCAGCAGTTGCACGAGGCCGATGCCGCCCGAACTCGGAGGCGGCGCGGTGTACACGCGGTAGCCTTTCCAGTCGGCCTGGATGGGCTGACGCCACACGGCCTTGTACTGCTGCAAATCGGCCTTTGTGATGAGGCCGTGACCGCGCATGGATTCCGCGATCAGATCGGCGGTCTTACCCGAATAGAAATCTTTCGCGCCCTGGTCGGCAATGCGCTGCAACACGGCGGCAAGATCCGGCTGCTTGAAGTTGACGCCCTGCTTCATCTCGCCGAAATAGGTGTCGAAGTTCGTCTTGCCGGCGAATTCCTTGGCGGCCGCATCGCGGCGCTGCTGCAGTTGCTCGCTGACCACGAAGCCGTCGCGCGCGTAGTGGATGGCCGGCGCGAGCACCTGCTTCCACTTGAGCTTGCCGAAGCGGCGCTGCGCCTGCCACATGCCGTCCACCGTGCCGGGCACGCCCACCGCGCGATAGCCGTACAGGCTCATGCCTTTGATGACCTCGCCCTTGTCGTCGAGATACATGTTCTTCGTGGCCGCCAGCGGCGCGCGCTCGCGATAGTCGAGGAAGTACGGCTTGCCGGCCACATACAGCGTCATGAAACCGCCGCCGCCGATGTTGCCCGCTTCCGGATAGGTCACGGCCAGCGTAAAGGCAATGGCGACCGCGGCATCGACCGCATTGCCGCCCTCCTTGAAGATCTGTTCGGCGGCATCGGCGCTGTATGCGTCGGCGACCGCGATCGCGGACGCTGTCAGTACAGGCGGCTGCGCTTTCGCGGGCGGCTTCGCGACGGCCGGCGTGGCCTCCAGAAAGCCGAAGGAAACAGACAACACTGTGGCCAGCGCAAATACGCTGGCGGACGCTCTGGCGTTGCGGAACAACTTCATTGATATCCCCCAAGACGACTGTTTCACCTGACGATAACTACAGCTGCCTTGGGCTTATAACATGTGAAGCGCCTCCTTGCGAAGCCGCGCATTTCCGTATGGCGAGTGCTGCGGCACACAAAGAGGCGCACGGCCTTACTCAAGCGGCCGCAGCCGGCGTGAGAACCTGCGAGGCGACTTCGTCCACCGCGGCGCGCGCGAGCCGCACGATCTCGTCGACATCGGCGCGCGAAGTCACGAGCGGCGGCGCGAAGCCGAGAATGTCGCCGTGCGGCATGGCGCGCGCGATCAACCCGCGCTGCAACGCAGCAGCCGACACGCGCGGACCGACTTTCAGCGCCGGATCGAACGGCCGGCGCGCATCCTTGTCGGCCATGAATTCGAGCGCGGCCAGCATGCCCGCGCCGCGCACTTCGCCGACGAGCGGATGCGAATCGAATGCGGCATGCAGCTGTTCAAGCAGGTACGCGCCGGTTTGCGCCGCGTTTTGCGTCAGATCCTCGCGCTCGAGGATATCGAGGTTCGCCAGCGCCGCGGCCGCGCAGATCGGGTGTCCCGAGTACGTCCAGCCGTGACCCATTGGACCGAATTCCTGCGAAGCCTTGTCGATCACATCCCACACACCCTCGCTCACAATCACGCCGGAGAGCGGCGCATAGGCGCTCGTCAGTCCCTTTGCGACCGTGATGAGATCCGGCGTGATGCCGTAGTGCTGCGCGCCCATCTTCGAACCGAGGCGGCCGAAACCGCATACCACTTCGTCGCAGATGAGCAGAATGTCGTGCCGCTTCAGCACTTGCTGGATCGCGGGCCAATAGCCCGCCGGCGGCGGCAGAATGCCGCCCGTGCCCATGACCGGTTCGCCGATGAACGCAGCGATGGTGTGGGCGCCTTCGCGCGCGATCAGCTGTTCGAGCTCCTCGACGCAGTATGCGACGAACTGCGTTTCGTTCATGCCGGCCGGCGCGTTGCGATACCAGTGCGGACATGTGGTGTGCTTCACGCGCTCGATCGGCAGGTCGAAATATTGATGGAAGCTCGGCAGACCGGTCAGGCTGCCGGTGACGATGCCCGAGCCGTGATAGCCGCGCTGCCGCGAGATAATTTTCTTCTTGTTTGGCCGGCCCTTCACGTTGTTGTAGTACCAGACGAGCTTGATCTGCGTTTCGTTTGCATCCGAGCCAGACATGCCGTAATAGACTTTCTTCATGCCTTGCGGCGCCCACTCGATGATGCGCGAAGACAGCTCGATAATCGTATCGGTCGAGTGACCGACATACGTGTGGTAGTAAGCGAGTTTCTTCGCCTGCTCGTAGATTGCCTCGGCAACCTCCGTGCGGCCATAACCGATGTTCACGCAGTAGAGTCCCGCGAATGCGTCGATAAAAGACCGGCCCTCGTGGTCTTCTATGCGAATGCCTTTCGCGCCCGTCACGATCCGCCCCGGCAGCGCGCCGCTCGCATGATCGTGAGCATGCGTCGAAGGATGCATGAAATGCGCGCGGTCGGCACTGAAAAGCTGATCGAGTTGCTGGCGTTGTTCGAACTGAGTCATGGAATGCTCCTTCGTTGAATTCATGAATTCGGCTTATGCGGCGGCGGCGCTGCGAGCAGGAAGATTAGCGCTCAGCGGCAAGCCGAGCTGGCCGAGGCAGAAATAGCGCGTCTCGACAAACGGCTCGAAGCCCTCGGCGCCGCCTTCGCGGCCGAGACCCGACGATTTGATGCCGCCAAAGGGAATCGGCGCACCGGTGAACTTCGCGCCGTTCACGGAGACCATGGCGAAGTCGAGACGGCGAATCAGTTGAAAGACCGTGTTCAGATCGCGCGAACAGACGTAAGCGGCGAGACCGTACTCGGTGTCGTTCGCGCGCTCGATTACTTCGTTGAGCGAATCGAAGGGCGTCAGCGCGGAAATCGGCGCGAAGTTTTCCTCGTCGTAAATGCGCATGCCGGGCGCGGCGTCGGCCACCACGGTCGGCTCGAAGAACCAGCCGCCGCGCTCATGCGCTGCCCCGCCCACCGTGATCCGTGCGCCCTTCGCCTGCGCGTCCGCGACGCGCTCCAGGGTCGTGTCGAATGCGGCCTGGTGCATCAGCGGGCCGACGTCCACGTCGGCTTCGAATGCCGAGCCGACTTTCAAGGCGCGAACCGCATCGCTGTAGCGTGTGACGAACGCCTCGTACAGCGCACGCGCAACGAAAATGCGATTCGCCGCGCAACAGTCCTGGCCAGAAGTCTGGAATTTGGCGGCGACCGCAACGCGCACGGCCTGATCCAGATCGGCGTCTTCGGCCACGATGAAAGGCGCGTTGCCGCCTAACTCGAGCGCCGTCTTTTTGATGCCGGCGCTCGCCACGGCTTGCATGACGAGTGCGCCGACGCGAGTCGAACCGGTGAAGCTCACTGAGCGAACACGCCGATCGGCTACGAGCGTCTGCATCGCCATCTGCGGCTCGCCTAGCACCACATTGAACACGCCCGCAGGAAAACCGGCCTCTTCGGCGAGTTGAGCGAGCGCGAGCGCCGAGAACGGCGTTTCATGCGCAGGCTTCACCACCACCGTACAGCCCGCCGCGAGCGCGGCAGCCGCCTTGCGCGTGATCATCGCGCATGGAAAATTCCACGGCGTGATCAAGGCCGCAACGCCGACGGGCTCGATCACCGTGCCGAGCTGCGCGCCGTCGATATGCGTGGGAATCGTGCGGCCATTCAGGCGCCGTACTTCATGCGCGAACCATTCGACGAAACTCGCGCCATACGCAATCTCGCCGCGTGCTTCGGCAAGCGGCTTGCCTTGTTCCAGCGAGAGAATGGCGGCGAGGTCGTGCTGATGGCGCAGGATCAGTTCATGCCAGCGCAGCAGCAACGACGCGCGTTGCGCCAGCGGCAACCAGCGCCACGCGGAAAAGGCGCGCTGCGCGGCGTCGACTGCCTCGGTGATCTGCACCGCGTCGAGCATCGGCACATGACCGAGCACCTGCTGATCCGCGGGGTTGCGCACCTCGATACTGGCTGCGCTCGCGCTGTGCACCCAGCGCCCGTCGACGTAGCACAGCGATTTGAACAGAACCGGATGACCCAGCAACATGACGATCTCCTGTGTGCAATGTATGCCTGTCACTGTACGTTGCGCGGCGTTGCGGTTTTTTCGGTTCGGGTATGCTGAGACCCGCTTTTTTTCCGTAATTCGCAGCGGCACGTTGTGTTTTTCCGGCCGCTTCGCGGCGCATCTCACGTCTCGTCGCCGAAGGCTTCGCCGACCCAGCCGGGCACACCTTCCGGCATGCTCTTCACGACCTTCGTGACGATGTAGGTGAAGTACTTTTCGATACCCAACTCCGCCGTGAGCAATGAGTCGATAAAGCGTTGATAGTGGTCGATGTCGCGCGACATCACATGCATCACATAGTCGACACCACCGCCTGTTGCATGGCATTGCACGACTTCCGGCGATGCGCCGATGCGTTCCTCAAAGCGCCGCATATCCTGCGCGGTGTGGCGCGCGAGCGTCACCTCGACCACCACGCGGGCGCCCTTGAACGCGCGCAGCCAGTCGACGTCGGCGCGATATCCGCGAATCACGCCACTGTCTTCCAGGCGCTTGACGCGCTCCCACGCCGGTGAAATCGACAGGTTGATTTCTTCCGCGAGGCGCGACTTCGTGATGCGGCCGTCGCGCGCCAGAATGCGCAGAATCGCCAGGTCATAGCGGTCGAGCTTCATCGCGCTCAGACGCTCACCGGTATGCCGCGCTCGACGACGTCGGCCACCACCGCAACCGTATCGCCGATGCGCACAAGGCCCGGAAAATGCCGCGCCGCAAGCAGTCCGCTACGGCGCGCGCGATAGTCCACCGGCGCGATGCCTGTGCGCGACGCGTCGTAAATCCGCGCGATCACCTCGCCGCTTTCCACCGCATCGCCCAGGTCCCTGCACATCTCGAGCAGCCCATCGTGCTCGCTCGTGGTGAAGCAGCTACCGTCGGGCATATTGAGCAGAGTCGTGGTGCGCGCAGTTTGGTCATGCCTGTACGGCTCCGCCGCGAGGATGCCGGCGTGCTGCAGAAAACCCCGCACGCCGCGAGCGGCGACCGCCACGCTGGCCGCCGTGGCCGTGCCGCCACCGCCGAGTTCCGTCGAGACGAACACCTTGCCGGCTTCCTCGGCTGCGGTATCGAAGAGTCCCACGCTGTCCAGTTCGAGCATACGCATCGAGTACGGCGCGCCGAACGCACGCATCGCGGCCTCGCAGCGCGCCTGCTGGCGCGCGTCGGAGAGCAGATGAATCGCGGCGAACGGCACGAAGTCGAGCGTGCGGCCGCCCGCGTGCAGGTCGAGGACGTAGTCCGCGAGCGGCAATAGATGGCGCTGAAAATAATCGGCGATCTTCTCGGTGACGGTGCCGTCCGGCCTGCCCGGAAAACTGCGGTTCAGATTGCCGCGGTCGATCGGCGACGTGCGGCTGCCCGCACGAAACGCCGGATAGTTCATGAAGGGCACGATAATGACGCGGCCCTTGACATCCTCAGCTTTGAGCGTCGACGCGAGCTTCGAGAGCGCGATCGGCCCCTCGTATTCGTCGCCGTGATTGCCGCCCGTCAGCAGCGCGGTCGGGCCGTCGCCGTTGCGAATCACCGTGACTGGAATCATCACGGCGCCCCACGCGGAGGCGTCGTGGGAATGCGGCAGTTTCAGGAAGCCGTGCTGTTCGCCGTCGGTATGAAAATCCACCGTTGGCTGAATGGGCGATGCGCGCATGTGCACTACTCCTTCACGAACAGCTTGCGCGGGGTGTTGCAGAAGGTCTCGACGCCGTTCTCCGTGATCAGGATGCTTTCGGTAATTTCGAGGCCCCAATCGTCGAGCCATAAGCCAGGCATGAAGTGAAAAGTCATGCCCGGTTCGAGGACCGTCTTGTCCCCCGGCCGCAGGCTCATGGTTCGCTCGCCCCAATCCGGCGGATAGCTCGCGCCGATGGGATAGCCACAGCGGCTGTTCTTTTCGATGCCGTATTTGTGCAGGACAGCGAAGAATGCATGGGCAATGTCCTCGCACGTGTTGCCGGGTTTCGCCGCGGCGAGCCCCGCCTCGATGCCTTCCACTACCGCGCGTTCACCGTCGATGAAATGCTTCGGCGGCTTGCCGAGAAACACGGTACGCGACTGCGGGCAGTGATAGCGCCTGAAGCACCCGGCGATCTCGAAGAACGTGCCCGCCCCTTTGACGAACGGCGTGTCGTCCCACGTGAGATGCGGCGCCGCGGCGTCGGCGCCGGTCGGCAGCAACGGCACGATGGCCGGATAGTCGCCGCCATGACCCTGCACACCGCGAATCCCCGTGGAATAGATGTCGGCGACGAGATCGTTCTTGCGCATGCCCGGCTCGATTCGCTCGACAATGCGCTCATGCATCGCCTCGACAATGCGCGCCGCCACGCGCATGTATTCGATTTCGCGCGGCGACTTCACCGCACGTTGCCAGTTCACGAGACTGGTCGCGTCGTGCCACGTCGCTTCGGGCAGATGCTCGACGAGCGAACGGTATGCCGATGCGCTGAAATAGTAGTTATCCATTTCGACGCCGATTTTCAGCGCGCCCCAGCCGCGTGCCTCGATCACATCGCGCGCGAGGTAGTCCATCGGATGACACACGGCTGACTGAACATAATGATCTGGATAACCAACTATATGGTCATGCTGCATGAAGACCGTTCGTTTCGCGCCGTTCGCGTCCTGACCGCGGCCGAACCATACCGGCTCGCCATCGAGCGCGAGCAGCACGCATTGGTGGACGTAGAACGACCAGCCGTCGTAGCCGGTGAGCCAGGCCATGTTGGTCGGATCCGACACGATCAGCAGTTCGATCCCGGCGGCCTGCATCGCCTTGCGCGTCTTCGCGATACGTGCGTCGTATTCGGCCCGTTCGAACGGCAGGCGTACAGCCGGCGCCTGATCGCTCGCATTGCGTTCCAGTTGAGTTGTCTCGGACATCATCCCCTCTTAGCGCTGCACATCGTTACGGAAGACCATTCCTGCGGTGGCGTCACGCGCCCGCTGCAAGGCGAGCGCGGCAATCGCCGTGTCCTGCGCGCCCGTGCCGGTGAGATCGCAGAGCGTCACGTCGGCATCGCTCGTCCGGCCCACCGCTTTGCCGGCAATGACTTCGCCCAGCTCCGCGATCCCTGCGTCGGCCCTGACCGCGCGCGCAGCCAGCGCGTGATGCAGTTCGCCGAGCACACGCGTTTGCTGCACCCGGTCGCAGACGTAGCGCGCCGCGGCCAGCGCAGCCGGCGCAATTTCGTTCTTGTGCTCGGCATCCGAGCCCATTGCGGTGATATGCAAGCCGGCGTGCAGGTGCTTTGCCTCGATCAGCGGCGTGCGGCTGGGCGTCGTCGTGATGGCGACATCGGCTTCGGCAAGCGCGTGAGCGACATCTCGCGCGGCTTCGCAGCGCACGCCGAGCTTGGCCACCGTCTCTTCGGCGAAGCGCTGGGCATTGGAAGCATTGCGAGCCCACACGCGCACATGTTCGACACGGCGCACCAGCATCAGCGCCTGCAATTGCAGACGCGCCTGTTCGCCCGCACCGAGCACCGCCACTTGCGGCGTCTGCTGTTTCGCGAGCCAGCGCGCGGCAACCGCGCCCGCAGCCGCGGTTCGCACAGCCGTCAGATAGCCGTTGTCCAGCAACACCGCTTCCGTCAAGCCGGTCTTCGCGGAGAGCACCAGCATCAAACCATTCAGGCTCGGCAAACCGAGCGTGGGGTTATTGAAAAAGCCCGGACTGACCTTGATCGCGAAACTGTCGAAGCGCGGCAGCCAGGCGGTCTTGACATCCACCTCGCCGTTTTGCGCCGGCAGATCGAGGCGCAGGACAGGCGGCATCGCGACGTCTTCGGTCGCCAACGCGAGGAAGGCCGCTTCGATCTGATCGATAGCCGCGAGGTCGAGCGGCACGAGTTCGCGAAGCTGCGCTTCGCCGAGCAATGTGATGGACGTCATGGCGTTTTGTGAGAATGGAATGGTGCGGGCACTGCGTGGACGATGCGGCGATGCAGATTGATGTCGATATTCGCGCCCGTCACGATGATGACGAGCGGACCGCGTCGAGCACGCGTGTCCGGCAGCGCGCCGTCGAGCAATGCGGCAATGCCGACAGCCGCAGCGCCTTCCACGACGAGTCGCTCGTGCCGATAGGCGTGGGCGATGCCGCGCGCGATGGAGTCCTCGTCGAGCAGCAGTGCGTCATCGATGAAATCGCGCGTAAGCCGATACGTATAGCGGTTTTCAAGGCCGATCCCGCCACCGAGCGAATCGGCCAGCGTATCGACTTCTTCCACGAGCACGGGGCGGCCGGCCGCCAGACTCGCATGCATGGCGGCGCCGCGCGCCATCGTCACGCCGCTCATGCGAATCGCGCGATTCGCGCTTCGGGCCGTCAACGCGACGCCGGCGAACAGACCGCCGCCCGACAACGGCACGACAATATGCGCGACGTCCGGCAAGGCTTCGACGATTTCCAGGCCGATGGTCGCCTGCCCCGCAATTACGCTCAAGTCGTCGAACGGCGGCACATAGGCGAAGCCCTCTTCGCGCGCGAGCCGCAGCGCTTCGCGCTCCGCGTCGTCCTGGCTTTTGCCCGCAATGCACACGCGTGCGCCGAGCGCGCGCACCGCTTCGACCTTGTTCTCGGGCACGAGCGCCGACATGCAGACCGCCGCGTCGATACCGAGCGCACGCGCCGCATGCGCCACCGCGCGCCCATGATTTCCCGTCGATGCGGTCACGACCTGGCGGCAGCCGCGCTCGGCGAGTTCAGCCAGCGCGTTGGTCGCGCCGCGCAGCTTGAAACTGCCGGTCGGCTGTACGGTTTCGAGCTTGAGAAACACCGGTGTGCCCGCGATGGCAGACAGGCTCGGCGATTCGATGAGCGGCGTGCGCAACACGCGTCCCTCGATACGGCGACGCGCGCGGTAGACATCGGCCAGCGACAGAACGGACATGAACTCGGCCCTGCATCAAAGGGATTAATTCGATGCCTGCGCTGCTGCACGACGACTGAAGCGTCATGCCGGCTGCGGCTGCATCGTTTCGAATGCAGCCCAGTCTAATGTTCTAAAAAACGATTTCTATTGTCCTAGTTCATTTCGCGCGCACCGCTTGAACGGGGCACGCGCTCAGGTGAAATCGTGCACTTGCGGATACTGCTCGAAAACCTCCCGCATCGTCTCCAGCGCGGCCTTGTAGGTTTCGTCGCTCACTTCGGCGCCCACGCATACGCGCACCGCACTCGGCCGCTCCGCTCCCCGCACGAGGAATGGATCGGCGGAAGTGACCGCAATGTCGCGATTGCGCAGCTCCCTGACGAGGCGGTCCGCCTGCCAGTGCTCCGGCACGCGCAGCCAGGCAGATAAGGCCTGCGGATGCGCACCCAGCACATAGGCGCCGAGCGTTTGCTGCAGCAGCGCCTGGCGTCGCCCTAAGCGCTCGCGCTGAATCTGCACGAGACACTCCGCTGTACCGTCGGCGATCCAGCGCGTCGCGACTTCGGCGATCGGCGAGGTCGCCATCCAGCTGCTCACGCGCAGCACGCTCTCCGCGCGCAACGCGAGCCGGCGCGGGGTAGTCATATAACCGATGCGCAAGCCGGTCAGTACCGACTTCGTCATACTCGTGCAGTAGAACGACAACTCGGGAATGAGGCTCGCAATCGGCGTCGCCGGTTTGGCCGGCAATGGCCCGTAGACATCGTCCTCGATCACGTAGACGCCGTAACGCTCGGCAATGCGTGCAATTGCCCGGCGCCGCGAGTCCGGCATCATCGCGACTGTGGGGTTGTTCAGCGTGGGCGTGCAGACGAGCGCGCTGATCCGCTCGCTGTCGCACATCTCTTCGAAATGCTCGGGGTGGATGCCGTATTCGTCGATTTCCAGGCCTTTCAGCGTGAAGCCCAGCACGTTGGCCGAGCCGATTACGCCGTGATCGGTCAGGCTTTCGCACAGCACCGTATCCCCGGGGCCGACGAGCGAAGCAAGTGCGAGAAAGATGCCGTGCGCCGCGCCGTTCGTCACGAGCAGCGTATCCGCCGAAGCCGGCATACCCAACGAAGCGAGCCACGCCACGCCCGCCTGCCGGTGATGTTCGAAGCCTGCAATGGGCCGGAACGCACGAATCCACGGCTGGTCGTCGAGGGTGGAAAGCGTCGCGCACACCTTGCGCCACATGGCGTCGTGTTCGGGCGTATGGATGATGCGAGCGATTGAAAAGTCGACCACGGAGCGCTCAGCCGTATCGAGCATGTAGTTCGACATGGTCTCGGTGACCCGCGCCGCCACGAAGCTACCGCGGCCGACCTCGCAGCGGATCAATCCTTGCCGCTCCAGTTCCTTGTAGGCATTGGTCACGGTCTGCACGCTGATCGCCAGTTCGGCGGCGACGTCGCGCTGCGGCGGCAGGCGCGCGCCCGCAGGCAGCGAGGCGCTTTCGATATCGCCCGCAATCGCCTTGACCAGCCGTTTGTATTTCGACTCCACGCCGTGCACCGCGCGCACCGCATCACGCCACTGCCCGATCACTTGCGTCCTCCGTCATTCCGCTGTTGCGAGCCCGTGCGACAAGCTCTTGCTTGGTCGTCGTATACCCTTGCATCGCGCCCATTCAAAGAGCCGCCGCGCCGGGCATCGCCGTTTCCCATAGTGCCGCGAAACAGGCCCGGAAAATTATTGTCCTAGAGCAATCGGATTAAAAAATTGGCTTTGTATGCTGCATTCAGGGTTGCAGCAGGAGGCCTGCAGGACGCGGCATCGGCGGCCCTTCGGGTTGGCGCGCGCATGATGCGTCGCGGCATTCATCACCTTATTCATTAGGTCACACAACGGAATCGATATGAAAGCGAAGCGCACTTCAGGATTGCTCGGAGCCCTCTGTGTCGCTGCCGCGACCCTGGCCGTGCCGGCGCAGCATGCGTCGGCGGAAACGACGTTGCAGCGCATCCAGCGCACCGGCGAAGTGCGGATCGGCTATGCGAACGAAGCGCCTTTCGCCTACACCACGCCTGATGGCAAGGTGACAGGCGAATCCCCGGAAATCGCCCGCAAAATCTTCGCGAAGATGGGCGTGAAGAAAGTGGACGGCGTGCTGACCGAATGGGGCTCGCTGATTCCGGGCCTGCGCGCGGGCCGCTTCGACGTCATTGCGGCCGGCATGTACATTACGCCGGAGCGCTGCAAGCAGGTCGCATTCGCCAATCCGCAGTACCAGATTCAGGACACGTTGCTCGTGCCCAAGGGCAACCCGAAGAACCTTCATAGCTACGCGGATATCGGCAAGCAACCGGACCTCAAGCTCGCAGTCATGGCCGGCGCAGTGGAGCTCGCCAACTCGCGCGATGCCGGTGTGAAAGACGCGCAGTTCATGCAGGTGCCGGATACGACCGCGCAATTGCAAGCCGTGCGCGCACGCCGCGCCGACGCCGCAGCCGGCACCGCGCTCACCATGAAGGGCCTCGCCGCGAAAGCTTCCGATCAGGTCGAGGTCGTGGCGAACTTCACCGACGACGCAAAGCACACCGGCTATGGCGCGCTCGCATTCCGTCCCGAAGACACGGACTTGCGCGATGCGGTCAACAAGCAGTTGCACGACTGGCTCGGCACACCCGACCATCTTCAAACCGTCGCGCCGTTCGGTTTCGACAAGACCAATCTGACGACGCGCACTGCCGCCGACATCTGCGGCAAATAAGCGAATCTGGAGGCGCCGGCGAGTGCTAGCGCCGATTTTTAAGGCGTGTGCGGCGCACACGCCGTCATGCAAGCGAGGAACCGCCATGCGTGAACTGCTTCCCCTGCTGCTGCAAGGCACGCTCGTGACCATCGAGATCGCCGCCTGTGCGACGGTCCTTGCAATCGTCATGGCGTTCGTCGCCACCGCCGCCAAGCTCGCGCCGTGGGCGCCGCTGCGCTGGCTCGGCAACGCTTACGTCGAGATATTCCGCGGCACCTCGTTGCTCGTGCAACTATTCTGGTTTTTCTTCGTGCTCCCGCTGCCGCCGTTTCGCATCGAAATGACGCCGTTTACCGTCGCTATCGTCGGACTGGGTTTGCATTACGGCGCATACGGTTCGGAGATTCTGCGCGGCGCGCTGCGCTCAGTGCCCGGCGGACAGTTCGAAGCCGCGCTCGCGCTGAACCTGTCGCCGCTCACCCGCATGCGCCGCATCGTATTGCCGCAAGCGATGATCAACGCGCTGCCGCCCGCCACCAATCTGATGATCGAGCTGCTGAAAGGCACCTCGCTCGTATCGCTCATCACCTTGTCCGATCTGACGTTTCGCGCGCGGCAACTCGACGAGGCGACCTTCAGGACTGCGGAAATTTTTATGCTGACGCTTGTGATCTACTTCGTGCTCGCGCAGGTTCTGGTTGCAGTGATGCGGCATTTCGAGCGCCGCGTGAGCCACGGCATTCTGCAGAGGGCCGCCCGATGAACAGCTTCTTCGATCTGCATTACGCCGGGCAGATTCTGCCTGCGCTGCTGCGCGCATCGATGTATACCATCTTTATCACGTTGATCGGTTTCGCCATCGCGCTCGTGCTCGGGCTCGTGCTGGCCGTGCTGCGGCGCAGCCCCGTCAAGGCGGTATCGCGCACCGTGGGTTTTATCGTCGAATTCATTCGCAGCACGCCGTTGCTGATTCAGGTGTACGTACTTTTTTATGTGCTGCCGGTGTATGGCATCACGATGTCGGCATTGACGGCGGGCACGGTTGGTATCGCGCTGCACTATGCGTGCTACACGTCGGAGGTGTACCGCGCGGGCCTGAACGGCGTGGCGCGCGGCCAGTGGGAGGCGGCTTGCGCGCTGTCGTTGTCGCCGTGGCGCACCTACCGCGGCGTGATCTTGCCGCAGGCGATCCGTCCGGTGATTCCCGCGCTCGGCAACTATCTGGTCGCGATGTTCAAGGACACGCCGGTGCTCTCGGCGATTACCGTCGTCGAATTGATGCAGCAGGCCAAGAACATCGGCTCGGAGACATTCCGCTACCTTGAGCCGATCACGCTCGCCGGCATTTTCTTCCTGCTGATCAGCGTGACCTTCGCGCAACTTGTGCGGCGGCTCGAATACGGTTTGAGGTTGCCATGACCGTGAAGACCGACGTCGACGCCCTGACCCCGTCACATTCTGCCTTTGCCGTGGAGAACCCGATGAAACGAGACGATCCCGCTTCCGTACTCGAGCCGCAGGCCGGCGTGCCGGGCGAGGCGCCCATGGTGCGCTTCGTCGGCGTCACGAAGCGCTATGGCGCGCTCACGGTGCTCGACGAACTTGACCTGGACATTGGCCGCAACGAGAAAGTCGCGATCATCGGTCCGAGCGGGTCGGGCAAGTCGACGCTGTTGCGCGTGCTGATGACACTGGACCCGCTCACGGGCGGCATGATCGAAGTGGACGGCGAACCGCTTACGCACATGCGAAAGAACGACGAACTGGTGCCGGCATCGCCGAAACATCTGCGGCGCGTGCGCAGCAAGATCGGTATGGTGTTTCAAAGCTTCAATCTGTTTCCGCACATGACGGCGCTCGCCAACACGATAGAAGCGCCGATGCAGGTGCTCGGCCTCTCGCGCAAGGAGGCGACCGAGCGGGCGCGCGATCTGTTGTCGCTCGTCGGACTCGAGGACAAATGCAACCACTATCCGTCGCAGTTATCCGGCGGCCAGCAACAGCGCGTGGCGATCGCGCGGGCGCTTGCCATGCGGCCCAAGGTGATGCTGTTCGACGAAGTGACTTCGGCGCTCGACCCCGAATTATGCGGCGAAGTGCTGAACGTGATTCGGCGCCTCGGCAGCGAGCACAACCTGACCATGCTGATGGTGACGCATCAAATGGGTTTCGCGCGCGAATTCGCGGACCGTGTGTGCTTTTTCTCGCAAGGCAAGATCATCGAGCAGGGACCGCCGCAGCAGTTCTTCAGCGCCCCACAGCATGAGCGCACGCAGCAGTTCCTGCGCGCGGTGAAGGAAGCGGTGTAGCGCTCTCGCGGGTCTCCCGCCGCTTCACGCTGCTTCACACGATCATGCGCTGCCGCGCCGGCCGCGTGCGATCTCGTCGCCGGCGCCGTGCGGCAGGCGCGCGGTGACCGGAATCGACAGAAACGAGAACAGGCCGACCACGAGGAACGCCGGCCAGAAGTCGGAGAAAACGATGCTCGAATGGCCCTGCACGTTGTGCGAGATCTGCAGCACGATGCCCGCGATGGTCACGCCGAGCCCGAGCGAAAGCTGCTGGATCACACTGGCGACGCTCGTTGCGCGGCCCACGTCTCGGCTCGGAATGTCGGCATACGCCAGCGTGTTCAGCGAAGTGAACTGAAGCGACGGAAAGAAACCGCCGAACAGCACGACGCACCAGATCAGCCAATGCGGCGTGCCGGGAAAGAACAAACCGTAAATCGCTATGGCCACGCCCGCGCAGCCCGCATTGAACATGAGCACCGTGCGAAAACCGAATCGTTCGAGGATGCGCGAGGCCGCCGCCTTCATGAAAATCGAGCCGAACGCCGACGCGCAGGTAATCGAGCCCGACACGAACGCCGTCATGCCAAGCCCTTCCTGCAACGCAAGCGGCAACAGAAACGGCACGGCGCCCAAGCCGATGCGAAAGAGCGACCCGCCCGCCACGCTCGCGTGAAAGCTCGGAATGCGCAAGAGGCGCAGATCGAGCACCGGCAATTCGACGCGATTCGCGTACAGCACGTAAATGAAGAGCAGCACGACGCCCACCGCGCACATGCCGAACGACACCGTGTTCGACACCAGCTCGCCGCCCACGAGCGAAAGCCCGAGCATGAAGAGCGACGCGCCGCTCGCGGACAGCAGAAAGCCGATCCAGTCGAGCCGGCCGGGATGCGCTTCGCGCACATTGGCGATATGCTTATTGGCGAGCCAGATGCCGAGCAGGCCAATCGGAAGGTTGACGAAGAAAATCAGGCGCCAATGCAGATACGTCGTGATGAAGCCGCCGAGCGGCGGACCGACCACGGGCCCGAGCAGCGCCGGCACCGTCAGATAATTGACCGCGCGTATGAAGTCCGGCTTCGGCACGGAGCGAAAGATGATGATGCGGCCCACCGGAACCATCATCGCGCCGCCAATGCCCTGCACGAAGCGCGCGACCACAAACATGCCGAGCGACGTCGACGCCGCGCACATCAGCGAGCCGGCCATGAAGATGCCGATGGCCGTGCGAAACACCGTGCGCGAACCAAAGCGGTCCGCCACCCAGCCGCAAATCGGAATGAAGACGCCGAGGCCGATCACATACGCCGTGACGGCCAGCTTCAAGGTGATGGGATCCTGGCCGAGATCGCGGGCCAGCACAGGCAGCGACGTCACGATAACCGTGCCGTCCACGTTTTCCATGAACATCGCGCACGCGACGATCAGCGGAACAATGAAAGCGCCTAAAGCGAAGGGCATTGGCTGGGCGACGGGTGACAAGGCCGTCGCGTCGATATAAAGCGTCGATTATGGCATTGCAGCGGCAACGAATGTTGCGCCGATCCCCATGCAAAGCCATTCCACGACGCAGAGCCGGCATAAAGCCGGCTCTTCGCCATTCAGCGAGAAGCGCTGACGAGCGGCTGCAGCTGCGGCAGGATCTCGGTCGTGGCACGCGCCACGTCGTTCGGGAAGTCGATTTCGATCCACGGGGCGCCGGTCACGTCGGCGGTATCGAACACCTGGCTGCGCTCGAGCAACAGATCGCGCACGGCTTCCTCGTGCGGCATGTTCGCCCGGCCGCTGTCGATATAACCCGCCACGATTTGCGCAAAGCGCCGCGCCGTTTCTTCGCGGAAGCGGAAAAAGCCGACCGATTCGCCGATGGTGTCGTATTCCAGATTCACCGCGAGCTGCTTGCGCAACTCGACCGGCACGCCGTCTTTCAGACAGAGCTTGACGGGCTCGTCGCCGGTTTCGAAATCGCGGTCGATCAGCAGGCGGTTGACCGTTTCGCCCGCCACCAGCGCGGCCAGAATGCGCTCGTCGTACAGCACGTCGGCGTCCATCAGCAGCACGTCGCCGCCGCGCGTCAGCGCCTCGGCGACCGTGTGCACCGTCAGCACGCTGCCCAGATCGTAGCGCGTGTTGAGCACGGTTTCGACCTCGTGCGGCCAGTCGATGCGCGCCAGCTCCGCCTGCACCGACTCCGGCTGAAAGCCGAGCGCCAGCACGACTTCGGTCACGCCGGCGGTTTCCAGCATCTGCAGGTGCCGTTCGAGCAGGCTCATGCCGTCGAACTGCAACAGGCATTTCGGGAACTGGGCTTCCGGCGGTTGCTGGAGACGCAGGCCGAGGCCCGCAGCGAGGATGATGGCACGCATGCGTGGTCCTTTTGAAAAGATACGGGAGTTTAATCGACGGCGGGAACGCGCCCAAGGGCACGCCGCCGCTGCCAGCTTCTTTCGCTGAAATGCAACACCAGGAGGCCCGGCAAGCCTAGCAGGATTTCGCGCGCGCGCTTGGCGAGCGAGAGCGCGAGCGCCGCCTCGGGCGGCAAACCTGCGAGGGGCGCGAGCAGCAGATAGCCGCCTTCCTGCACGCCGAGCGAGCCGGGAATCATGAAAGCCGCGCCACGAATCGCCTGACCGAGGCTTTCGAGCAACAGCGCGTCGACCCAATCCACGGGATGGCCGAGAAAACGCAGCGCGAGCCACACCTCCACCGTGCCGACGATCCAGCCCGCGAGGCTGAGCGCGAAGCTCGCCGCCACGCGGCCGCGCTCGCGGTACATGGCCTGGACGGCGGCGTCGACGGCTTCGGCGCGGGTCATGAGGCCGGACCAGTCGCGCTTGCCGAATACTTTCGAAAGCACGCCGAGCAGGCGGCCGAAGAGCCCGCGCCGCTGCGCATAATAGAAGCCGGCGATCATGCCGCCGAGCACGGCCGTTGCAATCAGCGTGGCCGTTTGCAGATCGTGCAGCGCGCCGTGTGCGGCGTAGGCGCCGAACATCAGCAGCCCGAACAATGCAAAGATGATCTGCGCAAGCGCCTGCGCCGTCGTGCTCACGGTGATGGCCGCGGCCGCGTCGCGCATGCGCATGCCGCGTTGCGACAGTTGCCGCACCATCACGACCGGCCCGCCGATCTGGCCCGCGGGCAGCAGGCTGTTCACGGATTCGCCGATCCAGCGCGCGAACAGCGCGTCGCGCAGCGGCAACGGGGGATGATGAGGATGAGACGCGCCGTCGGAGCGGCGGCGCGGCAACAGCACGGAGATCGCGCCGGCGTCGAGCGCGAGCGGCACGACGTGGAACGCCGCCACGAGCGCAAGTCCCCAGCCGGCTGCCAGCAGCGTCGACACAACGGAACCGAAGCCCTGCCACGCGAGCAGGCCAACAAACAGCGCCGTCCCGATCGACAGCAGAATCAGGGCCGCGCGACTCATGCGCCGTCCTTGCCGCGCGCCTTCGCCCGAGTCATCTGGCGAAACACCTGGCGAAACCCGAAGTACGCAATCGCGTCTTTCATGTTGGAAACGAAGCGGCGCCACGGACGCATGTTCGGATCCGTGACGTATTCGAACGTGAGCGACACGCGCATTTCGTTCGGCCCGGCCGGCGTGATGCGATGGCGCAGCTTGTCGCCGTCGAAAAACACGAGGCCGCCCGGCGGAATCTGCACCGAGCCCGGTTGATCCGGCACATCCGGATCGCGCGTATGCAGTTCGTAGTCGAGCCGGCACGACGACTCGTCGATCACACCGAGCAGCAACGTGTAGCGGCGGCCGTCGTAGTACGACGTATCGTAGTGCCAGCCGATGTGGTCGCCCGGCCGCGTGTAGTAATAGAGCGCGTAGGCATGCGGGTCGTCGGCCGGCGACACTTGCAGCTTGTCGCCGCTCAGTTGCTCGAGCCAGCCGATCAGCGCCTTCGAGCGATACAGTTCGGCGATGAACGGCGCCAGACGGTCGATCGTATGACGGCTCACGCTGCCGCCCTGCTTGTGGCCCGGCAGGTAATTGCGGTTCACTTCGTCGACGAGCGCACGCGCGCTGTGCACGAGCTGCGCGGTGACTTCCGGCGCAAGAAAGTCCTCCATATAGAGGAACGCGCCCTGGTCGGCGAAGTCCTTGCGCAGGCGCGCATTGTCGAATGCGCGGGTGCGGCTCGCCACCGCCCGGTCGGCGTCAGGCGCCACCGGGGGCGCCGTGGGTGCATGAACCGCAGCGACTGCGTGTTCCTGAAGAGCCGTTGCCGTCACGTCGTCTTCGGCGGAAGGACTCACGTTAGGACTCATTTGCTCGCCCACGCCTGAGCCGTTTCGCAAGCCGCCGCGCCGGCCGCGGACGGCTTCGCGCTACGGCGCGCGACGCGCCAGTAGTCGACCACGACCCACACCGCAAAAAGCGGCGCGCCGATGGACGCGACCACGACGAACGGCATGACCACGCTCGTCAACGTGACGATGGGCAGCAAATACAACACGTCTTCGGTTTCGAAGCCGCCCACCGCGGCCTGCTTCGTGCCGGCCTTGCCCGCCATTTCCTCGATGCGCATGCGCAGGAAGAAAATCAGCGCGACCGCGACGCCGGCAACGGCGCCGAGCCAGCCCGCATCCACCGTGAACCCGCCGAGCGTCGACGCGCCCGCGCCGACCCCCATGCCGACGAACAACATCACCGTGACGAGGGCGTCTGATGCGAGGTCGTAAAAATGACCGATCCGGCTCGACTTCCCGCCGATGCGCGCGAGCTCCCCGTCCGTATGGTCGACGAAATTGGACAACACGATCAGAACGGCGCCGGCATTGGCCCACGCAAAGCCCCCGCGCGCGAGGCAGAGCGCGCCCGCGACGCCGATCAGAAGGCGCAGCGTGGTCAGGTGATTAGGCGAGACCCGCGTGTTCACGAGCGGTGTCACGAGCCGGCGGGCAAGGCGCGCGTCCCACGTTCTGGGCGGCGCTACGTTAATTGGAGTAGGCGGTCTTGAATTCATAACCCGGAAATATATACGGGATCGCAAAAGATTGCTTTCTTCCTGTTAGTTTCTTCGCAGTCCGTCGGGTCGGCGAGGCGTCGCCGGGGGCCCGCACACGAAGCAGGATTTTCCGAATCGCGATAAAGTGCGAATCCTGTTGCGTTTGTCCCGCCGGATCACTTCGATGTGCAACCTGTTCGCGGGCTCGCCGGCCCGCGTTTTTGCGGCGCTGAGCGTTGTGAACACACTACATTGCGCTTCATCGAACCATGCCGCCGTCCTCGTTATGAAACGTCTTTTTCCGTCCGCCGCAGGGCATGCTTTGCGTTGCGCCGCCCTCGCCATCGCGGCCGGGGCGCTGCCGCCTGCCGCCCACGCGGCTGCGCTCGACACGCCGCTCACGTGCAACGAAACCGGCCATCAGTTCATCGCCGATCTGGCCGGGCAGCAACTGATCGATCCGAAGCCCACGCGGGTCGAAAGCAATTCGATCAATGCCTTCTCTCCCGCGCAAGGCGCGGACCTGACCGCATTCGGGTTCCACGTGTTTGCAGTGGTCGGCTACGAGAAGGACGACCCGATGTTTCGCGTGGGAGACGGCGAGCCGGTCGCGCGCTCGGCGTATGGCGTGGTGGTGTTCGGGAGCGAATCGAAGGTGCGGGACGCGGTGACGGCGGCGGGCGGCACCGCAATCGTGCACCGCGTGGCGCCGCTCATCACGGCGATTTTCTGCAAGCGCAGCTGAGGCGGCGCGTCGGGGCGCGCGCCGCCTCTCGTGTGTTACAGCATGATCGACGTCGGATCGGCCGTCAGATAGCCGACCGTCGCGCCGAAGCGGTCCTTGTAGTTGGCCCGCACGAGCGGATCGAGCGTCGACTTGACCTTGTCGTGCAACGGACTTTCCCAATCGCCGACGTGCTGGAAGTTGCTCATCACGTAGGTCCAGCCGTTGATTTCGTCGACGGCGTGCAGGCCCGTCGACTCCGCGCCCGCCGGGCATGACAGCACGCGCGAGAGCGTCTTCGTGTCGACGTTGTAGGCCCACAGGAAGTTGTTCACGTGCATGCCGCTGTCCTCGCCGATAAAGAGCGTGCGCAGCTTTTCCGAGAACTTCAGATTGTCCGGGTTCGCGATGCGATCCGGGTTCGCGGTGTTGCCGAGCGCGTCGGCGGCAGAGAGGTCTTCGCCGACGAGCGCCGCGGGCGCCGCCATATCGACGGGCACCCACTCGCTGTTGATCGCCCCGCTGCTGCGGTCGAGCTGGCCGCCCTTCATATTCAGTGCATAGACCGCGCCGGCGCTGATCGTTTTATCGACCACCACGTCCGTCGACGCGGCATTGCCGCGCACCATCGACTTCTCGATACGCGACATGGCCGAATACAGCACCTTGTCCCTGATATTGACGGTCGTGCCTTCGAGCTTCGTGAAGCCCATGCTGCCACCGGCGAGCGCCGCATAGCGATGCGTCTCGAGAAACGCCGCGGCTTTCGTCATGCCCGGCTTCACGCGAATCCAGTTGAACGTGCCGTTGAAATTGATTTTCGTGTACGACGTGTCGGCGGGATCGGCAGTCTTGACGTCCATGATGTCCGCGGCGGTGAGCGTGTTTGCGAGCGACTCGATTTCGTCGCTCGTTGCGTGCCCGAGGTTGATCCACGACAGCGTGGCTGCGCCCGCGCCGCCCGACGACACCTGCGTCCACTTTGCGACATACAGCGTGCCCGCCGACAAGTCGGCTTCGCGGTCCGCCACGAACATGAAGAGGCCGCCGTTGGTGGCGTCGTCGCCCATCAGCACGGTGCGCCTGTCCGGCATGACCTGGACGAGTTCGTGCGAGATGCGCCCGAGGCAATAGTGCTTTTTGATGCTGCCGGTGCCGTCGGGATTGACGGTCACTTCCGGCAGATGGCCGTAGTGATACGGATTCGCCGCGGTCTCGCTGCCGTACAGATTGCGGCTGAAGCCCTTGAACTGACTATTGCCGGCGATGGTGGTGGCGTCGGGCTCGTATTCCTCGCTCGACAGATGCGTGTTCCACGGCGACAGGCTCGCGCCGCAGGTGATCCACAAGCCATGCACCTTCGACGTATCCACGTTGTGATAGCCGACGAGCGTGAGCTTGCCGGTCGCGGGGTCCTGGTCGAGCGTCAGCACGGCGATCGGGGAAGGCAGTTGGCCGTACATCGACACGAGGCTCTGGTCGCGCGTCGTGTATTCGAATTGCACGACCGCGAACACGGCCTTGCCCTTGATGCCCTTGACCGTGGGATTGTCGAGGCGAATCAGCGAGCTGCCGTCCGGGCAGTCGGAATAGAACTGGCGCTCCTTGCCCGCCACGGACCGGTCGACGATCGGCTGATTCTTGATGTCCACATAGCCGCCCGCGAGAATCGTCCCGCCCTGAATATTCGGCACCATGTCGCCGGTCATGAAAAACGGCTGGTAGGACAGCTTGAAAGTGCGGCGGCTGCCGTCGCTCAACTGCACGGTCAGCGTGGAGGCCACCGTGGTCTTTGCCATGGCGGCGGGGTCGGCCAGCGTCGGCGCGGCCATCGAACTGAAAGCCGCCGACACGAAGTTGGCCGCCGGCTTGACCGGCGTCGCGAGGTCGTTGCTGCCGCCTCCGCACGCGTTCAACATGGACGCCGTGGCGAGCCCGCCTAACGGCAGCATGGGTACACCGGCAAACAGTTTCAGGGCCTTGCGGCGGGAGGGGTCGAACGGCTCTGCCATGTTGTCGTAATCCTGGTGGTGGGTGGCGTGGTTGGGCTCACAGCCGGCACGACCCGGATTCAGACCGCATGATTCACGCTCGCGCCGCTATGACGCGAGGATTCTATGAAGTGAATGTGAAAGTATATTGACAGCTTTCGGTAATATTCCCGCTTCGATCACCGGCTGTCAGGCCGGACGCCGGAATTCGTTCTCCACCCACGCCGACGCGCTCGCCTTGCTGAGCTTGAAGCCCGGCGCGACCTGGACTTGCGCCAGTTGCTCGCCGAAAGCGTCGAGCGCGGTCAGGAGCGCATAGGGTTCGTCCTCGTCGGGCACGATGTCGAGCGTGATGTCGAGTTCGTCGCTGCCGTCCGCGCTGGGCACGCGCACTGCCTTGTGAAGCTGCGCGCGTAGCTGCTGCTCGTGGCGGCGCAATACCTCGGAGGCCGTTTTCACGAGCGTGTTGAACGCCGCGGTGTCGAGCGGCTTCGGGTCCTTCTTGTTGCGGCCCATCGTCCATGGGCCGACGAGCGCCGGCTCCGCTTCGCCGTCCTTGATCATTTCGACAGCCCAGCCTTCGTCGTCTTCGTTCTTGATGACGCGCGCGGTCCAGCCGTCGTCGCGCCAGAGGCGGTCTTCGTGCACCGCTTCGAATGCGTCTTCGGGATGCGCGGCGTTCACGGCGGACGCGGCTTCCGTCGCGGAATCAGCAGCAGGGTCGGACGAACGAAGGATGGGGTCGGTCATTGCGGATTCACTCACTTTCACAAGGCATGGACATAGTCGAGCCTGCGATTTTACCCGCCTCGCGTGCGCGGAACATCGCACTCTGACGAACGGACAAGTCTCTGCGGGCATCTCACGTTTGAAACGCGAGCGCGAAAGTCATGACGGAGGCGGCCCGTCATGCAGCGACGTTTCAGCTTGTAACGGAAGTGACGCAGCGAACCTGTGCTCGGTATACTCGGGCGTCCGCATTTGCATCGGGCCTCCAGTTCCCGCCCCTACCGGGACGCCGACGACATCGCCATGAAACGAATCTTCCTGCTTACTCCCGCTGCCGCTCTGATTGCGACGCTAGCTGCTTGCGGTTCGTCCAACGGACCTTCCGCGCACGACCCGTCGCAGCCCATGATTTACGTGTCCTCGCAGCATGCGCCCGGCTATATCGCGAGTTGCCTGCAAAGCCGCCTGTCGCGCGTGCGCCTCGCGCGCGTGGGCAGCGCGACGGAAATCGCGGTCGGCTCCGACTCGAACAATT
Source organism: Paraburkholderia phenoliruptrix (assembly GCF_902859825.1). Lineage (GTDB taxonomy): Bacteria > Pseudomonadota > Gammaproteobacteria > Burkholderiales > Burkholderiaceae > Paraburkholderia > Paraburkholderia phenoliruptrix. Next base: position 112,985 of record NZ_CADIKB010000001.1, on the reverse strand, counting down.
CGTACTTCGTCACGCTGACGCCGTCGAACGCCGGCGCTGTCATCAAGGTGATGCGTCCTGCCAATGCACCCGACGATCCGCCGGAACCGGAGATGCGCTTTACGATTGCGCGCTGCGCGACGTAATGGTTGGGTCGGGAGTGCGCTGCATTCCTTTCCTCTCTACCCTGCACCGCTTTCTCCCATGGCATCCAGCAACGCGCACCACGCGACCGGTTTCGCGGCCGGCATCATTGCCGCGGCCCTCGTGGTACACACCGGCAACAGCCACGACAGTCTCTTTTATATCGGGGTACTAATGAGCTTCGTCGCGGGCGTCGCCGGCAGCACGGCGCCCGACTGGCTCGAAGTCGCATGGTGGTCGCGCACGCGCCGCTTGTGGATTACGCATCGCACGTTGACGCATTGGGGCATCGGCTGGATGGCATTGCTCGCGGTTTCGTATCACGAACTCGGGCATTCCCTCTATGCGGCGCCCGCATTCGGCTTTGCCTGCGGCGGGCTGATGCATCTGCTCGCCGACTGGCCGAACCCGCTCGGCGTGCCGTGGATCGCGGCACGGCATTCGTTGAACCTATGGAACAGCGGGCACTGCGATCTGATCGTGGTCGCCGCGTCCTTTGGGGCGGCGTGGTTTATCGGCCGGCATGTTGGGCTGCCCGGCCTGCATGGGCTCGCCGCGCTGAAGCATTGGCGGTTTTGAATCGCATGCCAAGGCCGGGCGTCGCGACACACCGCAGCAATGTTTATCGACGCGTCGCCGCCGCGTAGTTCGCAGGGGTCACGCCCAACAGACGCACGAAGGCGCGCGTCATGTGACTCTGATCAGCGAAACCCGCCGCGGCAGCCGCATCGGCGAGCGATACGCCGCGTGCTATCAGCTGCCGCGCCAGCACCACACGCCGCTGCATGCGATAGGCGTGCGGCGGCAGACCGGTTTCATGCGCGAAACTTCGTAGTAACTGGAAGCGGCTGATGCCTGCTTCGTCGGCGAGATCGGCCAGGGTCAGCGGCGCGGACGGATCGTCGTCGATGCGCGCTTTGGCGCGCGCAATCGGCCCACGCGAGAGCGACGACGACGCGTGCGCGTGATGGCTTGCGTCACGGCCCAAATTGCGCCCCACATCGCGGCCTAAATCGCGGCCTAAAGCGCGCCCCACATCGCGACTCGCATGCGCGGACAGCAGGTGCGCGATCAGCGCGAGCAACGCCTGCTCGCGCGCGAGGTCGTCGCCCGCGTCAGACGGCTGCACCGCTACCGCGAATAATCGTTCGAAGAGAAGCTTGAGCAGCGGGTCATGCACGACCGGCCGTGTGAGTTCGACCTCGCGCGTCTGCACGCCGCCCAGTTCCGCCGTGGCGCCGGCCAGCATCGACGGCTCGAAATACAGCATGTGCCACGCGCGGCCGCGCTCGTCGAGCGGGCTGCCGTCGTGCACTTCCCCTGGATTGACGGTGATCACGTCGTTCATGCGCGCTTCGACCGGCCCGCGGCCGCTCGCCGATTTATGCCCGCCGCTGACGATCAGCCCCACGCCGAAGCGATCGTGGGAATGACGCGGAAACGCACGCGCGGTTTCGGCTATCGTCGCCTCGACGCCCGCAATCGCGCAACGGGGCATGTGGACGCGGCCACGCGTTCCGTTGCGCGCAGGCATCAGCGTCGCCCTTCGTCGCCGCGCTCGCCTTCGCGAATCTTGCCTTGCGACACGCTGCTGCCGGGCGGCACGCTATGCGTGAGCCACACATTGCCGCCGATCACCGAGCCGCGCCCGATGGTCACGCGTCCGAGAATGGTCGCGCCCGCGTAGATCACGACGTCGTCTTCGACGATAGGGTGCCGCGCATTGCCCTTGATCAGCGTGCCGTCGACATCCGCGGCAAAGCTCTTCGCACCGAGCGTGACGGCCTGATACACGCGCACATGCTCGCCGATGATCGCCGTTTCGCCGATCACGACGCCCGTGCCGTGGTCGATGAAAAAACTCGGACCGATGGTGGCGCCCGGGTGAATGTCGATACCGGTAGCCGAGTGCGCGATCTCGTTGATGAAACGCGCGAGCAGCGGCACGCCGAGCCGATGCAGCGCATGCGCGAGCCGATGATGCGTCATCGCCCACACGCCCGGATAGCAGAGCAGGATTTCGGTGATGTGCTGCGCGGCCGGGTCACCGGTGAAAGCAGCCTGAATGTCGCTCACGAGCAGCGCGCGAATGCCCGGCAACTGCGTGCCGAACTCGCGGGCCACCTCGAAGGCACGCTCGCGCAATTCGGCTTCGGGCGTCTGCGCGTGCTCGGGAAGAAACCGCAGCGCGCGGCGAATCTGTTCGGCGAGCAGGCGCAACGTGCTTTCGAGCGTATGGCCGACATAGTAGTCAACGGTTTCGTCGGTCAGATCGGGCGCGCCGTAGTGCGTGGGAAAGAGCGCTGCGCGCAGGCCGGCGACGATGCCGACCACCGCTTCGCGCGACGGCAACTCGCGAATGCCGAGCGGATGCCGCGTGCGATGCAGTTCTTCACGCGACGCGCGCAGGTCCGCGACGATCTGTTCGAGGCCCCAGTTGTGGGAAGGCACGTTAGGCATAAAAAGACAGCGCCGTGCGCCGAGGCACGGTATCGAGTGATGGTCCCGAGAGATTACCGCGTTTTGCGGACGCTCGCGCAGGGCAGCGCGAAGTGGCTGCGCGCGTTCAGATAGTCACGCTGCTCGCGTCGATCCAGCGCACCGCCCAATCGCGCGCATGGGCGATGGCCGTGGCTTCGTCGGGAAAGCGCAGGTCGGTCGGAAAAAAACGGTTGGCGACGAGCTCGCCGTCGCTCGACCGCGAGATGACCACGTACGGCTGCCAACTGCCGTCACCCGCGCGTGCGGGTGCGCAATTTAACAAATAGCCGCGATGTGTGAATGCAGCATCGAAGTGCATAGGTCACCCGCCCTGACGGCCCCGTAGAATGTTTTAAGTCAGCCCGCGTTCCTCGCGCCGCACCGGAAAAAGCGGCGGATTTCCGCACAGTAGCACCGGCGCAGTACAGATTAACTTCGCTCGAACCGCCCTCCTCCTGCCGGAGTATGATCATACTCTGTAGAAAATGCGCGTTCATTAAAAAAATCGAAAGACGCGCGAACGCAATCGCCTTGGAAAGGGAACGGACCTTGCTCTCCGGCACCCTGACTTCTTGAAAGGAGAATGCATATGAACAGCCATATCGACAAGCCAACGGACGCGCGCAAACTCGCGGGCATGAGCCGCCCGTGCAGTGCGGAGCTCTACAACGACCGCACGCACGACAGCACGGTCGACACCGACGGCAAGAACCATGAAGCGGCGCGCATTGCGGGCCAAAGCCCGATCGCCGTCGATGAAATCACCACCAGCAACGCAACGCTCGTCAACAGCGTCCCCGAAGCGCTCGACGGCATGGCGGGCTTCGACAGCCGCGTGGGCGGCAATCATCTGCTGCTTGCGCTCGAGCCGGGCTATACCGTGATCGACAAGGGCATGTTCGAGCCAGAGGCGCTGCATTCAGCCGACCCGCTCTTCGACTATTCGCTTGCGGGCGAAAATCGCCGGGAACGCGGCCGGGTCCATTACGCCCTTAATCATTTGCGCCCCACACGCGTGATCGAAATACATCGCGTGAAATAATCATCTGAATCGCACCCGCGTTTGAATCACGGCGCAGCAGCCCATTTGTCGGCGGATAACTCGGGCGCGCGCTGTTTAAATAGCGATGCGCTAGCGAGGCGCATTTTTATCGGCCGCTCGCGGGATTACAAACCGAGGGTTGCAAGACCTGCTCGCGAGCGGAGCTTTATCCTGCTCCGCCACGCGGCGCACAATCTTCACGTCTAACTCAACGGAGCGGTAGATGAAAAAGATCGTCGTCATCGGCGCAACCGGCACACTCGGCCGGGCGGTGAGCGCGGAGCTGAAGGCCCGTCATGAAGTCATCGAGGTCGGCGCGACGCGCGGCCAGTATCAGGTGGACAGCACCGACCCGGCGAGCGTCGAGCGGCTCTTTCGCGAACTCGGCAAGGTGGACGGCGTGGTGACCACCATCGGCAAAGTGCATTTCGGACCGCTGCCGCAAATGAGCATCGAGCAGTTCTGGGTCGGCCTGCGCGACAAGCTGATGGGGCAGATCAACGTCGTGCTGGCCGGCCAGAACTATGTGAACGACGGCGGCTCCTTCACGCTGACGAGCGGCATTCTCGCCGACGAGCCGATTCGCGAAGGCGCCAATGCGACGACTGTGAATCTGGCACTGGAGGGTTTCGTGCGCGGCGCGGCGATCGAACTGCCGCGCGGCATCCGCATCAACGTCGTGAGTCCGACGGTGCTGAGCGAATCGATGGAAGGCTACGCGCCTTACTTTCGCGGCTTCGAACCGGTTACAGCGCAGCGCGCCGCACAGGCGTACTTGCGCAGCGTCGAAGGCGCGCAAACGGGCCGCGTCTATCGCGTCGGCGACTAATCTTCGGACGATGCGGCGTTCGCGCACTGCGATGCGCGTGCGCCGCTAGTGCTTCTGCTCCTTCACGCGCGAGACGATCTGCGTCGGGCTTACGAACTGCAGCGCGATCAGCACCCATATGAGCGTGATCGCCATGTAGATCATCGCCATCGCGTCGATGGACTGCGGCGCGCGCACGCCGGTTGAAAACACCGCGTAGTACAGCGCGACCACGAGGGTTTGCGTCGCCGGTCCGGCCGTGAAAAACGTCAGCTCGAACATGCCGATGGTGCGCACGAGCACGAGGAGCGCGGCCGCGAGCATGCCGGGCACGAGCAACGGCAGCAGCACGTAGCGGAAGTAGCGGAACGTGTTGGCGCCGAAAATGCGCGCCGCCGCTTCCAGATTCGGATCGATCTGCTCGATGAAGGGCGTCATCACCAGAATGACGAAGGGCAGCGCGGGCACGAGATTCGCGAGTATCACGCCGCTCAGCGTGCCGGCCAGCCCGACCTTGTACATCACGGTCGCCATGGGAATGCCGTAGGTAACGGGCGGCACCATCAAGGGCAGCAGGAAAATCAGCATCGCAAGGCGCTTGCCGGGAAACTGCACGCGCGCGAGTGCATACGCTGCGGGCACACCGAGCAGCACCGAGAGCAGCACCACCGCGCCGACCACTTCGACCGTCACCCACAACACGCTCGCCAGCTGGAAATCGCTCCACGCCTGCGCATACCAGTGCAGCGTGAAACCCTGCGGCAGCAAGGTGCCGAACCAGCGCGTCGCAATCGAATTGACCGCCACGGTCGCGATCAGCAGCACGACGTTGGCGAGGAAGAACACCATCGCACCCCACACGAAGACACGCCACACGCGGCCGGGCATGCTCGCGCGCTGCTTCGCGCGCTTGCCGGGCTCGCGCGCGTCGTCGCCCTGGTGGCTCGGTGGCGACGCGGACCACGAAGCCGGCGCGCCGCGATGCTCGCTCGTCATCAGCCTTTGCCTCCTGTCGCCGGACCGCTATAGAACAGGCGGCGCGCGCCGAGCATCGCAGCGACCACCAGCAGCTGCACGAAACCCATCACCATCGCGATCGCAGAGGCGAGCGAATAGTCATAGCTTTCGAACGCCGCTTCCGCGGCCGCAATCGACATGACGCGCGTCGGTCCGGCCGGCGCACCGAGCAGCACCGCCGATGGAAACACCGAAAACGCCTGCACGAACGAAAGACACGCCGCCATCGTCAGGCCCGGAACCAGGAGCGGCAGATAGATGCGCAAGAACTGCTGCCACGGGCTCGCGCCGAGCGTCGCGGCGGCGCTCGCGAGCGTGGGGTCGATGCCTGTCACGTACGACAAGGTCAAAAGGAATGCGAACGGAAACCCCGACACGATCAGCGAGATCAGCACGCCCCAGAAGTTATGCGTGAGCCGCACTTCGCTCGTGTACAGATGCAAGCCTTGCAGAGCCTGCGGAAACCAGCCGTTCGGCCCGAAGTAGGTCAGCATGCCGTCGGCGATCAGCACGGTGCCGAGCGTCACCGGAATCACGAGCAAGGTGGTGACAAACTTCTGATAACGCGAATGCCGCCGCAACGCGAATGCAACCGGGACGGATACGCCCACGTTGATCAGCGTGGCCGGCACGGCGAGTTTCAACGTGACGAGGATGGTCGGCCACATCGACGTGTCGGTGAAGAACGTCAGATAGTTGGCCCAGGCACTGCCGCCGTTCATCGGCCGGAACGAGAGCGCGAGGCCGTACGCGAATGGGTAGATGAACAATGCGACGATGAAAAGCAGCGCCGGCGTGACGAGCCACGCCTTGCCGTCGCGCTGTCGTGCGGTGGCGGCCGGCGCAACGGGCGCGGGAAACGTGGGTGAATTCATGCCGGCTCTGCGTCATAGACAAGCGTGCGCGACGGCGGCACACGCAAGCTGATGTGCTGGCCTTGTTCGAATTCGCCGGCCACGCGCGCCCACAAGTCGCCGAATGCCGTCTTCACGCGCAGCAGCGAACTGTTGCCGCCGTATTCGACCACACTGACGAGCGCGTCAAACGCATTCTCGGCGTGAGGCTCCGCACGCTCCATGTCTTCCGGACGCAGCGCGACGCTCACGCGCTTGCTGTCGAACCCGGCCATCGGCGTGCCGATCAGACGCACGCCGTTTGCGCTCACCACCACGCCCTCGCCTTGCGTGCCTTCGAGCATGAACTCGGCGACATTGCGATAGCCCATGAAGCGCGCGACATGCAGATTGCGCGGGCGCGTGTAGACCTCTTTCGGCGTGGCGACCTGCTGCACCACGCCCTCTCTCATCACGACGATGCGGTCGGCCATTGAAAGCGCTTCGTCCTGGTCGTGCGTGACATAGAGCGTCGCACGTTCGAGCTGGCTATGAATGCGCCGGATCTCCGCGCGCATTTCGATGCGCAGCTTTGTGTCGAGATTCGACAGCGGCTCGTCCATCAGGATGAGCGGCGGCTCGATCACGATGGCACGCGCAATCGCCACGCGCTGTTGTTGACCGCCGGAGAGTTGTCCCGGCAGCTTGCGTTCGTGTCCGACAAGCTGCACGAGTTGCAGCGCCTCGCGCGCGCGTCGCATGATTTCGCTTTTGCCGACGCCGCGCATCTTGAGACCGAAGCCCACGTTGTCGAGCACGCTCATGTGCGGAAACAGCGCGTAGTTCTGGAACACCATGCCGAAGCCGCGCTTTTCCGGCGGTAACACGTCGATACGTTGATCGTCGAGCCAGATGCCGCCGCCACTTAGCGGCTGCAAACCGGCAATGCAGTTCAGCGCCGTCGATTTGCCGCAGCCCGAAGGTCCAAGCAACGCGATGAACTCGCCGCGGCGAATGTTCAGATCCAGCCCCTGCAGCGCGGCAACGGACTGCCCTTCGGCATTTGTGAAACTGCGGCTCACCGAGTCGAGCCGCAACTGCTCAAAGTGATGCTTCATGGCGGTTCCCTGATGCGCGTGAACCGTCACGCGCGAATCGCACTGGCGTGTGTGTTCAGTCGCGGCCTATCAGTCTGGTCATTTGGTTTTCTGCGCACCGACTTCCGTGTCCCATTTCCTGAACGCGGCGACCATGGCGGCTGCGTTGAGCGGCAACGCATGCGGGCGCTCGGCCAGCAGCTTCGCGTACTCCGGCCGGCCGTACTTCTTCAGGACTTCCTGGCTATGCGCGGGCGCCTGTGCTTCCGTTAAGCCCTTGATCGCCGGGCCCGGATAGAAGTAGCCGTCGTCGTAGGTCATGGCCTGCTGCGCGGGCTCCAGCATGAAGTTCATCAGCTTGTAGAGCACCTCGAGCTTTTCCTTCGGGACGCCCTTCGGAATGACCATGTAGTGGGCGTCGTTGACCCACGTCATGTTGTCGAACGCCTGCACGCGGAAGTCAGCTGGCACGATGCCGAGCGCGCGCGGATTGATGTCCCAGCCCGTCACGGTTACGGTTATGTCGCGCGTCCCTTCGCCGAGTTCCTTCATGACCGCCGACGTGCCGCCCGGATAGTAAGGAATGCATTCGTTCAGTTGCTTGAGGAAAGCCCAGGTCTTGTCCCAACCGTTGATCGGGTCTTGCGGATTCTTGTCGCCGAGCACATAGGGCAAGCCCATCAGAAACGTGCGCCCCGGCCCCGAGTTGGCGGGACGCGCGTAGATCAGCTTGTCCGGATGGGCCTTGCACCATTGCAGCAGTTGCTCGGGCGTCTTCGGCGGATCGCTGACTTTCGCGGGGTTGTATTCGAGCAGCGGCCCCGCCGGCATATACGCGACCTCGAGGCCGAAGCCTTGCGCGAGATCCTGCATCTTGCGGGGGCCGGGCGCGTATTTGTCGAGCACACCCGGAAATTGCGCCGCATTGTCGGGCAGCAGCTTCGTCCACAGGTTCTGTTCGATGCCGGCCGCGAGCGCGTCGGTGCCGGTCAGCACGAGGTCGATGTCCGAGCGGCCGGCCCCCTGCATCGCCTTGATCTTGCCGGGCAATTGCGGCGCGGGCGCGTTGGTATAGGTGATATTGGCGACGAGGTTCGGATACTTCGCCTTGAAGGCCTCGAAGCCGTTGCGCGTGAGTTGAAGATCGCCGGCTACGTCGACGATATTGAGGGTGACCGGATCCGCCGCGGAGGCGGCGGATGCCGATGCGAACGCGGCGCTCGCCGCAAGACAGAGCGACACCAGCCTGAGCGACAACCTGTGCGAAACAGTCATTGCGTCTCCTCGCCTTTTAGTATGAAGTCCGCCGGTCCACCACCCCGTGCGTCTCTTTCAACCCTTGCAACATAGCGAAGCGGAACAGCCGATGTCAAGCAAATATGCGCGACCGCGCTTTCCCGTAGATTGCCGTGATGTTGGGCCGAAGGCCTTTGCCTTCAATGATTTGGCGCGGTTGTATACGAGGGCAAACCCCGATCGGCTGCGTGGCCGATTGGCACGCGGCGCGCTTGTCAGGCAACTGTGCGGGGCTTGTCCGCGCGGCGCCGCGTTGCTAGCGCCCCTCGGTCTCAGCCGCCACGCACGCCCTGCGTGTTCACATAGAGCGAATAGAGGCCGTGACTTGCCGCCATGAAGAGCCGGTTGCGATGACGCCCGCCGAAGCACAGGTTCGCGCAGCGCTCGGGCAACGCGATGTGGCCGAGCGGCTCGCCTTGCGGCGTGAAGACGCGCACGCCGTCGAGTTCGTCGGTGCCCATGCCCCAGCCGCACCACAGGTTTCCGTGGATGTCGACGCGAAAGCCGTCCGGCGTGCCAGGGCCTGCGTCGATCAGCACGCGGTTGTTCGAGAGCGCCGCCCCGTTGCCGTCGGCCACGACGTCGAACGCGCGGATCTTGCGCGGCTCGCCGCGCGATTCGACGACGTAGAGCACGGACTCGTCCGGCGAAAAGGCGAGGCCGTTCGGTCCGAGGACGTCGTCGGCCACCATGCTGACTTCGCCCGACTGGCCGTCGATGCGGTACACGCACGCCGGCAGCTCCGACTCCTGCTTCTCGCCCTCGTAGAAGCTGTCGATGCCGAACGTCGGATCCGTGAACCAGATCGAGCCGTCCGTTTTGACGACCACGTCGTTCGGCGAATTGAAGCGCTTGCCGCGATAACGATCCGCCAGCACGGTAATGGCGCCGTCGTATTCGGTGCGGGTCACGCGCCGCGTTAGATGCTCGCAGCTCACGAGCCGGCCCTGCCGGTCGCGCGTATGTCCATTCGCATTGTTCGACGACTGGCGGAACGTGCTGACCGCGCCGCTCGCTTCGTCCCAGCGCAGGATGCGGTCGTTGGGAATGTCGCTCCACAGCAGATAGCGGCCGTCGCCGAACCACACCGGACCCTCGGACCAGCGCGCGCCCTGATACAGACACTCGACGGACGCCGACGCAAGAATCAGCGACTTGAAGCGCGGGTCGAACACGCGCACGGAAGGATCGGGATAGCGTCGGCTGGTGTCGGTCATGCTGTCTCTAGGTGGAGGGGTTAAGCGGTTGCGGCCCGCGCGCGTAGTCTCTTTCGAGCGCGAGCAGCGTGCGCGCCGCCTCAGCGATCTTCGCATGATGTTCGGACGGCGTCGAACTGAGCAGCGGCAGCAGTGGCCCCATGTCGGCGAGCTGCGAGAACGTGAGCGCGTCGTGCAGCACGCGGATCAGCGAAATGTCGTCGCGCAAGGTTTCGAGCGGCAGAAAGGCGTCGTATAAACGTTGCGCGGCGTCGCTGTCGCCCGATTTCACCGCGTGCAGCAAGCCCGTCACCATGCGCGGCGCGATGCAGCCCGAGCCCGTCGTCCATGCGGCGAGGCCGAACTCGCGCATGTGCACGAGCGCAGGCCGCTCGCCCATGCCCGACACGATCTTGCCGGCCGGCAGATGTTCCAGCAGCCGCCGGAGGTACGGATCGTCCGACGGATTGTTGCGGACGATCGCATATTTGACGGCGAGCAAGGTGCCACGTTCGACGAGGCGCGCGAGCGTCTCCACCTCCACGTAGTCCTCGCTTTTGAGGTACAGCGTGAGCGGCATGCCGGCCGCGTCGGCGATGCGCGTGAGGCCTGTTTCGACGCCCTCCGACGTGGTCAGGCCCGCGAGCGGCAGCACCATGGCCGTGCGGTAGCGCGTCTGCGCGAGGATGCGCGCCTGGTCGAGCATTTTTCCGTAGTCCGGCCCGATCGCGGGAATCACCCGTGTCCCGGGCCCCGTGATGCCGGACAACATGTCTAACAAATCCCCATATTCGCTAACGGCCACGTGATACAGATTGGCGTTACCGCCGTACAGGAGCGTGCGCACGCCGCCCGCCTCGATGTGGCGGACCAGCGCGGCGTTGCGGTCGGGATCGAGTGTATGGTCGGTGCGGCGCGCGAGCGGCGGCACGGCCATGACGGACGCGGCAAGCTCACTGTCATTGAAGGGGGATACGTTCATAGGGCAAACACCGGATTGAAGGCAGGCGGCCCCACGGTAGCATTCGCCCCGACAAGTTGTCAAACAACCGAACCAGGCATCGGATGACGCGAAGGTCTCGCGTTCGTGACGAAACGTCCGGACATCCCATGCCGTTTTTTGTATGACAATAGTGCTTGGGCTTAAATCGCGGAGAAAGGTGCTTCACGCAGAATCGGCAATGCCGGTAAATGCGGCGATTTGGCGAATAACGTTATTTTGCCCGCTCAATTGGCATTAGCCGCGGCGTCGCGTCGACCCGATAGGCGCAATATGAGCGCGACAGCGTTGCTGCAGGGGACTTAAAACGCCGTCGCGCGGTACCGCTCGAATGTGACGCCGGGATTAACGCCCGCCGACAAATGCAGCCCTGCGCATTGCGGACCACTTTTTAGTGATAGATTGTGCGCATTAAAGCAGTCGCACATAAAAACCTACGCAAATAACCGTGTTGAATATTTGCGAGTCTGAGAGAGTCGAAATTGTCGCTACATTTTATCGAGCAGATGGCGCCGCTACTGGACGCCGCCGACGAGGCGGAATGGTTCAGCGCAGTCGCGGGCCTCGCCGAGACGTGGGGATTCGACCGGCTTCTGGTTGCGATGCTGCCGCGCCCGACCATTCGCCTTGAAGACGCCTACGTTCGCAGCACCTATGCGCCCGAGTGGCGCCGCACCTACGACGAGCAGGGCCTCGTGCATATCGACCCGACAGTCGCGCATTGCGCGACGCGTTCCACGCCGCTCGTGTGGTCGCCGGAAATTTTCACGACTGCACCGCAGCAGTCCATGTATGAGGAAGCCCGCGCCCACGGCCTGCGCGCGGGCGTGACATTGCCGATTCACGGCCCGAATCAGGAAGCGGGCATGATGTGCTTCGTGAACGACGCCAGTCCGACCGACACCTTCTGGCGTCATATCGACGTGGTATTGCCGAATCTGGTGTTATTGCGCGATCTGGTGATCGACACCAGCCAGCGCCATTTGAATACCCATGCGCAGACGCTGTTACCCAAGCTGACGCCGCGCGAACGGGAATGCCTTCAATGGACCGCGCGCGGCAAATCCACGTGGGAGATTTCCCACATCCTGAACTGTTCGGAAGCCGTGGTGAACTTCCACATGAAAAACATCAGGACGAAACTCGGCGTGAATTCGCGGCGCGCGGCAGCCGTGATTGCGACACAGCTCGGGCTTATTGACCCGGGTTGAACAACGAGGCAGCGTCGCGGCTGTGCATGACGCGCTCCGCGCGGCCGAGGTCGGCGTCCGAAACGGTCTTGGTGAAGTAAAGACCCAGCAGGATGGAAACCGGCGCCGGGATTTCCGCACCGGACTCGAAGCGGCTGCCGCGCGACTGCGTGACGCCGAAGCGGGCCCAGAAACGGCGCTGGCTCTCTTTTTTCTTCTTGCGGTAAGCAATGATCAGAACGCGGTCCACCGCCGTGGAAGGCTCGGCCGGACGAGCTTGGAGGCCGGTTTGCGGTTGCCAGTGATTGTCGAGAAGTTCCATTTTTGTGTCCCGTCGGTTGAGTGCTGTTCCTGTCTCAAATTCTGCGTTATCCGATAAGCATGCACACCTATCCAGGTAGATAGGTGGCGGAACGATTCAGAATGCATAAGTTTTCCTGCGTATTGGTTTTCCCCAACACGTTCAGGAGAACGTCATGCAAACAGCGATCCGGATTGGAATGCGTCAGGAGTTCGACAACGAGGACATCAATGAGATGTACCGCCTGCGGGCGCGGGTGTTTCACGGCCGGCTGGGCTGGGATATTCCGACCATAGCGGGTATGGAGATCGACGGCTACGATGCGCTCGGCCCGCATTACATGCTGATTCAGGGCGACGACCGGCGCGTGCGCGGCTGCTGGCGGCTCATGTCCACCGAGGGGCCGAACATGCTCAAGGACACCTTCCCGCAACTGCTGCACGGCGCCGCGGCGCCGGTTGGGCGGCACATCTGGGAGTTAAGCCGCTTTGCGATCGACACGAGCGGCGAGGAAAAGTCGTTCGGCTTTGCCGACCTGACGATGCAGGCGATCCACGAGCTCGTCACGTTCGCCGACCGCATGGGCATCACGCGCTATGTGACGGTGACCACTACGCCGATCGAGCGGCTGTTGCGCAAGACCGGCATTGAGATCGACCGGCTCGGCTCACCGCTGCAGATCGGCGTGGAACGCGCGGTGGCGCTGGATATCGCAGTCAGTCCGAAGACGCGCACTGCACTGTTCGGGCCGATGGCCGCGGCGGCTTAGCTCCTCGGCCGCTGCGCTGCTGTGCCGCGTGCGGGTCGGCGCGGCTCGCCGCTGCTGTGCCGTCGTCTGGCGCCGGCCTGCAACGACGAAAGCGGCTCAGACAGCACCACGCGGCAACCGTGCGCCCCCGCGCACGGCGAGTCGCGCGAAGCCGCTTACGAACCGAACATCCGCTCGAGCGCATTTTCCAGGTGCGCTCGCATCGCCTGCCCCGCCGCCTGCGGGTCTCTGCGGCGAATCGCGTCGAGCACCGCCCGGTGCTCGGCCTGCACGAGGCGTTGGCGCTCCACCGTTTTCACGAGCGAAAGATTGCGCGACAGATTCATGCTGAAGACGATCTGTTCCTCGATGAACGACATCACCGTGATGAAAAAGGGGTTTCGCGACGCGCGCGCCACGGCGAGGTGAAACAGGAAGTCGTCATGGGCGCCGATACCGCGCGTCTCGATGATGCGCTCCAGCTGTTGCCACGCCTCTTCGATGGCGGCGATGTCGGCGGCGTCGGCCTTCAACGCCGCGTGTTCCGCCGCGCCGGTCTCGGTGACGATGCGAAATTCGTAGCAGCGGCGGATGTCGGACAGCGTCTCGAGCGGCGCAAAGCGCCGCACATCCGGGTCCGGACGACGCGCGACCGTCGTGCCCGAGCCATGGCGCGTCACGATGATGCCGTCCGCGCGCAGCCGCGCGAGCGCCTCGCGCACCGTGGGCCGAGACGTCGAGAATCGCTCGGCGAGCGCGTGTTCGGTGGGCAACCGCTGGCCCTCCTTGTACTCGCCTTCGAGAATGCGATTCAGGATGTCGCCGTAGATCTTGTCGGGCAAGCCCGTCGTTTTGCGCTCGTTCATCGGCCGGGCGGATGCTGCTTGTCAGAGTAGATTTCCGATTGTAAGGCAAACCCCGGCGGCATTCGCCGCGTGTCGCGTCGCCGCGATGGCGCGGCAAGCCGTCGCGCCTCGCGTGAACGTGGGCGGACTCCTTGCGCCGCGCGTCAAAATTGGTGAACCGCTTGATTGACATCCTGTCCGAACGCGGGTTGATGAACCATCATGGAAGCTCGCAACCTGACGTGGAGTGAATATGTACACACGCATTCTTGTAGCGGTCGACGGCAGCCAGACTTCGCGCCGCGCCTTCGAGGCGGCGCTCGCGCTCGCCAAGTCCACAGGCGCGCTTTTGCAGCCGTTTTATGTCGTCGAAAACACGCCCTTGTACTTCGAGGCGCCGGGCTACGACCCGTCGGTGCTGCGCGAGCGTCTCATCGAAGAAGGCAAGGAACTCGGCGTGGAGTTTGCGCGCGACATGGACGCGCAAGGCGTGAAGGGCGAGATCGTGGTAGGCGAAGCCGCGTCGCTCGACGACGTTTCAACGGCCGTGCTGCAAGCCGCCGCCGACTTCAACGCCGATCTGCTCGTCATGGGCACGCATGGCCGACGCGGCTTTCGACGCCTCATTCTCGGCAGCGTCGCCGAGCGTTGCGTGCGCCAGGCGCGCTTGCCGGTACTGCTGATTCCGTCGGCAGCAGGCAAGCCGTCCGACGATGCGCACGCGCAGGCCTCGTCCTGAACGCACCCCTGCCGCGAGCGGCACGCAGCATCAGGACGGCCCGCCTCGTTGCAATGCGCGATGCGTAACGTGATCCTCCAGCAGGCGCCGCATCGTGGCAAGCAACACCGGGCCCTCCACCGGCTTGCGCAGAAAGCCGTCGAAGCTGACGAAGGCAGGCGGGCTCGGCTCGCCCGAGACGAGTATGAAAGCGACGTCGGCGAGACCCGGCAGCGTGCGCAAGCGGTGGCACAACTCGCTGCCCGACATCACCGGCATGCGCCAGTCGGCCACCACGACGTCGACGGGTGCGGCCATGAACTGCGCGAGCGCCGACTTGCCGTCGAGCGCGGTTTTCACATCGTAGCCCTCGGCGGCGCAGATCATGCTCCATGCATCGAGCGCCTCGGCGTCGTCATCGACCAGCAATACGGTTGTCATGTGCCCTTGTCCTATCGCTTCGACAACCTGCTTCGCAACGCGCATGCCAACACGCGCCGCCCTGCTTGCAGCGCGCTTGCACAAGATGTGCACGACGCTTGCACGAGCGTCACGCGCGCCGCCAGCAGGAAAGCGAAGCCGGAAACGGCGAGGCTGCCGCCGCGCGGCACGATGCATTGCCGCTCACGACACCCTCGCCTGTTGCGCGCCTGCTTCTGTTAACAATAGCAACTCAACGGCAACCCGGCAGACCAACTGCTTGACTTTGCAACTTCACGCGCGCGTCAGTGCCGCCGCGACGAGACGCCGCTGCTCGTCGCGATGCGCGCGTATCGACGAATGCGCGCCCGACGGGCTCTCGCGCCGGCACACGTCGACGATGCGGCAGTTCGCCGGCGCCGCCTGCTGCAAATGATCGCGCACGAAATGCCATGCGCCGTGGTTCTTTTCCTCTTCCTGCGCCCACACTACCTCGGTGAGCTTCGGGAAAGCGGCGAGTGCAACCGCAAGCTCGCCTGTCGGGAACGGGTACAACTGCTCCACGCGAACGAGCGCCGTTCGCGTGTCGCCCGAGGCATCGCGCGCCGCCAGCAAGTCGTAGTAGAACTTGCCGCTCGAGAGCACCACGCGGGTCACGTCATCAGGCGAAGCAACGCCGCTGTCGTGCAGCACCGGAGCAAACGCGCCGCCGATCAGCTCGCCAAGCGGCGAATGCGAGCGCATGTTGCCGTACAGCTGCCCTTTCGGCGACATCACGACGAGCGGCTTCGGCTCCGCGCTCAGTGCCTGCTCGCGCAGCAGGTGGAACCACTGCGCGGAAGTCGATGGCATCACGACCTTCATGTTGCCGCCGGCGCACAGTTGCAGAAAGCGGCTGACGTATCCCGTCGAATGCTCTGGACCGACGCCTTCGTGGCCGTGCGGCAGCAGCATCGTCAAGCCGGACGGCTGGTCCCATTTGTACTCGCCCGGGGCGATGTACTGATCGATGATGACCTGCGCGCCGTTCACGAAGTCGCCGAACTGCGCTTCCCAGATGGCCAGCCGCGAGCCTGTCTGCACGCTGTAGCCGTATTCGAAGCCGAGCACGGCTTCTTCGGTCAGCGGCGAGTTGACGATGTCGAACTCGCCCTGATGCACGCCGAGGTTTTGCAGCGGCACATAAGGCTCGACCGCGGGCGCCGCGCCGCCTTGCGAATGCCAGACCGCATGACGGTGCATGAACGTGCCGCGCCCGACGTCCATGCCGGAGATGCGCACGCTGTGCCCGTCGTCCAGCAAGGTCGCGTAGGCCAGGTTTTCCGCGAAGCACCAGTCGACGGCGGCGCATTCATCGGCGACGCTCTTCTGCCATTTCGCCGTCACGTTGCGCACGAAATCGTGCAGCTGCACTTCGGGCGGCGTGCGGATCAGCGCCGCGGTCAGCGACTGCACGCGCGCGAGCGACAAAGGCCGCGTGCGCTTCGTGCGCTTATTGCGCTTCGTGGGCGGCGTCCGGTCCGCACGCGGCCGCGACAACGTTTGCGCTGACGGCGTCTGAAGATGCTGCAGGGACTCTGCGCGCAGCGCCTCGAGTGGCGTCTCTTCGCCGATCGCCGCGTGATACAACTCGGTGACCGTCGGATGCGTCGCTATGGCCGCTTGTTGAAACGGCTGCGTGAGCGCCGGAATGTCATGCTCGGAGTGACCCAGCCGCCGGTAGCCGATGAGGTCGATCACGATATCCGCCTCGTGCTCCATCCGGTATCGCAAGGCAAGCTTCGCCGCCCGCATCACCTCGTCGGGACGGTCGGCATTCACGCGAATCACGGGCGCGTCGATCATCCGCGCAATGTCGGTGCAATACGACTGTGCTTCGGCGTCCATCCGGTTCGGCGTCGTAAAGCCGATCTGATTGTTCACGATCACATGGACCGTGCCGCCCAAGGCGTAGCCGTCCTTGCGCGTCATGTTCAGGGTTTCCATCACGATGCCCTGCCCCGCGAACGCCGCATCGCCGTGCACGACGAGCGGCAGGCAGCCGAAGCCGCGATGCTCGTCCTGATACGCGCGCGCCATGCCGCTCACCACCGGATACACGCTCTGCAAGTGCGACGGATTGGGCGCGAGGAAGATCGCCACGTCGCCGTCGGGCGTCTGCTTCACTGTGTTGCCGCCGAGGTGGTAAGGCAGGTCCCGCTGCACGGCCGCCGCCTCCGAATCGGGATCGAGGCAGGCAAGCAGCGTCGCCGGATCAACACCCATCACGTTGACGAGCATGTTCAGCCGCCCGCGATGCGGCATGCCGGCGAACACCTGCCTGACACCCTGGGCCGCAGCCTGATCGACGATTGCTTCGACGAGCGGCACGAGGCTCTCGCAACCTTCGAGCGAGAAGCGCTTCGCATGTTCGAAGCTCGCCGCCACGTGTCGCTCCCACATCTCGGCGCCCACGAGGCGGCGCAGCAGACGGCGGCGCTCGCCGCGCGCCGGCAACGGCGCCAGCTGCTCCGCCTTGAGCCATGCGGACAACTGGGCGCGGCGCTGCGGATCGCGAATGCCGCTCAAATCGAGGCCGATCGCGCCGCAATAGACGCGCCGCAGTTGCCGCTCCAGTTCATGCACCGCAGCCGAGGGCGGCAGCAGCGGGTTCTCCGCGCCGATCGGCTGTGCCGGTTCGAGCCCATGAAACACGGGGTCGAGTTCGGGCACCTCGGGCACGGCCGCAAGATGCAGCGGATCGAGCGACGCCTGGCGGTGACCGTGCTGACGGAAGGCGTCGATGAAGCGCCGGACCTGCAGCGTCCGCGCGACCGGCGACAGGTCGCCTGCCGGTTCGAGAACCGCGCTGGCCGGCGAGCGGGAAAGAACAATCGATTCAGAAGAGACGTGGGACATGGTGGATAGCGTGCGGATGAAATCGTTAATTGGATTTCGCTGTCCACGTCCGGATGCTCGGGGCAACAGGCGCCCCTCGACGGCAGCGCGGCACCTCGCCGCGACCTTCGGCAGACAGCAAAACGGGAAAGAACGCCATGCGGGTGCGGGCTTGCCGTAGCGCTCCGTCTTCGGTTTCTTATCGAGCCGGTCCGCGCGACCGGCTCGTGTCTCCGTCCGTTGCCTGCCTCGACTTCTACTGGGCTGTCACGAGCCACGCATTGGCGTCGCTCATGTCGTTCGTGCGATGCACATGCGAGTCGGGTGCGGCGCGCCGCACCCTGGACGCGCCGTGGTCGAGTTTGAAGGTGCTGACGGTGTGAGTAAGCTGCTGCGCCTGGTCCTGCAAAGCCTGCGCGGCCGCGGCGCTCTGTTCGACAAGCGCGGCGTTTTCCTGCGTGACCTTGTCCATTTGCGTGACGGCGTGGTTGATCTGCTCGATGCCCTCGCTTTGCTCCTTGCTCGAGGCGCTGATCTCGCCCACGATCTCGGTCACATGGCGAATGCTCTTCACGACTTCGCTGATGATCTGCCCGGCTTCCTCGACCATCTTGCCGCCGGTGCCGACCTGATTCACCGAGTCGGCGATCAGCTCCTTGATCTCCTTCGCCGCGACGGCGCTGCGCTGCGCGAGGCCGCGCACTTCGCTCGCGACCACGGCGAAGCCGCGGCCGTGCTCACCCGCGCGGGCCGCTTCCACGGCGGCGTTGAGCGCGAGAATGTTGGTCTGGAAGGCGATGCCGTCGATCACGCCGATAATCTCGACGATCCGGCGCGACGACTCGTTGATCGCGCTCATCGTGCTCACGACCTGGTTCACCGCATCGCCGCCCTTTACTGCGACGTCCGAAGCGTTCGACGCAAGCTGGTTCGCTTCGCGTGCGTTGTCGGCGTTCTGCTTGACCGTCGAGGTCAGCTGCTCCATCGCCGCCGCCGTTTCTTCCAGCGAACTGGCCTGATGCTCGGTGCGGCTCGACAGATCCATATTGCCGCTCGCCACTTCGCGCGTCGCCTGGCTGATCGTGTCGGTGCCCTGGCGCACTTGCGCGACGATGCCGTGCAGATTGCCGGTCATGCGTTCGAGCGCGCTCAGAAGACGCCCGACTTCGTCGGTCGAGTCGATCTGCAATTGATGCGTGAGATCGCCGGCCGCGACCGCTTCGGCGAGCACCACCGCGCGGTTGATCGGCCGCGTGATGGTGCGCGTGATGAAGATAGCGGTGGCAATGGCGATTACGGTTGCGATCAGCGCGAGAAGAATCATCTGCAGCTTTGCGCGATGCGCCTCCGCGACGGCATCGGCAACGTCGTGCGCCATGCGCTCGGCCCGCACGTCCACCATTTTGTCGACGAGGACGTAGTAGGCGTCTTGCAGACGCGCCATGTCGCCCTGATAGACGTCGCGCGCTTCCTGCTGCTGGTTCTTGCTGACGAGATCGAAGAAGCTCTTGACGCTCACGCCGTAGGCCGAACGGGCGTCGAACTGCTGCTTGAAGAGCGCCTTGGTTTCATCGCTCGTCAGGTGCTTTTCGAGTTCGGCATACGCTTGCGCGTTGGCTTTGCGGATGGCCGCATAGTCGTCCATATATTGCTTGGCTCTGTCCGGCGACGTGGTCAGCAGCAGATTGCTGAGAATGCCGTTTGCCTTGTAGCCGTTGCTCTTGATCTGATTGCTGAGCGCGATCAGCGTGTAGCGATTGCTGACGATCTCGTCCATCTTCGTGTTGGTGGACTCGAGATGCTCGATGCCCACAACCGCCGTGCCGACCAGCAGCACGACCATCAGCGCGAAGGCTGAGCCAAGACGAACCCCGATTCTTAAATTCGAAATCTTCATGTGTCTAATTCCTTACCCCAACCGCACGATCCAAGTTGTCGCGAAGCGCGCGCCGGCCGCGGCATGGCGGCGTCGCGCGGCGCTTTAGCGTGAAAACCTCCGCCCCTCTGAAGGCAATTCACTTCAATGACGCCGGAAGCCCGGCGGGCGCCGGCGCGGGCGCGTGGAATCCGCCCCTTTCTCGTTGCCGTCGCTTTCCTCATACGATATGACGACAAAAAATCCTAAACCTTGAGAGCGTCGGCACGAGAAAGTGAAAAATTCGCCAAACGTTTGCGAGGGCGTGGGAAAGCCACCGTAGGCGGGAAAGGTTGAGTAAGCGTTTTTGCGATTAGGAAGATGCGCTCAGACGCTTCTGCGTCGCGCGCGCGGCTCTGACGCCGCGCAAGGTGCCTGAGCGCGCGAGCGCGTCATTTTGCCGCTAAACGGGGGACAGAGCCGGTGGGACAATGGGTCATTACCCCTGACATTGGCTCAGACATGCTCACCTCCACCGCCGCCGCTCATCCCGCCGATTCGGCCCTTCCAACCGGTTCCGCCGTGAGCGCGCCGCCACGCTCAGGCAGCCGCCGCGCGACGCCGTGGGCCGCCGCGCGTACCCAGACGCGCAGCGCCGCGCGCTGCTCGAGCTGCGCGATGCGCCAGCTCTGCATGCCGCAAGGCTTGTCCACCGACGAGCTTTCGAAACTCGAGACGCTGATCTGCTCGGCGCGCTCCGTGCATCGCGGGGAAGCGCTGTACCGCAGCGGCGACCGTTTCGACAATGTCTACGCGGTACGCTCGGGCTCGATGAAAACCGTGATGGCGCACCGCGACGGACGCGAACAGGTCACGGGCCTGCGGCTCGCGGGCGAAGCGCTCGGCCTTGACGGCATCAGCGAAGACCGGCACGCATGCAGCGCGGTTGCGCTGGAAGACAGCACCGTGTGCATCGTTCCTTACACCGCGCTCAAGTCGCTGTGCCGCGAAATCGGCTCGATGCAGGAACGCCTGCACAAGCTGCTCGGCGAGCAGATCGTGCGTGAAGCCGCACAGATGATGGTGCTCGGCTCGCTGTCGGCCGACGAACGCGTGGCCGCCTTTCTGCTTGACGTGTCGGAGCGCAACGCGCAGCGCGGCTATTCGTCGGCCGAATTCAATCTGCGCATGACCCGCGAAGACATGGGCAGCTACCTCGGCATGACGCTCGAAACCGTGAGCCGCACCCTGTCAAGATTTCAAAAACGCGGCCTGATCGACACGCAAGGCAAGCACATCCGTATCGTCGATCTGGACGGTCTGCGGCACGTCTGAGTGCGAGCAAAGGGCGCGGACCGCGCGCCCGCGCCCCTTCCCACGTTTTTCCGGCGGGCCTTTTGCCTTGGCATGGCATCTGCGAGCGGGTACAGTCTTTGTTTAGTCCGTCCCCCGCAAGGAGACCCGGCGAATGTACCGCGATCCCGGTCCGCATCACCCGCTTGTTCAGCGTCTGATCGACGCGCGTCAGGTTACCGACGCGCTCTTCTCCATCGTCAAGCCCGAGTTTCTCTACGAAAGGCCGATCCGCGAGCGGCATCGCATCGTGTTTTATATCGGGCATCTGGAAGCTTTTGACCGCAATCTGTTCGATCAGCGCCTGTTCGAGCTGCCGGCGTTCGATCCGCAACTGGATCAGCTTTTCGCATTCGGTATCGACCCCGTCGACGGCGGTTTTCCGACCGATCAACCTGGCGACTGGCCCTCGCTCCAGATCGTGCGGGAGTACGGCTTGCATGCCCGCGAACAGATCGACCGCGAACTGCGCACACTGACCGACTCCGCGCGCATTGGCGCCTCGGAGCAACTACTGAATGTCGCGATCGAGCATCGGTTGATGCACGCAGAGACGCTTGCGTACATGCTTCATCAATTGCCGCTGGAGCAGAAGGTCACCGATCTGCGCGAACCCGTGGTGAGCAGCTCGGGGCGAGCGGACAGCCTTTCGTCGATGGTCAGCGTGCCTGCGGGTTCGACCACGCTCGGCATGCCGCGCGACGGCGGGCGCTTCGGCTGGGACAACGAGTTCGGCGAATTGCACGTGGACGTGCCGGCCTTCGAGATGGACCGGTATATGGTGACGAACGGCGCGTTTCGGGAATTCATCGACGCGGGCGGCTATCGCGACCCGAAGTGGTGGTCCGAGCAGGACTGGGCGTGGAAGGAAGCCGAGCGTATCGAGCATCCGGCATGCTGGTCGCGGCGCGATGCGCAGGGCCCACGCGACGAATGGACGTTGCGCACGATGTTCGACGAAGTGCCGCTGCCGCTCGACTGGCCCGCATACGTGAGCCACGCGGAAGCGAGCGCGTACGCGCGCTGGGCGGGCAAGGCGCTGCCCACCGAAGCGCAATGGCAACGTGCCGCCCAAGGTGCGCCGCACGCGGGCCCAGGCAACTTCGAGTTTCGCCATTGGGACCCGCGTCCCGTGGATGCCTATCCCGACAACGTCAGCGCATTCGGCGTGGAGGGCCAGTTCGGCAACGGCTGGGAGTGGACCTCGAGTCTGTTCGACGCGCTGCCGGGCTTCGAGCCGTTTCCGTTCTATCTGGGGTATTCGGCGAACTTCTTTGACGGGAAGCATTATGTGCTGAAGGGCGGGTCGGCGCGCACCGCACAGTGCATGTTGCGGCCGACGTTTCGCAACTGGTTCCAGCCGCATTATCAGTATGTTTATGCGGGGTTTCGGTGTGTGAGGGGTGTGACAAATAAGGCATAAGTTGATCGCCAAAACGGCCTTATGCTTTATTGCAAATACCTGCCGACTTATGCTTTATTCTCCCCATGGCAAATATTGAGGTGAGCGGAAGACATGCGCCCAATGCCATGGGTTGAGTATGATCTGATCCTAACTAAAGTTTACCTCGCATTACCAGTTTGAGTATACGACTGCTTTCCGTGCCGGCCCAGAACCAGCCTCCTATCTTCGAGCGAGCAACGCGCACTGTAAGCCGGCCGCCGGTTGCCTCAACTTCTCTCTTGACCTCATGCAGCCTCTGCACGAGCCGTTGCCTACGCGCGCGACGCCTACCAGCCCTTTCAATGCCCCTTTCAAATTCTTCCTCTCTTCTCATAGTTGCCGCCAAGTCCGGGAGTATTACTTCTATCCTCCTTGAAGTGACGCGCAACGACCGCGCGAGTTCATGTACAGACATTCCAGGCCTCTCACCAGCTGCCTCCTGAAATGCCAGAGCGAGTTCAGCATCTCGGATCGTCCTGCGGCGCGCCCGGGGGATAGAATCGGACGGCCGGTAAGCGCGTTCAATTTTTCCGTCAAGCAGGTGTACCAGATTCGCGCCTGTTGTCACGCATATCGTCATTAGCAAATCGATGGCGAACCCTAGGTGAGCCAGCGCGCTTTTATTTTTTCGTCTACGTCCTACCCTGTCTTAAGTGGGCTAGCAGTAGCTGTTACCGCTTCGTTCGCTCTGACGCCCAGGTTGTCTCTCCGTCGCTGGTCGCCACAGCCCTGCGTCCGCTCGCGCCAACGCAATGCTAGGGAGGCTTTTGTGGCTCACGGTAACTTCTCGCCTCACGACTTCGCCGATCTCAGCGAGGTCGAGCTCGATCACCGTTATCGGTTATTGATTGACGCCGTGGAGGACTACGCGATTTTCATGCTCGACCGATCTGGTAACGTAGCAAGCTGGAATCCGGGTGCGCAACGCGCCAAAGGCTACTCTCCAGACGAAATACTGGGACGGCATTTCTCCGTTTTCTACACCGATGAAGATTCGCGCACCGGAAAGCCCGCGCGACTGCTCGCTGCTGCGAGAGATCATGGCCGGGCAGAGGATGAAGGCTGGCGGGTCCGAAAAAACGGCAGTCGATTCTGGGCAAATGTCGTTATGACCGCCGTTCGCAATGAGGGCGGTGACCTGGTCGGATACGCAAAAATCACG
The DNA here is from genome assembly GCF_902859825.1 of Paraburkholderia phenoliruptrix. Classification (GTDB taxonomy): domain Bacteria; phylum Pseudomonadota; class Gammaproteobacteria; order Burkholderiales; family Burkholderiaceae; genus Paraburkholderia; species Paraburkholderia phenoliruptrix. Next base: position 89,179 of record NZ_CADIKB010000001.1, on the reverse strand, counting down.
CGCGACCTCACCGAGTCGCGTCGGCTCAATGAACTGGAACGGGTTGCCGCCGACTCGGCACTCGTCCAGAGCGCTCGGGAAGACGAGAAAAAGCACATTGCGCGCGAACTTCATGACGATCTGGGTCAGCGGATCTCCGCACTGAAGATGACTCTTGCCCTGCATGAGACGGATATCTCGCAGTATGTTCCTATGAACGTTACCGACCGCCTGACTGGGATTCATGAGCTTGCCGCTCAGCTGGACGCGATGGCCACGGCAATACGACGTATCGCAGCCGACCTTTCCCCGCGCGCGCTGGCTCAGTACCGCATGAGCGCGGTCGGGATAGCTCGTGGCGAGGAAATTGGCGAAGGCGCCCCGTACTCGTCGTGCCCATGCCTTGGCCCGGAGTACACAGATCGTTCCGCAGCGGAAAACGCAATGAGGCATACAGTTCAATGCCAGATCCATGTCTGCGAGACGCGCGTCGCGCAACACGGTTGCAATCGGCTCGTTCTCGAAGAAATCGAATGGGCTGGCATAACGCCGCACGCGTTCGCCGCCGGTATCTGGCACGCGCGATGTGCTCAGGGTGAAGCTTCATATGAAACTCGGCGAGGCGCCGGGCTACGGCGTGGGCGTCGCCACTGCCCGCCGTGCCGTGCAGGAGTGCCCAGTCGAGCATGCGATGTGCTGGAAGCCTATGCATTTCCACGAGCCAGTCGACGACAGCTCCCTTTCCACCGAGCTGAATCGTCCCTTGCGGATTGACGACGAGAGGCACGACCCCGAGATACACAGATTCCGCAAGGCGGCGGTTCAAGCGCAACTCTTCATTGCAGTAGAACTGCCTTGCCTCGAGTGTTCTGAAGTCGAGCTGATCATAGTGCACGGCCTTCTTGAGCTTATATGCATACTGAAGCGTAAGAGAGACGCACGACATAGATGGACACGACATATTGTGAGGTCGTCCCGTTCGCCGCCAAGATGGCGCAACTCAGCAAGGCTGCGACTTAGCCGGAGCGGCCAGACGCCGTCGAAGTAATTCAAACGCATAGGCTGGTCGAACGGGCGGCCCTACACTGAATACAGTGTTTGACGCAGAAGGCGTGTCATGCATGACATGTTCGTTGGTCACAATCGACACTTCAAGGCCTCGCCATGGCGCTAGCTACTGATCTGCACGCCGTTTGCCGGCTCCACAAACTTTGCTTCGTTCGGGCGCCGTGAGCCTATCTCACCCGGCTGCCGCTCGATGAACAATCGGGCGACGCCTGGGAGCGCGTGCCATATAAACGACACGCCGGTCTTCCCTACGAGGACAGCGCTCAGCAGCTTCTGCCCGTCGCCTTCCACGGGCCGCTGTTCACTCCGGACGCCGGCTATGACGGCGGCGCCTGCAGCGTCGACGACATCAACCGGGGGGCGCGTGCCGTGGCTGTGGACGCAGCACTTCATTAGCAACGCATCCGTGCATATTGACGCGGGCGTATCGCTCGAACGGTTCGTCAAACCAATCGACCTCGCCGGCGGTCACGTGTTCGCGCCGCTCGGCTGGACGGCTCGCCCGCTCGAGTCCGAAAAGCTGAACTACGGTCATGTGTCTCGCCGTTGATGTGCATCAATCTCACCGCCGCGCGAGAGCTTAGTCTGAGATCGCACATGGCTATAAGCGAGGCTCGGTATGCTCAAGCGGATCTTCTTCATTTGCTTTCTGGCGCTGCCGGGGTCGTTCGTATTCGTATCCCTTGTCTGCGTGCATCCTCGCAGCCGCGCGGTCCTCGCTGAACTCGCGTATGGCCCGCAGTTGTTCACGTTTGTGAAAGGACACATGGCAGGGTGGCCACGGTTCCGTTGGTCCTCTATAGCCACGTCCGTCGGAGAGCGCCGGATTGTTAACGGGAGCGTCAACCATGAAACACAGACTGACTGAAAGCGGGTGGCCGGTAGATGCTCAACGCCGACTCGAAAGCGCCGATGCCGGATTCTCAAGATACATGGTAGGTGTATACAACCACATGGCCGCGGGCCTGGTACTGACGGGCGTCGTTGCCTATCTTGGAGCGGCCAGCGGATTGTATGAGTCGATAGCCTCAACGCCGCTTCTTTGGATCGTGGTGATCGCCCCGCTTGCGCCAGTCTTTCTGCTGAGTTTTCGCATCGAGCGCATAGGCCTCGGTGCCGCCAGGTTCGCCTTTTGGGGCTATGCCGCGCTCGTCGGGCTGTCGCTTTCCAGCGTATTCCTGGTATATACGGGCGAGAGCATCTGGCATGTTTTTGTCATCAGCGCGGCCACTTTTGGCATAACGAGCGCCTATGGTTACACAACGCGCACCGACCTATCCCGCTTAGGACCTTTCCTCTTCATGGGCCTCATCGGCATCCTGATCGCGATGCTCGTCAATCTGTTCCTTGCCTCCACGGTATTGCAGTTCGTGGTCTCCGTGTGCGGCGTGCTGCTGTTCACGGCGCTCACCGCGTATGACATGCAGCGCATTCGCGGCGTTTATGCATCCGGCGAAGATAGCGACCTTGCCGGCAAACACGCGGTCATCGGTGCCCTCGCGCTTTACTTGGACTTCCTCAACATCTTTCTTATGCTGCTGCGTCTGCTAGGTAACCGTCGGCGTTGATCTCGCGGTCGCGTCCATATGGCGTGCCATTGACATAGCCGCGCGCCCCCGTCTCCCTGAAAGCATGGTTCCTATCCCCACTGAGCGACGCGCTGCTCGTCCGCGCGGCCTTCATTGCGTGGTCGCGCCCCCTCCACGCTTTCAATCCCTTCTGATGCGGCACCCAGATCCCGTTCGACGTCCCGTGCGGTCCGGCGCGTGGCGGGCTCGGCAGCCGCAGGCGCAGGCGCAGGCGCATCGTCCAACGGAAGCGGAGCCGCCCGGGCCCGGCGCGACGCACGCCCGGGCTTCGCCGGCTGGATACCGAACCACGCGACGTCGCGACGCAACCCGGCCACGTAAGCACGCCAGCCCTGCGGATTGTCCTTGAACAGATGGTCATGCACCGATGCACTCAGCGCGCCCCGGTCAAGCGGGTCCTCGAGGAGCCATTGCGGCCACAGGCAGAAGGCATGGAGCGCCCGGGCTCTGAACTCGTCGAGCGGCAAATCCGGAAGCAGATGCGCGAGCAATAGTTCTTCTTCGAGAATCGGATTCTGGCCGATCACCTCCTCCACATTCGTGGCCGAGACTGCCGCCTCGTTGAGCCGGGCAATCAATTGCAGCACGCGTCCCAGATGAAGCAACAGGGCACGCCTTTCGAGAGCGTCTTCCATGATTCGCACCGCTTTTTGACAACAACGTCGAAATGCGCACAGTCGAATGCGTAGGATTAACTGCTGTCCGCCGGCGTTCCAGTTCTCAGCGTAAGCAGCCCCCCCAGCGCGGATATTGATTCGCGTCAAGTGCCTCAACGGCGCGAAGGTCGGGCAAACAATACAAGCGCGCCACCAGATCACCGGAATCCTGATGACTCAGGTGTGCAGTGCGCAGGCCTCCCGGCGAAAAAGTGCCCTGCTGCCACCTTGGCGACTTCATCTTGCCGCCCGCACGGCGTTGATGCAGATCAATCCCGACGCCGTGCAAGACGGCTTAAATGGGCGGACGGTCGCGTCCCTTGTGCAACGCGGGCACCCACCGTCTCATCTTGCGGAGGTCAGCCGTGTCCCACGAAACGCTCGTTTTCCATCAGGACGCCCGGCAATTGCTGCTCAACGGCGTGAACGCGCTCGCCGAAGCCGTGAAGGTCACGCTCGGGCCAGGTGGTCGAAATGTGATCGTCGAGCGCCCGCCAGGCGCACCGCTGGTTGCCAATTCAGGCGTGGTGGTCGCGGGATCGGTCGATCTCGCTGATCCATACGAGGAAATGGGTGCGCAACTCTTACGCGAGGTTGCCACACGCACGAGCGAAGTGGCCGGCGACGGCACAACCACGGCGACCACGCTCGCGCAGGCCATCGTCATCGAAGGCAACAAATGCGTGAGCGCTGGCTATGATCCGATGGCGCTCAAGCGCGCGATCGAAGAAGCCGGCAAGCGCGTCGTCGAGGAACTGCACCGGCTCGCGCGTCCATGCGCGTCGGCCGACGAAATGCGACAGATCGCGACCATCTCCGCAAGCGGCGATGCAAGCATCGGGATGCTGGTGGCCAAGGCGGTCGAGCGTGTCGGCAAAGAAGGTGCCATCAGCATCGAGGACGGCTCGAAGCTGGATGACGAACTGGAAACGGTCGAGGGTTCACTGATCGACCGCGGCTTCGTGTCGCCGCTATTTGTGGACGAAGACCATCGCGATGTCACACTCGACGAGCCGCGCGTGCTGCTGTGCGACATGAACGTGTCGTCCGTCGCGCAATTGTTGCCGGTTCTCGAAGCGGTGATGGCTACCGGCAAGCCGCTTTTCGTGATCGCCAACGAGATCGAAGGCGAGGCGCTCGCTACGCTCGTTGTCAATCATCTACGTGGCACCTTCAGGTCTTGCGCGATCCGCTCCCCGGGGTTCGGCGAAAGCCGCACTGAACAACTGACGGACCTCGCCGCGCTCACGGGTGCCACGGTCATCTCGCCGAAGACCGGCCGTACGCTCGAGAGTGCCACCCTCGACGACCTCGGAGCCGCGCGGCGCATCGAGGCTTCGCGCGAGACAACGACGATCGTCGCTGGCCATGGCGACCATGCACGCATTGCCGAGCGGATCACGGGACTCAAGAAGCGGATTGAGGCAGCCTCCGACCCGCACGAGCGCGACGCGCTGAACCGGCGCCTCGCGAAGCTGGCAGGAGGCGTCTCGGTAATCCGTGTCGGCGCGGCGACCGAGACCGCGTTGCGCGAGCGCAAGAACCGCTTTGAAGACGCGCTGCATTCGACTCGGGCCGCCGTCGAAGAAGGATTCGTGCCGGGCGGCGGCGTCGCGCTGCTGCGCGCGCGCCGCGCACTGGAGCGATGCGGCGACACACAAACGCATCGGATCGGGGCGCGGATCGTCCACGACGCACTCGCCGCACCGTTGCGGCAGATCGCACAGAATGCCGGCGCCGACGGGCAAGCCATCGTGCACGCGGTCGCACAAGCCGATGGCGCGTTCGGTTATGACGCGGCGAACGGTGAATACGGCGACATGATCGCGCGCGGCATCGTCGATCCGGTGAAGGTGGCGCGCACAGCGCTGCAAAACGCGATCTCGGTCGCGTCCCTCCTGCTGACGACCGACTGCATGATTGTGCGGCCAGCGCCGCAACGTGCATTCGGCCCTGGCCGCGGCGGCCCGAGGCCGGAGTTCGCGTGACTACCGTCCATCACGCCGGAGGCCTCACGAAGTGCGTACATCACGAGCCATGACCCGCGCGGACACGACAAACCTTGATGGGCCTGAACAGCCCGTCGCAGCGCTCGATGCCGCAGATGTTCGAACGTTGCCCGCGATGTTCGAGCTGGCCTGCACGCGTTACGCCACACGCCCGGCGTTCAGTTCATTCAGTCATACGATGGATTATCGGGAGGTTGCCCGATATGTGCGCCAGTTCTCCGCGTTTCTGCTCGGCGAACTCAGACTCGGGCCGTCCGAGCGCGTGGCCATCATCTTGCCGAATGGGCTGCCCTACGTCGTGGCCTTTTTTGGCGTCCTCGACGCAGGGCTCGTCGTGGCAAACGTCAACCCGCTCGCCACGGCCCTCGAGATGCAGATCCAGTTGTCGACGGCGGCGGTTTCAGCCCTCGTCATACTCGAGAATGTCGCCTGGAAACTGGACGATATTCTTGATGAGCACCAGGCGAAGAGCGTGGTATCCGTCGCCGTCGGCGACCTGCTCCCGCTGCCAGAACGCGCTGCGATGGACTTTGTGCAGCGGGTTGTCCGGGATTCTATCCCCGCAACGAGAAGGGAGTACCGGACATTTAGCGCCGCCTTGTCCCGCCCGTACGACACCCGCGACGATCGACCCTCGGCCTGCCTCGACGATGTTGCGCTCCTGCAGTTCACGGGAGGCACGACAGGCACCCCAAAATGTGCAATGCTCACGCACCGCAACCTCAGCTCGAACGTTGCACAGATCCGGGCATGGCTTGGCCACGCGTTCTGTGCAGCGCCTCAAACCGTTTTCACGCCGCTGCCGCTCTTTCACATATTCGCGCTGACTGCCAGTCTGCTTACGTTCGTCGACATCGGCGGACACAACATCATCCTCCCTGATCCGCGCGACCTCCCGGCACTCGTAAAAGTCTTGCACCGCACGCGCCCCAATGCGCTGTTAGGCGTGAATACACTCTTCAATGCGCTCCTCGACGCGCCAGGGTTCGACACTATCGACTGGTCGCGTCTGCGCCTTGTCATCGGCGGCGGAGCAGCGATCCACCCGTCCGTTGCAGCCCGATGGCAGGCCGCGACGGGGATGCCGATCATCGAAGGATACGGGCTGACCGAGGCATCGCCGGTCGTATGCGTGAATCCGAGCGATGCTAAGCACTTTTCCGCATCGGTGGGCTACCCACTGCCTTCAACGGAACTCAGCATCCGCACGGACCACGGTGACCGGGTCGCGCCCGGAGGCATCGGCGAAGTGTGGGTCCGCGGACCGCAGGTCATGCGGGGTTACTGGATGAATCCCGCCGAGACGGCCCGGGTGCTCTCCTCCGATGGCTGGCTCCGCACAGGAGACATGGGTTACCTCACGGCGACGCGAATGCTCGTTCTCGTGGACCGCAAGAAAGACGTCGTCATCGTGTCGGGTTTCAAGGTTTATCCATCGGAAGTGGAAGCGGTGGTATCCGCGCTCGCCGGCGTAAGCGCCGCAGCCGTGGTGGGGGTGCCGGACGAACGGTCGGGACAGGCCGTCAAGCTGTTCATCGTCCCTGCGTCGCCGGATCTGTCCAAAGCGGTCGTGCTGGCGCACTGCCGTAGCTGCTTGAGCGCGTACAAGATTCCACGGTTCGTCGAGTTCCGCGAACATCTGCCTGTGGACCAGCTCGGCAAAGTGTTGCGCCGCGCGCTGATCTGACGAACACACAATTGGACGCGCCATTACGACGCCCGCATTGCGGCCTTAACCACAGTGCGGCGATTGATGACGATCAAGCGTTGTCGTGTGCATCGCGCATACGCTGGAAGTCCGACCCCGAAGGGCTCATCCGATATGAACGACGACGCCGTCAGCCGCTCACCGGCCAATGTGCAGCGGTTGCTCCAGATCATCGACGCCTTTGCGGCTGAGGTGAGTCCCGGGGGACAGAAGCCGCCATCGGTACGACTCGACACTTACTTTGAACGCGACCTGGGGCTCGACAGTCTCGCGCGCACGGAGCTGCTCGGCCGCATCGAGAAAGCGCTTGGCGTGCGATTTCCCCTTGAAGTGTTCGGGCAGGCGCTCACGCCGCGAGATCTGTTGCGCGCCCTCGATGGGAATGCGTCGGGGCGGCCTGCTCCCCCGGTCGGCGCGGTGGAACTCAGCGCGCGGGGCGGTGCGCTCGATCCGCCCAGCGACGCAGGAACCCTGGTCGAAGTGCTGCAGTGGCATGCATCGCGACGACCGGAACGTACTCACATCGTCGTTCTGGAAGACGACGCATCGTCGCACGCGATAACGTACGCGGCGTTGCACGCGGCCGCCCTGCGGGTGTCACGCGGCTTGCGCGAGCTCGGTGTCGGTCCCGGAGATACCGTCGCACTCATGTTGCCCACCGGCAGCGATTATTTCGCCTGCTTCGCTGGCATTCTGCTCGTCGGCGCCATTGTCGTACCGGTCTATCCACCTGCACGCTCGGCGCAGATTGACGATCATCTCGCGCGGCACGCAGCGATTCTTTCCAACGCCCGCGCTCGTGTGATGATCGCGCCCTCGCACGCGCGCGCAGCCCGACTTCTGGCCAAGGCGCGCATCCCAACACTCCATGACATTGTTACAGCGCCTGAACTCATGGGCGAGACGGATACCGAAACGTACGTCCCGCAGGCCGAAGACGTCGCGTTACTACAGTACACGTCCGGCAGCACCGGCACGCCGAAAGGTGTCGTCCTCACGCACGCCAATCTGCTCGCCAATATTCGGGCGATGGGCGAGACTGCCCGGATCGAGGCAGACGACGTCTTCGCGAGCTGGCTCCCGCTCTATCACGACATGGGTCTAATCGGTGCATGGTTCGGCCCGCTCTACTTCGGCATTCCCCTCATTATCATGTCCCCGCTATCGTTCCTGGCACGTCCGGCGCGCTGGCTGCAAACGATCAGTCGCCACCACGCCACCTTGAGCGCAGCACCCAACTTCGCGTATGAACGTTGCACGCGCAAGATCGAGGAGGCCGAGCTGGACGGCGTCGATTTGTCCTCCTTGCGGCTTGCGTTCTGCGGTGCGGAGCCCGTTAGCGCATCCACCATGCGGGCATTCGCCTCTGGCCTTGCCAACCATGGCTTCAGTGCAACCGCCCTTACCCCCGTCTACGGCCTCGCCGAAAACACGCTGGGCCTGACGTTTTCGGAGCCGGGCAGAGGCCTGCGAACAGATCGCATCAGCCGTGCCCGACTGGCCAACTCGCAGCATGCAGCGCAAGCAGAATCGCCTGACGATGTACTCGAACTGGTATCGTGCGGACGTCCATTGCGCGGCAATCAGATCCGCGTTGTTGACGCGGCGCGCAACGAGCGACCCGAGAGAGCGGTCGGCAGGATCGAATTTCGCAGTTTGTCTGCGACGCGCGGGTATTTTCAGAATCCCGACCTCACCGCGCGGCTTATCCACGACGGCTGGATCGACACCGGCGACCTGGGCTACATGGCCGATGAAGAACTGTTCATCACGGGCCGGGTGAAGGATCTGGTGATTCGGGCTGGGCGTCACTTTTTCCCCTACGAACTGGAAGCGGCCGTTGGGCTACTGCCTGGCGTGCGTGCGGGTTGTGTCGCGGTATGCGGAGCGCCTGACGTCGAGACCGGCACCGACCGGCTGATTGTGATCGCGGAGACTCGCGCCACTGACCCGGCCGCGCTCGCGGCAATGCGCACTGCCATCAACGAAGCATCTGTGACCCTGCTCGGCGCACCGCCAGAAGAAGTCGCTCTCGTTCCCGCACACAGTATCCTCAAGACATCCAGCGGGAAGATTCGCCACTCAGCCACCCTCGATCTTTACCTGCGCAGCCGCGGGCATCTCCTCCCGCGCGCGGCGTGGCGTCAGTGGCTCGATATCGGCGTGCATACCATACTGCCGGTCGGCCGGAGATTACGAACTGTCGGCAAGCGCTTCGCCTACGGTGCATGGTGCTGGTTCGGCATTGTCCTGATAGCCGTACCAGCATGGTTAGCAATTGCATGGAATCCGGATGCCAAACGAAACTGGGTGATCGCATCGCGCGCGGCGCGCCTCTCGCTGAAGCTTGCGGGGATTCGCATAACGGTGCGCGGTGCCGACCTCATCGACGCGTCGCGGCCCGCCATTGTCGTCGCCAATCACGCGAGCTATCTCGACGGCGTCGTGCTGCTCGCTGCCCTTCCTTCTTCGCTCCATATCGTTGCAAAGCGAGAGCTGGCCAGCACGCCGTTGGTTGGCCGTTTTCTTCACGCGATAGGCGTACGTTTTGTCGAACGCGTCGACTATCGGCGCATGGTCGACGACGAACGCGCGCTGGTAAAGCAGGCGATGTGCGGAGCTTCGCTGCTCTTCTTCCCTGAAGCAACTTTTGTCAGATCTGCAGGCCTGCGGCAATTCCGGCTAGGCGCTTTTGTTACCGCGTGCGTCGCGCACCGACCCGTCATACCCGTTGCAATCGCGGGCACACGCGCCGTGCTGCCGGACGGACAGTGGTGGCCCGTGCGAGCCGATGTGACGGTCACCGTGCTTGCGGCCCTCGCTCCGCCGGGGGGAGACATGAAGGCGGCAGCAAGCTTGCGCGACGCGGCGCGAGACGCCATCGCCGCATATTGCGGAGAAAAGATTTTGAGCGAAATCTCTCCACTGGAAATTCCCGCTCACCACGACGCCGGGTGACCGACTCCGCATTGAAGATTTGCACGCGATGACTCCGGCTCTGCTCACCGACGACATGGGTTGTCCCGGTCAGCGCCACTTTGACTGCGCGGCTCGGCTGGCGCGGCGTCGCCACACCGATAGCCGCATTGCCCGGTTCTTGTGTCCGTCTTCCGTCTACATCTCGTGCACTCGACGAAGAACGAAAAACAGGTTGCTCGAGACAGCATTCGCAATCGGTACCCGCTCCAGAGGCCGATTCAGTTTCATGCCGAGTTTTGCGAGCGTATTGAGAACACGGCCGCCCTTTACGCCCTTTGCAAACGTCGGGAAGAACTGATGGTAGCCGCATACTTCCGGCACAAAGCCCGACTTGAGAAATAGACGCTTCGCGTCGCCGAGACTATATAACCGATTATGGCCTTCGGGCTTCTTCAGGAGTCGACAAGCGTTCTCAGTCAGCGACCATCTGTTTGGCAAGAACGTAATCACCAGCAGTCCGTTATCCTTGATGACACGCCAAAGCTCGTCGAGACTTTTCTGTTCGCGGGCCACATGCTCCAGTACGCCACTGCCGACGACTGCGTCGAATTCGTTATCTCTGTATGGCAGCAGATATTCGTGGCTGAGAGGAGTGAACGACAATTCCGCGTAGTCGTGGAATTCCTGGAATTGGCCCTCGGTGCACAGATCGCAGCCATATATGGTGATATCTCGATGAAGAGCACGTAACAGGCAGGAATCTGGGGCATGCCGGCATCCCCAGTCCAGTACTTTCATCCCGTCCTGAATGTACGGCGCATAAATCTCGAAGACGCGAACATGGCGGTCGAGGCTGGCATCGTTGGCGATGACCGAACGTACATACTCAAGATATTCGCCATCGCCCCTCCGGTGTGCCACGTATTCCCGGCAAAGCCTGGAGTAGATTTCTTTGGCTTGCTTCAAATGAATCGCGGGAACCAACTGTCGATCGACGGGCCTGTACATATCCACTCCCGGTATCAGAACGATGCGACGAACGAGCATTCATTTGCTATCAGTATGGCGGCGGCCTTATGGAAATCTTCAAATTCTCGCGATGTTGGCGTCCTTTAGCTTGATTTTATCGGCGAAAGGCAAAACGGTTCCAGGCCCGTATTTTTCCGAGACCTATCCTCTCGTTTATTTTTATGTGGCTTGCGAATTGAAACACGTATCAAAGACATGTTGATCCGACTGCAGCCGGCTAGCACAAGGACGAAAATCGTTATGGCGCGGCCTTGCAATCGTGGCGCACAGAAGCATGATCGTTCATGATAATCGCGGGTGATTAAACGGGTGGCCGGATCTGATTATCGCGGTTTCGCTCAGTAGACACGACGCCAGGATGGCGGGGATTTTCGATCTTGACTCTCAGGTTCGAGGTCGCTGAAGCACCGCTAGCAGCGCAAAGAGCGAACGGTGTGAGGGTTAATTTTCGCGCGCTGAGCCTGTCCCCGGTATAGCGTCTACCCAGTGACTAGGCAACGGCCAGTTGGTCGACCACCCATCGCACTCCCTTCGTCGACCACGCCACGCCGCAAGCCACGCGCTTGTCAAGTAATGAGTCGACTACTCCAGTCAACCTGACGACACCGTCTCGCACGTCGACGGAAATACCAGCCTGCTCATGCCGCGAGCGCCGCCGCAATGCATCGGCGATCTCCTTGCTGATATCAGCAGCGAGCGGATCGACTCGCACCTTGATCTGATTGGCGACGCCGACGACGCCTCGCATCCGCGCCACGAGCCCCTCGGCCAGCTGACGCTGAAACCCGTAGTGCACCTCGCCTGTCAGGGTGACGCAACCGTGTTCCACGATCACCTGAATGGCGTTGTCGGGCAAACCTTCCTGCCATTGCAGCGCCGAGACAATTGCTGCCGCGAGGTCTTCGTCGCTGTGCCTCAACGGGGAAGGCGCACGGACCACAACGTCGAGCACAACCGCACGCGCGCCGCTGACCCTTTGGACCGCTTTCTGCACTGCGAGTTTTTGCGCACAACTTTGCACGGACCCTTCAAGGGTTACGATACGGTTGAGCACTGTAGCGGTGACGTTTCTGGCGTCGAATGCCGGATCCCAAAGCAGCTCCTGCTCGACATCACGCTTGAGTTCCTCGTCTGATTTCATCGATATCTCCTGCGACCGTGACGCACAGCGATGCATGTCGCCATGGATTGCAATTCGGCAACTGATGCGTGAACCTTAGTCCGCGTGGCGGGCTGCCGATTGATGTAAATCAAGCGCATTTCGGGCGCAAGTCCGGAGCAGCCTGGGCACATGACCCCCGACGCGGTGCTTGCCGGCCGGCAAGCGGACTAGCCTCCGATTGATGCACGTCAACGGGACCGTGGGCACCGCGCATATGCTGCAGCAATACGGCAAAGCGGTATGCCATGAATGAATCCGCTACTCGCACTGGGGCCTTGGCCGGTTGAGGGGATAGGCGCTCGAGCGACGACGTCCGGAAGCCCATAACTAGGAGACGCGATGAACTGGCTCACTGAATATTTCGCGCAGCGGACTAACCCGCTGACACTGTCCCTCTGGGCCTATCCACCGCTTGTCGTCGGGCCGGAAGGTCCAGCGGCACCGCCGGTTCACGTCTTGCGCTATCCGGGTGTACCACTCGCGTTCACAGCGGCGGAGACGGTGACGTGCGGGTCATCCCGCTACGATTTGCCCGCGCACTATGACACCGCTGAGCCCGTCGTCACATCCACCGCGGATGCAGTGCTGGATGCGGAGTCGCGGCAGTTTTTCCGCAGTGTTTCCATCTACGCGCCGTCCCGGTTCAACCCAGATTTCCTCGTGACGATCAACGGTGCGTATTCGTTCGTACCAGCGTTTTCGCCCGACGGCAGTCCGGGATTCTCGGGCTCCTGCACTGGCCCGCTCAGTGAGCCGCACCATCCGTCGCAATTGCAGCTTCCCTGGATGTTTCAGGGTTTCATCTCGATCTGACGCGGCGTTAGGACTTACAGGCCCTTCGCGTTGCGGGCACCGCTGCCGCCGCTGCTGCAATTGCGGCGCAGCGGTGGCCCATCGCGCTCGCACAGGAGTAGCACATGGACGAGCAGCATGTTGTCGAGTTCGCGAATCTGCGGCGCACGGACATTTATCGCGTCGGCGGCAAGAATGCCTCATTAGGTGAAATGGTGGCGAATCTCGGAACGCGCGGCATCAAGGTGCCGCCCGGATTCGCGATCACGGCTGCAGCCTATCGGCATTTCATCGAAGCGAACGGCCTGATGCACGTTATTTCCGCCACGCTCGCGGAACTCGCAGACGGAAAAACCACCTTGGCGGAAGCCGGACTCGCCATTCGCCACGCCATTATGCGTGGCGAATGGCCCGACGAAACGGCTCGCGCCGTTCGAAATGCCTACGCTGCTTTAAGCCTCAACGCCGGACTCGTCGATGCGGACGTCGCCGTGCGGTCGAGCGCGACGGCTGAAGACTTGCCCGACGCCAGCTTTGCCGGGCAGCAGGAAAGCTTTCTTAACGTCAGGGGCGAGCGTGCGTTGCTCGAGGCGTGCAGGCGCTGCTATGCGTCGCTCTTCACCGACCGTGCGATCAGCTACCGGCAGGCAAAAGGTTTTGACCATCTGAGGGTCGCGCTTTCCGTCGGCGTGCAACGCATGGTGCGCTCGGATCTGGCCGGTGCGGGAGTGATGTTCTCCATTGATACGGAAACCGGATTCGAGAAAATTGTCCTGATCAATGCAGCATGGGGACTCGGAGAAAACGTCGTACAAGGCACAGTGGATCCCGACGAGTACGAGGTGTTCAAACCTCTTCTGGCACAGTCCGGGTACTCGCCCATCGTCGAAAAGAAGCGAGGCAACAAGGAGCTCAAGTTTGTGTACACGGACGAACCTGAGCGGCCCACGCGGAATGTGCCGACGTCCCGGGCGGAGCGCGCCGCGTTCGTACTTACGGACGAGGAAATACTCTGCCTCGGACGATGGGCGTGCGCAATCGAAGAACATTACGGACAGCCGATGGACATTGAATGGGCGAAAGATGGGCGCACCGGAGACATCTTCATCGTACAGGCACGGCCGGAAACCGTTGAATCGCGCAAGGAAGCAAGCGCCGTCAAGACCTATCGGATCGGGAAGACGGGCCGCAAGCTGGTGTCCGGCGTGAGCATCGGCGAAGCGGTCGCGGTGGGCCCCGTCTGTGTAATCGACAGTCCGCGCGATTCCGCGCGTTTCGTCGACGGCGCCATTCTCGTGACGACCAATACAGACCCCGACTGGGTGCCGCTTATGAGGCGCGCCGCTGCGATCGTCACCGATCACGGCGGCCGTACTTCGCACGCGGCCATAGTGAGTCGCGAACTCGGCCTTCCGGCCATTGTCGGCGCCGGCAATGCAACCCGTCTGCTGCACGACGAGCAGAAGGTGACCGTATCCTGCGCCGAAGGGCGGGAGGGATTCGTGTACGAAGGCACGGCGGAATACAAGGTCGAAGATATCGATTTCAGAGGCATTCCGCCGACGCGCATCAAGGTCATGTTGAACCTCGCGAATCCAGCTGCCGCGTTCCGCTGGTGGCGCGTTCCGGCCGATGGTGTCGGCCTCGCCCGCATGGAGTTCGTGGTGAGCAACCATATCAGGATTCATCCGATGGCCCTTGTCCACTACGATGCGCTGAGCAACGAAGCCGCGAGGCGGGCCATCGCCGAATTGACCGCCGGCTATGAACCGCGGACCGGGTATTTCGTGGAGCAGCTTGCCCGCGGTCTGGGAAGGATTGCCGCCGTTCAGTATCCGCACCCTGTCATCGTTCGCATGAGCGACTTCAAAACAAACGAATATGCCAATCTCATCGGGGGATCGGACTTCGAACCAAAGGAAGAGAATCCGATGCTCGGATTCCGCGGGGCGTCGCGCTATTACTCGGAGCGTTACCGGGACGGTTTTGCTCTGGAGTGCCAGGCTATTCGCCGACTTCGCAACCAGATGGGCTTCGACAATGTAATCGTGATGATTCCCTTCTGCCGGTCGACGAAAGAAGCCGATCGCGTGCTTGAAGTCATGGCGCAAAACGGACTAAAACGTGGAGAGAACGGCCTTCAGGTGTATGTCATGTGCGAGATTCCGTCCAACGTGATCCTCGCCCGGGCTTTCGCACAACGCTTCGATGGATTCTCGATAGGCAGCAACGATCTGACGCAGTTGACGCTCGGCGTGGATCGGGATTCCGTTGAACTCGCCGAGTTGTTCGACGAACAGGACGAGGCAGTGAGATGGATGATCGAGCGTGTCGTTGCGGAGTCGCACGAGGCCGGCGCACACATCGGCCTATGCGGCCAGGCGCCGAGCGATCACCCGGAGTTTGCGGGCTTTCTCGTCTCATGCGGCATCGATTCGATCTCAGTGACCCCGGATAGCTTCATTGCGGTCAAAGAGCGCGTTGCCGCCGCCGAGGCCGCCACACCACGAGCTTCCGTAGCAGAGGCATACACCGGAACCGATGCCATGAGACCGCGTGATCATGCCTGAAATTGTCACCATCACGCTGAACCCGGCTGTCGATGTGGCGACGGCGATCGAACGGGTGGTCGATACGCGCAAGCTCAGATGCAGCGCGGCGCGCCGCGATCCCGGCGGCGGCGGTATCAATGTGGCCCGCGTGATACAACGCCTCGGCGGGGACTGCACCGGCTTCTACGTTGCCGGAGGTGCAACCGGCGTGATGCTCGGACAACTGCTCGACGCCGAGGCTTTCGTGGGCGTCGGTATCGCGATTACCGGAGAGACCCGAGAAAATTTCTCGGTCCTCGAGCAGTGCAGCGGCCTCGAATATCGCTTTGTCCTTCCAGGTCCAACGCTCGCCACGACTGAATGGCAGCGGTGTATCGATGAGTTCGACGCGCTGCAGGTAGCGCCGCGCTATCTGGTAATGAGCGGCAGCCTGCCTCCTGGCGCACCGGTCGACATCTACGCGCGGCTTGCCCGCCTCGCTGCCGCGCGAGGCACGCGGGCCGTCCTCGACACATCAGGCCCGGCACTTGGCGCGGCGCTCGACGCAGGCGTCTGGCTCGTCAAGCCGAGCCTTGGTGAGCTGCGCGAACTCACGGGACAGCCGCTCATCGATGAGTCGGAATGGATTGGCGCAGCACAGCATATCGTGCGTGCAGGCCAGGCGCGAATGGTGGCGGTGACGCTCGGCGAACGTGGTGCGCTGCTGGTCACCGAAGACCGGTGCTTGAGGGCGGCTGCACTGCCGACTAAGGTGTGCAGCTCTATTGGTGCGGGTGACAGCTTTGTTGGCGCGCTGATCTGGGCCTTGAACCGCAATGCGGGCATCGACGAAGCGTTTCGCTACGGCATGGCGGCGGCGGCGGCGACATTGCTTGGTGCCGGCACAGCGCTTTGCGAGCGCGGCGAAATCGAGCGGCTTTATCGGGAGATATCCATCGGCTGACCGGCGAGATGGCGGACCGGCAACGGCGCAGCGGGCGACGGATGGGCCGGCGTCCGGTCTGCTCCGGTAGCGGCTTGCCGCCGTCGCACGCTCTGCCCGTTACGTCTCGCTCAAATGCGCTTGAACTTCAGCGGCGGACCGGCGCGAGATCGCCGGGCATGACGACGAGAGCCTCGCCGACCGCCGGCAGCGCGGCACCATCGAAACTGACATCCAGAATGGCGCCGCGCACGGCGACGACGATTCCCTCACGCGGGATTGCAACATCGCTGGCGCTGATGCATAAGTCGGCATACCGCTTCTCCGCAGCCGCGGGCAAACAGTCAAAAGATATCGCCCGATAGATCTGCACAACTGAGCTTCGTGAACTGCTCGATGATTCGATGTCCCGGGTAGGCGCATCCCGCAGCCGCACTGCGAGGCGGCCACGCAGGTCTCGGTGTCAACAATCCAGACGAGTTCACGTGTCCAGCACCCGCGAGCTGATTCACCTGTCCGAAAGAAGGTGCGGTCGTTGCGCGGCAAGACGAGCGGGCACCGACGGCACGGCATCCGGTTCGAGATCGGACAGGATTTTCCAGTACTGCTTGCCGTACGACAGCGCCTCTGAGAAGTCTGCCGATCCTAGCAGGGTCGGCAGACACAACAGTTCCGGCAAACTTCCCGCCGCGCAAGCCCGCACGAACGCTTCCTCGCTCTGCGCAAGTGCGAAGCGGACTGCATGCAGGTTCAACTCGGTGATGTGCCCCACTGTGTCGCAGCACCGCCTCGTCATATTGAACAGTTGCTCGATGCTTTCGCTTTGCGCACGGAGCCACGTCCCGGGAATCAACTGAGTCATCACGCCTCCTGTTGCAGATGCGTAACCGGTCTACCCATTGCCGTCAGATGCCCGGCATCATCTGATAGGGTTGCGTGTGGTCTTCCACGCGCTTGACGCCTGGAACGTTCTGCGCGGCGACGCGAACGGCATCCACAGCGTCGCCCGATTGAAACACGCCCCACAGGTGCACGACGCCATCTGCCACGACCATGTTGCGGCCGGCAAAACTCCATGGTTGCCCCGCCAGTTCCCCCATCAACAACGCGCGGATCGCGGCATCCGGAAGTGTCGCCGCCAAGGAGCGCGCCGGCGGAGAGCTGGCGAGCGCCTGCACGAGATTGGCGCGGCTGACGATGCCGGCGAGCCGTCCAGCCCGCATTACCGGCAACCGCTTGATATGCCGTGTCTCGAGAATTTCAGCTACTTCGCTCAGCAGTGTCTCCGGGGTCACGGACACCACGTCGGTGGTCATCACGTCGCGCACTGTGGCCGCGTGCGTCTTGATGTAGTCCCGCGCCTCATGGCTCGCGGACCAGAAATCGAGCCACGAACGGCGCTTGCGCTCGTCCGTGCCGATTTCGCTGCGGCGAAGCAGATCGCCTTCGGTGATCATGCCGGCGACGTCGCCGTTTGCATCAAGTACCGGCGCGCCGCTGATGCCGTTTTCGACGAAGATTCGGGCGACGTCCCGCACGGCCATCGCGGGGCTGACCGTGACGACGTTGGTGGTCATGACATCGGATGCGAGCATGGTAGGCCTCCTGGCTGCTTGCTGATGAGTTGGGGCCAGGCCGTTTCCGCAGTCCGGACATGCCGCTGAGCCCTGGTTGAAGGTTAGTCCGCGCGACGACCCGCCGTTTGACGTGGATCAGCCGAAGGCGGTGCGCCAATCGACCCTACCGCGCGCGTTCACCGCGAGTGATGCAGATCTCGCCCAGGCTCGGCATGACATGTGCGAGAAGGACGCGAGAGCGCATTCGACATCTTCAGACGAACCCATTCCAAGCCTTCGCTCAAGCCGGCCAATACGGCTTCGCGCTCGGTCGGAAAGACACTGCTATGCATGAACTCATGTTTGAAATTCACCGCCGCAGTCTGATGACAAAGCTGGATCGAGCAGTCGAAGCCGCCCGCTGTGCGATGCGTGGTTGCGGCGACCGACCAGTTGTTGTCGCTTGCATTGCCGGATTGGGACATGACTCACTCCTTGTTGCTTGAAGCGCCGCCGGCCGGATTGTGCAGGCAGCATCAGGTTGGGTGCCGGCAGAGTCGGCTACGAAACCGTCAGGTTGTCGACGACCTCGCGCACGCCCGGTGCCGACCATGCCGCGCCGCGCGCCGCCGCGCGCTCGGCCATTGAGCCGACCTTGCCTGTCAACGTGACCGTCCGCTCGTGCACCTGGACCCCGATGTGTTTCGCTTCACGCTCGGCGTGACGCTGCAATGCGTTGCCGATCCGCTCGCCAATATCTTCCGCGGCCGCCGTTCCTCCAACCCGGATCAGATTCGACACACCGACCACGCCGCGCATCTGTGAAATAGCACGTGCGGCGACATGGCTCTGATACGCGCTGTCGACCTCGCCGCTCAACGTCACCTGACCCTTTTCCACCTGCACCTTGACCATGTCCTCGTTCAAGCCGACCGTCCAGCGAATGATGGCTCGCACCGCGTTGGCGATGTCCTCATCGGTCCGTACGTCTTCATGCGGCAAGCGGATGTTCAGTTCCACGACCACGGCTCTCACGCTGGCGACCCGTTGCGCTGCCTTTTCGGCGGCAAGCTTCGCCGCATAGCTGCACGCGTGCCCCGACAGTGTCACGACCTGGTCGCGCACTTGCACGCCGATATCCGCGAAATCCACGGCAGGGTCCCAGATCAGTTCCTCCTCGACCAGCTTTTTCAGTTCAACGTCCGACTTCATTGCATCCTCCTGGACGGGTTTTGGCTGAAAGACGGCGCGGTTCACGAAACCGGCCGCCCACCGTGCGAGCCTCGTTCAGCTGATCTGCAGACGCTTGCGTTCGGACGGCGCCTTTTTCGGCAGCCGCAGCGAAAGTACGCCGTCCTTGTATTGCGCTTCGGCAGACGCTTCGTCCACTTCGCTTGCCAACGTGAATGCACGGCTTGCGGTGCCGGTGTATCGTTCCCGCCGGATTACCCGTTCGCCCTCCTTCATCTCCTCATTGCGCTGCACTTGCGCGCTGATCGAGACGAGGTTGCCGTCGATCTTTACGTCGATATCCTTTTTTTCGAATCCGGGCAGCTCCGCCTTCACGGTGTATGCGCTGTCGCTCTCGGTCACGTCCACCTTGATGTCCGCAAGCGACTCGCCGTCGGCGCTGCGCATCGGGCGGAACAGACCGTGGAAAAGTTCCGACATGGGTTCAAGCTGGAAGGGATCGAATCGTGTCAGGTTGCTCATGGCCCTGCTCCTCGTTTCGTCAAAGACATTACAGATGAAAAATCGCTTTGCACACCTTGCCGAAAGCAACGGCATGCTCCAGTGCGCCGCAATGCGGGCATTCGCCAATGAAGCGCGAGCGCATCATGCGCCCTGTGTCACCGACTTTAGGCCACCTCGCGGCGCGCCGATTGACCCGTGTCAAGCCCTCGATACAGAGCGCGTCGGCTCGCCGGCACTTTCAGGTCGCTGTGCGATATGCGCGGCCACCACGACCCGCCCATGGCCTGCGT
This sequence comes from Paraburkholderia phenoliruptrix, assembly GCF_902859825.1. Taxonomy (GTDB): domain Bacteria; phylum Pseudomonadota; class Gammaproteobacteria; order Burkholderiales; family Burkholderiaceae; genus Paraburkholderia; species Paraburkholderia phenoliruptrix. The sequence continues at coordinate 69,253 of NZ_CADIKB010000001.1, read as the reverse complement.
GCTTTCGAGGAATTGATGCTGCTGCCATAGGGCGATGTTCTGCTTTATGGAGGGCGAAGGTACCGTCACCAGCCATGAAGATGCCCCGACTACAGTGGCTTTTTTCGAGGGCTCAGGGCGATCCGCGGCAAGCATATGCCGGGCCTTGCCTCGCTGCGCGCGGGCGGCTCAATGCGCAAGTTCCCATCGAAGGACAGGATGCGTCGCGCCCGCTGGCATGGCCCAGATGCCGGTCGGGCTGAAGTCCCAGGTGGGGCCGAAGCTTGCTGGCGTGCTCATCTGTGCGGTTGTGAGGCCGTTCGCGGCAGATACGCCCGGGCCGCCATCGAGCGTGCCGCTCGTCTGGGTATCCCAGAACACGTTGCTGGCCACGGAGCCGCTGTTGGTGCCGACAACGCCGCCGTGGGGGTAAAACGTAGGGAGGGGCGGGATCTCGGTGGTTGAGAACGATTCCTGGATGGTTCCCGAATTGTCAGCGGCCAGTCCGCCACGGTTCATGCCGCCGCCGGCAATGCCGGTAGCGTACGACTGCGTGATGGCGCCGCTGTTGCGGCCGACCAGGCCGCCCGCGACCGAGCGCGAGCCGCCGCTCACCATGCCGCTCGCGAACGACTGCACGATGCTGCCGTTATTGACGCCAACCAGCCCGCCGCCCGTACCCGCCGCCGGGTGGACGGTCGCGCTGCTCGAAGAGCGTTCGATCAAGCCATCGTTTTGTCCAACGAGCCCGCCCGCCAACACTCCCTCAGTGCCGCGCACCAGAGAAACCTCCCCACTTGAGTAGGTATTGGTGATCAGCCCCGCATTGATAACCGCGACGAGGCCGCCTGTCATGCGCGGGAAAATCGCCGCGCTTGCATTGACAACCCCGAGATTACGCACCACGCCCGTCGTCCCGATGGCCGCGAAGAGACCCACGTTGCCTCCCGGGGTAAACACGATGCCGTCGATCACGTGACCCATGCCGTCGAACTCGCCCGTGAACGGCGTGGCCATCGCGCCGATTGGCGTGAAGGCCGGGGCCTGCGATGCGGCGATGTCCTTGCCGAGCGCATAGCTCCCCGCGAGATTCGCCGAGACGCTCGCCAGATCCCCCACGCTGTTGACGAGTTCATACGCGGTGATCTGCGTCTTCAGTCCGCTGAGGGGTGCGGCCCTCCAGTCGGCGTTGCTCCGGATCGTCCCCGCGCTGTAGCTGCCATTCATGTCGTAGAGCGCCGCGACCGTTCCCGTGCTCCCCGACCAGTCGATGGTGCCTCTGTTCAACACCCTGCCGCCGTTGTTCGCGCCCGCCGAATCGGCGCGCAAGGTGAGATTGCCCGCCCCGCTGTTAGCGACTGTCGCGCGTGAAGCGATTGAGACCGAGTACGCGGCGTCGAGTGTGAGCGCGGCGTCGCCCGTCCAGCGGATGTTGGAACCAATCGTGAGATCGCCTGCGCCCGGATCGGTTGCATTGACCGTGACCGAGGTGCCGCGCGACAGATTGCGCGAGAGCGACGCGGCTGTCTTCGGGTCGATACTGAAGACGGGCGAGGCCAGGTCCCACTGCGCCGCGTACACATCCAGGCGGTCGACGCGCAGGTTGTCCGCGCGCGTGTCGACCGTGCCGCCCTTGCCGTCGGCGTTCGCGGCTTCGATCGTGCCAAGCGCGTCGACTTTGCCACCGTCGGCGACGAGCCAGACGTGGCCATCGCGCGTTGCTGTGCCTGCTGCGCGGATGCGCGTCCCGCCGCCCGCGAGCGCGTAGATATTCCCGTCGGCGGCCTGCAGGCTGACCTGCGCCGCTTTTAGTTGCCCCTGGTTGAGGACGGTGCCGTGACTGCCTGTCAGCACGAACACCTGTTTGCCGCTGCCCGAATCCTGCAACAACACCTGCGAGCCTGCGGCCAGTTCGGCCGTGCCGTTGGGCGCGGACACGGTGCCCGCATTGGTCGCGGCGCGTCGCGCAATCAGGAAGACGTCGTTGCCACTCGAGCTGATCCTGCCGAGATTGATCACACTTGCATTCGAGTCACCCGACAGCGTGAGTGCGTCACCGGCCTGCATGAACGCGCAATTGCAGACGTCGAGCGTTGACGCGACGAAACGACCAGCTGTGCTGACCACGCCTGATGGCCCCACGACGATGCCTTGCGGATTGATCACATACAGGCTGCCCGTTGCAGTGAGCTTGCCGAAGATGGCAGACGGTGAACCACCGGTCACCCGGTTCAGCGTCGTGCCGGAGCCGTTGTCGAAGGTGACGGTATTGTGCCTGCCGATTGAAAAGCTGTTCCACTCGATCACGCCGCGCGTCGAACCCGGCTGCGTAATCAGGAGGCCGTTCCCCTGGCTTGCTATCGCGCCCGTGCCATCCACATACGCGCCGCCTTGCGGCAGCGGGCCCGCTGCGAGCGTTACATGTGTTAATGACATCCCGCTGAGCGAAATGCCGATGGCGAGCCAGAGGAATGCGTTTAACTGCAGAAGGTGCAGTGCGCGTCCCGCCGGCCGACGTGGTCTTGGGCGTTTCATACATTCCTCTTTCTCACCAGAGCGGAACGGCTGCCAACGACCCGCGGAGCCGACCGGAGGCACGCTAGTCGCAGCGTCTGAAGAATAGACATTCAAGTCGCCGATGCATGCCGATACCTCTGCGTTTTCCGCCTTGTAATCAATATGAACGGCAGGTACACCCCCGGCACGCTGGTCGGCAACTTGATCGGTACTGCATTGACAATTCGCACGCTGACGGCGGCCGATGATCGCCCGTTACGCCGGTAACACGCGGCGTCGGCGCGTCTGTATGCGGGTCACGTTGATGACCGCCTTTGGCCGGTTGGCGAAGATCGCAGTTCGAGCGCCGCGCATCCCGGCGACCTCGGCCCGAGCTTCTGACCTGATCCTTAAGCGACAGCCGCCTTCCTGCGACTGCAGGGCTGGCAAACAAGTCCGTCAGCCCTCGAGATGTGGAGTGGTGGGCCTAGCTCGATAGCCGGTTCTGTCTGAGACCCGTTAGCGGCGAGTCCGTCGTCTGCCCTCCCGGTAGGAGTTTGAACGGTGAGCGATCTTGACGCACGTCAAGGCCTCGACCGTCGGTGCAGCCGATGATGCATGATCGACTTAAGTTCGGACAAAGGAGGTGTATGTCGCCCCTCCGGACAGGCACATGCTCTTGGACCGGGGCTTCATACGGCTCTCCCACGGCCCTCGTGAAAATCACACCCGCCCTGCTATCGATCCACTGTTCCGGTCGGCTGCCATCGCCTACGGACCAGCAGTCGTCGGCGTCATCTTAACGGGGCAACTCGACGACGGAACCGCCGGGCTGCTTGCCGTCAAGGATCGAGGCGGCACCGCGATCGTGCAGGAACCGTCCGAAGCAACGGCACCGTCGATGCCGGAGAGCGCACTCGCTCACGTCAAGGTTGATTACCGCTGCACGCTGGAAGAAATGGCGAGCATATTCGTTGACCTTGCCAACGACGACCCTGTGCCGACAGGGGAAGTCCAGCTTGACGAGCTGATAGAGGTGGAAAATCGCATCGCGGAAGGCATCTTCACCGTCGAAGACTGGTGGAAGATCGAGAAGCTGAGCATTCCGTGCGGCCTGAACTGCCCCGTTTGCCGCAGCGCCCTGTACGAAATTCGCGACAGCAGAATGTTGCGATTCAGGTGCCGTGCAGGGCACGCCTACTCCGTCGAGAGTCTTATGGCCGAGCAGGCCGATTGCAGGGAAACGCAGTTGTCAGGCCTATTCGGCGCACTGACTGAGGAGGCGACCCTCGCCAGGCGCGTACGCGACGGGCCGACCTATCGAGAGCGGGACAAATTGAGAGAGGGTCTTAACGCTAAAATCGCGCGAATAGAACTGGAGTCCGACCAGGTGTGCGGTTGGTTACGCGCGCTCACCGGGCTGGTTCAGCCAGACCCAGACGAACGGTAGGCCGTGCGTTAGTGCACTTTACTAGCACAGCGTAATCAACCGAGCACTGACGTAGGCCGCGTTCACAGGGAATCGAGTCGAACTCATGCGGTAGCAGAGCGTTTTTGGATCGACGGCTGGCTATTTGCAGCGTTCGACCTCGGGGCGCTCCCTTGTTCGGGCGGCGACCGCGATCAGCGTATAGGCCCCCCTCCAACGAACCTTTCACGATACACGGCTCAAACGCGCAGCTAAACGTGTCGGGTGCATCGATCAAGGTGTTACCAGAGCCTTTTTCTCGGTACCGCGCCTAGGTCGCTTTGTTTAAAAGGCGGCCCGGCGAAGCGGGCACGACCGTGCGAAGGCAATCATTGCCCGCCTGACTCAAAGGTTCGCTAGTGCATCGATCGTTGCGTGCAGAAGTGCGCGCAGTCGCGCGACGCGACGTAAATCGCGGTGAAAGCCAAGCCAGACATCGCGACTCGGCGGCGCTTCGCCTAAATCGACTCGTCGGATGCCCGGCGTCGCATCACCCAGTGGACAAGGCAGCACTGCAAAGCCAGACCCTTCAGCGCACATGCGCGCCTGTACTCCGCGATTATTGCTGCCGAACGCGATCCTGGCCCGGGGCAGCATGCGCTTAACCCACTCGACGTCGGGCAGTGAGCCGAACTCGCTGTCCATGCTGATCAGCGCGAAGCCGTCACCCTCCCCGCGTGTCGGCGGAACGAGATCTACGTGCCCGTACAACGCATAGTCGATGCGCATCAGCTTGCGCTGGATGACGTCGGGTTCGTCGAACGGCGTGATGCGGAACAGCAGATCCGCCTCGCGCCGCGCGAGGTTGTAGAGGCGCGAATCCGTGACGAGTTCCAACGAGATGCCCGGGTACTTCGCCAGAAAGCGCGCGAACACGGGCGTGAGTATGTGCACGCCGAACCAGTCCGAAGAGGAGACGCGGAGCAGACCTGTCAACTGGGTCTCTTTCCCCGTGAGCGCGCGCGTGAAGCCGAGCGCTTCCTCCTCCATTCGCTCGGCATAGGCAAGCACCGTAGCGCCCTCGTCCGTCAGCACAAAACCATCGCTCGTGCGCTGGAACAGGGTATGTCCAAGCGCTTGTTCGAGTGCACGCAACCTGCGCCCCATGGTGGGCTGAGTCTGGCCCACGCGCTTCGCGGCCACCCCCAGCGTGCCGCAGCGGGCAATCGCCAGAAAAATGCGGACGTCGCTCCAATTTAGGTGCTGATCATTCATTTCTGCATGGGAAACGTGCACAAACATTGATTTACATGCGTTATAGCATAAACCATCATGAACGCATCGACCCGTTCGCTCTACGGCAAGACAACCTGATAGGAACCCACCATGACCATGCAGGCGCTCGTCCTCAGCCGCTACAACGGCCCGCTCGAATTGACCGAAGTACCGATGCCCGAACCTGCACACGGCCAGGTGCGCGTGCGCATTGCCGCAAGCGGTCTCAATCCGCTAGACACCAAGATCCGCGCGGGCAGCGCAGCGCATGCGAAGCAACCGCTCCCACTGGTGCTCGGCATTGATATGGCTGGCGTGGTGGATGCCGTCGGGCCGGGCGTGACCGCTTTCAATGTCGGCGACGAGGTCTACGGGATGACGGGCGGCGTTGGTGGCATTCAGGGCTCGCTCGCCCAGTATGCGGCGGTCGATGCCGACCTGCTTGCGATCAAGCCGGCCAACCTGTCGATGCGTGAATCCGCGGCGCTGCCCCTAGCGTTCATCACGTCCTATTCCGGCATTGTCAACCGGGCCCATCTGCAAGCGGGCCAAACGGTACTGGTGCAAGGCGGAGCAGGCGGTGTCGGGCACGTCTCGGTGCAACTGGCGCGCGCACTCGGCGCCCATGTCTTTGCAACAGCGAGCTCACGCGACCACGATCTCATTACGCGACTGGGCGCTACGCCCATCGACTACCGGTCGCAACCGGTCGAGCAGTATGTTGCTTCGTTGACGCAGGACACAGGCTTCGACGTCGTGGTCGACACGGTCGGCGGCCCTTCGCTCGATGCGTCATTTGCGGCAGTCAAGCATTTTGGCCATGTAGTCAGCGCGTTGGGCTGGGGGACGCATGCGCTGGCTCCCCTGTCGTTTCGAGAAGCGACGTACTCAGGCGTCTTCACCCTCTATCCGCTTCTGACGGGCATGCATCGCGCGCATCACGGAGCGATGCTGCGCGAGGCAACACGGTTGATCGAAGCCGGCAAGCTCACGCCGAATCTCGATCCCCGCCGGTTCGACCTGCGATCCGCCGAACTCGCCTACGATGCCATCACCAACGCCACCGCACGCGGGAAAGTCGTGGTGAACCTCGCGTGAGATCGCACGGGTCAGCTTCACTGTCGTGTCGGCCATTTGCAGACACTGGCAGAATGCCGCCCGTTCATGAGAGGGGTGTCGTCAGCCAAGAACGAGCTGCGACCGCACAAGCGGTTTCTCGCCGACCCGCGATCAGATAGCCTGACAACGCAGGTCGGCGTCCTGAGGTGTCAGCGCCTTGCGCCGCGACGTCTGCATGTCAGTTTCGGCTCCATACCACTCGTCAATCTGTCGCCTTTGCTGTGACGTTGCGCAGAAAATCGATCAGAATTTCGGGCCGGACCGGTTTCACGAAGTGCTGTACGAAGCCGCTTCACGTGACCGCAAAATGTCTTCGGGAGCTCCAAACCGCTAAGCGTCACGAAAATCGCGCCGGCTGTTCCTGGCAATGAACGTAATTGGCGGCCCAGCTCATATCCACCGATCCCGGTCAACCCAATATCAAGGATGAGGGCGTCAGCGCAGAAACTCTGGGCGATCGCCCGTGCACTCTCCGCGTCAAACGCGCATCGGACTTCGCACCCCTCCAGGACCATCGCGAGCGATTCGGCCGCATCCCGATTGTCGTCGACGACCAGGACCCGCATTCTTCCTGGCAGCTGTACAGGTACTTCGATCGCCGCTCCTGCCACTTTGGCAGGAGCTTCGGTTGCCGGCAAAGACACGGTGAACTGAGATCCATGTCCCATTCCATTGCTCGCGGCTGTAACATGACCACCGTGCATCTGGACCAGATTTTCGACAACGGAAAGACCGATGCCCAATCCCGACTGCCCACGACCGTCCGGCGGGGCGAGCTGAACATACGGCTCGAACATGCGCGCCAGTTGGGAAAGAGGGATGCCGTTGGCCCATTTGCTCCGGCTTCTGCGGGACCCGGACAGCGCTCAACAGCGGCCTCCGCGCTGATCGACATCGACCCCGACGCGCTTGCTTCCCGTTGCACACGTTACAGCGTGGCAGTCACGCCGCCGTCGACATAAAGGATGTGGCCGTTCACGAAGTTCGATGCATCACTGGACAAGAACACCGCCGCGCCGACGAGGTCTTCGACGTCTCCCCAGCGTCGCGACGGTGTGCGTCCGATAAGCCATGCGCTGAACGTTTCGTCCTTCACGAGCGCCTCGGTCAATTCGGTCTTGAAGTAGCCGGGGCCAAGACCGTTGACCTGAATGCCGTATTGCCCCCAGTCGATCGCCATGCCTTTTGTCAGCATCTTCACCGCGCCTTTGCTCGCGGTGTAAGCGGCAATGTTCGGCCGCCCGAGTTCGCTTTGCACCGAGCAGATATTGACGATCTTGCCGCGCTTGCGAGGAAGCATGTGCCGCGCCACGGCCTGGCCAACGAGAAACACGCTGTCCACATTGGTCTTCATCAGCTCTTCCCATTGGGCGTGGGAAAACTGCTCGAGCGGCGCGCGGCGCTGCATGCCGGCGTTATTCACGAGGATATCGATCGGGCCTATCTCGCGCTCGATCCGGGCGATCGCCGCTTCGACGGCTTGCGGTGAAGTCACGTCGAAACATGCGGCATGCGCCCTCGCACCCTCCTCGCGCAGGCGCTTCACCGCTTCGGCGAGGCGCGCCTCGCCGCGGCCATTCAGCACCACTTCCGCACCGGCGCCGGCAAGGCCTCTTGCGAGCGCAAAACCGATGCCGGTGCTCGATCCGGTGATCAACGCGCGGCGCCCCGTCAGATCAAACAGCTTCAGGCTATGGTTCAACTTTCTTTCCTCCCCGATCCATGAATGAGACGCCTCAGGACACCGGCGTGAACTTCAACTGGTTGATCGGCGTGACCTTGTCCGTACGCGTTAGCCCATACGGCGTTTTGGGGCCGAGCCATTTGTTGAAGATCGCGCTCATTTCGCCGCTCTGCTCCATGGATGCCAATGCCTTATTGACCGCCGCCAGCATCGCCGGTTCATTCTGGCGCAAGCCTACGGCGATCGGTTCGATCAACATGGGCTCTGCAGCGATAGCCACGGCGCCGTCCGTTCCCTCCACCTGTTTGGCGATCTTCCTGGCAGTCATCTGATTCGTGACGAAGCCTTTCACCTTGTCCTGCTCCAGCGCGAGGAACGCCGAACTCGTATCATGGAACGTGACGGCCTGACCGTCCTTGATGGAAAGCGGAATGGACTGCGCGGAGGTGGAGCCGTCGGCGGCGCTAATCTTTTGGCCGGCGAAATCCGTTAGTTTCTTGCCGGCATCGGCTTTCTTCACGACCAGCACTTCCTTGGTCGAATAATACGAATCGCTGAATGCAATCTGCGTCGCGCGGGTTTTCGTGTACGCAAGATTGGCGACCACCAGATCGACACGTCCAAGCTTGAGTTGCGGAATACGTGCCTCTACCGCCAGCGGTTCGAGCTTTGCCTTCACGCCAAGCTGTTTCGCCACGGCGTTGCACAGATCCACGTCCATGCCCTCGAGCTGCCGCGTCTGGGCGTTGGGATACGAAAACGGTTCGACATTCGAATACACACCGCACGTGACTTCGCCGCGGCTCCTGATGTCCGCGAGCTGATCCGCGAAAGCGGGACTCATGAACTGAAGTACCGCGCCCACGATCAACATCCCCGCGCTAATCTTGCTTGCCTGCATGGTGGTGCTCCTCTAAGGTTTATGTTTAAAGCAATAGACCGCTGTTGAAAAGCCGCTGCCGGATTCGAATCAATGCGTGCGCAGGTCGGAAAGAAAGCGCTGCGCGCGTGCATGTTTGGGGCGCACGAAGAACTCTTCCGGCTCCGCGATTTCCAGAATCTTCCCTGCGTCCATGAACCACACGCGGTCCGCGACTTCTCGTGCGAAGCCCATTTCATGCGTGACGCACATCATCGTCATACCTTCTTGCGCGAGGCTCTTCATGACGTTCAGCACTTCGCCGACCATCTCGGGGTCGAGCGCGCTCGTCGGCTCGTCGAACAGCATGGCGGGCGGATCCATCGCGAGTGCACGCGCAATCGCGACACGTTGCTGTTGTCCGCCGGATAACTGCGTCGGATAAGCACGCGCCTTGTTCGACAGACCCACGCGCGACAACAGGTCCTCGGCCTTGCGCTCGGCTTCGACTCGCTTCAGGCCATGCACGCGCATCGGTGAGAGCGTGATGTTATCCAGCACCGACAGGTGCGGAAACAGGTTGAATTGCTGGAACACAAAGCCGACACGGCTGCGGTAGGCATTCAGGCCGAGCTTTTTGTCGTGGATGTCCTGGCCGTCGAAAAAGATCTGCCCGCGGTTGATCTCTTCCAGACGATTGACCGTGCGGATCAACGTCGATTTGCCCGAACCAGAAGGGCCGCACACCACCACGACCTCGCCCTTGCGAACTTCGGCGTTCACATCCACGAGTGCCTGATATTCACCGTACCATTTGTTGACGCTAGAAAACCTGATCATGCTCACTACCTCGAAATGAATGAACGCCTAGTTTTCGGTGGCGAGCGGCTCGGCGAGTGAGAGCTCATCGCCTTTCTGAGCTTTCGCGGCCGCACCCGCGCGCTTGAGCGTGACGCGCCGCTCCAGATACTGTGCGAGCTGCGTGAGCGCATAACACAGCGCGAAGTAGCTCAACGCGAGAATCAGATAGACGGGGAACGGTTTTGTCAAAAGCCGGTTGTTGATCTGGTCCGCTGCGAACGAAATTTCCTGAACGTTGATGATGTACCCGAGCGAGGTCTCCTTGATCGTCGAGACGAACTGCGTGACCATGCTCGGCACCACGTTGTAGAGCGCCTGCGGCAGTACGACTGAACGCATCGTTTTCATGTAGCTCATGCCGAGCGCGCGCGACGCTTCGGTTTGTCCTTTCGGCAGTCCCTCGATGCCCGCGCGGATGATCTCGCCGAGATAGGCCGAGTCGTAAATCACGAGCGCGCACAGCATCGTGACGAACCCGGTGACCGGATAACCGGTCAACACGGGCACGAGAAAGTACACCCAGAAAATCACCATCAGCAGAGGAATGCCGCGCACCATGTAGACGAGCGCCGTTGCGGGTGCGTGCAGCACGCGCAATGGGCTGATGCGTGCAAGTGCAACCAGAATGCCCAACGGAAAGGCAAGGATGAGTGCGGACAGGGAAAGCAATATCGTGAGCACGATGCCGCCCAGCGGCCCATGCGGATATTGCCCGATCAGCAGCAGGGTCCAGTTATCGCGCAAGATGTCGAACATGTCACTTCACTCCCGGAATGCGGTAGTGCATGGCGATCTTCGCACCGCACAGCATGATGACAAGCGAAAGACCGAGATACACCGCCGTGGCGACAAAGTACGACTCGAAAGAGAGGAACGTTTCGTTCTCGACCTGCCGGGTCACGTACGTCAACTCCGCTGCGCCAATCGCCATGGCAAGACTCGTGTTTTTGAAGAGCAGCACCGCGTGATTGACCATCGGCGGAATCGCATTGCGCAGCGCCTGCGGCAGCACGACATGACGCATGCCGGTCAGGAAGTTCAGTCCGAGCGCACGGGCCGCTTCATATTGGCCATACGGAATGGCGCGCAGCCCACTACGAATGTCTTCCGAGAGATACGCCCCGCTGCACAGTCCAATCGCGATCACCGCGAAAACAAACTGACCGTTGTAGTGATTCAGCAGCGCTTGTAAAGAAGCCGGCAAAATGTTCGAGATGCCGAAGTACCAGAACAGAATCTGCACGAGCATAGGCACATTGCGATGGTATGCAACGAACGTCGCGACGAACGAGGTCGCAAGGCGGTTCTTCGTGAGACGGATCACAGAGAGCAGTACGCCCACGATCAACGAAAGCACCCATGCCAGCGCGGCCATGGCGAGCGTCAGCTCAATCCCGTGAAGGAACAGCACGCCATATTCGCCTTGCAGCACCGTGGCCAGGTCAAAATGAAGTTTCATGTTGCGCGTCCCTGCCTTCGCGGCGTCCTTGTTGAATCCATACTAGCCCGCAAAAAAATGCCCTGGCAGAGGCCTTTCTTCTGGTGCAATAAGTTTCGGGAATGACGGATAGCGAGGACGAGGCAGATCGCCGTGGGCAGCGCTCGAGGCAGCATGCTGCATGATGTATGTCTCCGGTATGCGGGGCCTCTGCGGGCGCCTCATCGGTCACCGCGCCCGTCAGAACGAACGCGACTTTTACGAGTCGAACCGGCGCAAGACGCTGCGCCGGTTCAGATCAAACAATCGCCGCCGGGCCCGCGAGCACCTGCGGATTGATCGGCGTGGGAGGCTTGCCGGCGAGAGGACCACGTCCCAGCGCCGCGATCAGGTTGTCGACGCAGAGCGCAGCCATGGCGCGCCGGGTATTGACCGACGCACTGCCGATATGCGGTGTCAGCACCACGTTCTTCTGCGCGAGCAGCGCCGGACACACGAGCGGTTCACCCTCGAATACGTCGAGACCCGCGGCCGCGATGCTGCCTTCATGAAGCGCGACCGCGAGCGCCGCATCGTCCACAACGCCGCCGCGCGCGATATTCGTAAGCGTGGCGGACGACTTCATCTGCTTTAACTCCGCCGCGCCGATTGCATGATGCGAGTTGGCCGAATACGGCACGACGACAATCAGATGATCCGACTCACGCAGCAGTGCTTCCTTGTCGACATAGCGCGCTCGGCAGCCCTCTTCCACTTCAGGCGCGAGTCGCGAGCGGTTGTGATAGATGACGCGCATGCCGAAGCCGAATGCACCGCGCCGCGCAATGGCTCGACCAATGCGCCCCATGCCGAGAATGCCGAGTGTCGAGCCATGCACGTCGCTGCCGACGAACATGTCGTAGCGGCCGGTCTTGGTCCATTCGCCCGCACGCAGAAAGTGCTCGGACTCCGCGATGCGCCGCGCGGTGGCCATCATCAGAGCGAAGCCGAAGTCGGCCGTAGTATCCGTGAGCACGTCCGGCGTATTCGTGACGAGTACGCCGCGCGCGGTGCACGCATCGACATCGACGTTGTTGTAGCCCACGCCGATGTTGCAGACCGCCTTCAGTTGCGGGCAGGCATCCAGCAACGTGGCATCGATTCGGTCGCTGCCGGCCGTCATCGCGCCCTCCTTGCCCTGCAGGCGCTCGATCAGCTCGGCTTGGGTCCAGATGGTGTCGTCCGGATTGTCGGTCACGTCGAAGTCCGCGCGCAGGCGCTCGACGATGTCCGGAAATGACGCACGGGTAACGAGTACCGATGCTCGCATGAAAGGCCTCCTTAGTAGACTCAGATGACGTCCTCGCGAACGGCGGGCTTACTCACCGTGAGCGGACGGCTCGCGCTTGATGGTGGTGAGCCCGCCCGGCACTTGCAACGTCGGCAGGATCTCCATGTTGCTGATGTTGACCGCGAGCGGCGCGGCTATCGCGAACGCAATCGCATCCGCGATGTCGGACGGCTGAGGCAACTCGAAGCCGTCAATGAACTTCTTTCGCGCTTCCTCGATGTCGCCGTGCACATGGCCGAAAATATCAGTCGCGACACGGCCAGGGCAGATCTCGGTCACGCGCACACGCTTGCCCGTCGCGTCGACCCGCAGCTGGCGCGACAGCGCGTGTATGCCGGCCTTCGTCGCGTGATAGATGGAGTTGCCGTTGAAGTTGTAGATCGCCGCAATAGAGCTGATGTTGACGATATGGCCGCGGTCGCGTGCCACCATGCCCGGCATGGTGAGCCGCACGAGGTGCAGCACGGCTTGCAGATTCACTTCCACTTGCACGTCGATGTCCTCGACACCCGCATCGAGAATCGAACCCTTGCGCGATACGCCCGCATTGTTCACGACGATATCGAACGGCACCTGCTGTGTGAGCGTCGTCACGGCGTCCAGATCGCACACGTCGATTGCATGCGCAATGCAGCCGGTGCGCGCGGCGAGCTCATTCAGACGATCGCCGTTGCGCGCGAGCGCATGCACTTCGAGTCCCTCGCGACAAAAGCGCTCGACAATGGCAGCGCCCATTCCTGTCGAAGCGCCCGTAACCAGCGCGGTCTTGTAGTCTGAAAACGGCATGAATGACCTCAGTCTGTAGTTCTCAAATGTCGCCTCGCGAAAAGGCGTGCGATAAAGCCTGTTGCCAATCGGCTTTTTATCAATCGACTCTTATCAATCTATACGCCGCGAAAGCGCTCAACAAAGATGGATTGGCTTTGAAGCGATAAGTGGGCCTTATGGTTGGCACCGTGTTGCCCCGGTGGCCTCGCGCGCGTGTCTAGCGCGTGAGGCGCGAGACCGGCACGACCCGTCCGCCCGCCGCTTCGATCACGGCGCGCACCGTGCGCGCCAGTTCGACGGCACCTGGCGTGTCGCCATGCAGCAGGATCGACTGAACCGCAATCTTCAGCTTGTTGCCGGTAATCGTCGTGATGGTGCCTTCCTCCAGCAGTTGCTTGACACGCGCAAGGACCGCCGCCCTGTCCTTGATCACCGCGCCCGCGAGTTTGCGCGAGACCAGCGCGCCTTGATCGTCGTAGGCACGGTCGGCGAGAAATGTGTTGGCGATGCGCACGCCGAGACGATCCGCGGCGCGTTCTATCTCCGTGTTCGTCGACACGCTGATGATGAGCTCGCGGTCGAACTCGGCGACGGCCCGCACCAGCGGCTCGGCGAGTTCGTACGAAGCCGCGGCCATGTTTCCGAGCGCGCCGTGAAAGCTCATATGCGTGACGCGGTGCCCTGCGGCCTTGGCGATGCCCGCGAGCGCGCCCATCTGATACAGGATGTAATTGGCGAGCTCCAGCGGATCGGCCTGGATCTGCCTACGGCCGAAGCCCAGCAGGTCGGGAAAACCAACGTGCGCGCCGACTTCGACGCCGCGCGCGAGAGCCATGCGCACTGTTGTGTCCATGATGACGGGGTCACCGGCGTGATAACCGCAGGCCACGTTGGCGGACGACACGATGTCGAGCATCGCCTCGTCTTCGCCCATGCGGTAGGGGCCAAAGCCTTCACCCAGGTCCGCGTTCAGGTCGATTTGCATCTTCACTCTCCGTTCCTCAAGCGCTGACGTGCGCTGACCCCATTCTTCATGCGGATGGCGCGAGCTCGATCAGGCGCGTTCCATAGCCGACCGTTGCGCCATGCGCGACGAGCGTGCCCATCACCACCCCGTCTACGGGCGCGAGAACCGGCACGCACAACTGCGCGATCCGCAGCAAGCCGACAATCTCGCCCCCATCGACGCGCGCACCGACGCTGACAAGCGGCGTGGAGCGCGCCGGATGCGTGGCGAGAAAAATGCCCGCGCAATGCGCCGTAACGGCGACGCTTGACGCGCTTGCAGCAATGGGCGGCTCACTCGCACCGTCGGCATCGTCGGGCGTATGAACCGTTCGGGTCCGCACCTTCGTGCGAGGTGGCTTCCCCATCGTCAGGCGAACCGTCGCGGCGGGCCTGCCAATTTCGATGAATTCGACCTCGGCGGCGGCCAGCCACGAAGTAATCTGCCGAAGCTCGCCAATATCCACTTCGTTTTTTTCTGTCATGTCTCAGTGTCTGGAAGAGCGGAACAACTCGACGAGATTGCGCACCCTGGCAAGGTAGCCCGCCAGTTCTTCCAGCGCCGCGACGGCTTCCGGATAGGTCGTCAGAACAAAGCGGATTTTCGTACCGATGCGCGCCTGCGCTAGGCGCCATAAATCGGCCTCGATGACGGTGCCGATCTTCGGGTAGCCGCCCGACGGCTGTGCATCGCGTAGCTGGATGATCGGCTGCCCGTTGTGCGGCACCTGAATCACACCGGGCACGATGCCATGCGAGCGCTTCTCGACGGCGTGCATCGCCCTGAGCGTCGGACCGGCGAGGCGATACCCATAGCGATCGCTTTGCGGCGTCACTTTCCAACCCTCGCGCCAGAACGCCTCGAGCGACTCCGGGCAGTAGCACTCGAATTCCGCGGCGGGCAGCACGCGCACCGCGATCTCGTCGGCTGTCGCACCAGGCAGCGCGGACGGCGCCGGCAATGTGAATTCCGGCGGCACGGTGCCGAAACCCGCAGCATGCGGTGCATCGGGCGGGATGGTGCGGGCGCCCTCGCCCACGGCCTTCAGCACATCGCCCTTTTGCAACTGACGGCCGTCGTAGCCGCCGAACTGGCCGCGCAGCTGCGTGCTGCGCGAGCCGAGCACCACAGGCACATCCACCCCGCCCGCGAGTGTCAGATAGCAGCGCGTTCCGCTTGTCGGCACACCGTGCTTACCATGTCAGATCCTTGACGCGCAGCCGCTGAATGTTCTGACGCTGCTCGACGATCGTCCCGCTGCTCATGCGCACCACGCGATGCGCCATCTCGCCGATCACGGCGTTGTGCGTGACCACGACGACCAATGTGCCGAATTCCCGGTTGACCTGATCGAGCACCTCGAGGACCATGCGTCCGGTGAGAAAATCGAGCGCGCCAGTCGGCTCGTCGCACAGCAGGACGTCCGGTCGCTTCGCGATCGCTCGGGCGATCGCCACACGCTGCTGCTCGCCACCTGACATTTGCGCGGGGAAATGATCCTTCAGTTCTCCGATGCCGACCATTCGTAGCGCTTCATCAGGGGTGATGGGACGTTCCGCAATGTCGGTCACCAGCGCCACGTTTTCGAGGGCGGTCAGGCTGGGCATCAGGTTGTAGAACTGAAACACGAAGCCGACATGCTCACGCCGGAATTTCGTCAGCTCCTTCTCTGTAGCCGCTGACAACTGGTGATCCCGATAGCGGATGAAGCCGCTCGTCGGCGTATCGAGCCCGCCCATCAAATTCAGCAAGGTCGATTTTCCGCTTCCTGAAGCGCCCAGAAGCACCACGAACTCGCCGCCCCCGAGGTCAAGGTCCATATCTCGTAACGCGTGAACGTCAACGTCGCCCATGCGGTAAGTCTTTCGCAGCGTCCGGATCGAAAAGACAATCTCCATGAATCATCGCTCCAACGCTGATCGCCGTTTGGCAGATGGAAACCACCTGTTATGGCGCAGCGCGGGTGGGTTGCCAGGCGGAATCTGGCATCTGGCATCTGGCATCTGGCATCTGGCATCTGGCATCTGGCATCTGGCATCTGGCATCTGGCATCTGGCATCTGGCATCTGGCATCTGGCATCTGGCATCTGGCATCCAGATACGTTGCGGTCTGCCCTTACGAAACGCTAGATCAAATAACGTCGGTGCGATTGATATGTGTCAAGTGATCCGGAGATATGGGGTCGATCCAGACCTTTGATCCCTATCAAGAAACTATGGCGCATGAGGCGCCTAATGGTTCTTCACCGCCGCTGCACTCAAGGAGACTTCGATGGAATTTCATTTGCACGAAGGCCAGTGCCAGCTCCGAACCCCCGATTGGCGGGCCGGAATCGTTTCCGGCACTATTGCGGCAGCTGTTCTGATGTGTGCTGCCTCAGCCGCGATCGTCGCAAATAGCGGCAGTTCGTGGGGAGCGATCCGCATGGTCGCCGCCATCGTTATTGGAGACCGTGTGTTCGTGGAGCCAGGCTCGCACGATGCCGCAGTACTGGCGGTGGCGCTTACCGTTCATCTGATTCTGGCGATCGGGTTTTCGGTTGCTCTGGCGGCGATCATCGAAGCGTTTCCCCTTTGCTTCAACCTGTTGATGACGTCGATCGTTGGAACCGGGTTCGGTGCGTCTCTCTATCTCCTGAATTTCTACGCGATGACAGCGATATTTCCGTGGTTCGTCGACGCCCAGACATGGATCAATTTCAGTCTGCACATACTCTACGGTCTCGTTACCGGCATCTCCTACATATGGATCGTCAGGCGGAACAAATCAGCCATTAACGCTAACGGGACTCGTTCGGCTCGCACGGAGAACAGATCATGAGTGCCACACCGAGCGCGGATAGCGCTTCTTCCCACGGCATCAAACGGATACTTATCGCGGTCGACTCGTCGTCCGCGGCCGCACGTGCAGCCGCATATATACGCTACATGGCGGTACCAGGTGTGCGGGTGCGTATCGTAAGCGTGGCAGAGAATCCTGCTGTCCTCGTGCCCCTTGGATCGCTGGCGGATGCCGAACTCCAGACCATTCGTAGAGAATTGTTTCATGACGCCAGCGAAGCGGTTGCAAATGCGAAAGAAATCTTCGCGCCGCTCGATGCCGAAGTCGATGTTGAGGTGCTCGAGCGCTCAAGGCGAGGCGGCTATACCGCAAATACACTGATCGATGCCGCGACCGAATGGCAAGCCGATCTGGTCGTCGTGGGTGCGCGTCATCATCACGGCTTGCTGCGCTGGGTTGAAGGAACGGTGTCCGAATCCGTGACAACTCAAGCCTCGTGCTCGGTTATCATTGTGCCCGCTAGTTATGAAGGCGAGATACATCCGTTTCCGCGCCGGATCCTGTTTGCGCTTGACGGGAGCCAGGCCTCTCTGGACGCATTGCGGTTCGGCCTGCTGTTTGCAACGCCTGAGTCGAGCCTTCGAGCAGTCTATGTCGTCGATCGCGCTGTTCGACTGACTGACCTCATACCAATCCATGTCCTTGAGGACGCGTTCAAGGATGAAGGGAACACCATACTTGCCGCCGCCGCGCGCGTCTTCGCCAATCTGGCCAATCATGTCGAAACCGGGCTTGTCAAAACTAAACGGACAGGCGATGACGTGCCCCATACGATTGTCCGCGAGGCCCGACGATGGCATGCCGACCTCGTGGTCGTCGGCACGCATGGCCGGCGAGGTCTCGCCCGCTGGTTTCTCGGAAGCGTCGCCGACCGAACCGCGCGCATCACTGATACCCCACTGCTGCTGGCGCGCCCCAGACCGAACTCTTCATCCTGAATGAATGGAATCGGAGTTTCCCGTCAGACACCCCCACCCTGGTTGAGCAGCGCGACGAGGCCAAACAGCCGCGCCAGGGCGGGAACGGTCATCAGAAGCAACAGAGCCACTCCGGTTACAGCCAGAACAATCCAAAGATAGCGATTCTGCCGACGCACCTCGGCGCGGGCGCCCGACTGGGGCAACACACGGATCACAAAGATCAACGCGACATTGCCCGCGACGAGTGATACGAAGGCGAGCGTGCGGGCGAGAGGCTGTTCATAACCCTGAGTCAGCAGACCGGCGTAGAGACCCAGCACGAGTATCGCAGCCAGCGCGCCCGCGGTCGCCCCTTGGGCCAATGCGCGACCCGATAGCAGCCGCGCGCCGACCCGGCGCGGCGGCAAACGCATGAGGTTCTCGCGTTCGGGTTCGTTCTCGAACACGATCGAGCAGACCGGATCGATAACCAGTTGTAGAAACACGATATGAATCGGTGCAAGCATCGGCGGCCAGCCGACGAGAACCGGAATCATGGTGGCGGCAATCATCGGAATGTGGACCGCAATCGTATAGCTGATCGCTTGCACGAGATTGGCATAGATGCGCCTTCCCAGCCGGATCGCGGACACGATTGGCGCAAAGTCGTCACGCAATAAAACCAGCGAGGCCACCTCGCGCGCAACTTCGGCACCACGCAGGCCCATCGCAATACCGATATGCGCCGCCTTGAGAGCGGGTGCGTCGTTCACGCCATCACCGGTCATCGCGACCACGTGGCCGCTTTCCCTGAATGCGTTGACGAGCCGCAATTTCTGGTCTGGCTTGACGCGGGCAAACACGTCAACGTTCTTGATCGCTTCACGAAGCTGTGAGTCATTCATCGCTGCCACTTCCTGGCCGCTCACGATCCGCGCGCCGTCGATGCCGACTTCAGCGGCGATGGCAAGCGCCGTCGACGGATAGTCACCGGTAATCATCACCACGCGGATGCCGGCGGCCTGGCATTCTGTGATAGCGCCCGCAACCTCCGGTCGGACCGGGTCCAGAAGGCCGACCAGTCCCACGAACGTGAACGCGAATTCATGCTGCTTCTCCGGCCACTCCGCCTGTGAGTGTCGCGCCTTGGCGACTCCTAGCACCCGCAACCCGCCCGACGCCATCTGCGCAGCCTGGTCAAGGACGGCCTGCGTTTCCCTCTCACCCAGGTGACATAAAGCACAGACCGCCTCCGGTGCGCCCTTGCAGGCCACTGCGTGATGATCGAGTTCCGGTGTGTGCCATGCGTGGGACATCGCCGGCAACTCCGGTGTCAGCGCGTACTCGTGAACGAGCGACCAGTCCTTGTGGAGACGTCCGGTGCCGGCGAGCCCCACGCGACCGGCTTCGTGAAACGCGCGCTCCATGGGATCGACCGGCTCGATTTCGCTGGCAAGCACCAGATATTCGATGAGTTCGTGATAGGCCTCCTCGATGTGCCGAGTGGCCTGATCGATGACTTGCCACTTTCCTTGCGCAAAGAGCACGCGCACCGACATGCGGTTTTGCGTCAGCGTGCCGGTCTTGTCGACGCACAGTACCGAAGTCTGGCCGAGGGTTTCGATCGCACTCATGCGGCGCGTCAGCACGCCGTCGTCAGCGATGCGGCGGGCCCCCAGCGCCATGAACACGGTCAGTATCACCGGTATTTCTTCGGGCAGAATTCCCATGGCCAGCGTGATGCCGGCGAGTACGCCCGGAAGCCACCCCCCCGATCGCAGACGATAGGCTGCCACGAGCAAAAGGCATAGTACGATCGCAACCGACGCAAAGCGGTTGACGAACGTTCTCGTCTCCAGTTGCAACGGCGAGCGCGCCTCCGAGATGCCGGTCAGCGACTTGCCGATACGACCGAGCGTCGTATTCAGCCCCGTCGCAGTGACGACCATTTGTCCCTGGCCCTGCACCACCATTGACCCAAAGAAAAGCTGCCCATACGGATCTTCCTGCGCAAGTGCGTTGGCTCGTGCAACGGACTTGCTAACCGACACGGACTCGCCCGTCAGTAGCGATTCGTCTACGCTCAGTTCATGAGCCTCCGTCACGACGCCATCAGCGGGTACACGTGCGCCTTCATCGACAAAAACCACGTCGCCAGGCACCAGTTCGGCAGCGGAAACAAGCTGCCGTTGCCCGTCTCGAAGTACCTGCGCGCGGGGCGCCGACAGTTCGCGCAGAGAGTCGAGAATCCGCGCCGTGCGATGACTTTGAAAAACCGTGAGAAAGACGATAGCCATCACGAACGCGAGAAGCGTGAGTGCCTCCGAAACATCCCCGAGAACAAAATAGATTCCGCTCGCAGCGAGCAACAGCAGGAACATGGGCTCACGAAGCACCTCCCACAGGGTGCGCCACCAGGTGCGCCGCGCCGTTGAATCCACGACGTTGCGGCCGAACCGGACGCGCTCTTCCGCCACCTGCTCGCTCGATAGACCACGCCTCATGTCGGTGTGCCAGGGCGGCGATGCCAATTCGCCGTCGCCGGAGACGATGTCGGTGACGGGCTCAACGGAATTGGTCTGCATTCTCGTGCCTATCAGTACGCGGATTGTGATGGAACAAAGGTGCACACGAAGGCGCTCCCAAACATGGCAATCCTCGAAATGCGAACTTTTTTGGCGACACAGCCGACAGAAACCGTGGATTGTTGCTGCCTGGAAAAAGGATTGTTCAACCCCTTGCAGCTCAATGCCTGTGCGGAAACATCCGAGTTTATAGAATGACGCCAGGAGAACATACCGACATTGACTTGGGTCAAGTTGCTGGCCGCCGGGTGAAATAGCCTGAGTCAGCTATCCGCCTCCGCGGCACGGCAGCTCGAGATCCAACTACCGAAAACCCGGAGCTGGACGCCTCTCGCGTGGATCAGACCTGACTGCGGGCCGTTGTCCACCGCACGTCCCTGGTTCATCGCAGCGGCATCCTCGCCGGCTGGACATGCAGCAGGCGCGATGGGATCGCCAAAATGCGGCATGAAGAAATGGGGGCCCAACGGCCGGGAGATTAATGGTGGCGACACTGGCAATCCTGTTCGCCGTGGTGCTGCTGATCAATCTCATGCCGGCATTCGCGCCACCCACATGGATGGCCATGTCGTGGGTCGGCTTCAATGTTCCGGAAGGCAACCCATTCGTCTTTGCCCTGGTTGCCGCTAGCGCGGCGACCCTCGGCCGGCTGGTTCTGGCGACTTTCGCGCGGACGCTGGTGCGGGGTCGGCTGATGCGCGAGGCCGACCGAGAGAACATCGACGTGATCAGGATATGGCTGGAGAGGCACAAGACGATGACCGCCAGCGCATTCTTCTTCTATTCGCTGAGCCCGTTTCCGTCGAACTATCTGTTCATAGCGTATGGGCTTTCAGGGCTGCCGCTCCGGGTGATTGGGGTGCCATTCTTCATCGGTCGTACGGCGAGCTACGCGGTCTGGGCGCATCTTGGCCGCTTCGTGTCCACGCATATCGATCCAGAAGTGCAGTTCGAAGGGAGCTACCTCAGCGGCTACTTCGTCGTCACGCAGATAGCCTTGCTCGGGCTCGTGTACATACTCATGAAACTCGACTGGAAGATACTCGTAGAACAACGGAAGCTGACGTGGCGACGGTCGATGAAGCCGCCCGGGCAAGTAAAGGACGGCCACACCACGCGACGTTGAACGAATCGATGCGCCATGCCCAACGGCGCCCGGCGCTATGCCACCCTCGGGTGTCCTTTCAATGGGATGGAAGCACTACATGAATACGGAGGAACTCTTCGACGACTCAGAAAGCACCGGGCACTCTGTTGCCGAGCGCGCTGCCGCGGCGTCCCGCAGTACGTGGGGGAGCGTCGCCGTTAATCTGGTTCTGACCTTCGGTCAGGTCCTTACTGGCATATTCTCAGGCTCTCAGGGCCTCGTTGCGGACGGCGTACACTCGCTGTCAGATCTGGTCGCCGACTTCGTCGTACTGTTTGCCAATCATCACAGCCGCAAAGGCGAAGACGAAGCCCATCCATACGGTCACCAGCGCTTCGAAACCGGCGCCTCGCTGGCACTCGGCGCTCTTCTTGCGGCGGTGGGCGCGGGTATGCTCTGGTCGGCGCTTCACAAACTCGAAGACCCGGCATCCGTGCAGCGCGTTCACATTGCCGCGCTGTGGGTGGCAATGAGCGCACTGATCGCCAAGGAGCTGCTGTTCCGTTACATGCTCGCGGTTGCAAAGCGCGTTAAGTCCAGCATGCTGGTCGCCAATGCCTGGCATGCGAGGTCGGACGCCGCATCATCGCTGGTGGTGGGCGTGGGTATCGTCGGTAATCTGGCGGGTTTTCCGATCTTCGACCCAGTCGCGGCGCTGATCGTCGGCGTGCTGGTGCTCAAGATGGGATGGACCTTCGGTTCAGAGGCTTTTCACAACCTGATGGACCGCTCGGCGGACGAGACCGAGGTGGAAGCCATTCGGCTGACGCTGCTTGGTACCCCGGGCGTGATTGGCGTCCACGACCTGCGCACGCGCAAAATGGGCGACATGATCGTCGCCGATGTTCACATCGACGTCGACGCTACGATTTCCGTCGAAGCGGGCCACGAAATCGCGGTCGCTGCGCGCAAGCACGTCCTGACGCGCCATCGTGTGCTCAATCTCATGACCCATGTAGACCCGCGCAAACAGGCCGGTGCGGTCATGCCTGCAGGGCAAGCCAGCAACTGATCGGCACATTCCGCGGCTTACAGGTGGTGGTCGTAGGTCAGGCGGACCTTGGTCGGCTTGACGCTGTCTTTTCGCGTGATCGAAAGATCGATGCTATAGCGGCCCGGCCACGGCATGTTGAAATAGTTGCCGTAAGTCACCGTGTCATTGACGTTGAGCTCCTGCAGAGGCTTGACCTGCGTATGTGGGCGCGACTTCGCCCGTGGCCCCGTCACCGTGGCATTCACGGTCGCTTCGCTGATGCGCTCACCGGTTGCCTTGTCGAACAGCGCGACGACGAGGTGATAGTTTGAGAGACCTGGCGCCGATGCGTGTTCGCCCGGCTCGCTTGCGCCCCGGGCGACCGATTGCGCTTTTTTGGCAGGCACAATGCCAAAGTGGACGGTCAGACCACCGTTCGTCACGCTCCGGTTCAGTTGATCGGCAAAGGCGCCGCTTGATGCGAGCGTAAGCAGACCCGCGGTCATAACCATCAGGAATTTGGTCAACTTCAGCATGGCTACCCCCGATTCCATAGTGAGGTCGCATGGCGACATCCAGTGCACCACATGAATGTCCAGCACCTTGGTTCTGGACACGTCATCTGCATGCTGCGGTCGGAGACCGGCGGCGACATTGACTCACATCAATCCAGGCCATAAAACGCTACCTCTGTCACAAGCGAGATCTGCCGTTTTTCCTCTAGCGCCGTTGCGACGGCGTGTTTGCGAACAGCGCTGCGGAAATGCACTGCGCCGGTTGATTGATCTGTGTCAACAGCCAGTGCGCGTCGATTGTCATGCTGTAGGTAGAATGTTTAGGAGACCGGGTCTATGAAAGCCCACGTTGCTTTGCTGCTTGTCGGATTCCTTTTCCTTGTCCCGATTGATCCGCCTGTGCTTGCACAAACGCATATCGCGCCAATGATGCGCAATGGCATCGAGTACGTCAGCGGCGGTATCGGCGAGGATGAGGTACAAGCGATGAAGGCGCTCGCGCCTCGCTACAACCTTCGCATCACGTTCGCGCTGACGGGAGGAGAGTATCTCTCCGATGTGACGGTCACGCTGAACTCGGAACGCGGCGTCGAGCTGCTGAAAGCGAGAACGCACGGTCCCTTCCTCTTCTTCAGGATCCCGCCTGGCCGCTACAGGATCGCAGCGCAGGCCGATCATGTCATCGAGCACAGGTGGGTGCGCGTCCCTGCGAAGGGCGGAGTCGAGACCCGGTTCTACTGGCCGGAGCCGAATCGGCATGGCGTCATCAGTAGGCTGAAGCCCTAGCCCGGGACCGGGTATTCCGTAAGGGGACATGTCATGACGCGTTGCTCGCTGATTGCTGGAATGGTGGCTACTTCGATCGCCGTATCTGTGATGCCCGGCGCGCATGGCGAGGAACTGGCTAGAATCGCGACGCATTCGCAGCGCTACGGCGCACACATCGGAATCTCAGCGTACGAGGATCCGCTGGTAAAGGGTGTGACCTGCTACGTTTCCAGTGCGCATCGCGACGATGATCTCGGGAACGTTCAATCGGGGAATGCCACAGACGCCATCGTTTCCTGCCAGCAGGTGCACAAGCTCAGTACGCCGAGCCTGGTCCCTGAACAGGCGCAGGTATTCGATGAATCGGTTGCCCCAATCTTCAAGGCCGTTCACGTCATCCGGATTCTGGACCACAAGCGCCTGACGGTCCTGTATGTCAGCTACACGGAGAGCAAACTGGCGGGGAATCTACCCGGTCATGTCGACGTGCTCCGGCTAGAGGTGCGCGGAAAACGGGCGGCGCAATAGCACTGCATCAACGGTAGGCGGATCATTACCCTCGCGTTGCACGCCGCCAGAATTCTGTGCCTGGAGATGGGGCGCTCGGGCCCGGCCCACTACACAAGCGCCTCAAGACTTATTGCTCATCACAGCATGGGGATCGGCTTTCGGTTCCTCCTGACTCGTAGCAATCCAGCAAACCTCCACCCGCAATCCGCCTAGCGCACGGGACCTGCCGACGTCGATCGCGGCGCCATGCGCGTTCGCGATGCGTCGCACGATCGACCATCCGAGCCCGCTCCCGCTTTGTTCGCTGCCTCCCGCACGGAAAAACCGCTCACCCAGCCGCTGCAAGTCGTCGTCCGGGAGGCCCGGCCCACTGTCTTCCACAGCCAGCACGACGTGGCCGTCGCGCCTGCGTACCGACACCTCGATTCGAGCCCGAACAGGGCTATAGCGGACCGCGTTGTCGACCAGATTGCGAATGAGCGACGCGAGCAGCGCCTCGTTGCCTACCACGATGCAGCGTTCAGGCGCGTCGAGCCCGATCCGCTGCGACCTGCCGAGCGACTGAGGGGCGATGTCGGCCACAACCTTCCTGGCGACGGCGCCCAGATCGACCGCGCTGCTATCGTCGCTCAGCGCCCCGGCTTCGAGCCGTGACAGCAGCAACAGCTGATCGACCAGATGCACCGCGCGTTCGCAACCCTCGAGCAGCCCCGAGAGCGCGTGCCTGCGCAGGCCGTCATCCGCCTCCGCCATCGCGACCTGCGCCTGCGCCTTGATCGCGGCGATCGGCGTGCGCAGTTCATGCGCGGCGTCGGCGGTGAACCGCCGCTCCGCGTCGAGCACGGCACGAATGCGGTCGAACAGACGGTTGAGCGCATCGAGCATCGGCTGCATTTCCTGCGGCGCGCGATTCATCTGGACGGGGTCCAGTGCGAGCGGATCACGCCGCGCCAGCATGCGGCCCAGATCCCGTAGCGGTGCTGCGCCGCGTCGAACGGCCCACCAGGTCACGAGCGCGAGCACTGGCAGCGCGACCGCCATCGGCCAGAGCGCGCTGCGCATCACCGCGAGCAGGATCGAAGTGCGCGAGTCGATGCGCTCGCCTACGTAGATCTCGACGTCCTCCTGCACGCCGGCAGTGGCAAACACCCGCCACGCCTTGCCATCTATCTGCACGGTCCAGAATCCCGATTCCGATCTGTCGCGCGGAGGCACCATCGGTCGCGACGGCGCATTGGCCGAATGCATGCCGAGCTGGCCGTTGTGGAAGACCTGAAACACCACTTTCGGCGCATAGGGATGCAAAACCGGCGCGTCGAGCGCCTCATCGTCGTCCGCCGCCTGGGCCTGTTGCATGACCAGCAGCGCCGCGGCCTGAGCCAGATGGCTGTCGAGCAGATGATCGATTTCCTGCCGCGCATCGTGCCATGTGAGTGCGCTCGCGGCCAGCCAGACTGCTGCCACGACCCCAGTCACGAGCACCAGCAGACGTCCCTGCAACGAGCGCGGCAGCATCATGGCTCACTCATGTTTTCACCAAGCAACACGTAACCTACGCCGCGCACGGTCCGGATCAGCTCGCCGCCGAGCTTGCTTCTGAGGCGATGCACGTGCACCTCGACCGCATTGCTTTCCACTTCCTGGCCCCAGCTATACAGATGCTGCTCGATCTGTTCACGCGACAGAACACGGCCCGCATTCAGTATCAGCACGTGCAGCAGATCGAACTCGCGCGGGGACATCGGCACGGGAACGCCGGCGCGGTATACCAAACGCGACGCGGGGTCCAACACGACATCCGGCGCCTGAAGCCGCTCGCACGGCCGGCCATGCGAGCGTCGAACCAGTGCTCGGAGCCGGGCACCGAGTTCATGCAGGTCGATCGGTTTGACGACATAGTCGTCAGCCCCGATGTCGAGCCCGTGAATACGATCCGGCACGGCGTCGCGCGCGGTGAGCACGAGGATGGGCAGCTTGACCCCGGCGCTGCGCACGCTTCGCAGCACATCGATACCGTCCATGCGAGGCAAGCCGAGATCGAGAATTGCAGCCGCATAGGGCTGCCCACGCAGTTCGCGCTGCGCGGCCTCGCCGTCGCGAACCCAGTCGACCTGAAAAGCTTGCTGGCGCAACCCGGCACGAATGCCGTCGCCGAGCAGGGGGTCGTCTTCGACAAGCAGAATGCGCACGTGTGAAATGTCCGGTGGATGGAGCTCAGTCGCCGTCCCCGTCGCCATTGGACCGCAGATGCGCACTCGCCCCTGCGGACTGACTCGCCGTCGGCGTTTGCGGCGCCGCCTGCCATTGCGTCCACCACCAGGCGATTGCGGCTGCCATGACCAACGCGGCAAAACCCCAGCGTGCGGTTCGAATGCCTTCGTCCGCACGGCCCGATTTGTATCCCGTTACCATCGCGCCAATCAGGTTCTCGCGGTGCAAGAGGCTGCTGGCCAGCACCGCTGCGACGTGAATGGCGACGAGCGCGAGCATCGCGTTCGCGACGCCCCCATGCAGCTCGCCGAGCCATTCGCCGCCGGTGCCGTTATAGGCGGCCCAGCCGGTCACCCCAACCGCCCAGCTCATCAGCAGCATTGCAACGATCGCGACGGCGCCTGCCGGATTGTGGCCGACGTGCCGTTCCGGACGGCCCTTGACGAGGCTGACCATGTAGCGGATGACGGCAGCCGGCGAGCGCACGAAGGCGGAGAATCGCGCGTATCGGGTTCCCATCAGTCCCCAGACGATGCGAAACGCCACTAGGCCGACCATCGTGTAGCCTAGCGTAGCGTGCAGCAGGCGCCATCGCTCGCTCTCAGCCGTCAGCCATGCGCCCGCGAACGAGGCGACCATCAGCCAGTGAAACACGCGCACGGGCGCGTCCCATACGAGAATCCGGACGGTGCCGGGCGCGCGGGCGCCGTTCTCAGCGCGGGATGCGGATGTATCGTTCATCGAAGTTTCCTTGGTCTGCCCGCGTATGACAGGCGGCGCAGTTCGACGCGCTTCTGACTGCCGGATGCCGCCACGCCGATGCGGGAACTTCGTCGTGCGCGGCCATGAACCAGGTGGAGCGGGTAATGCGATCCTCGGGCGGGGTGCCCGGCACCCGCTCCGCGCTTGCGGCATGCGCCGAAAGCCAGCCTTCCAGCTGCTTGACGGACGCTGCGTCGAGAGACGCGTTGGTGCCGAAGTGTCGATCGAGATTGTTCAGGATGCGCCGCCACGATTGCGCGGGCAGCATTTCCGGCGGATACGCGATATGGCAGGCGGCGCACTCCTGCCGGTATTTCGGCAGCGGCGTCACGGCATTAGCCCGCTGCTCTTCCTCGCCGACAGCCGTACCTGACAGCACGATCGCGGAAAGTGCCGCGAGCGCGTATGCAATAACGGAGGCGAATCGGATAGCCATGTCAGTCCTTTGCGAAGTCGTCGATGTGAAGCGCGCTTGTGCGCTACGGCTTGAGCGTCATCAGCCAACTCAGGACGTCTGCCTTCTCCGATGCCGTGCATTCGCGCCCGACCACATCCCCGCAGTTGCGGCGAAACCACTTTTCACTCTTTGCCGCATCCGTGAAGCGCTCCGGATTGAACGCCGGGGCAAGCGGAGCAATCGTCTTGGCGGTGACCGCATGTTGTCCGTTGCCGGTCGGCGTGGCGCCATGGCATGTCGCGCAGGCCCACTCCCGGCCGTGCCGTGTGGTGAAGAACTGTTGCCCTCGCGAGGGCGCAGGCGCGGTTCCCGACTGCGCCGCGTAGCCGTTCAGGATTTGCGCAGGAGACTCCGCGTAGGCGCCGCCTGAAACACCGGCGACGGCGACGATGCCGTACAGAGAACAAAGTGCGCGCAGGCGCCCGGTTGTCAGCATCGCGAATCCTCCAGTGAATGCGTTAGATGTTCGGGCTGCTTCCTTACCGAATACTTAACATAGGCCTCAAGCTCATTGTCGGCAGCCACGCTGCTTCTTCGTTGACCTGAATCAACCAGCACCGGATGGGGCCATGAGCGGGCCGCCCGCGAGCGCCTCGACCTAGACATCCTAATGTCTTCGGCGCACGCCAAACTGTCATTCCATCGAACGCACGCCACCCGGCAGGTTGAAACTTTTTGGCGCGAAGCGCCGCGCTGGCAACGCTCACTTCAAACCTCTTCGAGAGAAACGCACACCCTAGCACCCTACATGAGGTAAGATAGCCCCCTATACTATTTTGGGGGATAGCCGTGAGCCATACGATTCGCGAAAAACAGAAGCTGCTCAACCGGGTTCGTCGTATCAAGGGCCAGGTTGAAGCCATCGAGCGCGCACTGGAAGAAGAGCGTGGCTGCATGGATGTGCTGCAGCTCATCACGAGCAGCCGCGGAGCGATGAACGGCCTGCTTGCAGTGGTTCTCGAAGACCACATCCGAACCCATCTCGTCGACGCGGAGCCGCACGACGACGAGCACGGCAGCGGCACCGAGCAGCTGATTGAGGTAGTCCACAGCTACTTCAAGTAAGAGGAAACCATGAGCAACTTTGAAGATTCCGCTTTCGGAGCGGGACACGACCACATCTTTCTGGGCGCAGCCCATGAAGACAATGAGCGCAGAACGTGGATGGTGATTGCGTTGTGCAGTGCGATGATGGTCACTGAAATTGTCGGCGGGAGTCTCTTTGGCTCGCTGGCACTTGTCGCCGACGGTCTGCACATGTCGACACACGCTGGAGCGATGCTCATCGCCGCTTTGGCTTATACGTACGCGCGCAAGCATGCTGGCGATACCCGCTTCGTATTTGGCACCGGCAAGCTGGGCGATCTCGCGGGCTTTACCAGCGCCATCGTACTCGCGATGATCGCGCTGCTAATCGCGTACGAAGCTGTTTCGCGCTTTCTCTCGCCCGTGCCCATCCATTTTGGCCAGGCGATCCCCATCGCTGTGCTCGGACTTCTGGTCAATCTCGCGAGCGTTTGGCTGCTGAGCGGCGATCACCACGGCCACAGCCATGGACATAGCCACGGGCACGGTCATGGCCACGGGCACGGTCATGGCCACGGGCACGAGGACGAACACAGTCACGAGGAAGAGGTGCATCGCATCTTTGGTAACGCTGGCGTATTCGCTTTATCGGTCTTCGAAGACGGGGTACCACCTGTCTTCCGCATTACACCCGAAACGGACTCCTCGAAACTAGACACCGACGCTGTTTCCGTGACGACGATCCGCCCCGACGGCAAGCACCAGACCTTCGCCTTTGCCGACCACGGTGGTTATTTGGAATCCAAGGAGGACATTCCCGAGCCGCACGCATTCAGGGCGGTCGTCCGCCTGCCCGATGGTGAGCATGAGATCGAGTTCCAGGAACACGCGCACGGTCACGATGATCCCCAGGCGGCAGCGAATCGTGACCACAACATCCGCTCAGCCTACATTCACGTCATTGCCGACGCGGCGGTTTCCGTGCTGGCGATCATCGGCCTGCTGCTCGCGCGTGCGTTCGGCTGGGTCTGGATGGACCCGCTTGCGGGTGTGATCGGCGCGCTGGTGATTGCGAACTGGTCGTGGGGCTTGATGCGCGATACGGGTGGCATTCTGCTCGACATGAATGTGGACAAGCGTATGTCGGAGAAGGTCCGTCATGTCATCGAAGACAACGGCGACACCGTGCTTGACCTCCATGTTTGGCGCGTCGGTCCGGGGCATATGAGCGCGATCGTTTCGGTGGCCACCGACGAAGTGCGGCGCAACCCGGGCTTCTACCGCGCAGCACTCAAGCGTTTCAAGGGACTGTCGCATGTGACGGTCGAAGTGAACCCGACCCGCGTTGTGGCCTGAGCGATGGCAGTCAAATCGCCATGCATCGATGTCTGTGCGTTCGATGGGAAGACCGGTCTTTGCATCGGCTGCTTTCGGACGCTCGACGAAATCCGCGGCTGGAAGAAGATGACGGACCACCGGCGTCATCAGATACTCAAGGAGAAGACCCGGCGACAGGCGAAGGTCGCACGCGACGTGCAGGACGCTAAGCTGAAAAGCTGAAGGTTGACCTGTTCCCCGGCACCTGCATCGAATGTCCGAAGTACACCATATTGCGGCCGTTTGAGCGGGGAGTTTGTCAGTGGCAGAAACGGGTCGGGACGTGCCAGCCCGTCCTTCAACTCATCGCGAGAAAGCGGCCAGTGGAATTTCGCTGCCCTGAAGCGGCCAGTCGTCAGTGCGTACTTCCGACCGCGTTGCGGCCTCTCGGATGAGAGTTGCGGCAACGGCAGCTTCGCGAGTCGCTGCGGACATCGCGGCGAGTCCTGAACGCAACGGACACGGCAGCGCGCACGCGGGCCGGCGCCACAATGTCCCGTCGATGCCGATTTGCTTCTTAAGATGCCGCGTAACCCTGTCAAAGCTACGCTAAGCCCCGGCTGGCCGGTGCTGTTCTTCTGCAAAGCGTGGCGTTATGTCGATCGGCGATGCGCGACCCAATTGCCAGTCCCAGGCCGCTGCCTTACTCTTTCGTCCCCGCGCTGCGATAGAAGCGCTCGCAAACCCGGTCCAGTTCGGGCTCGTGAATTCCGGACCGCCATCGACAACCGTACAGTGACTGTTGATTTGAACGGAATCCTGATTCACGGGGGCGTGTAGGTCTGGCAGGGCAAATTCGAGCACTACTATTGTAAGCGGTTGAAGAACATGGTATCCGGCGTCTGGCTTCCGCGTTGCATTCGGATGGTTATCGGTCTGCAGAGGGATCTATGGGTTCGCCTACTAGCCTTGCTGTCATCCCCCTCTTGGCCGGTGCGGGAACGGAACTAGCGCCACGCATCGAATTGACATCTCGTTAGCCTATGCCATCCGGTTCATATGTGCTCGATCAAGCCGCTCGCCAGATCGCGCAGTTCGTCGAACTGCATGACAAGCTCGGCACACAGTACGAAAGCCACCATCGCAGAAGGAGCCTGGTGCCGTTCGATCCATCGCAGGGCTGGAGATGCAATTCGCGCGCGGATCGCATCGCGCGTCGCGGTCACGGTAATTGCAATTCCCATTGCAGCGCCGGCCAGCAGATCGGTCGGGTAGTGCAGACCAAGATAAGCACGCGGCGCGCAAATAAAAAATACTGCATAGAGCAGCGCCAGGATACCAATGCGCGGCGCCGCCAGGAAAATGCCAGTCGCGATGGCCATCCACAGCATTGCATGATCGCTCGGGAGCGAACTCCAGTCCATCAACCCCATACCCATGTTGGCGCCGTTCGCGAACTGGAGATGAAGTATGGTGCTGTAGACGGGGCGCACCCGGAAAGGCAACCAGTGAGTTAGCAGCCTTGCTAGAAAAAGTGCGGCGACGCCGCTAAGCGCCGTCGCGATGACAACTTCTCGCCGCCATTCACGGCGGGCGCTCGGCTCGAACCACAACCACCACAGCAAGGGGATCAGTACGAGGCCCTTGAACGTGTAGAGGCCAGCGAGCGCTTCTAAAGACCTGGTGGCCAAATGACCTAAATGCACGTGAGACAGATACGTCTCAATTGACAAATCGAAACTGTTCATCGGCTAGCACCTGGCATCCGTTGTGTCGCAACATATAGGGAAGTGCTCTGCTTTTTAAGAATGCCGTCGTCAACGCGTGCGCCACTAGTCCATGCAGTGGGGCTAGGTCCTGCATCGTTGAAACGGGTGAAGCGTCGCCATCTTTATGATCGTTCGACGGAGCCTTCACGGTCCGAATCATGTCTGATAGCAATCACCGCCTCCTTATACCTGGTAGCATGCGGGTCAAAACGTCATCGCGGACCACGAAGTGATGAAACAGTGCCGCAGCTGCGTGGCAAGCCGCCAGGACGATGATTGTCCATCCGGTCCAATCGTGCAACTCTCCTAGGCTGCGGTGAGCTGGCTTTCCAAACGGGGAGAACGGTGGTGGTATCTGCAATCCGAAGAAGCTCATGGATTCATTGCCAGACCACCGCAGAATGAAACCCAGCGCCGCCTCACAAACCAGTAATACATAAAGAGCGAAGTGGACCGTCTCGGCCGCGCGCTCCACCCAGCCCGCTTTAGCAACGGGCTTTTGATGTCCCGGGGACAACCGCCACACAATCCTGACTACGAGAACTCCCGTCAGAACAATACCGAAAGACATGTGCGCCACGATCAGGACGTGGCGAGTCGGTCGCGGCGTGAAGCCCCACACCTGAGCGAGCACGAACTGCGTAAGAACAAGCGCGGCGGTCAGCCAATGCAGTGTGACGGAGAGACGATCGTATGTCGTCCTGTCATCGCCTGCCGCAATTCGCGTGGCTGTCCTCGTGACGTTAGAAGTCCGGTCGCGTTGCATCGTGTGATGAATAGTAGGCGTGCAGGGTCAGGCTTTCGGGCGGAAAGAACTATCGCCATCCACTACCTCCCCGGTGAAGCAATGATTAGCCCGGGACAGAAGGCGAAGCGCTGCCGTCCAAGCCTCATGAGTACGGCAGTTCTGACCTGCTCCCGGTTGAGCCAGGCGCATTTCAGTGATGTGAGCCTGCGCCATGTGGCTAGCGATGCGAACAGTCGCGACGAACGCGGCAATCCCGGCAACAGCCCCATAGCGAAACGTTGCGGTGGTAAATACCGCCTCGTCAACGGGCATCATCGCGATATACGCAAGCACCGCACATTGCAAAACCATCGCCCCGATGGCGGCCGTTTTCAGATACGTCCGGGTAATGCACACAGCATCTCGGTTCAAGGTGGCCTCGTAATCGTCGCACACAGCAAAGCCTGCGGGGACATCCGAAGTTATTCTGATCGCGTAAGCTGAAGGTTTCCTGAACCTTGGCTTTTCCACAGCCGCAAGCCAAGTCACGAAATCAATCCACCAATGATTTCCATTGTCAGTTATCTTAAAATTCGCGGTTGTCACTTGTGTCCGGAAGCGTCAGAGGTAAGCCTTCCTACCATACCCGGAGCTACCGAACATGGCAGCGAAGCAAGAAGTGAGGCTAGATCCGGCCGAACTTGGCGGAATCCGTGGTCTGCAGCGGCAGTCTCTTCCTGCCTCCGGGCGACAGATCGTTATCGGTCTTGCCGCCGCTGCTTCCACGTTTGGCGTTGGACGCCTCCTCGGAGTCTCTGTTTCATGATGAGCGCCTGTCTCCTTGTCATTGCCAAGGCGCATCCCGGAGGGTAACGAGCATTGCCAAACGCTAGCGCCATGCGGCCGTTTACACCCGGCCGTTTGTCCGTGGGTGTGAGATCCTACCCGTCTTGGCTGATTGGCGGCCACGACTCGCGCTTCGAAAACGCCCATCTGCAGACATGCGCCGCAACGCCTAGAGCCGCGATCACGCGACCGCGGCGCTGCGCGACGAATTGCCGGCGCGTTGGTGGCGCCCCCTCGCAACCCTGCTGGGGTTGCCAAAGGTTGCACCAGCCCGATGCCGACATCCGTCGCAGCCGAGTATTAGTTGACCCATCACGGTTTCGGGAGCGAGGGCGCGAAACTGGCTCCAACAACGCGCTGGTACGGTCAAGCGCTCACGCTGGCGGACGAGGTACGACGCAACCGCGAGTGAGCTGGGCGACGGCGCTCGGCGACCGGGCGGAACCGATCTGTCCAAGGTTTAGGCTCGAGGAACAACGCAGCTAAGGCCCCGGACGCGCAAACTGGGCGGATACAGCAAGCGATGTCCGGCGAAAAATGGCAAGGCGAACCGCGCTATTAGGATAAGTTTTCTTCTATTAATAGCGGTATTTTTGTCGCGTAACCTGCGACCGAAGCCAAAAGACGACTGTTCGTTCCACCCGCGACTAAGGGTTGTCAGCAATCGGGGGCTAGACGAATAAGCGTCGAGTTCCTGGACAGCTTTCGCAAGTGTTTTTCAAAGTTCGGCCCCGGTCGCTCCGGTAAACATGTTTCTCATGTTCCGAAGCGATGCTGTGCGACGGTGCCATGCTCCACGGGCCGTTCGGCACGGCGGCTCATTGCACCGCTCCCGCAAGCACAGCGTCCAGTTTGTGACGCTTGCCAGTTCGAGCCAGGGGGCAATGACGCCGGCAATCAGGATGGTGGTTCCGATCTTGAAGGAAATAGGATCCGAACTCGTCAGGTCGAGTGCTTACGATGGCCTCGCGACCGAGCGGCTTGAACACCATGAGCGGATTGCGACCGCACCCACGACAGGAGCTAAGCAATCTCCGTCGCGGTGATCGTGCCGATCGGTTGGCCGGACGCCCGTCCTCACAGGACCGGCTGCGTATGCCGCTGCCGGGGGCTTCCGCTGGCGTAGCAACCTTGCACTGCGTCTAACACTTGCGCGCAAGTTTTACGCGGTGATTGCGCTCGCCATCGTCGGCGGTGTTGTCATCACCTTCATGCACTTCGATCCGATTCGCGCACTCTACTGGAGCGCCGTGATCAACGGTGTGACTGCCGTACCAATCATGATCGTCATGATGCTGATGGCGCGTAGCAGGCGCGTGATGGGGCAATTCGCCGTCACCGTCGTAGGAATCGCCTGCAGGCTCGAAATCGCCCGATTCTCCCGCATTCTCATCCCGTGACCTTGATCTCGACACGATACATGTGTCAGACGAACCGGACGTCAGTGCGCATGTCAAAAAGCGAGACGAGGCG
The DNA here is from genome assembly GCF_902859825.1 of Paraburkholderia phenoliruptrix. GTDB lineage: Bacteria > Pseudomonadota > Gammaproteobacteria > Burkholderiales > Burkholderiaceae > Paraburkholderia > Paraburkholderia phenoliruptrix. Next base: position 34,203 of record NZ_CADIKB010000001.1, on the reverse strand, counting down.
GCACATACCCACCGTAGCCCGGACCCACGCCCGAAGACTGCGGTATGTTGTAGCCGGTCAGGAAATGGCCCGCAATGTACTTGCCGCTGCCGCCCACCGCATAGTCGACGTAGAAGGCGGCAAAGGCAACGATAGGCTGGAAGGTCTTCGTGACGATCTGACTCACAATGGGCACGTAGATGACCGTGTTGCTCGGCACCGAGCTATACAGCGTGGTTTTTGCACCCGGCTGAATGTAGATGTTGTCACCAATACTGAGCGACGTTGGATTGCCGTTTTCAATCAGTCCGCGAATCGTCGGCACGTCGTTCGCAACGCTGGTGAACGAGGTCCACTGACCCGCATCGCAGCCACCGCCGTATGCATAATCGCTGCCAATCTGAAACTCGTATGCCTTGCCGGTTGAGGGGTCGACTCTCGGCTGATTGGTGCTCGAATCCCAATACGTCTGATACAGGCACTGCCCGAGCGCAACGGGAAAGAGTCCACCTGCCACGGTGCCCGGCGGTGCGGCGACCGCGATCGCCGTGGCGGTTGCCGGCACGCTCGGTACGCCTAACAGTACGCCGAAGGTCAGGCTGACTAGTCCGCCGTTCTGGTTTGCGCTGCGGCTTATTTTGACTTCCACGGCGGGGGCGTCGTTGGTGCCCGGTGTAATCGTGGTTGGCTGCAAGGTCGACGGAGAGCCCGCCAGATTCCAATAGCCCGTTGTCACGGTTCCGCTCGACAATTTGATTCCGTCCGACGCATTCAGTGCGATAGCGGTGGTTGTCGCGGACGCCGCGCCGGCCCAGTCAGGCGTACCGGCGCCATTTGCAATGAAGTGTGAGGCGCCCGCAAGCGCTGCGGCGTCTGCGGCATTCTGCAACTCGTTACGCACTACACTCAGGCGCGCCATGTTGATCGCGAATGCGGCGAATATCAACAAAGGGATCAGGAAAGCGACGAAGAACATGACAACCGATCCTCGCTGACGCATTCGTGGTCCCAACGCGCGACGTCTCGGATAGGCGTGAGCGGTCCGGCGGGGCATGATCCTGTCACTCATAGTTCATCACCGTGATCGCACTGATCGTAACCGGGCCGGTGAGCGCGCTGAACATCGAACCGAGCACGAACCCCTGGTACTGGTACGTGACTGTTACGGTGAGCGGCGAGCCCGATGTCTGAGTCCCGACTTGTGCGACGGCGCTCGCCGAAGTCGCGGGCCCTCCTGTCACCAGGCTATTTTGCGTATAGCTGAGCGCAATGTTCTGGATCTGCGTGCTGCTCAACGGGGTCACACGCAGCACCACCCCCGCGCGCGCCGCTTCACGGCTCGCATTCGTGATCACTGCCTTGTCGCACAGAATCATGCTCACATCGATGATGCCGAACAGCACCATAAGCAGAAAAGGAAGCACGAGCACGAACTCCAGCGCGGCAATGCCTCTTTCCTCACGAAGGGATCGAGGGCCACGTGCCTTCATTTCGCAGTCTCCGCGTCATGGGCGACGCGCCCCGTGGACACCGCGCCCAGACGCGCGGCTGCCGCGGCTTCGGCCGGCGGCTCCAGCTTCGTACGGAGAGTCTCGTAGAAGCGCAGATTGTCCTCGACCGATGCAGGAGGCAGGTCGGCTTGCAGTATCTGTTTCGCGGCGCTCCTGTTGCCGAGCAGCGCATAGGCGAGCGCAAGGTTCTGGCGCGCTTGCGGCGGCGCATTGGCAAGCCCCGCAATCTCAAGCAGCACGTTCGCGGCTTCTCGTGGCTTGTTAGCGAGGATCAGCGACAGCCCGAGATCGGTCGTCAAGCCCTGCACTTCCGGGTGCGCACGCAGCGCGGCGCGATAGACGGCCTGCGCTTCATCGTGGCGGCCTTGGAGATCGAGCACCGTACCGAGACCCTCGGCCGTGACTGGATTGTCTGGAAGCTGCGCCGCGAGCGTGCGGTAAAGCGCAGCTGCAGCGTCGAGCCGGCGCTGACGCAGTGCAACGCGGGCAAGACCGAGCTTCGGCCTCGGATTCGACGGGGCAGCGGCCGCCGTGCGCGCATACAGCACGCGTGCACGTTCGAGGTCGCCGGCTTGATACACGGTATCGGCCAGACCCAGTTGCGCCTCAATCGAGTCGGGCCTCGCTTGCAAGGCTTTGTCGTACAAGGTCAGCGCGAGTTCGGTATTGCCCGCCGACAGCGCGCTGTCCGCAATGTGCAGATCGCTCGCGGGGCTGAGTTTCTGTTGTCCAGATAGCGGCCGCGAATCGATAGCGCCCGTGCTTTCACAGCCTGCAAGGACAAAAACCGCGACAACCGATGCCACAGCGAGCGAACGGCAAGACGAAATGACGTGTTGTTTCATTTAAACACCGCGATGAGTTGAATGACGGCAGGGCCGGCCGCGATCAGGCCCACCGTCGGCAACACAAACAGCATCATGGGCAGGGTCATCTTCGGGGCGAGCTTCGCGGCCTTTTCTTCGAGTGCAAACATTTGGGCGGCACGTTCGGTGCGCGAGAGCATACGTAGCGACTGGGTGATCGGCGTGCCGTACTGCTGCGATTGAATCAGTGTTGTAACCAGTCCGCGTACCGAGGCAAGACCGATACGGTCCGCCATATTGCGCAGCGCCGTGGCGCTCTCAGTGCCCATTTGCAACTCGTCCGCTGCGACGGAAAGCTCGTCGGCAAGCGGCGGGCAGATTGGCAACAGTTCGTGCGCCACGCGCTTGATCGCGACGACGAGGCTGTTGCCCGCATTGGTGCAGATCACGAGCAGGTCGAGCGCATCCGGCAGGCACGAGGAGATCGCCCTCTGCCTACGGCTGATGAGAAATCCAAGCGCGTACTCCGGCACGATCATGCCGACGATGAAAGCCGCCGCCAGCATCAGCACCCGAAAGACAAAGTACTCGCCGATGCGAGGCACATGCGCACCGAACACAATGGCGACGATCGCGAGCAGTGAACCCACAACGATCTTCAGGCCGACCAGTCCCGCCACGGTGCGCCGGTCGCGAAAGCCGGCAGTCGCAAGCTGCTCGGCGAGCTTCTCGCGTTGAAAGGCATTCAGAACCGGCACGCGTTCGCCGATCAGTGCCACGCGCCGCGTCAGCCGCTGCCGCATGTTCGCGAGCGTGCGCTCTTCCGCGGCGGGATCGGCGACCCGGTGCACGGCGGCGTGCCTCAGGCGTTGCGCAATCCGATGGCGCGTACTGCCGGTGCGAAGCAAAATGAGGAGAACGGCGCCGACCAGCACGATCAGCAGCGCGAGATTGGTAAGCGTACGGGCATCGAGGATGTTCATCGCGAGGTATCCAGTTGCGAGATTTTCCGTACCATCCACAGTCCGATCGTCAGCAGTACTGCGGAAAGCGTCAGGATCTTGTGCCCGGCGGGTGTAATGAAGAGCAGCTCGATATAGGGCCGGTTGACGATGTACAGCATGCCCGTGATAGCGAACGGCACAGCCGAAATGATGTTGGTTGCAAGCCGGCCCTCAGCGGTCAGTGCCTTGGTCTTCAGGCGGATATCGCGTCGGCTGCGGATAATCGAGGCGAGATTCTCCAGCGTCTCCGCGAGGTTGCCGCCCGTCTCACGCTGCAGCAGCAGACAGACGGAGAAGAACGCAAAGTCCGCAATCTGCAGCCGCTTCACGGCCTGGTCGAGCACGTCGGGCAGATCCGCACCGAGGCGCAGTGCATCGCCCATGGTGCGAAACGTTGAGCGCACCGGCTCGTCAGTCTCGCGGCCCGCCGTGCTGATGGCCTGCACGACCGGAATGCCGGCCCGCACCGCTCGAATGATCAGATCCAGCGTGTCGGGAAAAGCGGTCAGAAAGCGCGTGCGGAACCGCTCGATCAGAAAACGATACGTCGCGCGCACGGCAAGGAGCGGCACACCGATGACGGCGATAGGCAGCGCCCATTCAGGAGCCGAAGCCAGCTTGACACCCACGAGCGCAGCGATGAAGGCGGCAATCGCGACGGCCGCGATCAGCCGGAAGCCGCCCGCGCCGCTCACCACGCGCACGCGTTGTGCATGCTTCTGCAGCCACGCAAACAAAGCTCCGCCATCTCCCGGGCGGTGCCGCCGGCGAAATAGCTCCTGCTCCTGCTCCGGCTCACGGCGGCCCGCTTTGCGCTGCCGGGCGACGTCGGCTCCGATCTCGTCGATCCGACTGCGGATGCGTGGCGCTGTCCTGCGCCGCGCCAGATCGCGCAGCGACGACGCCATCATGCCCGTGATCAGGATCGCGAAGAAGGCGCCGGCGGCGACGACATCGGCGGGCGTCATGGCCGCATCGCCTCGAGCAGTTGATCTTCGAGGCCGTAGTAGGCCGCTCGCGCCGAAAAGACGGGGCGCAGCGACGACGACTCGAACGCGCCGCGTACCTCGTCCTGATATGCAGTCGTGTCAAAGCGGAACGTGAAGAGATCTTGAGTAATGACGACGTCGCCCTCCATCCCGGCGACCTCGGTGATGCGCGTGACGCGACGCATGCCGTCACGCATCCGCTCGATCTGCAGGATCAGGTGCACCGCGCTCGCGATCTGCCGGCGTATGGACAGCAGCGGCAGATTGCCGTTTGCCATCATCACCATGCTCTCTAGCCGGGTGATCGCATCGCGCGGTGTGTTTGCGTGAATGGTCGTCATGGAGCCGTCGTGCCCAGTGTTCATTGCCTGCAGCACGTCGAACGCCTCGGCCCCGCGTGTTTCGCCGAGGATGATGCGGTCGGGGCGCATCCGCAGCGCATTGCGCACCAGATCGCGCTGCGAAACGGAGCCGAGTCCCTCGGCATTCTCCGGGCGCGTCTCGAGGCTCACGACATGCGGCTGCTGCAATTGAAGCTCGGCCGCGTCTTCGATGGTGACGATCCGTTCATGCTCGTCAATATGATGCGACAGCGCGTTCAGAAGCGTGGTCTTGCCAGACCCCGTGCCGCCGGAGATCACGACATTGAGCCTGCAAGCACCGGCGATCTTCAGCATCCGCGTCATGGCGGGCGACATATTGCCCTGCTGCGCCATCCGCGCGAGCGTGATGTTGCGCTTCGCGAACTTGCGGATGGAGATGGACGCGCCGCGAATCGCGATCGGCGGCAGTACGACGTTGACGCGACTGCCGTCGGCGAGACGCGCGTCGACCATCGGACTGCTTTCGTCCACGCGGCGCCCGACTGCGGCGGCGATGCGCTGTGCGACGTTGATGACATGCGCGTTGTCGCGGAACTTGAGCGGCGTCAGCTCGAGCCGACCGTGCCGCTCCGCGTAGACCTGATCCGGCCCGTTGACAAGGATATCGGTCACCGATTCGTCGGCGAGCAGCGGCTCGATGGGGCCGACGCCGAACATGTCATTGAGTATTTCGTTGACGATCAGCGTTTGCTCGGCCGTCGTCACGTTGAGCCGCTCGCCCATGACCACTTCGGCGGCGATCTGCTCGATACCCGCCCGCACCTGCTCGCGCGACATCATCAATGCGGCCGACATGTTCATTGACGCGAAGACGACGGTGCGGATCTTCTTGAACTTGTCGGAGCGGATGAGCGCTTCATGCCTGTCGATAGGAGCGGACGCGCGCAGCGGCGTCGCCCCGGCTTGCGGGCGTTCTACGCTGATACCGGCGCCTGCGCTTGCGGCCGCGTCGTTATCGACCATGGGTGGCACGACGGCGGCGTAGGTCCTTTTGCCAAATGTCATGTCCCGCCCCTGTTGCCGACAAGACGCTCATACCAGCGCTTGCGCGGCGCCGTCTCAGTGCGGCCGGTCAACATGTTGGCGAGCCCGACCACCGCCGATGTGAAAGGCGTCGGCTTACCGGCCGCGATCGGTTCGCTGAGATTCTCCGCAGCCGCGAGCGTCCTGGGTTCGTAGGGAAACTCGTACATGGATGCACGGCCGAGCGCGCGCTTGAAGTCGGCGGCGGCGACCCGGCCCGCCACGGGTTCGTGTGGATTGTTCAGCAGCAGCGTGATCGTCGGATCGCTGTCGCGGTCTTCGGCGAACCGCAGCAGGCGCGCCGTTTCGCGGGCTCCATGCACCGACCGGTCGGACGTGATATAGATGAATGCGGACGCGGCGAGCGCCTCTTCAGCGATTGCTCCGGCGACGCCCGACAAGTCGAGCATCACGTAATGGAAATGGCGCTTCAGCGCATTGACAAGCTCGTAGACCGCCCCGGGACGACACACGAAATCGTTGCCGTAGGGTCGCTCGGACGAGAGGACGAGAAGCTGATTGCTCTTCGCCACGAGCATCCGGCTGATGAGCGGTGCATCGATGCGCTGCGGGTTCTGCAATAGTTCGGTCAACCCGTTGTTGGTGGTCAGTCCGAGCATCGAGTTGGCGGCCCCGCCACGGAGGTCGAGATCGACATAGGCGATGCGCCGACGCGTGACATCGGCCAGATGGCGCGCCAGCGACACTGCGATGGTGGTGGTGCCGACTCCTCCACGCGCACCGACGAAGCTGACGGCATTGCCGGTGCGCACCGCGGCAGCCGGATCGCGCGCCGTCAGCGCGCGCTGCAGAAGGCCGACAGAAAGTGGCTTGAAAAGATAATCGTGGACGCCGGCGCCAAGCAGGCTGCGATAAAGGTCCACGTCGTTGCGTTCCCCGACTACCACCACAGCGACGGACGGGTCGCAGACGTCCGAAAGACGCGCAAGATCGCTGATCGGCATCTCGGAGCCGGACACGTCGACGATTAGTTGCCTCGGCGAACGATCAGCATTCCTCAGCAACTGGATCGCGTCGTCGATGGTTCCTCTGCGCACGCACGCGCTTTCTATCGACTGATCGACAATCAGGTTCTTCACCGCGATCTCACTGTCGCGATCGGACACGACCGCAAGCAGATCGTCAGCGCTAATTTCGCTGCTGCTCGCGATCCGGAGGAACGATTCGATGGCGCTCACTGGAATGCTCCGCGATCAATGAACCACGTTGTTGGTTGTCGACGTCGAATTGAGCGGAGTCGCGCGCCCTTCTTCGTAACGGCGCACCGCGCTCGCTCCGAGCGCCGCGTCGGCTCCTGCATAAGGGATCGGCGCGACAAGGTCCGCCGGCCGCGCGAGCATGACCGCCAGGTTGGTGTACGTGGCGCAGCCAAAAGACACATCGGGACGGCCGGATCCCGCATCGACCAGGTGAGACGGCTGCGCGAGTTTCCCGCAGTCGGGCGGCACCGCGCGCGAGCCGTCGAACCCAATTACCAACGGATCGGGCATGCCGAGCGGCGGATGCGCCGACATGCAGCCCGCTGACACAGCGAGCAAGGCAAAAGACATCAGGCGCGCAATCATGGCATGGCTCCCCGTTCAGTAAACAAAGCCGGCTGCGCCGACGAGGCGCGGCGCGTCGCCGGACAGCGGATCGATGCCGAGCGAACGCTGCAGCACGTATTCCACGTCGCCTGCAGCATGCGTCACGCCCTCGAGCGGCTGGCGCAGTTGTCCGGGACCGGTGGGTTGCACGATATAAGGCGTGACGATGACGATCACTTCACTTTTGTTGTTGATGTAGTTTTTGGACGAAAACAGCTTGCCGAGTATCGGCAGGCGGCCGAGACCCGGAAGCTCCGCGAGTATGTCGCTCGTCTTGCTTTGCAGCAGACCACCGATGGCGAAGCTTTGGCCGCTCGACAGCTCGACGGTGGTGTCGACCCGGCGCACGGTTAGCGCCGGAATCTTGATGCTATCCAGCGTGACCGAATTGCTCGGATCGATGTCGCTGACTTCCGGACGTACTTTCAGGCTGATGCGGTTATCGGCCAGCACCGTCGGCGTGAAGTCGAGCGACACGCCGTACGGCTTGAAGGCGACAGTAATGGCCCCCGTCGTGTCCTGCGCGACCGGCACCGGAAATTCTCCGCCTGCAAGAAAGCTCGCGGTCTGGCCGGACATCGCGGTCAGATTGGGCTCGGCGAGCATTGTGATGAGCCCTTCCTGATCCAGCGCATCGAGCACCGCCTCGACACTGACGTTCTTCGTATGAAAGCCGGCCACTGTCGAGAACGCGCCGGTCGACGACAGGAGGAATCGATTGGTGACGCTATCGAACAACTGGCGGCCGCTGAAAATCCCACCGAAAAAGTTGCCGACCGAACCGAGCGAACTCCAGTTGATACCGAGTTCCTGCGTGATGTTTCGGTCTACTTCAGTAATCCGCACGCGCAGATTGACCTGAATGGGATGATCCAGTGTCAGGCGGTTGACCAGCGTTTCCTTATCGCGCAGGGACGGCTTGAGCGACTCGACGACCGCATCGGCATCTGCCGCGCTCGGCACGCGGCCGGCAACCATCAGTGATCCTGGCGCACTGGTGAGCGTGAGATGCAGTTGCGGGAAACGCGTATCGAGCATGCGTTGCACCGACTGAGTATCGACATTGACCTCGATGTTCTCGCGAAGGATGGTCCGGTTGTTCGGCCCGAGTGCGAAGAGCGTCGTCGTGCCCGCTTTCTTGCCGAGCACGAATACTGTTTCTGGCGTCGGCACATGCACGTCGGCCACATCCGGATCCGCAACGAATACGGCGACGGCCGGCGCGGGAAGTTTCACCATCTCGCCCTTGCCCGCGGGCACGACCAGCGTCGCACGGCCGTCCGCCGCATGCGCGCCGTGCATGCATGCGAGGCTGCACAGAATGGCAGTGCAGGCAACGAGCATCGCTGAGAAGCGACGCAGCGTGCGAGGGAATGAGAAAACAACGTGCAACATAGCCTTTCCTGTATGAATCGTGCCCACCTTTCGTGTACACAAGCCGCTTTGGCCCGCAGCGGCCGGCGCTTGCGCTACTGAGCGAGCGGCTGCCCGCCGGTCCCCGTTTGCGCCGCTTCGAGCGGCCGTGCAGGCTGCGCGACGGACGATTGCAGTGGCGGCTGGCCAGGCGGCAATGGTGGCAGTCCCGGCACCCCCGTTGGGCTCCCCATTGATGCAGCGCCAGAGGCCTCGCTCGACTTCGAGCCGCGATAGACGATCACGGCAGGTGCGGCCGAGCGCACCACGGCAGCGCGCTTCGTGGTCGCTTGCGCCGCACGCAACGCGCGGGACACGTCGCCGCCCCATACCGGCGGTGTTTGCGGCGCGGTCGTATCGGCTGGCGGCTCGTGACGGTCCCTGGTGGCGAAACTGCGCAATGCGAGCGACAGCGTGCCGAGATGAGTCGCTACTGCAATCACCTGGGCGTTGTGCGGCGTCACCTCGAAGGTCACGGTCCGCGCACGCGTATCGGTTTGCGTGGCGTTGTCTTTAGGGCGCTGAAACGCGGAACCCACCGCGAGCACACGCACGCGATTGACCACGGTCTCCGCTTCCACAGCTCGACCCGCTTCGGCGGTGTTCTTCTCGGAGTCGCTCAGCGTTTGCGTGAGCAGCACGTCCACGTAGTCGCCGGGCTGAATCAGCCCCGCATTGCCCGTTACGTCGTCGATCGCAACGGAGATCGCGCGCATGTCGGGCTTGAGCGCGGCAGCGAGAAAGCCCGGCGCGTTAGGCGAGATGACATCGCCGGGACCGAGCGGCGTGCCGGCGCGTACGGCATGACGCAGCAGATCGCCCTTGAGATCCATGTCAGCGTCACCGCTGCCCGCCTGCCCTTCGACAAGCGCCCCCGCCGGAGCCTGTCCGCGCGGCACGCTCTTCCAGACGAGGTCGCTATCGCGCAGCAGCAAACCGTCGGGCAGATCCGCGGCAGCAGCACGAATGCGCTGTGCCCCGCGTGAACTTGCGGCGCCCGGATGCGACGCCGAGATATAGAGCGTGCGCAGAACGAGCGCGCCAATGATCGCGACGAGGACCAGTCCGGCAAATTTGATGACTCGCGACATGGCGGCGAACTGTTCTAGACGATAGGTGCGCTCAGCGCGAGCGGTGCCCACACTGCCGCGCCCCCACCGAGCGCCAGCGCAATGCCGTAAGGCACACCACGCGCGCGGGACAGACATGACAGCCAGTGCAACGCTTCAATGCGGCGGTAGAGGGGGTCGACCGCAATAATGGCAAGCCCCAATATCAGACCGCAAACAGACACGATGACGAAGATGGGCGCCGCGAGCGACGGGCCTGCCCACAGAAAGACTGCCGCGGCGAGCTTCACGTCACCGCCTGCAATCCATCCGAACCGGAACAGCAGCGAGGACGAGAGGAATGCGCTCGCCGCCATGCCGAGGTGGCCGAAAAATGTGGAAGCGCCGATTCCAACCAGCGCAGCGGCGATGCAATAGAGACCCGCGACGACGAGCACTGCACTGTTGGGCAGACGCCTGAACAGCAGATCCGAGATCGCCAGAGAAGACAACGCGAGGCATGTCGCCAGCTTTACCGTGTACAGCATGTTGGTTTGCCCAGTTCAGCTATGCAATTGCGCGAGAAATGCGGCGGGAACACTAGAGAAAACATGTTCCCGCCAGCCCCATCGCGATGAAGTTACATTGCAGCTGTCGCTTTGGCCGTCAGCGTAGTAAAGACGGAGGAGAGAGCCGGGCTGAATACGGTGCCAACGGCCACGACCGCAACAATGATGATGCCCGCGAGCACGGCGTACTCGAGTGCGCTGACGCCGCGTTCATCACGCGACAGGGACTTGATGAATTGCAGCATAAGTAGCTCCTGTGTTGAGTCCGTTTACTTAGTAAAACGAGACAATGGACGATGCGGATCACATCCATCCAGATGTGCTATCGGCAGATCCAGGGCAGTCTTTAATCTCAAAACCCTAACTTTGACGATCTGCTACTGAACATTGGAGCACTAGCCGCGATACGTCGAATCACCGATGTGAAGCCAAAAAGCGTCGCAATTCTGATGTTTGCGTCCCGTAAGGTGTCGACTGGCGCCGCACAACAACAAGTAGTGTTGCAATGAAGCAGAGACGATGGATCTCCTGCTCCGACTGTCAGAAGGGGTTGAATGTGGAGGCACCGGCGCAAGGGCACCCGGCCTCGAGCGGTCGCAGGACAAGTCGCCGCCTGCGCGATCAGGGTTACGCGGAGGTACCTGCCCCGAGCACTGTGTCGGGCATCCTGCACCGCCACGGGCTGATCGGTGAGGCGGCGTCCGAGGCCGCCACGAAAAAGGCAGCGCTTCGAACATGCGCAGCCCAACGACCTCTCGCAGATGGACTTCAAGGGCTGGTTTGACCCGCCGGACGGGCGGCGCTGTTCGCCATTGACGGTGCTTGACGACCATTCGCGCTACAACCTGACGCTCGACGCCTGCGGCTGCACGAGAGCGACGCCGCCCAGATGCATCTGGAGCGTACGCTCCGTCGCTACGGACTGCCGCTTCGCATCAACGCGGACAACGGTTCGCGCTGAGGCAGTCCCAGTCAGCCGGGGCAACTCACCGCGCTGGCCATCTGGCTGATCCGGCTGGGCGGGCGGCTGTCTCTCAGTCGCGTGGCGCATCGTCAGGCCAATGGCTAGCAGGAGCGGTTATCACCTCGGAACCATCAACCTCGGCCAACTGGAATGAGCGGATCATGTGTTATCTACTCCCCGCACACCTGTTACCCATGTCTCCGGTCCATACAGACGATATGAAAAAGTGCCTTGTCGACTGGCAGAATTGCACTTCGAAGCGGGGGCGGGGGCATCCCCGATTAACGAATGGGGTTGAGGTCGATCTGCGGGTGCGTTGTCTTCTAAGCATGTCCAGCCTGTTGCAGCTGCTCGTTCAATGACCGGGCACCCCGCGCAGGTAGGGCGAAACGACTCCGTGTAACTGCAAAGCTCTCTCAATTCAGTGTTACAGCCCCCAATCGGCCCCACTTGAGGTCATAGAAACGCCGACTAGTCAGTTGGGTAAGCGCGTCGGGGCGACCATACGACAGCGGGTTATCCGACAAAAAATTCTCAGAGACCGTGGCATCTTGAATACGAACAATGTCATGATTTGCGGACCGGCTATATCTGTTCCACGCCGATATCTCCGGCCGAATGGAAGAAGCTGGCCGTCGATCATCATTCAGGCCATGGCCGCTCCGCTGCAACCTTGCGGGCGTTGGGATATCGGAGTCGCGGGACGCTCGCTGCCTGGATCGAAGAGCTGCATCCCGAAATCGGAAAGCGCATTGGCGGCCGAGCAACTGGCAGCCTTCCGAAATCGCCGGCGCCGAAGCAGGCTGCAGTCATCGATCTGTGCACCTGAGAGGAAAGCGCGCGCCTGCTTGCCCAAAAAGCAGGCGTGAGTAGGCCAACGCTTTACATTGGAAGAATCAGCTGGTCGATGCGCTAAAAAGACCTCCGTGTTGCGAGAGCTTTGAGCCGCATTGCGGCTAGCTCGCAGTTTCTACTTCTATCAAGCACCGTGCGCTTCTGCTCGCGCCGACATGTATGCTGGCGCTCGTCGAGTCATCGCAGACATCACATCCGCTAGGAAGGCGCTGACGACGTCGCTCAGGGGCCGTGGTTCTCCCGCGAACCATGTGCTGGTCCGACCCGCTGATATTCGTTGCGACGACTCGAAGAATGACGCCGTGATTGGCCTTCCTGCCAGCAGTGTCGACGACTTCTGCCTGACATGCTGTCTCCTGATGTCATGTGTAGATGGAATGCGGATGCGGTTGCTACTTTGACTACATTACAGCCAGTCGGTCTCGAAGCTGCAGTCGGTAAGCGGGGTGCAACCGTTCTCCGTGAGCACGACCTGCTGCTCCAGCTTCACGCCCTGACTACCGCCTCCCGCACCGATGTAGCTTTCGACGCATACCGTCATGCCGACCTCGAACAGCCCGTCGTAACCTGCGCTTTCCCAGTCGACCTCGTGCGCAATGGAGGGATACTCATCGACCATCCCTATGCCGTGAGCAAGGCAGCAATATCGGTTCTTGAGGTAGGGGGCCGGAATCCTCCATGCCTTTTCCGAAAACTGGCGGAAGGTCATGCCTGAGCGCAGAATGTCCATATTGAAGTGGACCTGGGCGTAGGCGAGCGCGTACAGCTCGCGCTGCTCGTCGGAAGGACGGCAGTCACCCACCAGCCAGGTGCGCGAAATATCGGAGCAGTAGCCGTTCGGCCCAACCATGTCCGTGTCAAGCGCGAGAAGGTCGCCGGCTTGCAAAACCCGGCTGGAACATTCATGCATCCAGGGATTCGTCCGGTCACCCGACGCGAGAAGTCGGGTTTCAATCCACTCGCCGCCGTTCCGGATGTTCTCGTAGTGCAGATGGGCCCAGACGTCGTTTTCAGACAGTCCAGGACGAAGCTCGCGACGCATACGCTCGATTCCCTTTTCAGCGCTGCGCAGCGACTCACCAATCAGAACGAGTTCGCCCGGTGATTTGATCAGGCGCGCCGTCTCCATCAGGGCCTGCCCGTCCAGCAGGGTAATGCCATGTTTTTCCAGGTATGCCGTGCCGAACGGGTCGAGCCGGTCTACCGCCAGCAGGCTGTCGCCAGGTGCATTTTTCCTGAACACATCGACTATCTCCGCGCCCCACGTCTCGGCGCGGCGTTTAGCTTCATGCCCAGCGTTGAAGAACGTCCAGCTCAGTGCGCCACGTAACTCGACGTTCAGGTCCAGCCCGTCCCATACGTGCGCACTGCTGTGGAATTCCCACGCGATGATGCGACCGTCAGCGAAGACCATAACGTATCGCGCCGGATTGCGGCCCGCCCAAACCTGCATGTTTGACGTGTCGGTCGCGTATCGAATATTGACCGGGTCGTAGAGCAGGATTGCCGGGCATTTGTTTTTACGCAACTGTCCCTGTACCCGCGCGAGTCGATACGCTCGAACGTCGCGCAGTACGCTTTCCTTTCCACCCGTTTCAACTGCGGCACCTCCATTCAAGAGCTGGTCGTCCGTCATTCTTTGCTGCTCCAGACGTTATTGTGAGTGTCGGGCTGCGCGAAATGGCAAGCTGTTCAAAAGAGATACCGGCTACTGTCAGAGCTCCAGTACCAAATCCGAAGTCGGACGGCTGCAGCAGAGGAGTCGGAATCCCTTCTGAATCTCTCGCTCTCGGATTCCGCCGTTGTGGTTCATGTCAACCGTCCCTTCAAGCACCTTCGTCTTGCACGTGCCGCACATGCCCTGACTGCACGACGACGGGATTGCTACTCCGGCTTTTCTCGCGGCGGAAAGGACCGTCTCCGCCGCGTTCATCGTGAACGACTTCGACGAGCGGGATAGCTTGATGGTGAAGGTCTCTTGCGCGGCCTCGCTCGCCGGTGCGATGGGTTCCGGTGCGACGCCGGCGCTGATGTCGAAACTTTCCTGGTGATAACGCGCAGGGTTGTGTCCGCCCTCATGAAGCAATGCGCGCACCGCGTTCATGTAGCCAGCCGGACCACAAGTAAATACCTCGCGCTCGGTGTGGTCGGGCACCCACTCGGAGAGAAGCTGGAGGCTGAGCCGCCCTACCGGGCCAGACCAGCCACCTTCGTCTCCGACGCCTTCACACACGAAAAATGTCTTGAGGCGAGGAGAAAGTTCAGCGAGCCTCTGCAGTTCCCTTCGGAAGACGATGTCGGCGGGTGTCCGCGCGCTATGAATAAAGACGATGTCGCGGTCCAAGCCGAGGTCAATACTCGCGCGTGTCATGGACATGAGCGGCGTGACACCCGAGCCGGCGGACAGGTACAACGACTTTGTCGCTGCAGCTGCGGTCGCCGTGAAACTGCCGGACGGGCCGTACGCGCGCAACTGCTTTCCTGGCTGCATGCTTTCGTGAAGCCAGTTGGACATCGCACCGCCGGGCACTCGCTTGACCGTCATGGAGACTAGATACGGACGCGTCGGCGGCGAAGAGATCGTGTAACAACGCTCGAGCCGGTGCCCATGGACATCCGCCGATACCGTCATGAACTGGCCCGGCTCGAAGCGCACCGGCAGGCCATCTTCGGTGCGGAACTCGAACGTCTTCACGTCATGTGTCTCGTCAATGACGCGGCAACAGGTCAACGTCTGCTGTTCACCACTCGGCCAGTGGCGCGCACCTTGCTCCCACGTGGCGGCGTCAGTCAATCGATCGGCGGTCTGAGGCAACTGATGAAACATGCTTTCCACGCAATTCATGGCAATGACTCCATTCAGACGACGCCGTGTGCGCTCAGGCGGGCCGCATACCAGCGCGAGAACTGATCGACGTAGGCTTCGGTGAACGGCGAAAATACGCCGGGCACATAGGCCGGATCCTGCGTGCCTTCATGCGTGATTTCCACGAGGTGCTTGTCCTGTGTGTTCGTGGCCAGCCAGACCTCGGTCAGATCCTTGACGTTGTAGTCCACGCCCTCCACCGCATCCGCATGAACGAGCCATTTCGTGCGTACGAGCGTTCTGTCCGCGGCAAGAGGGATGATGTAGCTGATCACCGCGTGGTCGCTCATCACGTGAGTCCACGAATTGTGAGTCCACAGATGAGTGTCTCCCAGATCGCGCCGCGTAAGGTTGCCGAAAAGCCGGGTGCTCGCCACCGTGGTGCTGATCGTTTGCGATTCCCCCGCACCGGCAATCACGAGTTGCTGCGTGCGGAATTGCGTTACCGCGTCTTCGTCGAGCCATTCGACTGTTTCGCTGACGAATCCATCACGCTCCCAGCTCGCCTGACACGCCGCATTGCGCGACTTGTACTCTTCCAGCGCCACAAGCGATTCTTCGCTGAGATTCTCCGGGCAGAAGCCGAAGTCCTCCGGCAGAAAGGACGCGGTCAGTTCAGGATGAGTACCCTGGCAGTGGTAGCACTCGCGGTTATTTTCGATGACGAGTTTCCAGTTGCCGTTCTCGACTATCTCCTGCTCGAAGGCGATTTTCGTGTGCTGCAGATCATAGGGCGCGAAGCGCGGCGCCATGGTCTGTTCCAGTCTGGAGATATCCTCCGGCGCGTTCTTGTCGAGGCAGACAAAGATATGGGTGCCGACAATTTTCGTATTGACCGGAATGAGGCTACGGCACGTCACATCGAAATCTTTGCCCATATGTGTCGTGTGACGCAGGCCTCCGTCCAGGTCATACGTCCACTGATGATAAGGGCATACGAGCATACCGACCGTCGACTTCCCGGCTCCCTTCAGCCGCGCGCCGCGATGCCGGCATACATTGCGATAGGTACGGATGTTCTCATCGTCGTCGCGAACGATGATGATGGACGCCTTGCCGATGTCTACCGTCGAAACGTCGCCCGGTTCCGGCACGTCGGCCGTCACGCCGACCAGAATCCAGTGCTTATGAAAAAACACGTCGACGTCGGTCTCGAATACGTCGGCACGGCCGAACAACTCGCCGGGCATGCCATAACCTGGCTCACGGCTACGAACCAGCTCACCATGGGTCTTGAGTTGCGCTTCAGACATCGTCGTTCTCCAACATTCAGGGGTCTCGGGACTTCGGTGGGTCCCGCTATGACCCGAGTATTGGATCGACGAAAAGCAGCGTCAACGCGCCTTATTTTCGGCCTGGCATTACTTTGGATTATGCGAGTGCGCGTGCACGGCGCAAGGCTGATGCGCGTCGCTGCGCAGCCACGCAATCACCGCCTCAATGGCTGGATTGATAGTGCGTCCGTGCGGTATGACAACGTAATACGAATCGGAGGTCGCATAGGAGGCGACCGGCAGGCGCACGAGCTCGCCCGCCGCAATGAGGCCGCTCACGAGCCTGCCCCAGCCGAGCGCAATGCCGAGACCGTGGCGCGCCGCGTCGATTGCATCGGTGTAAAGCGTGCAGCGCAGCGCATAGTTCAAACGTACAGGTGTGAAGCCCACGGCCCGAAACCATGCGTCCCACCCCATCCAGCCTTCGGAGGTGATGTCGGACTCGATCAACGCCGCGCTGGCCACATCGTGCAGCGACTCCGGCATGCCGCGGGATTCAATCCATGCCGGTGAGCAGACAGGAAAGACCTCCTCGTCAAAAATCCAGGTCGCCGTGCCGTCGCCCCATCTGCCGTTGCCGAATCGAACGGCTATGTCGACCTCCTTCGGCCGCAGGTCCGCGTTGAACATCTGCGTGGAAATGCGAAGCTGCAAGTGCGGCTGCTCCTGTTTAAGCGCCGCCAGACCGGGCAGCAGACGAAAGTGGGAGAATGCCGAGGTGGCCGCCAGTACGAGTTCCTGCTCGACAGGTCCACTGGAAAGCCGGTCGAACACGCCGGCAATCTTCTGCATGGATTCGGCCACCACCAGATAGAGCGCTTCTCCATCCGGCGTCAGTTCGATCGAGCGATGCAAACGCTCGAAGAGCCGCGTTCCCAGCGTTTCCTCGAGGAATTTCACTTGCCGGCTGACCGCCGCCTGCGTCACACCGAGTTCGTTCGAAGCAAGCGTAAAGCTCTGGTGTCGCGCCACCGCCTCGAATTCGACGAGCGCGGTCACAGACGGAATCAGCCGCCGGTACCCTTTGGTTCGCGGCGTGGACGGTTTCAGCGGCACAGCGGTCACGCTCGCGCTTGTGTCACGATGGTCGACTCCGTGCGCGCCACGACCAGCACCGTGCAGCCTTCATTCGACGAAGTGCTGTGTCGCGACCCCGCGGGGTATGACACCGTTTGCCCGGGCAGAAAGTCCGTGCCGTCGTGATCGGTGAACACGCCATCCAGTATCACGACGAGTTCGGTCGAGTCGTGCCGGTGATCGAGCGAGCGGGCGCCGGGTTGCAGGCGCATCCAGTAGCTCTTCCAGGCACCCTGCTCGTCTTCGGCAACCGGAATAAATGAGAAACCCGGCAGAATCGTCTCGCCGATCCTCATGGGCTGCCAGTCGCGCTCGTCGATCGAATACCAGCGGCGACCATCCTTTACTTTCACGCCAAAGAGATCCGGTTGTTGCCGCATACGTTTGCCCCCCTTCTCTGCCTATGCTTCTGTCTGTGAACCGGGCCAGTCGCGCATCATCGCGCCGACCTCCTCGCCTAGCCACTCGCGAAACCGGACATATTCCGGACGGAGTCTCGCACTCTTGTTCGTGATCAGGTAATGATGGCGGTCATGGAACTCCAGTGCGTTCTGGACGGGCCGAATAAGCAGGCCCTGCTCGACCTGGCGATGCACCAGGTGATGCCACCCGAGCAGCGTTCCTTCGCCGGCTTCGGCTTGCGAAACGAGCAGCCGATAGTCATTGCTTTCCAGATGCTCGTTCTCGACCAGTCTGTCGGAGCCGTCGCCCTGCTGGAACCAGTTGCGCCAGACCGACCAGTCCACGTGCTCGCAGACCTGCGCGCGGCCCAGCAAGGAAAGGTTTAGCGTCGCGTGCGACAGAAGATCGAGCGGCTTAACCGACCTCGCACGGAAGTGGCGCTCGTAAAAATCGCGGCTGCATACCGGATAAACAACATCGTGAAAGAGCGGCTCGACATCGTATTCCGGTTCGCGCGGCGGGTTCTTCGTAATGATGACATCGGGCTCCATCAGTTCGTCGAGCTCCATGAAATGCTCGGTCACCATGATGTGAAGGCGGATATCGGGAAACTGCTTGCGAAAGGAAGGCAAACGCACAGACAACCACAGCGCGGAGAACGTATGCGACACGCAGATCGTAAGCGCATGCTTGTCGTTCCGGCGCACGGCCTGGGCCGCCTCGGCAATGTTCATGATGGACAGATAGGACGCGTTATAGAGAATGCGCCCCGCATCCGTCAATGCGATATGCCGGCCGGTGCGTTCGAACAGCGCGACGTCCAGCGAATCTTCGAGTTCCTTGATCTGCCGGCTGATTGCCGCCTGTGTGACGCACAACACTTCTGCAGCTTGTGTGAAGCTCTCGTAGCGTGCAGCCGTGACGAAGCATTTCAGAGCACGTAACGACGGCATCTGAGCTAATAATCGGTCGGCAAACACCGGTTTCTTTTGCATGGCTTTCACCTGTAAAGCGGACGCGTCCAGGACCGAGGACGACTCTGCCGACGCCGCGCAATGCCCCGTGACAATGCGTTGACCGCGCACTCGAGCAGAACGCTCCAGCCTCAACCAGTTTGCGATTGTTCGACGAACCTGACAAGCGTAGAGAACCCCAATACGCGCGGCCGTTGCTATTGCCATGACGCACGCGGCGCCAGCACGCGCTCGTGTGTGGCTGCGAAAGCCCACGGCAGCGTCGCCGCTACGCGCTTGCCCTGATCCGCTCCAGCACGCCGTCTAGCGCCCGCTGATAATGGCTGTACGTTCCACGCTGCAGGAGCTCCGCGTGCACCTGCTCGTTGATGCCGCCAGGTGTCATGCATTCGTCGGTCAATTGTGCGAACGGCTGCATGGTTCGCGCCGCGTCGTGGGCAAGTCCCACGTAATAGCCGGACAGAAACGCGCGAGCGGCGTCATACTCGACGCCTTGCTTGACGAGCCACTGCGCCTCGCTCTCCAACACCGCATAAAAGCTCGCCATGGTCGCCGTGACGGCGGAGAGAGCGTCGAACCTGCTTTCGTCGTCCACTTCCACCGCTTCGCCCAGCGCGGAAAAAATGCCCCGGGCCGTTTTGTCGGCGGGACAGATCGCCGTGCTGCCCCGGCCTTCCGCCACCGCCGGTAACGGAACGGCGCGTGTCACGCTCTGCACCGGTCCGACGAGGCGGCGAAGCTGATCGAGAGGCACACCCGCAAGGAAGCTGATCACGCGATGGCGCGCAGAAAACTCCAGTTGCCCGAGCACGTCCACGGCGATCTGCGGGACCACTGCAAGGCATACCGCATCCGACGATTCGAGCACTGCCTGATTGCTTGCGCACACGCTAATTCGCTCGTCGAGTGCCGCGAGTTCACCGGCGATCTTCTCGTTGCGCGGCGATAGCGATATGCTCTCGAACGCAACATCGAATCTGAGCATGCCCGTCACGACTGCTTTCGTAATAGTCCCCGTCCCGATGAATCCGAATCGCATGAGATCTCACTTGATGTTTTGCACGACAATTGCCCGGCAGGGTCGCCGGGGTCCTTCCTCGGTAAAGGTGCGCGTGAGCGCCTGCCTGTTACACACGGCGGCGGTGACCGCGCGCCGCGCTTGGCCTAGTCGAGCTTCAGCCAGGTCGTTTTCAACTCGCAGTATTGGTCGTGCGCGTAGACGGATTTGTCCCGACCACCGAAGCCCGACTGCTTGAAACCGCCGAACGGCGTGGACAGGTCGCCTTCGCCGAAGCAGTTCACCGTCACCGTGCCCGCGCGAATGCGTGCGGCGATCCTGTGCGCGTGATTGACGTTGTCCGTCCAGAGCGAGGCCGCAAGGCCATAGCAGGTGTCGTTTGCTATCTGCACCGCATCGTCGATGTCCGTGTATTCGATGAAGCACACGACGGGACCGAACACCTCCTCGCGCGCAATACTCATACGGGGGGTGACATTGTCGAAAATGGTCGGCTCGACGAACCAGCCGCCTGTTTCAGTCCGCGTGGCCCTGCCGCCGCATACGAGATGCGCGCCTTCTGCCTTTGCCTTCTCGATGTGCGCGAGCACTTTCTCGTAGTGCTTTTCTTCGATCAGCGCGCCGAGCTTCACGTCCGGATCAAGTGGATCGCCCGTCTTCCAGTTCTCCAGCACGGCAGTTATCTTCTCGAGCAATTGCGCCTTCAGGCTCGACGGAACCAGGATACGGGAGCCCGCGCTGCAGTTTTCACCCATGTTCCAGAACGCAGCCGCGACTGCCTGCTCGGCCACGGCGTCGAGATTGGCAACATCCGGGAGCACGACCTGCGGATTCTTGCCGCCGCATTCGAGCACGACCCGTTTCAGGTTGGTATCCGCGGAATAGTGAAGGAAGCGCTTGCCGGTCTCCGTGGAGCCTGTGAATGCAATGAGATCGACATCGCCGTGCCGCCCCAAAGCCTGCCCCGCACTCTCGCCGAAACCGGTCACGACGTTGAAGACGCCGGCAGGCACGCCTGCTTCAAGGGCGAGATCGGCAATCCGCAACGTCGAAAGCGACGTTTGTTCAGCGGGCTTGACGATGACGCTGTTGCCTACCGATAGCGCCGGGCCTATTTTCCACGCGAGCATCAGCGCCGGAAAATTCCACGGCAATACCGCGCCCACCACACCCATGGGCTCGCGCGTGATCATGCTAACCACGCCCGCACCCGACGGAGACAGCGCGTCATAGCGCTTGTCCGTTACTTCGGCATGCCAACGGATGCATGCCGCCGACTCGGGAATGTCGAGCCCCATGCATTCGCTGATGGGTTTGCCCGCCTCGAGCGCTTCGAGAAGCGCCAGTTCCTCGGCGTGTTCTTCAATCAACGCGGCGAGCCGCAGAAGCACGGCCTTGCGCGCCGCTGGTGCAGCTTTCGACCACACGCCCGATTCGAACGCGTCTCGTGCGGCCGCGACGGCCCGGTCAATATCCCTCGTGTCACACTTCGCGACTTCGGCCAGCAATTGTCCCGTCGACGGGTTGAGCGTGCCGAAGGTCTCACTGGATGCCGCAGGACACCGTGCGCCTGCAATGAACGCGCGTCCGTCGAGCGATAGCGCCTCTGCTTTCTGCTTCCATTCCTCATAGCTGGTCATATGCTGTCCTCTGATTTAAAGCTCGGCGCCCGCCGAAAACTCCTTCATCCAGATAGCCGCGGTCACGGCAACATCTGCGATAGGACGTATCGGCAAGGAGCGGGGATGGGGCTGGTTCAAAAGCTGGCGGATCAGGTCGTTGTCGCGGCCGAGCGCATATTCGGCGATGAGCTTGCCTGACGCGGAACCGCGGCTCAGGCCCAGGCCGTTGCACCCTACCGCTTCGAACACACCGTCGGAGCGACGCCCGAAGAGCGCTCCGTTGTTGACCGACAGACACAAAGGGCCGCCCCACGTGTATTCGAGTTCGACGTCTTCGAGCATGGGAAAGCGCCGCTCGAATGAACGCCGGTGCAGACTCTTCGCCTTCGTGAGGTCCGCCTGAGATACCTCCAGACCCGGTCGAAACGCAAAATGATTGCGAACGCAGATGCGGTCCGTGACAAGACGCCGAATGGTCGAACCCATCGGGTCCGCGGGAATCAGCGACCAGGAACGGGTGCCGCCGAGCCGGCGCACTTCGTCCGCATTCATTTCGCGCGTCATGGAGGCGAATGTATAGACCGGCAACAAACCGTTCGGATGTCCGCCAAACGTCGCGGCATATGCGTTCGTGCAAAGCACTACACGGTGCGCGATCAGCTTGCCGTTCGCAAAGGACAAGACCTTGGCTGAGCCGTTGTCCGAAATTCCCCTCACAGCGCTCGACTCGAATACCGCTACGTTCTCGGGCAAGCTTGCAGCGAGCCCGCGCATCAGCGCCGCCGGCTGAACCGTGCTGCACCCAGGGGTAAAAAGCGCACTTTCGTAGAAGTCCGTGCCTGTCACGCCTGCGATTCCGGCCTCGTCCAGCCATTCGAAATCTTCGCCGATGCGCGCCAGTCCCTCGGCGAAGTGCGCGAGCGCAGCATGTCCCTTCCTGTTGACCGACGCATGAAATTTGCCGTCGTCCCGCCAGTCGCAATCGATGCCTTTTTGCTTCACCACCGAGCGCACATAGTCGATACCGTGCCGCTGCAAACGTACATCGGCTTTATCGGCTTCCACGCTTCGCGAGTAACTTTCGCTGCTGATGTCGTGTGGCAGATCGACGAAGAACCCGGAATTGCGTCCGGCCGTGGTGCGTCCAATGCGATCCGCCTCGACGAGCGCAATCGAAGCATCGGGCGCGAGCTCGGCCAGCCGCCGTGCCGCGCACAACCCGGTAATGCCGCCGCCCACAACAACCCAGTCATAGTGCCGCTCCGCAGTGACGGCAACTGCGGGCGCTGCGGGCGGCAGGCTTTCCCACCAGCCGTTCACACCGTCAGGCGCGGGAAAACGCACGAATTCCAGATTCGAGGCCATGAAGTCTTACTGAGTGTTGCGCAACAGGGGTTGAACGAGCCGCGCAAATGCGGCGCGCTCTTCTTCATTGAGGGTGCCGAGCGGAGCACGCGCAACGCCGACCGGCATGCCCGCGAGCTCGCAGCCGTAGCGAACGTATTGAATGAATTTGCCGCTGCGCTCCAGCAGTTCGAGCACCGGCAGCAATCGCGCCATCAATTGACGCCCCGTTGCAAAGTCGCCGCGCTTCACACATGCATCGAAGAGCGACGTGTGCGCTTCCGGCAGAAAGTTCGACGCGCCCGCGACCCAGCTCTTCGCACCCCACACGAAGAACTCGAGCGCCTGGTCGTCCATTCCGCAACTCAGCACGAGCTTCTCGCGGAAATGCGTCGCGAGGTGATGCAGGTGCGAGATATCGCCCGTACTCTCCTTCATCGCGATGAAGTTCGGCCGGTCGAGCAACGTGGCGAGAATACCGTCACCGATTTCCGTTCCCGTGCGCGCGGGAAAGTTGTACAGCATGATCGGCATGTCGAGGCTGTCATCCACCTTCAGCAGGTGGTTGAGCAGCTCGTCCTGCGTCGGCTGCGCGTAATACGGCGCGGCCAAAAGCAACGCGGAGAGTCCCGCACGTTTCGCTTCCTGCCCGAGACGGATGACCTCTTTCGTGGTCGTCGCGTTGATGCCCGCGGTCAGATAGGTCTTTCCGCCCGCTGCCTGCGCGACAGTGTCGAACGTTCGTACGCGCTCGTCGAAGCTGAGTGCATAGTATTCACCCGTGGTGCCGCCGATCCCGAGCCCCGCGACGCGGCCCGCGAGATTAGCCGCATGCTTGCCGAGCAGCTCGTGGTTGATCTCGCCATCCGCATGGAACGGTGTGACGAGCGGTGTATGTACGCCCTCGAAACTCATCTGGATTCTCTCTTCAATAGACGGCGCAATGTCTCCTGACGACGTGTATCAGTCGTTATGCGCCGTTGTGGTTAAACAAGTGCGTCAGCGCTGGAGTAAATCGGGAACTGGTTGCACAGCTCGCGCACGCGAGCGCGCACCGTGCGCTCGACCTTCTCGTCGCCGTCGGGTTCGCGCTCGAGTGCCGACAGCACCTCGATGATCATTTCGCCGACCTGCTCGAACTGCGTCGTGCCAAAACCGCGCGTGGTCCCCGCGGGAGTGCCGAGGCGAATACCTGAGGTGACGGTCGGGTTCTCCGTATCGAACGGAATGCCATTCTTGTTGCAGGTAATGCCGGCGCGTTCGAGGGCCTTCTCGGCCTGAGTTCCGGTAAGGCGCTTTGCACGCAGATCGACGAGCAACAGATGGTTGTCCGTGCCGTCGGTTACGAGCTTCAATCCGCCGGACTTCAGGACGTTTCCGAGTGCCTGTGCGTTGCGCAGAACCTGATCGATGTACGCGGTGAACTCGGGGCGCAGCGCTTCCCCGAATGCAACCGCTTTACCCGCGATGACATGCATGAGCGGGCCGCCCTGCAGTCCCGGGAAAACCGCCGAGTTGATCTTCTTCGCGATGTCGCCATTGTTCGTCAGCACGAACCCGCCGCGCGGTCCGCGCAGCGTCTTGTGCGTGGTCGAGGTGACGACGTCGGCGAAACGAACAGGATTCTCGTGCCTGCCCGCCGCAACGATTCCCGCGATGTGCGCCATATCCACCATCAGCAATGCATCGACGCTATCAGCGATTTCGCGGAATCTGGCGAAATCGAGAGCACGTGGATAAGCTGAATAGCCGGCGATGATCAGCTTCGGCCGATGCTCCTCGGCTAGCCGGCGCACTTCGTCGTAGTCGATGCGGTAGGTGTCGCGATTCACGCCGTACTGCACCGCGTTGAACCACTTGCCGGAAAGCGCCGGGCGCGCGCCATGCGTCAGATGGCCGCCTGCATCGAGCGACATGCCCATTACCGTCTCGCCCGGCTTCACGAGCGCGAGCATGACCGCGCCGTTTGCCTGTGCTCCCGAATGTGGCTGTACATTCGCATATTCGGCTTCGAACAGCGCCTTCACGCGGTCGATTGCCAACGCTTCGATTCTGTCGACGTGCTCACAACCGCCGTAATACCGCCTCGACGGATAGCCTTCCGCGTACTTGTTGGTCAGCACGGTCCCTTGTGCTTCCATTACCGCGGCGGAAACAATGTTTTCGGATGCGATCAGTTCGATCTGCGTCTGCTGACGGCGCAATTCCAACGCAATTTCAGATGCTATGACGGGGTCACGGCTCTGGAGGTTTTCAGCAAAAAAACGCGCGTTCTCGTTCACGTGGTCACTCCGGATGAAATCATGTAAGGCGGGTCTTGCCTGAGCACGCATGCATCTTGTGGTGCCCAGTTTCCATTCGTGGTTGCGTTGCCCAATGCTTCTGTTGCGCCCCTACGGGCTGCTGCGGCATCTGCCGTGAGCGTGAGATCTCCGCTCACGGCGAGGCTGCTCGCCGTCTACTGCTCGAGCCAGGCCTTGACTTTCTCGGGATGGGCGTCCACGAATTTCTTTGCCGCGGTCGCATAGTCGTTCGTGCTGTTGCCCTGATATTCGATCGACTCGACATCCGCGAGCGTCAGCTTGAAGTGTTTGAAAAAGACATCCGCGCGGGGAAACTTGCTTGCGAACTGCTTCGAGGCGAACGCGTGGATCTGCTCTTCACCGCCGAGCGTGCCCTTCGGATCTTTCAGGTAACGCATCTGCCACTTCTGGAACAGCCAGTGCGGGCTCCATACGGTCGCCACGATCCATTGCTTCGACTGATAGGCACGCGAGACGCTGGCGAGCATGCCCGCTTCGCTGGACGATTGCAGCGTATAGCCGTTGAGGTCGTAGGCCTTGATCGTCTTTTCCGAAGCCTGCATCAAACCGCCGCCAGGCTCGATGCCTTGAATCGTGCTGTTCAATTTGCTCTTGACCTCGGGCTTCGCCAGGTCGGCGATCGACGAGACCTCGGACTCAGGCACATACGTCGGCACGGCCCAGCCGTTCTTGCCGCCCGTATAGATGATGCCGACATCATCCATATCGTTCTTGTACTTGGCGTAGTAGGTTCCATGGGTGACCGGAAGCCAACCGCCGACCATGATGTCGAGGTCGCCGCGCGCAACACCCTGATACTGAATGCCGATGTCTGCCTGCACGAACTGAACCGGTTGCTTCAGATTATTCTCGAGAACGTACTTCGCCACATTGGCTACGGCCAGCACGTCCGCCCAGTTGGTGACCGCAATCTTGACCGGTTCTGCCGCGACGGCGGGCATCACGCCGCTGCCGGCCGCGACCGCGGCGGATATCGCCAGTTTCACGACGAGCGACTTGAATATGTTGTCTTTCATCTAGTACTCCTACCTGATTATAAGATTCGTTAAAGTTTCAACGACCGCTGCTGCGACTCAGCGTCTGGTCCCCACACTGCGTACCGCTTCAGTCAGGTGCGCGCCGCCGCACCCGCGCCGGCCTTCGCCGTCCGCGCACCCGTCCCGGCTTTCTTTGACCTCACGCCAAAGCTTTCCGTCAAACGATCGAGCACGATGGCGAGCAAAACGACACCGAGGCCGCCTTCGAAACCGATGCCGATGTCTAGCCGCTGGATTCCGCTCAATACGTATTCACCGAGACCGCCTGCACCGATCATCGACGCGACCACGACCATCGACAGCGCCATCATGATGGTCTGATTGACGCCCGCCATGATGGATGGCAGCGCATTCGGCAATTGAATCTTCCACAGAAGCTGTGTATCTGTGCTGCCGAATGAGCGGCCGGCTTCCAGCAATTCTTCTCGCACCTGCCGGATGCCAAGCGTCGTGAGGCGGACGACCGGCGGCATGGAGAACACGATGGTCGCGATGACCGCGGGCACGCGGCCAAGGCCAAACAGGATCACGGCGGGGATCAGGTACACGAATGCCGGCATGGTCTGCATGAAATCCAGAAGCGAGCGCAGCACCACCTCGACGCGCCGGTTACGCGCGCCCCATATGCCGAGCGGCACGCCGATCACGAGACTGAAGAAAGTCGCGGCGACGACGAGCGCGAGTGTCGAGACCGTCTGGGACCACAACCCCATGTAATGAATCGCGAGAAGCGCAATACCGACGAATGCCGAGAAGAGGACGCCACGCCGCCACAGCGCAAACGCCATGAGAATGACGAGCATTGCGACAAACGGAACCGCGGCGAGACCATCTTCGAGCAGTTTGACGACTGCACCAAGTGCGGCCGAAAAGGCGTCGAAGCCGCCGCGAAAATGCTGGAACAGGAAGTTGACGGCGTTCTCCGCAAACTTTCCGATGATCGACGAATTCATGCTGCTCTCCGTTCCATGACCTGTTTGAGGATTGCCCGGCACGAGACGACGCCAGCGAGTTTGCCGATCGCGTCGGTGACAGGCACATCGTGCTCCTGGCTCAACGCAATGTCGGCGAGCTGGTGAAGATCGGCGTCGAGCGTGACCGCGTTCACGTCGCGCAATAGCGCTTCGCGCACCGGGCGCGTGCCCGCCTTGTGCAGGGACGCGGCAGTGACACAGCCTTGATACCGTCCTGCGTCGTCGCAGACATAGCCGCACTCGACACCGCTGTCGATGAGCTGATTGAGGTAGCGTTCGGCGGACGTGCCCACATCGCAGGCAATCAGCCGCCGGTCCACCGGCGCCATCAGACTGGATGCCTTCAGGAAAAGCGATACGTCGACATTGCGGAAGAAGTCCCGTACATACGAGTCAACAGGAGACTGGATCAGCTCCGCGGGCGTGCCCACCTGAATGAGGCAACCGTCTTTCATGATGCCGATCCGGCCGCCGATCTTGATCGCTTCTTCAATATCGTGCGAGATGAAGACGATGGTTCGCTGCTCTTCTTTTTGCAGGCGCAATAGCTCGTTCTGCATTTCGAACCGAATGAGCGGGTCGAGCGCCGAAAAAGCCTCATCCATCAGGAGCACTGACGGGTTCACCGCGAGCGCACGAGCAAGACCGACGCGCTGCTGCATACCGCCGGACAGTTCACTCGGGAGGAGTTTTTCATACGAACCCAGACCGACGCGCTGGAGCGCGGCGCGGGCGATGTCATAGCGCTCGGCTTTCTTCTGCCCTGCGACTTCCAGCCCATAGGCAATGTTGTCGAGCACCGAGCGATTGGGCAGCAGCGCGAACGACTGGAATACCATGGCCATCTTCTTGCGGCGAACTTCGCGCAATTCCAGCGTGGACATGGGCGCGATGTCGCGGCCTTCGAGAATGACCTGGCCCGACGTGGGTTCGATTAAACGATTCAGCAGCCGAACCAGCGTCGACTTGCCTGAACCGGAAAGACCCATGACGACGAAGATCTCCCCTGCCCGCACACTGAGACTAACGTCATTCACGGCAACCATATTGCCGGTCTGTTCGAAGATCTCGTTTCTGCCCAGGCCTTGCTTGACGAGTTCCGCAGCACGCTGCGGTTTTGGGCCGAAGATTTTCGACAGATTCTTGACTGTAAGGATGTCGGTGCTGGAAACGGCGATAGGTTTGACAGCCGGTCGTACTTCTTCCGCATCGACTGCGGCCGGATGGAGCACGCCTTGAGGCGCGAATGTCAGGTTTGGGGCCATTCTGTCATCCCAACTGGCAGGTTCAAGGAATTGAAGTGCGGCGCTGTCCGTCACGCGGGCCGATGCACCAAGGCATTTTTCCGTCACAACGGAAGAGCTCAGCCGAGCCGTATCGAACGATTGGCGACTTCACAGGGAGAAAGCCGCATCTTCGTGCGCGAGACCGAGCGCTGAGCGGCGGTTAGTGCATGAATGGCAGAGTACCAAGCCAAATTGACCCATCCAGCTACATTTTGTGTGCACTTTCCCATACCTTTGGTAATGCGAGCCGTTTGTGTATCAGGTGCAGAAAACAGGGAGAAGGAAAAGACCGACTCGCGCGGCCAAGGTGGGCGCCGATCCCGGAGCCGCGCATGGAGGTTTGTTGCCGGTTTGGGGCGCCCAAGGTCAGCTGAGCGCCAGCCGCTCTCTTAGGGAATGTGCCAGGCACCGTGGTACGGCCGAATTTACCCGCGTTAAACAGTGGACGTGGAAAAGCAGGGGCTGCCTGGTCGACGAGCCCCGTGCGCGTTGGAGTGAAGGCGTATCCGAAACGAACAATGCATGCGCGACGGCTGCACGCGGAGGACGCAGCGTCGTGCCTGGCACGACCGGAAAGCGGTCGTCGTTGTCGTTAGTTGCCGTATCTCAAGGAATCGACAACCAAGGCAAATGCGGGCGACGTTTGCCGACGACTCGCATAGTAAAGATGGTACCCGGGCACCAAAGGGCACCAATCGTCAAGGACACTGCCAAGACGACCGCTGGCGATATGCGGTTCCGCGAGATCGTACGGCACATAGGCAAGTCCGTACCCCTCTACCGCGGCCTCGAGCATTTGAGGCGTCGTGTTGCATATAAACTGGCCATGCACATTAACGTGCAGCGTGTTACGTCTCTTCCCGAATTCCCACGCATATAACCCGCCACGCGTCGGAAGGCGAAGATTGATGCAACTGTGCGCCGCCAGATCACGCGGATTTGCCGGACGTCCATGCGACGCAAGATAAGCCGGCGAACCGACGACTGCCATTCTGAAATCGGGGCCTATTCGTACGGCAATCATGTCCTGCGCAATGAGGTCGCCGCTTCGCACGCCCGCATCAAATCGCTCGGTAACGATGTCGACCATGCCGTAGTTAATGTTGATTTCTACCGAAATGTCGGGATATCGGCGTAGCAGCTTTTTGAGCTTCGGCCACAGAATCGTATCGGCCGCATGATCGTGCGCCGAGATGCGGATAAGACCCGCCGGCTTGTCCCGCAAAGCGCTCAACGAGTCCAGTTCGGCGTCGATGCGCTCATAGTACGGCCCAACGTTTGCCAACAGTCGCTCACCTGCTTCGGTGGGCGACACGCCACGCGTCGTCCGCGTTAGCAAGCGAAGCCCCAGCTTTTCCTCCAGGCCTCGCATCGAATGGCTCAAGGCGGACTGCGATACGCCGAGCTGAGCGGCCGCACGGGTGAAACTTCGCTCGCGGGCGACGGCGAGAAAGGCGCGCAGGACATTGAGATCGACTTTCGACATTATGAATCATGCTCATATCAGTCAGCGAAGTCTAGCAGCTACCGGAGCTACGGAGTGAGCAGTAAAGTTCAGTCAACGACCACGTGGCGCATGCCGTTGCCGCGGGCGAACCTCTGAACAGGAGCAGTCAATGGAAATCGAAGTGAAGCGTTGCGGCACTGTCGCCTCGGTCAAGGGGCCCGCGGAGTGGTTCACCGGCACCGTCCGTATAGACGCGATGTTTCAGCCGAACGAAACGACTCGCGCGTCCGGTGGCAGTGTGACGTTCGAGCCGGGCGCGCGTACGGCCTGGCACCAGCATCCACGCGGCCAAACACTGATTGTGACGGCCGGCAGTGGCTACGTCCAGCGCTGGGACGGCCCGCTTGAGGTCATCCGGCCAGGCGACGTTGTGTGGATCCCGGCGGGCGTGAAGCACTGGCACGGCGCATCGGCCGAAACCTTTATGACGCATATCGCCATCCAGGAGGCGCTCGGTGGCAAGGCGGTCGATTGGCTCGAGCACGTGGCCGACGACCAGTATCCGGGCACCGTTGCCGCACGCTAAAAAGGAGTCGTCGATGCCTCACGTCATTGTGAAAATGTGGCCAGGGAAATCGGAACAGCAAAAGCAGCAGCTTTCTGATGGCATCACGAAGGTAGTCACGACCATCCTCGGTTATGGCAAAGAGTCTGTCTCGGTCGGCATAGAAGTTGTGCAACCATCGGCTTGGGTCAAGGAAGTGTACGACCACGATATCCGCGACAAATGGGACACGCTGTATCAGAAACCGGGCTACGATCCATCGCAGCTCTGAGCAACATCCCGAGGCCGAAACGGCAACACTTCCGCCGCGGACCCCGCCGCGTTTTTTGAAGGGCTAGCAGCAGATGTTGACTAATACCATACGAGGAAGTGCCACGACGGAGGACATCAAGAAGTCTTTCTGAAGAGAAATTCGCCAGCGAATAAGGCCCCCATCACGAACGGCTCATTGACAGCAATTGTTCTCGCTCAAATTCGGACACGACAACTTCGATTCGTTGACGCCCCCTGATCGTGTCTCGCACACCATGCGTTGATCGTACAACAGGCTGGATCTACGTTCCTCCGCATCAGAAACGCTGGCGCCTGGCGGACTGTATCGCTGCAGCAATATCACTCGCCACGTACGCAAGGGCCCGACTATGTGCACTGACCAGCGCATTGTAGCCAGCCCCGCGAACGTTCTCGCGGACAACGCTGCGCCCGTCGATGGCATTTCCCTTCGACGGCCGCACCGACCAGACCACCGCCGACGTCACCGCACCCCCATCTTTCGGTGAATCAAAGCTTTGCACATCAACGGATACCCCGTGGCTGCTGCCACTCGCACGCTGCGGATAAACCGACACGACCGAACCCGGGATCAGTTGCGTGAGATCCTCGGCGAGTGCACGTGCAACCTGGCTCTTAAGCGGATCCGCCCATCGAGCAAACTCATCGATGGATACTCTATTTACGTCGATGGTAGAGACGATTTGCGGGCGATCGACCAGATCGGGGACCGTAACCGGACCGATCGCTATCGCTATCGGGTTGACAGCCGACGTCGGTTCGCCAACCCGGACTGGACTCAGCGTATAAAAACGCGTGGTGGGCGACGTCGCACATCCCACTGCGATAACGCTCGAAGCGATCGTCGCCAAGGCGAGCACGCGATACAGGCTCATGGCTTGTCCTTAGTTTTGCCGCGGATCAGTGCTTCCGGGTGACGTTCGAGATATTCAGCCAGCGAACGGATCGAAACCGCCGCACGCGACAGTTCGTGCATCGTCTCGGCGGTGCCCTGCTGCAAAGGCGAGTCGCTTTGCAATGCGCGATTCGCCGTCGACAGTGCGTCTCGAGCCGCGGCGAACGTCGCTTTGGCATCCGGTGCGATATCGGTATTGATGGTTTCCAGCAGCGCGTCCGCATCGCCGAGCGTTTTGCGCAGGTCCGTGCTGAGCCCCTCGAACGGAATCGCGTTGAGCTTGGCGACGAGACTCGTGATGGATTCCTGCAGGCCTTGCAGGTTACCCGGCACAGTCGGCAGTTGCGACGGCTTCCTGTTCCAGTCCACTGCCGTCTTGGGCGCGGCGGGAAAGAAGTCGAGCGCGACGTACAGTTGTCCGGTAAGAAGGCTGCCCGTTCTGAGCTGCGCCCGCAGCCCCTTCGATATCAAGCGGTCCGCGACCTGCTGTCGTTCCGCTGATGTGTTGCCACCGTTGCGGTCCCAGCCATCGCGCGAAATCAGACGCTCGGGATAAACGTTCACATCGACGGGAACGCTGGACTCCATGGTTTTCGGGTCGAAGTGCGCACGGATCGCTGTGACCTCGCCAACCACGATGCCGCGGAAGTCGACCGTAGAGCCAACCGTCAAGCCGCGCACCGACTCCTTGAAGTTCAACACGTATTTGTCGACGATCGTGTCGTGCGGCTTCATCGCCTCGGTGCGTGTGGCGAAAAGTTCGTACTGGTGCAGCGCCTCGGTTTCCTTGCTCGTGGTCGAGTCGGGCGGATTCTCGAACGCAAGTCCGCCGGTGAGCATGGATACCATGGACTCCGTTTCAATCGTGACGCCGGTCGTGTCCAGCTTGACGTCCACGCCGCTTGCATGCCAGAAACGCGTGTCATCCGTCACGTACTTGTCGTAAGGCGCATTGATGAAGACGTGGATTGTCATTCCAGCGCCGTCAGCGTCCAGCGAGTAGGAGACGATCTGCCCGACCTGGAGTCGCCGGAAGAAAATCGGCGAACCGATATCGAGCGAGCCGATATTTTTGCTTCGGAGCACGAACTCGCGCCCTGGCGTGCCCGTGGCGAGGACCGGCGGCGACTCAAGACCGACGAAATCGCGTCGAGCCTTTTCCGACGTGCCGATGTCCATGCCGATGTGCGAACCCGATATCAAGGTACTGATACCCGACACCGTGCCGCCGGCAATGCGCGGCCGCACAACCCAGAAACGGGTATCGTCGACCGGGATGGCTCCTTACGGGAGAAATCAGATGATTCGCTCAGACGGGCAGTTTTGCACTATCTATCAACGGGCGATTTAGCCACGCCCGTTCGCCTTGAGTCCCGGGTTGTCCAAGGGCGACAGCGTGCCGCCTGTTGGGGCCATGGCGCCGTCGGGCGGTGGCCAACGCGCGAGACGACGGGATGCGATCGTGTGCCGCCTTTTTCTTCATATGCAGCGGCGGTGCGAAGTGTCACCAAGACACAGCAGGCAACTCGCAGCGCCCCAGTGCGAAGCGTTCCGCCGCCTCATTTTTCTACAAGCTCCGGAATGGGGCACCAGGAGTCAGATGCAACTTGATCTTAGGGGTAAGCGCTGCCTGATCTTTGGAGGCAACTCAGGCAGCGGTCGCTGCTTCGAGCTGGAACTCGCTAGTGAGGACAGCACGTTCATGCACACAGCCGCCTAGAAAGAGCCGAGACCCGGCGCGTGCCGGTATCCGGCACTCGTGGAGCCAGCTAACAGGCCATCTGCGACCGCTGACGCCTGACGCAATCATTGAAGCTCTGACGCAGCGTGCTGGAAAGGAACGGATCGATTTTCGCCGCAGAGTTCATTTATACGCCATACACGGACTCCAAGCGCAGCAAGTGGACCATGAACTTCAGTCGATACGCATTACTAAATAAACAATATGCGATCCGTCTTACCAGAATGAATCGATTTCGGATGAGAAGTCGATCGAGCCAAACATCAGTCGAACTATGGCGATTAAAGGAGGAGACATGAAACTATCCAATAAGCTGACGGGCGTTATCACCGTAGCGTCCCATCGCCTATCGGCCGCCTACGGTGAGGGTCAGTGGGGTCGCAGTCGCGGTCCGTCAAGGCTCGTTTGCCGTACCGACGGCGCGCGGCAATGACACCGAAAACACAGTCTCTGTTTCGTCGGAGCGTGCTTCGATAACCCCGTGATGAGCCTTGGCGATCTCGCGTGCAATGTACAGACCGAGTCCAAGGCTGCCCTCGCCCGGAGAGGTTGACGGATCGCACGCTCCCCGGGTCAGCGGCTCGAAGATGCGGCCAAGCGTCGCGCACTCGATGACCGGGCCATGGTTCCTGACGTCGATACGGACCTGCGTCGCGTCCCCGTGCCCCTCGACGCGCACGGGCGTACCCGGCGCCCCATATTTGATGGCATTCACGATCAGGTTCTGAAAGAGTTGCTGCAGTCGCCGGCCGTCCCAGTTTCCCTTCATGCTGCCGCTGATATCCAGCTCGATCTGCCTATGTGGATGAACGGCACGCAGTTCGTCCAGTTCGTCGGCCAGCAAGTCAGCCAGGTCGACAGGGGCCGGCACGACATTGATCCCCAGGCCCAGCCTCGTCCTGTTGAAATCGCTC